>JAJZPG010000053.1 GCA_021811235.1 Pseudomonadota bacterium | reverse complement strand
CGGCGAGCTACCCCGGACGCGATGCTTTCCGCCAGCGCGGCTGACTGGATCGCCCGCATACGCAGCCAGGGGCTCACCTGGATGCTGGCCGCCGCGATCGTCCTGCTGCAATATCCGCTGTGGCTGGGCGAGGGCGGCTGGTTGAAAGTCCGCGAACATGCGCACAAAATCGAAACCCAGCAGGCGCTGAACCAGCGCCTGCAGACCCGCAATGCAGGCCTGGTCGCCGAGCTCGGCGATCTCAAGCAGGGGCGCGACGCGATCGAGGAGCGCGCACGCAATGAACTGGGCATGATCGCGCCGGACGAATGGTTCGTCCGCGTGGTGTCGGCCCACTCTGTTCAGTCGGGAAAAACGAATGAGTGATTTGCAAATCGGCTTGTTGGTGATCGGCGCCGCCATCGTGGTGGGGGTCGTGCTGTTCAACTGGATCCAGGAACGCCGTTTCCGCCGGCAGGCGGATGCGGCCTTCCAGGCGCCGGCCGCCGATGCGCTGATGCAGCCCGGCGCGATGCCGCGCGATCTCGAACGCGTCGAGCCCGGGCTGCACGAATCGGCCCTCGATGCGGGCGGAGCAGCCGGGGACGACGAGGCCGATGTGCATGTCGAGCTGTCGCGCCGCGCCGCCCCGGCGGCACCGGAAGACGTCCCCCCTCCCGTGGCCACGGCGGCTACTGCCGCTGCGCCGCGCTCGGCCAACCCGCCACCTGCCGCCCCGGCGCCCTATGACGAACTCATCGAATACCGTGCCCGCATCGGCGGCGACGCTTTGCCGGCGAATGCATTCGCCGACGCCCTGAATCAGGCGCGCACGCTGGGCAAGGCCGTGCGCTGGACCGGCTTGCCGGTGGGGGCGGCGGACTGGGAAGAGGTGCAGCCCTGGCGCGACGTGCATTATCAGCAGGTGGTGGTCACCATGCAGCTGGCGGACCGCAACGGTGCGGTGCAGGAAGAACAGCTCGCCGCGCTGTGCGAGCTGCTGCAAGCCACGGCGCAGAGGCACGGCCTGCGCCTTGCCTGCGACGACGTCGTCGATGCGCTCGAACGTGCGCAGGCGATCGACCGCTTCTGCGTCGATGTCGACGTGCTGATCGGCCTCAATGTCGTGGCGCGCGGCGAGGGCGCGGTGAATCTTGCGCGTATCGTGCGCGAGGCGGAAGGCAGCGGCATGGCGCTGGGGGTGGACGGCGTGTTCCAGCTGCTCGACAGCCGCGGCGAGCCGCTCTACGCACTGTGCAATCACGATGCCGAGCCGTTCAGCGCCGAGGTGGTCGAGGGGCAGGCGTCGCAGGGCGTGACCCTGCAGTTCGACGTGCCGCGCGTGCCTGACGGCCTCAAGGTGTTCGACGGCATGGTGGCATTCGGCCGCCGGCTGGCCAACGAGGTCGGCGGCATCCTGGTCGACGACAACCTGCGCCCGCTGACCGACAGCGGCATCGAGAAAATCCGCAGCCAGCTCGCGCACATCTACGAGCGCATGGAGGCGCGCGGCGTGCCATCCGGTTCACGGCGGGCGCTGCGTCTCTTCACCTGATGGCGTCGTCCGCAGTGCTGGCGCGCGCAGCGGCGCTGCGCCAGGAAATCGAGCGTCACAACCACGCCTACTACGTCCTCGACGCGCCGACCATTCCCGATGCCGAGTACGACCGCCTGTTCCGCGAACTGCAGGCCCTCGAAGCCGAACACCCCGAAATCGTCACCTCCGATTCGCCCACCCAGCGCGTCGGCGGCCGGCCGCTCGACGCCTTTCCCAAGGTGCGCCACGCGGTGGCCATGCTGTCGATCCGCACCGAAACCGACACCGAGGCGAGCGGTGCGCGTGCCTTCGACGCGCGGGTCCGCAAGGAACTCGGGCTCTCCGACGCCGACCCTCAGGTCGAATACAACGCCGAACTGAAATTCGACGGCCTCGCCGTCAACCTGCGCTACGAAGGTGGCGTGCTGGTGGCCGCCGCCACCCGCGGCGACGGCGAGACCGGCGAGGAGGTCACGCAGAACGTCCGCACCGTGCACGCCATCCCGCTGCGCCTGCATACCGACGCGCCGCCTGAGGTGCTGGAAGTGCGCGGCGAGGTGTTCATGCGGCGCGACGACTTCGAGCGCTACAACGCCAAGCAGCGCGAGGCTGGCAAACCCACGCTGGTCAATCCGCGCAACGGCGCGGCGGGCAGCATCCGCCAGCTCGATCCCAAGCTGGCCGCGCAGCGTCCGCTGTCGTTCTTTGCCTATGGGCTCGGTGAAGTGTTGGGCTGGACGCATGCGCCGGCGACGCACAGCGCGACGCTCGACGCCCTGGAAAAGCTCGGCGTGCCGGTGTGCCCCGAGCGCCGGGTGTGCCGGGGCGCCGATGAACTCGTCGCCTTCCACGCCGAGATCGCCGCGCGACGCGACACCCTGCCGTTCGACATCGACGGCGTGGTGTACAAGGTCAACCGCTTCGACCTCCAGCGCGAACTCGGTTTCGTCACGCGCGAGCCGCGCTGGGCGGTGGCGCACAAATATCCGGCGCAGGAGCAGTTGACGGTGGTCGAGGCGATCGAGGTGCAGGTCGGGCGGACCGGCGCGCTGACGCCGGTGGCGCGGCTTGCGCCCGTATTCGTCGGTGGCGTGACGGTGACCAACGCCACCCTGCACAACCAGGACGAGATCGACCGCAAGGACGTGCGCGTCGGCGATACCGTGATCGTGCGGCGCGCCGGCGATGTCATCCCCGAAGTCGTGGCCGTGGTGATCGACCGGCGTCCAGAACCGGCGCCGCCGCGCTTCGACATCCTGCAGAGTTACCCCGCCTGTCCGGAATGCGGCTCGCATGTGGTGCGGCTGGAGGATGAGGCAGCGGTACGCTGCACCGGTGGCCTGTACTGCCCGGCACAGCGCAAGCAGGCGCTGCTGCATTTTGCCGGTCGGCGCGCGATGGACATCGAGGGCCTCGGCGACAAGCTTGTCGACCAGCTTGTCGACCGCGGCCTGGTGCACACGCCCGCCGATGTGTATGGCCTCGATCTGGAGACGCTTGCCGGGCTCGATCGCATGGCCGAGAAATCGGCGGCCAATCTGCTGGCGGCGATCGACGCCAGCAAGACGACCACGCTGGCACGCTTTATTTTCGCCTTGGGCATCCGTAATGTCGGGGAGGCCACGGCCAAGGATCTGGCGCGGCATTTCGGCTCGCTCGACAAGCTGATCGCCGCGAAGGAAGACGATCTGATGGCCGTGCGCGACGTCGGGCCCATCGTGGCGCAGTCCATCGCGCAGTTCTTCGGGGAACCGCACAACCTGGACGTGGTCAGGAAATTGCGTGACGCGGGCGTGAACTGGGCGGAATCCGCGGGCGTGCAACAATCGGCTGGTATCCTGACGGGCAAGACGCTGGTGCTGACCGGCACCCTGCCGACGCTGACGCGCGAGGCCGCCAAGGACAAGATCGAGGCGGCGGGCGGCAAGGTGGCCGGCTCGGTGTCGAAAAAGACCGATTACGTCGTGGCCGGCGTTGAGGCCGGCAGCAAGCTGGCGAAGGCGCAGGAACTCGGGGTGGCCATCCTCGACGAGGCCGGGCTGCTGGCGCTGCTGGAACCGCACGACGCGCCCGGGCAGCGCACACTGGATTTTTGATTAGAAGAACGCAAGGGAAGAGACAATGCAGCAAGTAAAAAAAGCCGTATTCCCGGTTGCCGGCCTCGGCACCCGTTTCCTGCCGGCCACCAAGGCCAGCCCCAAGGAGATGCTCCCCATCGTCGACAAGCCGCTGATCCAGTATGCGGTCGAGGAGGCGATGGACGCCGGCATCACCGACATCATCTTCATCAGCAGCCGCACCAAGCGCACCGTCGAGGATCATTTCGACAAGGCCTACGAACTGGAAACCGAACTTGAGGCGCGCGGCAAGAAGCGCGTGCTGGAACTCGTGCAGTCGATCCGGCCGGCCGGCGTCAACTTCATCTACATTCGCCAGGCCGAAGCGCTGGGCCTCGGTCACGCCGTGCTGTGCGCACAGCCGGTGGTCGGCAACGAGCCCTTCGCCGTCATCCTCGCCGACGACCTGCTCGACGGCACGCCGCCGGTGATGAAGCAGATGGTCGATCAGTACAACTACTACCAGTGTTCGGTGCTCGGCGTACAGCAGGTGGCACCCGAAGAGACCGCGTCCTACGGCATCGTCGACGCCACCCCCATGGCCGAGCGCGTGTCGCGCGTCAACGCCATCGTCGAGAAACCCAAGCCCGAGGACGCGCCGTCGACCCTCGGCGTGGTCGGCCGCTACATCCTCACGCCGCGCATCTTCCATCACATCCAGCATCTCAAGCCGGGCGCCGGCGGCGAACTGCAGCTGACCGACGCCATCGCCGCGCTCTTGAAGGAACAGCAGGTGCTGGCCTACGCCTACGACGGCGTGCGCTACGACTGCGGCAGCAAGCTCGGCTACCTGCAGGCGACGGTGGAATACGCGCTGCGGCACAGCGAAGTCAGCGAGGACTTCGCCGCCTATCTGAA
>JAJZPG010000052.1 GCA_021811235.1 Pseudomonadota bacterium | reverse complement strand
TTCTCCGAAGCCGTGTTCACGTCGCTGCGGGCCGGCGACACGGTCGGGGTCGAAGGACCCTACGGCGAATTCGTGCTGGACGAGGATTCGCCGCGGCCGGTGATCTTTCTCGCGTTTGGCGCCGGTTTTGCGCCGATCAAGAGCCTGGTTCAGCACGCCATGTCGCTGGAACTGGTCGAGTCGATGGATCTGCACTGGGTGGACTTTGAGGCCGGGCATTATCAGGACAACCTCTGCCGTGCGTGGGCCGACGCGCTGGACAATTTCAACTACGTGCCGCACCCGCCAGCCGACGATCTGGATGCGCTGCTGGAAAGCATCGTGACGGATTATCCCGATCTGCACCGCTTCGATGTGTATGCCGCGGGTACGGCAGTGCAGCTGGAACGGGCGCGTGTCCATTTCCTGCGCCAGGGCCTGCCGGAGGTACGTTGGTTCGCGGGTACGCTGGACGACTGATGCCGCGCATCCTGCTGTATCTGTGGCCGCTGCCGGTGACCCTGCTCGGCATGCTGGTCGCGCTGCTGGCGCGCGGCAGCGGCGGGGCGTGGCAAAGGTTCGATGGTGTGCTCGAAGCGGCGGGCGGCTGGCCGGCGCGGCTGCTGCAGCGCGGCTTTCCGTTCAGTGGAGCGGTGGCGGCGATCACGCTGGGCCACGTGGTGGTCGGCGTGTCGGCGGCCGCGCTGGCGGCGACGCGTGCGCACGAGCGGGCACATGTGCGGCAGTTCGAGCGCTGGGGGATGCTGATGGTGGTGCTGTACCCGCTGGCAGGGCTGCTGGCCTGGCTGCGCGGTGGCCATCCGTACCGGGACAATTGGTTCGAGCGGGAAGCGCGCGCGGCCGAGACGGCGGTGCAGGACTAGCGCGCCCGGCCACCCGGCCGGGGCTTCATTCGATCGGGCGGTGGGATTCCTCGCCGGGATCGCCGGTGTCCGGGTCGATCCAGTCCGAGATGCCGATTTCGTCTTCGGCTTCTTCTACCGTCTCGCCGGGTTCGAAGTCGCTCTCGGCGTTGTACTCCATGTCCTGCACGGCTTCCAGCAGGCTGGGGAAGGGGCCGTATTCTTCGCCGCTGTGGGCATCGGTCCAGTAGAAACCGTCTGGCCTTTCGATGATGCGGGTATGGTCGTAGTCGGGCGGTGTTTCGGGTATGAGGTGTTTCATTGCCTGTCCTCCGTGTTTCGACTATAGGCGCCGAAGCCCGTCAGAGCAAGCGTCAGGCGGGGCCCCCGATGAGCGTGAAGCCGATCGCCGCGCCCAGCACCAGAGCCAGATGCGCCCAGCTCCAGAGGCGAAAATGCCGAACCAGCGCAGTGACCTCGCGGTTGGCGACCAGAAAGGGGCGGCCGTGTGCGGGCTTGCGCACGAGGTGGACGCCATCCTTCAGGCGGATTTCGAGGTGGGCGCGGTCGACTTCGTCCGCTGCTGCCTTGCGTGCGCTTTCCCATTCCTCCAGGCCGATCTCGCCGTCGCGGTTGGCATCGAAGCGCGCCAGCAGAACGGTTTTGTCGCGCTTCCATTCGGCCAGCAGCGTGGCAAGGTCGGCTTTCTTGTCGAGCACCGCGTTGGGGCCGCCGAGCGTGACGTGCTCGCCGATGACGTAGAGCGTCTCGCCTTCGATCAGCGTCCATTCGGTCTTGCGGTAGTCGCCGATGCGCGAAACCTGCTTGCGCGAGGTGAGGATCTCCGCGCCGTCGGGATCGACCAGCGCGAGGCCGCTGCCGTCGCTGATGCCGAAGGTGTCGTGCGACACGCCCGATTCGACGTGTTCCCAGCGGTCGCCGTTCCTGCGCTCGACGCGGTAGCGGTACCACAGGCAGGGCAGGCCGTTGACCGGGCTGACGATCGTTTCACCGGGCGGCTGCTGGCCGCGTCCGACGAGTTCGACGTAGCCCTGCGGGGCCGAGGCGATGCGCGAGGTCGGCGTGTCCGCCACGGTGCGATAGCGCTTGAGGTTGGCATGCCAGGCCCAGAAACTGGTCAGCCCGATCAAGGCGAGACTGATCTGCCAGCCTCCTGCGGATTTCAGCTGGAAGCCGAGCAGCAGGAGCGCAAGATTGCCGCCGCCGAGCGCCAGGTTGACGTAGTCGTGACGCCACTCGGCGGTGCGGAACAATGAAAGCATCAACTATTGAAGAGCTGCTTCAGATCGACGTCCTTCTTTTCCTCGGCGGCGAAACGCAGCAGCGGGAACTGGCGGAAACCGAACAGGCGCGCGACGACGGTGTCTGGAAACTGTTCGACGCGCACGTTGTTGACGTTGACCGAGTCGTTGTAGAACTCGCGGCGATCGGCGATGGCGTTCTCCAGCCCGCTGATGCGCGCCTGCAGGTGCCTGAAGGTTTCGTTGGTCTTCAGCTCGGGGTAGGCCTCGGCGACCGCGAACAGGTTGCCCAGCCCGAGCCGCAGCGCGCTTTCGGCCTGCCCCAGCGCCGTGATGTTCTGCGCCTCGCGCGCGCTCGCCACCTGGCTGCGTGCGCGCATCACCTTCTCCAGCGTCTCCTGCTCGAACTGCATGTACTGCTTGCAGGTCTCGACCAGCTTGGGCAGTTCGTCGTGGCGCTGCTTGAGCAGGATGTCGATGTTCGACCAGGCCTTGCCGACGTTGTGCTTCAGCGTGACCAGCTGGTTGAAGATGAAGATGACGAAGACAGCCAGCAGCGCGAGAACGATAAAGAAAACCAGGAGGCCGGACATGGGATTGGATGCTCCAGAAAGATTCGGTCGCAGAAATAGCGGATGGCCGCCGCCCAACTTGAGCGGCTGCGCTCAGATGCGTGCGGCAAGGATGGCCGCGATTTCGCTGTCTTCGAGCCGGACCGGATTGGTCTTCATGCTGCTGCCGCGGCTGTTGGCGACGATGCGCGGAATGTCGGCGGGGGTCACACCGTAGTGCGCCAGCGCCTGCAGCCCGAGTTCGCGTGTCCAGGTGTCCAGCGTGTCGATGAGCGCCGCGTGTGCCGCCTCCTGCTTCAGCTGCCCCTGCCCGCCCAGCAGACGCCCCACCTGCGCGTATTTTTCCAGTGCCGGGTGCTCGGGTTCGCGGGCGCGCAGGGCCGCGATGTTGATGCGTGTTGCCGTTGCCACCAGCGTACCGCACGCGACGCCGTGCGGGATTGGAAAGAATGCCCCCAGCGGGGCGGCCAGCCCGTGCACCGAGCCGAGCCCGACCTGTGCCAACGTGATGCCTGACACCAGCGCGGCGTATGCCATCCGTGCACGCGCAGTTCCGTCGCTCGCGCTCGCATAGAGGGCCAGCAGACCGTCGCGTGCCGCCTTCATCCCGCCCCAGGCGAGCGAATCGGTCAGCGGCCCGGCCCGGCTGGAGACGTAGGACTCAAGCAGCTGGGTGAAGGCATCCATCCCGTTCGCCGCGATGACTGCAGGCGGGCAGGTTGCCAGCAGGTCGGGGTCGACCAGGGCGACTTCCGCCACCAGCTTCTCGTCGCGAAAGGACTTCTTGAAGCCGTCCGCCCCCTGCACGCTCAACACTGCGTTCTTGGTCGCTTCCGACCCCGTTCCGGCAGTGGTCGGCACGGCGATGAACGGCGTGGCCGGGCCGGAATAGGGCAACTCCGGGCCCACGCCTTCCAGATGATCCATCACTGAATTGCCGGGTTTGAGGAGGCCGGCGATCGCCTTGGCGGCATCGAGCGCGCTGCCGCCGCCGATGCCGATGACCACGTCGATCGCCTCTGTGCGCAGAGCCCGCACTGCCTCGTCGACCATCTGCGGCGACGGTTCGCCCGGAACGGTCAGGTGCAGCCAGGAGATGCCCTGCGCGTGCAGTCCGTCTGTCACGCGTGGCCAAAACGGCGAGCTTTTCAGCGAACCGGCGCCAGTCACGAGCAAGGCCCTCGACCCGTATCCACGTGCGATGAGCGGCAATTTGGCGAGTGCGCCCGAACCAAACTCGATGCGTGGCAGACGCGAAAGTGAAAAATCGGAAATGTGCATGGACTGCCTTCAATACACTGGGACGCTGAATGGTAGCGAGTTTGCCGAGCCACTGTCTGCACAATAAATGTGCAGAAATTCCGGACGGTGTGGGTCACCCATGCTCGGGCGCGCCCTGCGTGGGCAGATTTTTCCCCCGGCAGTTCGTTGAAAACATTGGAAATGTGTTTGGCGGATTGTGGCTGCCTGGTGAGGAATGGCGGCAGGTGTTGACGCGGCGAAACACGCTTTGCTATAGTTCCGCTTCTCGATTGACGCAGTTTCATTTGATTTGCGACAGGCGCGGGGTGGAGCAGTCTGGCAGCTCGTCGGGCTCATAACCCGAAGGTCGTAGGTTCAAATCCTGCCCCCGCAACCATTTCGAAATAAGTGTTGACGTTTTATGTGAACTACGTAGAATGCGCACCTCTCGAAACGGCAACGCAGCGAAAGCGAAGTCAGTAAGAGATTGATCTTTAACAATTTACAGCCGATAGGTGTGGGTGTTGATGCGGTAGTTGGGCCTGTTTTGTTGGGTCTGGCAACTAGCATAGATGCTCACACTTGAATGAAGTAATTCGTTTGAGTTGAGCGACAGAAGTATTTGAAGTAATTGCAGAGATTGAACTGAAGAGTTTGATCCTGGCTCAGATTGAACGCTGGCGGAATGCTTTACACATGCAAGTCGAACGGCAGCACGGGAGCTTGCTCCTGGTGGCGAGTGGCGAACGGGT
>JAJZPG010000011.1 GCA_021811235.1 Pseudomonadota bacterium | reverse complement strand
GATTACATCGAGATGTTCTACAACCCGAAGCGCCGGCACAGTTATACAAACGGCCTCGCTCCGGTAGAGTTCGAGAAGCAGTATTTCAACCGGCTCGAAAGTGTCTAGGAAAGCCGGGGCGATTCATACTGCATGGGCGAGATGATCTAAGTTCGGGTAGATGCAATAAGCGACGCGCCGCACCGCATGCCCATCTGGCGCAATACCGATTACGCCCTGCTTCAACTCATTGGCAAGCGCTCCCAACCATGTCCGTCCCCGCCGCCTATCTCGGCGTCATCCTCATCTGGTCGACCACGCCGCTTGCCATCCAGTGGAGCGCGCAGGGGACGTCGTTCAGCTTCGCGGTGATGGCGCGCATGGCGATCGGGCTGGCGATCTGCCTTGCGCTCGTCGCCGCCACCCGCACCGCGTTTCCCTGGGACCCGGCGGCGCGGCGGCTGTATGTCATCAGCGGACTGTCCCTGTGCGTGTCGATGCTGCTCACCTACTGGGGCGCGCTGCACATCCCGTCGGGCCTGATCTCGGTAATCTTCGGGCTGTCGCCGCTGCTCACCGGGGTGTTCGCCGCACTGTGGCTGAGCGAGCGCACGCTTACGCCGCAGCGCCTGACCGGACTGGCGATCGCGCTGGCCGGGCTGTGGCTGATCTTCGGCCAGCCATGGCCCGGCGACGGCCACGCCACGCTCGGCACGCTCGCCGTGGTGGCCGGCATGACGGTGCAAGCGCTGGGGCTGGTGTGGATCAAGCGGCTCAACGTGCGCGCCTCGTCGCTCGCCATCACCACCGGCTCGCTCGGCGTCGCGCTGCCGGGCTTCGTGCTGGTGTGGGTGATCGCCGACGCCGCGCGGTGGCCGCCCGACACCACGCTGCGCGCCGCCGCGGCCATCGCCTACCTCGGCGTGCTGGGATCGGTGGTGGGCTTCACGCTGTATTACTACGTGATCAAGCATCTCGACGCCGGGCGCGTCGCACTGATCACGCTGGTCACCCCGGTGTCCGCGCTGCTGCTGGGCCAGACGCTCAACGCCGAATGGATTCCCGGGATGGGGTGGGCCGGCATCGCGCTGATCGGCACGGGCCTCTCGATGTATGAATGGCAGGCGCTGCGTCAGCTGCGCCGCCCCTTGCCCCGTGCCTGAAAACCAGACTGCGACGGGCGGGGAAATTTTCTGCTCAAGCTTGCCGGACACGCGCCGATATACTTCAATAATGTCGACCTGCTTGTCTTTTTAAGGATATCGCCCGTGCCCGTGAAGCCGCTTGCCCGTCTGCTGTTGATCGCCGCCTTCGCCGCCGCCCCGGCCGCCGCCCGGGACAAACCTGCGGAGCCCGCGCCCGCAGCGCTGCATGCGCAGATGGCACAAATCAGCCAGAACACGGCAAGCCTGAACGAGGCGCTCCGGCGCGGCCAGCAGAGTGCGGCGGTCTGCCGCCACTGCCATGGCGCGGGCGGCAACAGCGTGCTGCCCGACGTGCCCAACCTGGCCAGCCAGAATGCGGCCTACCTGCTGGAACAGATGAACAAGTTCGTGCAGGGCACCCGCAAGTCGTCCGATTTCATGACCGGACTGATCAAGGCGCTGTCGCCGGAAGAACGCATCGACATCGCGCTGTTCCTGTCACGCCAGCCGGTCACCCGCAAAACCGCCGACATGAACGCGCAGGGCGCCGCCGGCAGGCAGCTCTACGCCAAGCTGTGCATCGGCTGCCACGGCGCCGCCGGCAGCGGCACGCAGAAGATTCCGCGCCTGGCCGGCCAGCAGGTGAAGTATCTGGAGGATTCGCTCAAGCGCTACCGCGCCGGCAGCGGCGAGCGCATCGATCCGATGATGGCGTCGTATACGCGCAACCTGAAGGACGCCGACATCCGCAGCCTCGCCGCCTACCTGTCCACCCTGCAGCCCTGAATCCCGGGCGCAATCCACCTGCAAGGCGCGGTCTTCCCTTGCAGCCCGAAACTGGCATCTGATTATTTCTTGAACAGGTCGTCGGGCGAAGCCGGGGCTGCCGGCTTGGCGGCCGTGCCGTCGAACAGGGCATCGAGCGCGCTGCGGCTCGCCTGTGCCATCGCCGCACCGCCTCCCTTGTAGGCTTCGGGCCGCGGCACGAACCAGCCGCAATCGTTGGCGCGCGTCTTGTCGGCGACGCGTTCGGCTGCCAGTTCGCGGCACTGGCCAGCGCGATGCGCATCAAAATGGCGGCACATCCGGCACACGTGCAGGTCGGTGCGGCAGCTGGGGCAGGTTTCGCGGCGCCCCAGCGGCAGCAGCATGCCGGCCAGGCTGGCGCCGCATTTCCAGCATTGCAGGCTCATGCTTCGGGAAAATCCTGGCCGGGGTAATCGGGATAGCGCAGTGCGTGATACTTCAGGTCGGCCAGTTCGACCTTGCGCAACGCGCGTTCGTGGGTGGCATCGAGGATGACCGGGGGGGCGACGCCGGCTTCGGCCGCCTCCAGCCAGCGCGTCGCGCACACGCACCAGCGGTCGCCCGGTTTCAGGCCGGGGAAATCGTATTCAGGCATCGGGGTGACGAGGTCGTTGCCGCGCTGCAACGAAAAATCGAGGAAGGCCTCGGTCATCTGCGCACACACGGTGTGGCTGCCGATGTCCTGAGAACCGGTGTGGCAGACGCCGTCGCGCATGAACCCGGTCAGTGGCGACACGCTGCATACCTGCAGCAGGCCGCCCAACACATTGCGCGCGTCACTCACCCGGGTCTCCCGTCCGTTCGAAAGGGCAGAAAATAGCACAGCCTCAGGGCTGGACCGGGGTCTCACCGAAACCCGGTACAGGTGCCAGCGTCAGCCTGCCCGCCACCGCGGCGGCATGGACCTGCTCGACATGCGCCAGCAGGCTGGGCGCGGGATAGCCGTCGGGCGGCAGCGCGTGCACCACCTGATAGCGGCGAATGGCGCTTTGCGTGCGCGGGCCCAGCAGGCCGTCGGGCGCACCGGTGTCGAAGCCCAGTTCGTTGAGCGCCTGCTGCAGCGCGATCACCTGCGCCGTGCTGAGCGCGCCCGCCTCACCGGGGGACGCCACCAGCCCGCCGCCCCCTGCCAGCTGCTGCGCCAGCTGCGCCACGGCCAATGCGTAATTGACCGAGCGGTTCCACCGCATCACCACGTCGAAGTTGTCGAACACCATGAAGGCCGGCCCCTGCCAGCCCTGCGGCAGGACGATCGCCGCGCGCCCGGCCACGGCCGGCAGCGCGCCGCCGCCGGCCGCCTGCACGCCGAGCGCGGTCCATTCCACCAGCGGCAGCCGGTGCGCGACGCGCGCTTTGCGCCAGTCGAAATCCTGCGGCAGGCTGACCTCGATGGCCACCGGTTCGCCCGGGTGCCAGCCTGCACGCTGCAGATAATTGGCCGCCGAGTGCATGGCGTCGGGCAGTGAACCCCACAGGTCGATGCGCGCGTCGCCGTCTGCATCGACCGCATAGGCGCGGAAGGTCGACGGCATGAACTGCATGTGGCCCATCGCCCCTGCCCACGAACCGTTCATGTCGGCCGCCGCCACGTGGCCGGCGTCGATGATGCGCAGCGCGTCGAGCAGCTGGCTGCGGAAAAAGGCGCTGCGGCGGCCCTCCCAGGCCAGGGTGGCGAGGCTGGCCGGGATGTTGAGGCTGCCCTTCACCGTGCCGTAGTGGGTTTCCAGCCCCCAGAACGCGGCCAGCACCGTTTTCGGGATGCCGTACTGCGCCTCGACGGCGTCGAACAGCGCCGCGTGTTCCTGCAGCGCGGCCTGGCCGCGTGCAACCTGTTCCGGCGTGACGCGACGCCCGAGATAGTCGGCGAAGGTCTGCAGGAATTCGGGCTGGCGGCGGTCGAGCTCGATCACGCGCGCGGTCGGCGCCATGTCGGTCAGCGCGGCGTCGAGCGTAGCGTCGGAAATGCCTGCTGTCTGCGCGTCTTCGCGGAATGCGGCGAGCCAGTCGCCGAAATCGCCGTCTGCATGGGCGGAAAACGCCGCCAGCGCGGCCAGCAGGAGAAGGGCCCGCCCCGCCCTCTCCCCAGCCCGCCCCCAGAGGGGGAGGGGGCGAACGCCAAGTCCAAAACGATCAACCATGTTTCTGCAGCCAGTATTCGAGCAGCGCCAGATGCCACAGTTTGCTGCCCTGGATGCGGGTGTGATGCTGCTCAGGCGCGTCCAGCAGCTTGTCGACGTAGGCGCGGCTGTAGAGGCCGCGCGAGCGGCAGGCCTGCGAATCGAGGATGTCGCGCATGAAATCCAGGAATTCCCCGCGCACGTATTTCAGCGCCGGCATCGGAAAATAACCTTTCTTGCGGTCGATCACCGCGTCGGGAACCAGTCCGCGTGCAATCTGCTTCAGCACATGCTTGCCCTCGGAAGCGAGTTTCAGTTCGGGCGGCATCGCCGCGGCCAGTTCGACCAGCTGGTGGTCGAGAAAGGGCACGCGCGCTTCCAGCCCCCATGCCATGGTCATGTTGTCGACCCGCTTCACCGGGTCGTCGGTGATCAGCATGGTCGTGTCCATGCGCAACACCTGATCGATGAATTCATCGGCAAAAGGTTCCGCCAGACGTGCGGCGACGAGTTCGCCGGTGTAGTCGGGTCCGTGATACGCCGGGGCGACCATGGCGAGCAATTCGTCGTGGTCGCGGTCGAAGTAGTGGCGGCGGAAACGCTCAAGCGGGCTGCCTTGCGTCTCCGCCGCCATGCGCGGATACCAGAAATAGCCGCCGAAGACTTCATCGGCCCCCTGCCCGCTCTGCACCACCTTGACCGTCTTGCTCACCTGCTCGGCCAGCAGATAGAAGGCCACCGCGTCCTGCGCGAACATCGGTTCGCTCATCTGGTCGACCGCCTCGGGCAGACGGCGCAGCACTTCGGCGTTGGGGATGAGGTACTTATGGTGGCGGGTGTGGTACATCGCCGCCACCGGGTCGGAATACTCGAACTCGCTGCCGCGCTCTTCCGGCTGGTCCTCGAAGCCGACCGAGAAGGTCATCAGGTCCGGCACCCCCTGTTCGGCCAGCAGCGCCACCAGCAGGCTCGAATCGAGCCCGCCGGACAGCAGCACGCCGACCTTGACGTCGGCGATTTCGATGCGCTTCTTCACCGCCTGGCGGAGACTTTCGTGGATCGCTTCGGTCCACTCGGCCGCGGTCTTCGGCTGTGCCAGGCGCTGCGCCTGCAGCGACCAGTACTTCCTGTGGCTGATTTCGCCGCGTGCGTTCACCGTCATGGTGGTGCCGGGAGCGAGCTTGCGGATGCCGGCATAGAGGGTGCGCGGCGCCGGCACCACCGCATGCAGGGTGAACAGGTGATGCAGCGCCACGGCGTCGATGGCGGTATCGACGCCGCCCGCAGCGAGCAACGCCTGCGGCGTCGAGGCAAAGCGGAAGCGGCCGAGGTTTTCGCTGTAGTAGAGCGGCTTGATGCCGAGGCGGTCGCGCGCCAGAAACAGTTGCTCGCGATCCCAGATGGCGAAGGCGAACATGCCGTGCAGGCGCTCGACGCAGGCCTCGCCCCATTGCAGCCAGGCGCGCAGGATGACTTCGGTGTCGCCGTCGGAGTGGAAGGCGTGGCCCAGCGCGATCAGTTCGGCGCGCAGTTCCGGGTAGTTGTAGATGGTGCCGTTGAACACCAGCGCGGTGCCGGTCGCGGCGTCGACCATCGGCTGGCGCGAGCGCGGCGACAGGTCGATGATCGCCAGCCTCCGGTGGCCCAACCGCACCGGTCCGTCGGCATGCTGGCCCTCGGCGTCCGGCCCGCGCCGCGCCAGCTTGGCCAGCATGCGCGCCATCGCCGCCGCGTCGGGGGGCGTGTTGTCGAACCGGAATTCACCTGCTATGCCGCACATGCCATTGTCCTCATCAAGCCACCAGCGGCGGCTCGTCCATCAGCGCGATCTGCTCGCGCAGTTCGAGAATGCGCGCCTGCCAGTACTGCTGTGTATTGAACCACGGAAACGCGGCGGGGAAAGCCGGATCGTCCCATCGGCGCGCCAGCCAGGCCGCGTAGTGGATCAGCCTCAAGGTCCGGAGCGCCTCGATCAGATGGAGTTCGCTCGGGTCGAATTCCATGAAGTCCTCATAGCCTTGCAGGATCCCGTTGAGTTGCGCCTGCTGCTGCTCGCGCTCGCCCGACAGCAGCATCCACAGATCCTGCACCGCCGGCCCCATGCGGCTGTCGTCGAAATCGACGAAGTGCGGCCCGGACTCGGTCCACAGCACGTTGCCGGCGTGGCAGTCGCCGTGCAGGCGGATCGGCCGCACCGCACCGGCGCGTTCGTAGCAATGGGCCACGCTCTGCAGGGCATGGTCGGCCACGCTATCCCACGCGGCGACCAGATCGCGCGGCAGCCAGTGGCCCTGGCGCAGAAAATCGCGCGATGCGATGCCGAAGGTCTCGATGTCGAGCGAAGGGCGATGCGCAAACTTCGTCGTCGCGCCGACTGCATGGATACGCCCGAGAAAGCGCCCCATCCATTGCAGGGTATCGGCGCGGTCGAACTCGGGCATGCGGCCGCCCTGCTTGGGGTAGACGGCGAAGCGAAAGCCGGCGTGCCTATGCAGCGTGGCGCCGTTCAGCTGCAGTGGCGCCACCACCGGGATCTCGCGCCCGGCGAGCTCGGCCGTGTAGGCATGCTCTTCCAGGATCGCTTCGTCGGACCAGCGCTCGGGGCGATAGAACTTGACCACCACCGGCAGGGCATCCTCGACCCCCATCTGATAGACGCGGTTTTCGTAGCTGTTCAGCGCCAGCAGGCGGCCGTCAGCGCGCAAGCCGGTGCTATCGAGGGCGTCGAGCGCGCAGTCGGGTGTCAGCGCGGCATAGGGGTGGGGCGAATCCATCAGGGGCAAAGCGGCTATACCCTAAAAGGGTCGAGTGCTCAAAAAACACGAGGGGATAGATAATGCCTCAAACGCCGCTTCACATCGCATCCGCATGAAGACGAACGACTCCTTCCGCATGGACATCTCCCGCCACATCTGGGAGACCCGCTACCGCGCCGCAGGCGAAGCCGACATCCGTGGCAGCTGGCGGCGGGTGGCGCAGGCGATCGCGCTGGCCGAAGGCGACGCCCGCGATCAGTGGGCGGAGCGTTTCTACGCGCTGCTGGATGATTTCCGCTTCCTGCCCGGCGGCCGCATCCTCGCCGGTGCCGGCACCGGCCACCGGGTGACGCTGTTCAACTGCTTCGTCATGGGCGAGATCGCCGACGATCTCGAACACATTTTCGAGGCGCTGAAGGAAGGCGCGCTCACCATGCAGCACGGCGGCGGCGTGGGCTACGATTTCTCCACCCTGCGTCCGGCCGGCATGGTGGCCGAGGCAACCGGCACCATCGCCTCAGGCCCGGTGTCGTTCATGCACATCTGGGACGCGATGTGCGCGACCATGCTGTCGACCGGGGCACGGCGCGGCGCGATGATGGCGACGCTACGCTGCGATCATCCCGACATCGAAACCTTCGTCGACGCCAAGCGCGATCCCGCGGTGCTGCGCCACTTCAACCTGTCGGTGCAGGTCAGCGACGCCTTCATGGCGGCGGTGGCGAACGATACGGACTGGCCGCTGGTGTTTCCGCTGCATCCGGACCACCCAGAGGGCGAGCGTCTGGCGGCGCCCCCCTTGCGGGTGCTGCACGAGGGCGCGGCGGCCGACGGCACCGTCATCCAGCGCCGCTGGACCGGAACGGCCGCCCCGGTGCCCTGCCGCGTACAGCGCACGGTGAAGGCGCGCGGTTTGTGGCAGCGCATCCTGCGTGCCGCCTACGACACCGCCGAGCCCGGCGTATTGTTCGTCGACGCCATCAACCGCGACAACACGCTGGCGGAGCGCGAGACGCTGACGGCCACCAATCCCTGCGGTGAAATTCCGCTGCCGCCCTACGGAGCCTGCGACCTCGGTTCGCTCAACCTCACCGCCTTCGTGGCGTCGCCGTTCGCCGCCGACGCCCGCCTCGATCTCGACGCACTGGCCGATGCGGCACGACTGGCGGTGCGCTTTCTCGACAACGTCATCGACGTCTCGCGCTATCCGCTGCCGGCGCAGGCCGCCGAAGCGCGCCTCAAGCGGCGCATCGGCCTCGGCGTCACCGGACTGGCCGATGCGCTGGTGCTGCTCGGGCTACGCTACGACAACGAGGATGCACGACGGCTCGCCGCCCAGGCGATGCAGACGGTACGCGATGCGTCCTACCGGGCGTCGGTCGAGCTTGCGCGCGAGAAGGGCGCGTTTCCCGCGTTCGAGTGCGGGGCCTTTCTTGCCAGCGGCTTCGCGGCGCGTCTGCCCACCGGGATTCGCGATGCCATCGCCACGCACGGCATCCGCAACAGCCACTTGCTGGCGATCGCGCCGGCCGGAACCATCAGCCTGCTGGCCAACAATCTGTCCAGCGGCATCGAGCCGGTTTTTGCCGCCGAGGCGGCACGCCGGGTATTGCAGGCGGATGGCTGTTATCGCACCCACAGCGTGATCGATTACGCCTGGCAGCGCTGGCACGAGCAGGGCGGCTCGGCGGCCCCGCCGGCCTTCGTCGAGGCGCAGCAACTCGACCCGCTCGCCCACCTGAACATGCAGGCCGCGCTGCAGCCCTACGTCGACAACGCCATTTCCAAGACCATCAACGTCGCCGCCGACCTGCCTTTCGAACGTTTCGAAAATCTTTACCGCCAGGCGCACGCGCTCGGCCTCAAGGGCTGCACCGTGTTCCGCCCCAATCCCGTCACCGGCGCCATCCTCAGCGAGCCCGCCGCCGGCGAGCGGGTGCAGTGCTGCGGCATCGAACGCGAGGCAGACTAGCCACGATGAAACCCCTACCGAACATGCCCCGCCCCGCCCCCGTCATCGGACTTGCCCTCGGCAGCGGCTCCGCGCGCGGCTGGGCGCACATCGGGGTGATCCGCGCCCTGACAGACGCCGGCATCGAACCCGATCTCGTCTGCGGAACCTCGATCGGCGCGCTGGTCGGCGCCGCCTACGTGGGCGGCGAACTCGACCGACTGGAGGCCTGGGTGCGTGGCCTGCGTCTGCAGACCGTGGTGAGTTTCCTGGATTTCTCGCTCGGCGGCGGCCTGATCAAGGGCGACAAGCTGATCGAGTTTTTCCGTGCGCATTTCGTCGATCGCGACATTCGTGAACTGGCACGGCCGTTCGGCGCCGTCGCCACCGACCTGCAGCGCGGCCGCGAGGTATGGCTGCGCGAAGGCAAGGTGACGGACGCGGTACGCGCATCGATCGCGCTGCCCGGCCTGTTCACGCCGGCCCAGCGCAACGGCAGCTGGCTGGTCGACGGCGGCCTGGTCAATCCGGTGCCGGTGTCGCTGTGCCGGGCGATGGGCGCCGACATCGTCATCGCGGTCGACCTCAACGCCGACCTGCTGGGCCGCCATCTCAAACCCAGGCCGGCAAAGGCGCTGCGCAAACCCGTCGAACCGGAATCCGAGACCCTGGCCGACTCGGTGATGGCGCGTATCCAGACCGGTTTCGCCCAGCTCGGGCTCAACCACGGCGAGGGCCCCAGGTCGCCCGCCATGCTCGAGGTGCTGGCCTCCAGCATCAACATCATGCAGGTGCTGATCACGCGCAGCCGGCTGGCGGGCGAGCCGGCCGACGTGATGGTGACGCCGATGCTCGCCGAGCTGGGGCTGATGGAGTTTCACCGCGCCGAGGTGGCAATCGAGGCCGGCCGGCGGGCGGTCGAAGCCGCGTTGCCGCAGTTGCAGATGCGGCTCAATGGGGTCAACGGTGGATGAGGATCAGCGCGTCAGCCGCCGGGAAGCGCATAGCGCCAGTTTGCGCGCACGGTCGAGCCGCTTGATCGCCGCTTCGCGGCGCGCGGCCTCGGCGCGGTTGGCCGCGGCTTCGATGTAGGCCAGTTCGACCGGTCGGCGACTGCGGGTGTAGCGCGCGCCTTGTCCCGATTCGCCGTTGTGCTCGGCGAGGCGGCGCGCCACGTCGGTGGTGATGCCGGTATAGAGCGTGCCGTCGGCGCAGTGCAGCATATAGACGCACCAGGCGCCCGCTGCGTCGGCTGTAGGCGCTTTGCTCAGACGTCGCCGGACAGCTGCTGCGCCCACAACAGCGCGTCCATGTGCACGCCGTTGATGTCGGCGACGTCACGGCCGATCTGCCCGGCCAGCGCCTCGATGCTGCTCTGGTCGTCCTGCTCGCAGGCGATCGCCAGCGCCAGATAGGGCGCGTAGGGACCGCGTTGGGCGGTGATGGCCTCGGTGATCTCGGCAGGCAGGCTGATCTGCTTCAGCACCTGCTCCATCGGCATGCGCATCACCACGTCGAGCAGCGAGAACAGGCCGGCGACGAAGATCTCGTCGCGCGCCTTGGCAAACAGGGCGCGGCCGGCCAGCTGCTCGGCCACGCGGCCGCGCACCAGGGCGTTTTCCAGCAGCGCATGGTCGAGTTCCTGAGCCTGGCCGCCGGTGAACAGGATCAGCGTCAACCAGCGATAGAGCTTGTCCTGGCCCATCACCATCAGCGCCTGTTCGATGCCGCCGATCTTGTTCATCAGCCCCATGCCAGGCGAATTGACATAGCGCAGCAGCCGCACCGACAGCGCGGGATCCTGGCGGAAATGCGCAGCCAGTTCGGCCTGTTCGGCGCCGGTGCGCACGCGGTTCATCAGGTCCAGCACCTTGGCGCGCGACGGCCCCATGACGGGGCTGCCGAGGTTTTCATGGCGGGTGATGAAGGGGCCCATGAACAAGGCGAACTGCAGCTTGTGGCACATGTGGAACGCTTCCAGCGTCTGCACGTCGGTGGCCACGATCTTCTTGCCGGCCGCCACCTTGGAGATCGCCGCCAGCTGCGCAGTGATGGCCGGGATGTCTTCGCTGCTCACTTCCATCAGCACATAATCCGCCAGCTGCAGCAGCGCATGGCGCTCGGGCCGCACTCCTTCGTCGGCCTGCACGGCAAACTGGAAACCTCGCGTCTTGAGTTCGGCCACGCGGGCGAGCAGTGGCTCGTCGACCGCGGTCTGGGCATCGAGCTTGAGCATCCACACCGTGCCGGCGGCGGGCCAGCCGTCGATGAGGGGAAGATACAGGCTGGCGGGCGTGATCGGCACGAAAGCCTGGCGTTGTCCCAGCAGGCGCGCGATGTCCATGCGCTGCAGGTTGCCGAGCAGGGTCTCGTCGTAGAGACGCTGCACGTCGGGCAGATCCGAATCGCGCGCCTCATCGAGCGCGCGGCGGAGCATGAAAGTATAGGCGGCGACCTTCTGGTCGCGTCCCAGCATGGCCTCGCGGCGCATCACCGACGGCGCCTTCTCTGCTGGCTTGGCAGCGGGCTCCGACTCGGTAGCCCCCGCACGCTGGGGGGGCACATCCGCCTGTTCCCGGTTGAACATTCCGACAAGACGATTCAGCACGCTACATTCCTCCACGACAAACTTGGGCGCATCGTGTGAGTAATCGGCAATGCCCGGCGGGACTGAAGCCTCCCGCCGGCAAATTTTTGCCGGCCGACAGTCAAAGGGCGCGCTTGACCGAGACGATCCCGCGCACCATGCCGGGCGCATAGCCGGTGGCCTTGTCCAGCGGGTAATCGGCTGCAAGCCGGGCCTTCACGCTATCGGCCAGCGTGGCCGGGTCGCCATGGCAGGTCAGGCACAGCGGCTGCACCGGCAAGGCCTTGGCGTAGCGGAACTGCTTGCCGGTCGGCGTGCTGACGACCTGCCAGGTATCGAGCGTCTCCGGCTTCTCGCCGGCGGCCAGGCGCTTTTCCAGGCCGGCCTGTGCCTCGGCTTCCCACGCGTCGGGCACGCCGGCCGGATTGCGGTTCTTCGGACTGACGCGCTTGACCTCGAAGCCGAACTGCTTCGACACCTCGGCCGCGATCTGCGGCGCACGTTCCTTGCACACGCCGATCGCGCCATCCGGGCCTTTTTCGCCCAGTGCGGCCTTCAACTCGCCGCCCAGCTTCTGGATCAGCGCACCCGACGCCTTGCGGGCGTCGGCGGCCATGGCCGCCTGTTCTTCGGCAGTGGGGCCGCTGGCGCAGCCGGCAAGGAGGGCAAGGGTGGCCAGGATCGGCGCGGTCGATTTCATGGTGTTTTCTCCAACTATTGATGTCATGTCGCTTGAAGCGTGGCCGGGCAACGGCCACGCCCTACCCAGCTGCTATGCTAACGCCAACCCGATGAAAATTTCATGGCCGGCGCGGCCACCTGCAAATTGACCAAACGCATCTACCAGTATTTTTTTCGCGGCCTGATCACGGCCCTGCCGCTCGGCCTGACGGTCTACCTGCTGTATATCTTTCTCAGCTGGAGCGAGACGCTGGCGATGCGGCTGACGCGGCCGCTTATCGGCGAATTCTATGTGCCCGGAATGGGACTGGTGCTGGGCGTCGTCGGCATTTTCCTGCTGGGCGTGCTGGTCTCCCAGCGCGGCGTCGGCAAGCTGCTGTCGCTGGTGGAATTGCCGTTTACCAACCTGCCGGTGGTGAAGAGCATCTATTCCTCGCTCAAGGATTTCGCCGACTATTTCGCGCCGCGCCGCGATGCCGCGGCGCAGCAGACGGTCGTGGTGCTGCGCATGCCGGGGCACGATCTCGAAGTGGTGGGGCTGATCACGCGGCAGGGCGTCGACGACCTGCCGCCCGGATTCCTGCAGGGCGACCGTGTCGCGGTCTATCTGCCGATGGGCTACATGATCGGCGGCTATACGGTGTTCGTGCCGCGCGCATGGGTGCAGCCCATCGACATGTCGGTGGAGGAGGCGATGCGCGCCTCGCTGTTCGCCTGGATGAGCACCGCCGCCCGCGACGGCACGCGCCCGTCGCCGCCTTGAATCGGGCACGGCGTGATGTAAAGTTTATTCATGCAGATCGAATGTTACGCCCAGCGCCTGCTCAACCCGTTTCGCGGGGTGGTGCACGTCATTCGATACGAATCCGCCGAGGCGGTGACGACCGACGGCATCGAGTGGGACATCTATGTGGCCAATGACGCGCTGCTCGACGGCCTCGGACGCGCCGGCAAGCGCGCGCAGATTTCCGACATCCGCTACGGTCACTGGTCGGCGGAAAAGGGGCTGAAGCGCGGGCCGCTATACCCGTCGGAAGACTTCAGGCGGCTGGAACACATGGGCGCGGTGGTGTACGAACACCTGCTCAAGACGCATCGCGAGGTGCCGTTCCGGTTCCGCGACCAGTTCGAACTGTGGCTGCTCGATCGTGCCGACCGTCCGCTGGCGCTGCTGCACAGCGTGCGCAACGACAGCGAGACCGACACCCGGCCCCCGCTCGACTGGCGCGCCGGCATCGCCGCGCAGGAGCGCTTCCACAGCGCGGCGATCCCCGACCTCAGCGAATCCGCCGGTGCCTATCTGACGCGCTACGTGAACGGCCTGGCCGGCGGCGTGGTGCAATGGTTCCGCCGTTCCGATGACGGCGCGGGGCTGGGCCTGCACACGCTCAAGGGCGGCGAGCACCTGCGCGGCCGCGTGCTGGAAGCCGACGCCTTCCCGCCGCTGTTCATCGCCACCGCCGACATGGATGCGGCACACACCCGGCTGGTGCACGATTATCACGCCTGGCAGGCGCCGTGGATGCTGCTGCTGCCGCATCTCGACCCCACCACCCGCGGCGCGCTCGAAACAAGCGCCTGCCAGCAGGCCGAGATGATCGAGAAGCACTGTCGCCTCTACCCCGCCGTCATCGACCGGGCCGCGCTGCAGGCCGCCCGGGTCGAGGCCGCGCTGACACGCAGCCAGCCGCGCCGGGACAAACAGGACGACGTGATTCCGACGGTTTACATCGAGCTCAGCGTGAGCGAAGGCGAGTAAGGTCGAACATCCGCTTTGCCAGCCCCCTTGTGGGCTGCGGTGCCCGACCCAGGCTGGCGCCTGCCGGTATCGTCCGGCCCGGGGCCGGCCGCCAGGGGCGCAAGCAGCGGAGGGTCAGGTCGGTTTCCTCACCCCCGCACCGGCTCGAAGGTCGCGTCGAGATTCTGGTCGTCGCAGTAGTCCAGGAAATCGCCGCGCAGGGTGGCGATGTGGGCGTCGGCCGGGATGCCGAGCGTCATGTGGACGGCGAACATGGGCGCGCCGGTGTGCGGCGCCGGATAGGTCTGGGTGTCGAGCGCCTCGATGTTGATATGCAGGCGCGCGAAGAAATTGGCCAGGCTGTTGACGATGCCGGGCTGGTCGAGCGCGGTGACTTCGACCATGTAGGGAATCAGCGGCTTGTCGGCCCGCACCGGGCGGGTGCGCTGCTGGATGATGGACAGCCCGAGCTCCTCGCCCACGCCCGGCAGGCGCGCTTCCAGCTTGGCCAGGGCATCCCAGCTGCCGGTCACGCGCATCAGCAGGGCGAAGCGGCCGCCAAGCGCTGCCATGCGCGATTCCTCGATGTTGCAGCCGCTGTCGGCGATGCGGCGGGTGAAACCTTCCACCAGGCCGATTTTGTCCTCGCCGCTGGCGGTGATGACGAGGGATTCGGTGTCGTTGGACATTGTCAAATAAGCTCCCGGTCTGACAGTTCTTTCTTGATATAGGCGTAAAAGATCGGCGCGGCGATGACGCCCTGCACGCCGAATGCGGCTTCCATCACCAGCATGGCGATCAGCAGTTCCCACGCGCGCGCCTGGATCTGGCCGCCGATGATACGGGCATTCACGAAATATTCGAGCTTGTGGATGATGACGAGGAAGGCCAGCGAGCCGGCCGCGGCATGCAGCGAATGGGACAGCGAGATGACGACGATGACGGTGTTGGAAATGAGGTTGCCGAGCACCGGAAGCAGGCCGACGATGAAGGTGACGACGATCATGGTCTTGGTGAAGGGCAGGTGCACCCCGAACGACGGCAGCACCACCATCAGGTAAATGCCCGTCAGCAGGGCGTTCAATGCCGAGATGCGCACCTGCGCGAACACCACGCGGCGGAAGGCGTCGCCCAGGCGGTCCACCCGCTCGTACATGGCCTGCGCCAGCGGCGCCCGCACCTGCTGCGAACGCGCCTCGCGCAGCGCGACGAAGCTGCCGATGATGAGCCCGATGATGAAGTGCAGCAGGCCGCGGCCGGCGTCGCCGCTGAGCTTGCGGATGTCCTGCGCATGGGTGCGCAGCCATTCGACCAGTGCGGCACGGATCACCGATTCGTCCCCCTGCGGCAGCCAGGCTGCCGCCCACAGCGGCAGCAGCTCGCGCGAGTTCTCGATGATTTCCGCCATCTTGCTCAACAACCCGGCCAGCCCGCCTTCGGTGCGCAGATACAGGATCACGCCGGCGGTGAATCCCCCCAATGCGCCCAGCACCACGAGGGTGATGAGCGACACCACCAGCACCTTCGCCCAAGTGTGATCCAGTCGGCCGATGACGAAGCGCGGCGCCAGCAGGTGCACCAGTTGCGACACCAGCAGGCCCGCCAGCAGCGCGGGCAGGAGGTGCAGCTTCAGCGTCAGCAGCAGGGCGCCCGCCATCAGCAGCCAGGCGGCGATCTGGTAGCGGGTGGCTGCAAAGGTGACGGGAACGGCGGTCATGGCCGCGCAACAGTGCCAAGAAAAACGCCGCGGGGCAAGCGTCTATTCCGGACGGGCCGAAAAATGCCTGTTCTCCGTCCGCTCCGGGGCCGCCACGCTCTCCGCCTCGTTCCGCTCCGCCCTGCGATACCGTCGACGAAAAAAGGCCCGGAACACCCGGGCCCTTGTCTAGACCTGCCGCGAGGAACAGGCACCGGATCGGGCAATCAGGCAGCCTTGCGCCGCAACATCCCCATGCCCAGCAGGCCGAGGCCCAACAGGCCCAGCGTGGCGGGTTCCGGCACCGCATTGTTCAGCGGCTGCATCGACAGCGACAGCGCGTAGTTGCCCGTGAGGATCGTCGTCTGGTTCTCGATGCGCGAGACCGCGCCGAACCCGGCGGGGGGCAGGCCGTTCATGAACCAGACCTGGTTGCCGGCATCGATCGCATACATCATGTAGTCACCGATGCCGATGTAATAGGTGCCGGCGCCGATTGCGTAGCTCAGCAACGAATCCACGCTGCTGCCGGAATCGTCATCGCCGATCAGGGCGTTGAAGCCCGCGTCGAACAGGGCGATCTGGGTGTCGATCTGGCCGCTGGTCGCCTCGATGGTCAGGGTGCCGGCAGAACCGAACACCACCTTGAAGACGTCGCCTTCGTCGCCCTGGCCGATGTTGCCCTGGATGAGGGAATCGGTCGCAAGCTGGGCGGACGCGAGGAAGTTGGAGGCATCGCCCGATTCGATGTAGGCCGCCTGGGCGGAAGCCATCGTCGTTGCCAGCAGCAGGGCTGCGCTCATTTTTTTCAGTCTGGATTGCATGTTCTCCGCTTTCATTATCTTGTGCAGGTTTTCAGGCGACCGGCCCCCTTGGGTAAGCGCCTGGTCTGGGCCGCTTCGATGCAGGGACCATGCCAGAAACGGGCGGACGACAAATATTTATTTTGTTTCAGAGACTTATCCGCTGTCCTTGGCGTCATTTTTTTGCTGGGGGCCGATATTGCACGGCGGTCTGTAAAAGACTCCGACACGCACGCCGGCAGAAACTAGACTTCAGCGTGATACCCCAGCGCGGCACCGGTCTGCGCGGCCGCCCGTTTGACCGCTTCGACCCAGCCGGGCTTGTGACGGTCGGCAGGCGCCGAGATCGACAGTCCGGCGATCAGCTTGCCCTCGGCGTCGCGGATCGGGGCGCCGATGCACGCGACGCCGAGTTCGGCCTCCTCGCGGTCGAGGGCAAGCTGTTCACGGCGTATGGTCTCCAGCTCGGCGCCCAGGCGCTCCAGCGTGGTCAGGGTATTCGGCGTATAGGCAGGCAGTCCGGTGCGCTCGGCGTAGCCCATCACGCCGCTTGGGCTGTCCTCGGCGAGAAAGATCTTGCCGACAGCGGTGACGTGCAAGGGCGCGTGCGCGCCGACTACCTGCACCACCTGGATCATCGCCTGCCCGCCGCTTACACGCTCGACGTAGACCGCCTCGTCGCCGCGCCGCACAATCAGGTTGACCGTCTCGCCGGTCTGCTCGGCGAGTCGCTGCATGAAGGGCATCGCCACCTGGCGGATGTTCAGCCGTGCCCGCAAGCGATTGCCCACTTCGAGCCAGCGCACGCCGAGATCGTATTCGCCGGCGCCGGTCTTCTCGACCAGGCCGTGCGCCATCAGCGCCCCGAGGATGCGGTGGGCACTGGCGGTGTGCAGGCCGGCTTCATTGGCCAGCCGGGTCAGGGTGATCGGCCCCGGCGCACGCGACAGGACGCCGACCAGCGCCATGGCGCGGTCGAGCACTTGAATCGAGGAGCTGACGTTTTTCATGAAGTGAAAATTTATCACGCAATGTGAAATTGCCTGCAGTTTACTGCTTCAATACGATCATCGTTTCACATCATGTGAAACATTTTCATATTGTGAAAGGATTTGCCATGAGCGCCCAGATGCAGTCCACCCCCGAGTCCCTGCCCGCCTTCTGCGAAGGCATCCAGTATTTCGCCGACAGCTTCCCCGAAATCGACCGCCTGGGCACCGCGCCGCTCTTGGGCCCCACCCAGCCCGCGCTGCCGGACGCGACCAGCGAAGCCGCCGTCTACCAGACCCTGCTCGCCGCCGACGCGCTGCGGTATCTCACGCTGCAGGTCACCGGCAGCAAGTCCTCCGGCCACCCGGGCGGCTTCGCCTCGAGCGCCGACGCGGTCGCCGCGTTGCATCTGCTGGGCCACCGCAACATGGTGACCGAGGTCGGCCACCACGCGCCCGGCTTCTATTCGGCGATGTTCCTCGACACCTCGCTGGAAGACATGGGCATCCACACCGTGGCCGAAATGCGCACACGCTTCCGCGAGCGCCACGGCCTCCTGGGCCACCTCTCCGGCGCGATCCCCGGTCTGCTGGCGCCCGCCGGCCCCTTGGGCCAGGGCCAGCATTTCGCCATGGCCGGCGCCTATCTGCATCGCGACAAGCTCTTCCCCGTCACCATCGGCGACGGCGGCCTTGGCGAGCCCTACATCATGAGCGCGTTCCAGCACTTCGCCACCGCATATCCGGACATCACCAATTACCTGCCGGTGCTGGTGTGGAACGGCTATTCGCAGGAGCACCACAGCATGGTGTCCTTGTGGAGCAACGAACAAATGATCGCTTACTGGCGCGCACACGGCTTCGAGGATGTGCATCTGATCGACGCACGCAACTTTGGCGGCGCTGATGCCCCGGTCTACGCCGACTCGACGACCTTCGACTTCAAGCAGCGCATGGCCTTCACCGGCGCGATCCTGAAGGCCACCGACGCCGCTGCGAAAAGCGCATTGGGCGGCCGCCGCGCCGCGCTGATCGTCAAGCAGCTGAAGGGTGCGGGCGTGCACGCCACCGGCGCCAAGTCGCACAACCTCTACGCCCACCACACGCTCGACTCCGACGACGTGAAAGGCGGCCTGCAGCGCCGCGCGCTGCCGATCCAGGCGTGGAAGGTGACCCGCGAGAACTTCCGCCACGCCGGCGGCGGCCCCGCCGCGCGCGTCGCGGTGACAGAGACCGCGCGTGAGCTGCCCAGCCTCGACGGTCTGCCGCTGACCGAATTCGCCGTCGGTGAAAACCACGTTCCCACCACCGCCTTCGGCCACGTGGTCGGCGAAGTCGGCAAGCGCGACCCGCTGTTCGTCGTCACCAACGCCGACGGCAACGAGGCCTCGGGCATGGCCAACATCAACAAGGCGCTGACGATCCGCCACCCGACCGCCGACGACCTGTACTTCCAGGGTCCGTCGGGCCAGGTCTACGAGCCGCTCAACGAGGATGCGTGCGCCGGCCTCGCGGTGGGCGTGTCGCTGTTCGGCGGCCGCAGCCTGTGGTGCAGCTACGAATCCTTCGCCATCAACGGCCTGCCGATCTGGCAGACGGTGACGCAGGCGATGGCCGAACTGCGCCGCGCCACGCCCGCGACGGTGTGCCTGTTCACCGCCGGCGCGCTCGAGCAGGGCCGCAACGGCTGGACCCACCAGCGCCCGGAGATCGAAAGCTACTTCGCCGCGATGATGAGGAACGGCAACGTCTATCCGCTGTTCCCGGTCGACGCCAACATGATCCAGGCGAGCTACGACTGGGCCTTGAAGCAGCACAACAAGGGCATCGTCATCACCGCGTCGAAGTCGCCGCTGCCGATCCACACGACGATGGCGCAGAGCCGCCAGGCGATCGACGACGGCGCGATGGTGCTGAAGGAAACCCGCGGCTCGCACACCGTGGTGTTCGCGGTGACCGGCGACATGGTGCTGCAGCCGGTGTTCGCCGCCGCCGAGAAGCTCGCCGAGGCCGGCATCGGCTCGCGCATCGTCGCCGTGGTCAACCCGCGCCGCCTGTACCGCCCGAGCGACGTGCTGTGGGACAGCGTGTCGGAACCCGACGGTCGCTTCATGGATGACGCCGCGTTCCGCGCAATGTTCCACGGCGACGTCCTGCTCGGCGTCACCGGCGGCCCGTCTGCGCCGCTGGAGCCGGTGCTGCTGCGCAGCCAGGCGTCGCAGCGCGACGTGTTCTGCTGGAAGCGCGGCGAGACCACCGCCAGCCCGCAGCAACTGTTCGACTTCAACGGCATGAACGCGCAGGCGATGCACGAACGCGCCCTGGCGATGCTGGAACGGGCCGCCGTTTAACCGCGTGCCGGCGTATGCCCTTCCGGGCATGCGCCGGCGAAGAGAGGTTTTCATCATGAACCCGAAAATCATCGTTCTCGACGACGACCCCACCGGCTCGCAGACCGTGCATTCGTGCCTGCTGCTGACACGCTGGGACGTCGCCACGCTGAAGACGGCGCTGGCCGACGCCGCGCCACTGTTCTTCGTGCTCACCAATACGCGCGGCATGGACGCGCAACGTGCCGCCGCCGTGACGCGCGAGGTGTGCGAAAACCTCAAGACGGCGCTCGCCGACTACGCCGGCCCGGTGCTGTTCGTGTCGCGCTCCGACTCGACCCTGCGCGGCCACTATCCGGTCGAGACCGACGTGATGAACGCCGTCCTCGGCCCGTTCGACGCGACGCTCCTGACCCCCGGCTTCTTCGAGGGCGGGCGGGTCACGCGCGACAGCACGCATTACCTGATCGTCGACGGCACACCGGTGCCGACCCACGAGACCGAATTCGCACGCGACTCGGTGTTCGGCTACACGACGGCCTTCCTGCCCGACTACGTCGCCGAGAAGACTGCCGGTCGCGTCGCGGCGGAACAGGTGGCACGCCTCACGCTCGCCGACCTGCGCGCCGGCAAGGCCGGTGCCTGGCTCGCTGCGCTCAAGGACAACGCGATCGGCGTGGTCGACGGCGAAACCCTCGACGATTACCGGCTGTTTGCCGATGCCGTGCTGAAGGCGGCTGCAGCCGGCAAACGCCTGCTGTTCCGCAGTGCCGCTTCGCTGCTCACCGCGCTGGCGAAGCTGCCGCCGCAGCCGGTGGCCGCCGAATCCTTTGCCACCCTGGTGCGCGACGGCCGCCCCGGCGTGGTCGTGGTCGGCTCGCACGTCGCCAAGACCACTGCACAGCTTTCCGCACTGTTGAAGGAACGCGGCGTCATCGGCCTGCCGCTCGACGTCGGCCGGCTGCCCGCCGGACGCGCCGCCGTGGTCGACGAACTGGCGACGAGCATCGCCCACGCGCATGCGCAGGGCCTGACCCCGGTGGTGTTCACCAGCCGGGCCGAATTGAAGTTCGCCAGCACCGCCGAGCGCCTGGCCTTCGGCGAGGCGGTGTCGGGCACGCTGATGGACGTGGTGAAGCGGCTGCCGACGACGCTGGGTTTCCTCATCAGCAAGGGCGGCATCACCTCCAACGACGTGCTGTCGACCGGGCTCGAGCTGACCGCGTCGCGCGTTCTGGGCCAGATCCTGCCCGGCGTCACCGTGGTGCAGACCCCGCCGTGGCACCGTTTGCCGCAGCTGCCGGTGGTGATCTTCCCCGGCAACGTCGGCGGCGACGGCGCGCTGGCCGAGGCCTATCGGCGCCTCGCGCCCTCGCACGCGCAGGCGAGCCCGGCTAAACTCGCAGCCTGAATCGACGCCCCGACGCACCCATGCTCCATCCCGCCTTTGTTTCCCGCCTGCGCAGCCTGCTGCCGCCGCACTGCGTGCTCAACGAGCGCGAGGATCTCATGCCGTTCGAGAGCGACGGCCTCGCGGCCTACCGCAACACACCCGACGTGGTGGTGCTGCCGGAGGACGAGTCGCAGGTGGCGGCGGTGCTGCAGTTGTGCCATGCGGAAAAGGTCGCGGTGGTGGCGCGCGGCGCCGGTACCGGGCTGGCCGCCGGCGCGCTGCCGGTCGACGGCGCGGTTCTGCTGGTGCTGGCCAAGCTCAACCGCATCAAGGCCATCGATCCGCTGGCACGCACCGCAGTGGTCGAGCCCGGGGTGCGCAACCTCGCGATTTCCGAAGCGGTCGCGCCGCACAATCTCTACTACGCGCCTGATCCTTCCTCGCAGATCGCCTGCTCGATCGGCGGCAACGTGGCGGAAAACTCGGGCGGCGTGCACTGCCTGAAATACGGCCTCACGGTGCACAACATCCTCAAGCTGCGCGCCCTGACCATAGCCGGCGAGTTGCTGGAAATCGGCAGCGACGCGCTCGACGCACCGGGCTACGATCTCCTGGCCTTGATGACCGGCTCGGAAGGCATGCTCGCGGTGATCACCGAAATCACGGTCAAGCTCTTGCCGCGCCCGCAACGCGCACAGGTGGTGCTGGCGGCGTTCGACGACGTCGCGAAGGCCGGCGCCGCGGTCGGCAACATCATCGCCGCCGGGGTCGTACCCGCCGGGCTGGAGATGATGGACCGCCTCGCGATCCAGGCCGCCGAGGCCTTCGTCCACGCCGGCTATCCGGACTGCGAGGCGCTGCTGCTGTGCGAGGTCGACGGCGTCAACGAGGAAGTGTCGGCCGACATCTACACCGTGCACCAGGTGCTCGAAGCCTCTGGCGCGGTCGAGATCCGCACCGCCGACAGCGAGGAACAGCGCCTCAGGTTCTGGGCCGGGCGCAAGGCCGCCTTCCCCGCGGTGGGGCGGCTTTCTCCCGACTATTACTGCATGGACGGCACCATTCCGCGTGCGCAGCTGCCGCACGTGCTCAAACGCATCAGCGAGATGAGCGCCGAATGCGGCCTCGCGGTCGCCAACGTGTTCCACGCCGGCGACGGCAACCTGCATCCGCTGATTCTGTTCGACGCCAACCAGCCCGGCGAACTCGCCAAGGCCGAAAGCTTCGGCGGAAAAATTCTGGAATTGTGCGTCGAAGTCGGCGGCACCATCACCGGCGAGCACGGCGTCGGCCTGGAGAAGATCAGGCAGATGTGCGTCCAGTTCGCCACGCCGGAACTCGTGCGCTTTCACGACGTGAAGGCCGCGTTCGATCCCGACACCCTGCTCAACCCCGGCAAGGCCGTGCCCGAATTGCACCGCTGCGCCGAGTGGGGTGCGATGCACGTCCATGGCGGCCAGCTGCCGCATCCCGAGCTGCCGAGGTTCTGATGCTGGATACCTTGATCGAGCGCATCCGCGCCGCGCACGACAGCCACACCCCCCTCATCATCGAAGGCGGCGGCAGCAAGACTTTCTATGGCAACCCCGACGAAGGCGAGGTGCTCAGCACCCGCAAATTCACCGGCGTGATCGACTACCAGCCGAAGGAGCTGGTGCTGACCGCGCGGGCCGGCACCCCGCTCGCCGACATCGAGGCGCTGCTCGCCGAACAGGGGCAAATGCTGGCTTTCGAACCGCCGCACTTCGGCGGCGCGGCCACGCTCGGCGGCAGCATCGCCGCCGGCCTGTCCGGGCCGCGCCGTCCCTATGCCGGCGCGGCCCGCGATTTCGTCCTCGGGGTGCGCATGATCGACGGCATCGGCCAGCCGTTGCGCTTCGGCGGGCAGGTGATCAAGAACGTCGCCGGCTACGACGTGTCGCGCCTGATGGTCGGTGCGCTCGGCACGCTCGGCCTGATCACCGAGGTCTCGCTCAAGGTGCTGCCGAAACCGGCTGCGGAAACCACCCTGCAATTCGAGCTCGACGAAGCCGCCGCGATCCTGAAGATGAACCAGTGGGCCGGGCAGCCGCTGCCGCTGTCGGCCACGTCCTGGCACGCGGGCCTCCTGACCGTGCGGCTGTCGGGCGCGGCATCCGCCGTCCACGCCGCGCACGCCAGACTCGGCGGCGAGGCCCTCCAGGACGCCTCCGCCTTCTGGCAGCGCCTGCGCGACCAGGCCACCCCGTTTTTCGACAAGCGCCCCCTGTGGCGGCTCGCGGTGAAACCGACCACGCCGCCCATGAAGCGGGGCGATGCGCAGTGGATCGAGTGGGGCGGCGCAGTGCGCTGGCTGGCGTCCGACCTGTCCGCCGCCACGCTGCGCGAAGCGGCGAAAACCGCCGGCGGCCACGCCAGCCTGTTCCGCGGCGACCTTCTCCCCACCCCTCTCCCGCACGCGGGAGAGGGAGCGAACGTGATGCCCAATGCGATCAACGATGGCGCCTTCGCACCGCTCGCGCCGGCGCTCGCGACCCTGCACCGCGCCCTCAAGCAACGCTTCGACCCCCGGGGCATTTTCAACCGTGGCCGGATGTACCCGGATTTCTGAATGGAACTCGACGCGATCGACCACGTGGTACTGACTGTACGCGACATCCCTACCAGCATGACTTTTTACACGCATGTACTGGGCATGCGCGAGGTGATCTTTGGCGACGATCGGCGCGCTCTGGCCTTTGGGCGCTGCAAACTGAACCTGCATCAGGCCGGCCGCGAATTCGAACCGAAAGCGGCATACCCTACGCTTGGAGCCGTTGACCTTTGCCTTCTCGCGCACACGCCCATAGCCGAGATCGTGCGCCACCTCGCTGCGCACGGCGTTGCCATCGAGGAAGGCCCAGTCGAACGTACCGGCGCACAGGGCCCCATCCTTTCGGTGTACGTGCGCGACCCCGACGGCAATCTGATCGAACTGTCCAATCCACTCTGACATGCAGACCACACTCGCCGATTCCTTCCGCAACACCCCCGAGGGCGACGTCGCCGAGCGCATTCTTCGGAATTGTGTGCATTGCGGCTTCTGCCTCGCCACCTGCCCGACCTATCAGGTGCTCGGCAACGAACTCGACTCGCCGCGCGGCCGCATCTACCTGATGAAGCAGGTGCTCGAGGGCGCGACGCCCACGGCCAAGACCCAGCTGCACCTCGACCGCTGCCTGACCTGCCGCAACTGCGAGACCACCTGCCCGTCGGGCGTGGAATACGGCAAGCTGCTCGACATCGGCCGCCATATCGTCGAGGACAGGGTGGGGCGCGGCGCGGTCGAAACCGCCACCCGCACGGCGCTGAAAACCGGTCTCGGCACGTCGCTGCTGTTCAACAGCGCGCTCAAGCTCGGCCAGAGCGTGCGCGGCCTCATGCCGGGCTTCCTGAAAGCGCGGATTCCGCCAGCCGAGCACGCCGCCGCCTGGCCCGTCCCGCGCCATGCACGGCGCATGCTGGTGCTGCAGGGCTGCGTGCAGCCGGGCCTCAAGCCCAATATCAACGCTGCGACCGCGCGCGTATTCGACCGCCTCGGCATGTCGCTGATCGCCGCGGAGGAAGCCGGCTGCTGCGGCGCGCTGGCGCACCACCTCAACGATACCGATGCAGGCCTCGATGCCGCGCGCCGCAACATCGACGCCTGGACCCCGCATCTCGACGCCGGGGTGGAGGCCATCGTGATGACGGCCTCGGGCTGCGGCGTGATGGTGAAGGACTACGGCTGGCTGCTCCGGCACGATCCGGTCTACGCCGCCAAGGCCGCGCGCATATCGGCTGCGACGAAGGACGTCTCGGAAATTCTCGCCGCCGAACGCGACGCGATAAAAGGGCTCCTGGCCGCAACGGGCACGCCGAAGCGCATCGCCTACCATCCGCCGTGCACCCTGCAGCACGGACAGAAACTCAGCGGCGACGTCGAGCGGCTACTGGCCGACGCCGGCTTCGAACTCACCCCGGTGGCGGAAAAACACCTGTGCTGCGGCTCGGCCGGCACCTATTCGATCCTGCAGCCCGAGATCGCCAACCAGCTGAAGGCGCGCAAGCTCGGCCATTTGCAGGCGGGCGCGCCGGAGGCGATCGTCACCGCCAACATCGGCTGCCTCACCCACCTGCAATCGGACAGTCCGGTGCCCGTGAAGCACTGGGTGGAACTTCTCGACGAAAGACTGGCCGCACCCTGAACCACCATCAGGAGACCCGCATGCTTTTCAAGCAGCTGTTCGAACCCGTTTCCAGCACCTACACCTACCTCATCGGCTGCGAGGACACTGGCCAGGCGCTGCTGATCGACCCGGTGCTGCCGACCTGGGAGCGCGACCTCGCCGAGGTGAACAAGCTCGGCCTCACGCTCGCGTTCACGGTCGAGACGCACATCCACGCCGACCACATCACTTCGGCGAAGAAGCTGAAGGAAATCGCCGGCAGCCGCATCGCCGGGCCCGCGCTCGACGCACTGCCGTGCACCGACGTCGGCATCGTCGACGGCGCGCCATTCAAAATGGGATCGATCGAGCTGACGCCGATCCATACACCAGGCCACACCGACAATCACTTCGCCTATGCCCACGCCGGCCGGCTCTACACCGGCGACGCGCTGCTGATCGAGGCCTGCGGCCGCACCGACTTCCAGAGCGGCGACCCGGCCGCGCTCTACCACTCGGTGCGCGGCAAGCTGTTCGCCTACGACGACGACACCCTGGTCTACCCGGCGCACGACTACGAGCAGCGCCGCATCAGCACCATCGGCCAGGAAAAGGCGCGCAATCCCCGATTGGGCGGCGAGCGCACGCTGGAGGAATTCGTCGCGCTGATGAACGGCTTGAAGCTCGCCTATCCCAAGTTCATCGACTACGCCGTGCCCGGCAACCGCGCGTGCGGCACCTGCCCGCCCGGCGTGCCGGAACACCTGCAGCAGTATTGCGCGCAGATTGCCGAGAGCAGGCAGGGCTGACGCGGCGCGGCGCCAGCGGGATCAGGTCAATGGGGCGCTAGGGCCGCAGGTCGTCGGGCCGGTTGAAGTTGGCGAACGCCGCGGCGTCGAAGCGTACCCTGGTCGAGGACAGCCCGGCCTGCCAGTGCCGCACGGCGCGCTCGCCACGCGCCAGATAGGCGGCGAGGCCGTCGCGCTGGTCGGTGCGCACGATGAAGCAGCTGTGGTGCACCTGCGCGTCGTCCTCAGCCACCGCCAGCGGAACGTTTTCGATCTGCGCCGCGCCCAGCAAGCGCAGCGCCAGATCGGCAGGCAGATGCGGGGTGTCGCACGGCACGACCAGCAACCAGTCGGCCGTCACCGCGTCGAGTGCCGCCAGCACGCCCGCCAGCGGGCCGGGAAAATCGGGCAGGGTATCGGGCAGCACACGGCGGCCATATGCGGCATAGCGTTCGAGGTTGCGGTTGGCGCTGATGACGATGTCCGCGACCTGCGGCACCAGCGCGTCGAACACCCATTCGATCAGTGGGCGCCCCCGATAATCGACCAGCCCCTTGTCGGCACCGCCCATGCGTCGCCCCTGGCCGCCGGCCAGGATGACGGCGGCGACATGCTCAACGACGGACATAGAGATGGAAACGGTCGGAGCGGTCGCCCGGGCGCGCGCCCTCCCATTGCTTGATCCAGTTGGCCGACACGTGCGGCTCAACACCGCGGCGGCGGGTTTCCACCAGCAGCCAGTTGCAGCCGACGTCGGCCGGCGCCAGCAGATAGCCGCTGTGATAGGCCAGCAGCAGGCGCTGCTGGCTGCGTACCTCGTGCGTCTGGATGCATGCGCCGTGCGGCACCCGGGCCGTCAATTCCGCCGCCACGCTGGCATAGGACAGGCGGCGGTCGAGCGGCGCCTGGAACAGCGCCATCAGCAACACCCAGATGAAGGTCATGCCTGCCGTCCACACCAGCATGGGGCGCAGCGGCGAACGCTGCACGCGCGCCAGGAATCCGATCCATGCCAGGGTGACGATCCCGCCCAGCACCAGCGCCCACGGCCGCAGTTCGCCCACCCCGGTCATGCCCAGCTTGACCAGCCGCCGGGCGAGACGCGCCGGGCTGCCTAGATCGTGCGCACTCCAGTAGACCCAGAACACCAGGCCGATGAAGCCGAATAGCATGACCGCAAACCACAGCAGGGCGCTGGCCGCGCCGCGCCTCAGGGTGAACAGGCCGGCCGCGGCGAGCAGGGCGAGCGGCAACAGCAGGATCAGCCCTTGCTCCTCGCCCGGGTGCGCCGCAAACGCATACAGCACCAGCAGCGCCAGAAACACCAGCAGCGGCAGCGCCACGCCCGGCGTGCGCCACTGCCTGCGCGTGCGGTATACCGCCCAGGCGGCCAGCGGCCAGGCCGGCCAGGCATACCAGCCGAGGATGCTCAAATAATAGGCCGGGCGCAAACCTGTCGCGTCGCGCCAGCGTTCAAGATCGAAGGCGGCGGCCAGCGGAATCTCACGTGCGGCCAGGAAGGCCAGCCACGCCGCGCCAAACGCCAGCGTGACGCCCGCCCCCAGGGCCAGTCCACGCCGCGCCGCCGCGCTGCGGTATTCAGCCAGCGGCAGCAACAGCGCCGCCGCCAGCAAAAACAGCAGGGCTTCGGCCGCGCCCCCCGCCAGCAGCATCAGGACGCCGCCGCCACCCAGCCACCAGCCGTTGCGCGCGCCCTGCGGCAAGCCGGCGATGCCTGCCAGCATCATCGCAGCCGCGGCCAGCTCGGCCGTGTAGGCATTCAGTTCGTGGCCGCGAACCAGGAGGCCCACGCAGCCCAGCAGGGCGAGCACGGCCGCCCAGCGCGCTTCCGTGCCATACAATGCCTGCGCCGCGCGCGCCGTGAACCACAGCGCCAGGGCGACGAACAGGCCCGAAGCCAGCCGCGCACCATCGGCCAGCGCGAGAAACGGCGAGCTCAGCCAGGCGGTGGCGCTCGCCGCCCAGTAATACAGCGGCGGCACATCGGCCTGCAGCGGCATGCCATTCTGCCGCCACAGCCATAACGTCACGAAATGCTCGCCGTCGCCGCCTTTCCACGGCGCATGCCCGACAAGTCCGGGCAACAGCCAGGCCGCGCAGAGCAACAGCAGCCCGAGTTGCGGAAGGGTCGCTGCGCAGCAGCGGGCTCCCCACCGGCGTACTCCTTGCGGGTGGAGCGTGGTTGTTGACGCTTCAGCGCCTTTACAACCACGGCCTACCCCTTGCGGGTGCTGCGGCAGGGGGAAAAGACGCTTAGCGGACAATTTTGAGGAGCTGGCCCGGTTTGGGCTCGCCGGCGGGATACAGGTCGTTCATCAGGCGCAGCTGGCTCTCGGCCTCGGCGCCCAGCGGCGATTGCCTGGCGAGGGCGGCCATCCTCGTACCGGGCTGCGCCTTCACCAGCTGCAGCACATAGGGCCGCGCCGCCTGCTTTTCTGCCGGCGTGATGGCGCGGAAACTGTTGATCGCCGAGCGCAGGGCGCTGCGTTCGCGATCGTAGGCCGGTTTGTCCTTGGTCATGCCGGCGATCAGGTATTGCGCGCCGTCGAACACCACGGCCGCGACCACCACCGGCCGGCCCTGCTGCGCACCGGCGGCGAAGGCGGCGGGATAGCCGCCGAGATTGCCGCTGTCGTAGCGCGCGCCGGCGTCGAGCTTGACGCCCTTCTGCAGCGTTTCCAGCGGCCTGTCGTGCTTCGGCCCCGGGTGCAGTTCGACCAGCGCGTCGCCCTGGGGGCTCAGCGCCGTCACCCGATCGGGGCGGTTCTGCACCCGCCAGCCGGGCGGAAACTGCATCGCCAGGCCGAGTTTCTCGTGCAGCAGCAGATTGTTGCGGATCACGCCCTGTTCGGGGCTGTCGCCGAAATAGACGCCTGCCATTTTCTGCAGATACTCGCTGCGCCCTTCGCGCGGCAGGGCGACGCTGTACTTGCCGGCCTCGCCCACCACCTGCTGCAGGCGCGCGTCGTTGCTCGGATGGGTGTCGAAGGTGCCGTGGTAGCTGCGCGGCTGGCGGCCGTCGCGCTTGGCCTGTTCGGCGGCGAACTGCTCCTGGTTTTTCAGCACGCCGATGACCTCGATCATCGCCTGCGGATCGTACTGGGTCTTGGCCAGGTATTCGGCACCGAGGCGGTCGGCCTCGAGTTCGTGCTCGCGGCCGTAGCCGGCGGTCCAGGCCTGCGCCAGGGTCTGCAGCAGCGACGCGCCGGCCTGGTTGTTCATCCCCGGCACCAGGATCGAACCCAGCACCGCACCCAATCCCACCGCGGTCGTGGCGCTTTGCTGGCGCACCCCATGGCGCGCGGTGACGTGGCCGATCTCGTGCCCGATCACCCCCGCCAGCTCGGCTTCGGAATTGAGGTAGGCCATGATGCCTCGCGTGATGTAGACGTAGCCGCCGGGCAGGGCGAAGGCATTGACGTCGGGACTGTCGACCACGGTGAAATGCCATTGCAGCTGCGGCCGGTGGCTCTGCTGCGCCAGCCGCTGGCCGACCCCGTCGACGTAAGCCTGCAGCGCCGGGTTGGCGAGCGGCGCGTATTCCTTCAACACGTCCTGGTGCGCCTGCGCGCCCATCTGGATTTCCTGCTCCTCGGACATCAGCACGAAATCCTTGGCGCCGGTGACCGGGTTCTGCGCGCAATGCGTCAGCGTCAAGGCGCCGGCGAGGGTGACGACGATACGGCGCAAAGCGGGATTCTGTTTCATTCGGATCGGCATGGTCCAATGATACCGTCGGGCTGCCGCAAAAAACAAAAAGCGGCCGAAGCCGCGCCGAGGAACAACAAAAAAGCGGCCGAAGCCGCTTTTCGTAGGGTCCGCAGGGATCTGCTTACTTCATGCCGTAACGCTGGCGGAACTTCTCGACGCGGCCGGCGGTATCGACGATCTTCTGCTTGCCGGTGTAGAACGGATGGCAGGCGGCGCAGACTTCCACGTGCAGCTTGTCCTTGCCCAGCGTGGAGCGGGTGACGAAGGTGCTGCCGCAGGAGCAGTTGACGGTCACTTCTTTGTAATCGGGATGAATGCCGGCTTTCATGGCAATTCCTTCGGGTCGAATTCGGAGAACGCGAGAGTATAGCGGGATCGGCGGACCGGATCAAGCCCGCCCTGAAAATTTGCCAAAAATCAGCCGCGGCGCATCGAGTCGAAGAACTCGCTGTTGTTTTTCGTCGCGCGGATCTTGTCGAGGAGGAATTCCATCGCCTCCATGTCGTCCATCGGATAGAGCAGTTTGCGCAGCACCCACACCTTCTGCAGGATGTCCTGCGGCATGAGGAGCTCTTCGCGGCGGGTGCCGGAGCGGTTGACGTTGATGGCGGGGTACTGGCGCTTCTCGGCCATCTTGCGGTCGAGGTGGATCTCGAGGTTGCCGGTGCCCTTGAATTCCTCGTAGATCACGTCGTCCATGCGGCTGCCGGTATCGATCAGGGTGGTGGCGAGGATGGTGAGGCTGCCGCCTTCCTCGATGTTGCGCGCGGCGCCGAAGAAACGCTTGGGCTTCTGCAGCGCGTTGGCGTCGACGCCGCCGGTCAGCACCTTGCCGGACGCCGGCTGCACCGTGTTGTAGGCGCGCGCGAGACGAGTGATGGAATCGAGCAGGATGACCACGTCCTTCTTGTGCTCGACCAGGCGCTTGGCGCGCTCGATCACCATTTCGGCCACTTGCACGTGGCGGCTGGCGGGTTCGTCGAACGTGGAGGCCACCACTTCGCCGCGCACGGTGCGGCTCATCTCGGTCACCTCTTCCGGGCGTTCGTCGATCAGCAGCACGAACAGCACGACGTCGGGGTGGTTCGAGGTGATGGCGTGCGCGATGTGCTGCAGCATCACCGTCTTGCCCGACTTCGGCGGCGCCACCAGCAGACCGCGCTGGCCCTTGCCGATGGGGGCGACGATATCGATCACGCGGCTGGTGATGTTTTCCTCGGCCTTGATGTCGCGTTCCAGCCGCAATGGCTTGTCCGGGTGCAGCGGGGTCAGGTTCTCGAACAGGATCTTGTTCTTGGTCGCCTCGGGCGGCTCACCGTTGATCTTGTCCAGCTTGGTCATCGCCGAGTAGCGTTCGCCGTCCTTAGGCGTGCGGATCTCGCCCTCGATCTTGTCGCCGGTATGCAGGTTGAAGCGGCGGATCTGCGACGGCGACACGTAGATGTCGTCGGTGTTGGCGAGGTACGAGGATTCCGGCGAGCGCAGGAAACCGAAGCCGTCCGGCAGCACTTCCAGCACGCCGTCGCCGTAGATGCTCTCGCCGCGCTTGGCCAGCGTCTTCAGGATGGCGAAGATCAGTTCCTGCTTGCGGAAGCGGTTGGCGTTGTCGATGCCGTTGGCGGCGGCGATTTCGAGGAGTTCGGTGATGGACTTCTGCTTGAGTTCGGAAAGGTGCATGGGATGGGCCTGGGTGGGCTCGCTTGAAAGAGCCGGACGTGGGAGAGGGGTGGGGCCGGACGGCGCTGCGGCAGGCGGCGCGCGGGGGTGCCGTCCGGTGAAGCTGTTCTTTTAGATGTTGCTGTCGACGAAGGCGGTGAGTTGCGACTTGGACAGGGCGCCGACCTTGGTGGCTTCGACGTTGCCATTCTTGAAGATCATCAGGGTGGGAATGCCGCGGATGCCGAACTTGGGCGGGGTGGCCTGGTTCTCGTCGATGTTGAGCTTGCACACCTTGAGCTTGCCGGCGTATTCCTTGGCGACTTCGTCGAGGATGGGCGAGATCATCTTGCAGGGGCCGCACCAGTCCGCCCAGTAGTCCACCAGCACCGGCACGCCGGCCTGCAGGACTTCCTGTTCGAAGGAATCGTCGGATATGTAATGAACATGCTCGCTCATCGGTGAGGCTCCTGATTTTTTGAGGTAGGGGGACGGCCGGACACGGCCTGGACAGTTTTGAAGCTGACGGTAATGCTGGAAAATTCGGTTTTGTGCCGATATGCTACATCAAAATTGCCGACTGCAAGCAACCGGCGCTTGTCACGCTCACGCGTGGCTTTATCTCAAAATTACAGGATAAACGCGAATGACCTATGTTGTAGCCGACGCCTGCGTGAAGTGCAAATACACCGACTGTGTCGACGTCTGCCCGGTGGACTGCTTCCACGAAGGTCCCAATTTCCTCGTCATCGACCCCGACGAGTGCATCGACTGCACCCTGTGCGTGGCCGAATGCCCGGTCGAGGCGATCTACGCCGAGGACGACGTGCCGGACGACCAGCGCGCCTACATCGCATTGAACGCCCAGCTGGCCAAGGAATGGAAGGTCATCGTCGAACGCAAGGATCCGCTGCCCGACGCCGACGACTGGGCCAAGGTCAAGGACAAGCTCAAGTACCTGGAGCGCTGACTCCCTTGGAACACCCGGGCGGCCCCGCACTGCCGCGGGCCGTCGCCCGCCACCTGCTCGACCGGCACGCCGATCGCCTGCCGGACCTCTCCGGACTCACCGTCCTCGTTCCCAACCACCGCGCCGGCCAGGATTTCACCCGCACGCTGGCGCGCGAAGCCGGCCGCGCCGTCCTCGTTCCGCCGCGCATCACCCCGCTGAAAGCCTGGGCCGAAGCCGGCGCCGACGGCCCCGCCGAACCGCAGGCACGACGCCTGGCACGCCTCCATGGCGTGCTAAGAAACCAGCACTGGCTGGGCGCAGTCGACAAGTGGGCACTTGCTAACGAGCTGCTGCAGCTGGCCGACGAATTGTCGGCCGCGCGTCTGGGCGGCGCCATCGGTTCACGCATCCGCGCCTTGCATGCCGGCACCCTCGACCGCGAAATCGCGCTGATCGAGGCGGTCTGGCAGGCGCTCAACAACGACGGCAGCGATCCGCAGGCGCGCTACGCGCGCGCGCTCGACCGGCTGATCGAGCAGGTCGCGGCGAACCCGCACCCCCTCTATGCCTACGCGCTCGGCACCCTCACCGCGGTCGAGCGGCGGTTCCTCGAGCGTTGCGCCGAGCATGCGCCGTTCACGTGGTTCGAGCCGGACCCCGCAGAAGACGGCGTCGCCCTCACCCTGCAGCAGGCCTGGCAACAGACCGCGTCGCCGCTGCGCGAGCGCGCGGCGACGCTGGCCCAACGCGTCCCCGCCTCGCCGCTGCTGGACCGCGTCACCCTCGCCCCGGCAGCGCATCTGGAAGCCGAGGCGCGTGCCGTCGTCACCTGGGTCGCCGCACAGATCGACGCCGGGCGGCGCGAACTGGCCTTGATCGCGCTCGACCGCGAGACCGCGCGCCGGGTGCGCGCGCTGCTCGAACGCATGGACGTGCTGGTCGCCGACGAAACCGGCTGGACGCTGTCGACCACCGCCGCTGCCGCGGTGATCGATCGCTGGCTGGAATGCGTGGCGAGCGATTTTCCGCACGTCGAGCTGCTCGACCTCTTGAAATCGCCCTTCCTGCTCGGCGAACTCGCCGCGCGGCAGGATCCGGTGCTCGCTTTCGAGCTTGCCCTGCGCCGGCACGGCGTGTCCCAAGGCATGGCCGACATCCAGCAGCTGGCGCGCACCGAATTCGGCGTGCTGCCGCCTTGGCTCGGCGCACTGTTCGATGCCCGCCAGGGCTTTGTGCGCACCCGCGCGCCGCTTGCCGTGTGGCTTGCACGCCTGGCCGACAGCCTGGCCAGACTGGATGCCGTCGCGGCCCTGATGGCCGACGCCGCCGGCGCCAGCGTGCTCGATACGCTCGACGCCCTGCGCCGCGATCTCGCCGACGACACGGAAAAATACGGTCTCAACGAATGGCGCCGCTGGCTCAATCTGGCACTGGAGTCGGCCAGCTTCGTCGACGCGAGCGTGGTCAGCCCCATCGTGCTGACCTCGCTGCCCGCAGCGCGCGGTCGCCTGTTCGACGCGGTGGCGGTCATCGGCGCCGACGCCCGCCACCTGCCGCCGCCGCCCGCGCCCGGACTGTTCTCGCAGGCCACGCGCACGCAGCTCGGCCTGCCCACCGCAGCCGACGAGGCCGCCGCCGCCACTGCCGACCTGATGCAGCTGCTGGTCCAGGGACCCGCGCTCCTGAGCTGGCGAGCGTGGAACGACGACGAGCCCAATCCCGCCTCGTCGCTGGTGCTGCGGCTGCAGGCGCTGCACCAGGCCGCGTGGCATGTGGCGCTGCCGGAACAGGCGGCCGGGGAGCCGCCCACGCTGGCCAGCCTGCTGCCCGACGCCTGCCGGCAGCCTGCGCCGAGCGTCATGGCGCCGCAACTGCCGCGCCACTATTCGCCCACCGCCTACCAGACCCTGCTCGACTGCCCCTACCGGTTCTTCGCACGCAGCGTGCTCGGCCTGCGCGAGCTCGACGAAGCCGACGAGGCGCTCGACAAGAGCGATTACGGCAATGCGCTGCACCGCATCCTCCAGCGCTTCCACGACAGCGATCCCCCGTTGGAACGCGGCGCCGCACTCGCCCGGCTGGCGGACATCTCCGCCGCCGAATTCCAGGCGCTGCCCGCCTACACCGCCGCCGCCTGGCGCAGCCGCTGGGAGGCGATCCAGCCCGCCTACGTCGACGCCTGGCTGGACTGGGCCGCGCAAGGCTGGCGCTACCAGTCGGGCGAGACCGATTTTTCGGTGATCCACAGCGTCACGGGGCTGGGCGAAATCACCCTGCACGGCCGCGTCGACCGCGTCGACCGCCGGGGGGAGGCGCTCGCCGTCATCGACTACAAGACCGGCGCCGCCGCCGGCCTGAAGAAGAAACTCAAAGCGCCTGACGAAACGGTGCAGCTGCCGTTCTACGCCTGGCTCACCGACGCCGCCGCGGCCTACCTGCCGATCAACGAAATCCCCGTCACCCCGCTCGAACTCGACGGCGAAACCGACGTCGCTGCCATCAGCCTGCGCCTGCCGGCGCTGCTCGAGGCCATCGCCGCCCGTGCCACGCTGCCCGCCCACGGCATCGACGGCGTCTGCAAGCACTGCGAGGCGCGCGGCCTGTGCCGCAAGGGGATGTGGCATGCGTAAACCGCTCGATATCGCCGCGGCGCTGTCGCCCGTCCATTCCTCGGTGGTCGAGGCCTGCGCCGGCAGCGGCAAGACCTGGCTCCTGGTGTCGCGCATGCTGCGCCTGCTGCTCGCCGGTGCGGCACCGTCCGAACTGCTGGCGATCACCTTCACCCGCAAGGCCGCGCAGGAAATGACCGACCGCCTGCACCAGTGGCTGCGCCTGCTGGCGCTGGAGGACGACGCCACGGTGCGCGCCTTCCTGCGCGAGCGCGCCGTGCCGGACAACGAAATCGATGCGCTGCTGCCGCGCGCGCGCGGCCTCCTGGAAACGGTGCTGACCGCGACGCCGGGGCCGACGGTGACGACCTTCCACGGCTGGTTTCTCGACCTGTTGAAGCGTGCGCCGCTGGAAGCTGGGCTGCCGTGGGGCGCACCGTTGCTGGAGCGCGCCCGGCAATTGCAGGACGAGGTGCGCGACCGCCTGCTGGCGCAATGGGCGGCTGCGCCGGAATCGCCCGAAGGCGCGGCCTTGCTGGCACTGTTATCCGATGTCGGCGAGCACAATCTGCGTGCGCTGCTGAAGCGCTTCGTCGATGCGCGCGCCGAGTGGTGGGCCTACACCGACGGCGCGCCCGCCCCCGTCGGCCATGCACTGGATAAGCTGCGGCCGCTGCTGCACGCCGATCTCGACAGCGACCCGGTGGCCGCATTCTGGGCCGACGAATCGATGGTCGCGCGGGTGAAGCGCGTGGGCCATGCGCTGGAAAAAGGCTCCAAAACCGAGATCGAGCGTGCACGCGACATTCTCGATGCATTGACGCTCGAGCCGGAAGCCGCGCACGGCGTGCTGATGGCACGGCTGATGACGGCGGGGAAGCGGCGCAAGACCCAGGCGACCAAGGAGCTGCAGAAAAATCTGGCGGATCTCGATGCCTACCTGCGCGATCTCGACGCGCTGGAAACCGCGCTCGAACTCGTCATCGCAATCCAGGCCGATATCCGCATCTGGCGTCTCAACCGTCACGGACTGCTGCTCGGCCACGCGCTGCTCACCGCCTACCAGGACGCCAAGGCGCAGCAGGGCGTGATCGACTTCGCCGACGCCGAGTGGCTGGCCTGCCGGCTGCTGCAAAGCGAGGAGCACGCGCCCGCGCTGGCGCTGAAGCTCGACGCGCGCTACCGCCATCTCCTGCTCGACGAATTCCAGGACACCAATCCGCTGCAGTGGCAAGCGCTGTCGACCTGGCTGCTTGAAGCCCGCGGCGCCGACAGCGCCATGACGGTGTTCATGGTCGGCGACCCCAAGCAGGCGATCTACCGCTTCCGCCGCGGCGAAGCGAGGGTGTTCGACGCCGCGGCCGGCTTCCTTCTCCAACATTTCGCCGCGCCGCGCTTTGTCACCGACATGACGCGGCGCCTCGCGCCCGACGTGGTCAAGGCGATCAACCCGGTGTTCGCCGGCGTCGAAGGCTACGCCGAACACCAGCACGCGCCGTCCAGCGCCGGCCGGCCGGGCGCGGTTCTCAGCGTGCCGGCGCGCGTGGACAAGCAGGAAGCCGAAACAACGTCCGGCCTGCGCAATCCCCTGACCACCCCGCAGCCGGAAGCCGAGGACCGCGCGGTGCACGAAGAGTCCCGACAATTCGCGCGCATGCTGCGCGATGACGTGCTCGGCCGCTGGGGCGTTATCGACGGCGGCACCCTGCGCGCGGCGCGGCCGGGAGACGTCATGGCCCTGGTGAAGAAACGCACCCACCTGCATCTTTACGAACGCGAGCTGGAGGCCGCACGCATTCCCTTCATCACCTCGCGCCGCGGCGGCCTCTTGCACGCGCTGGAAGCGCAGGATCTGGTCGCGCTGATCGAAACGCTGCTGCTGCCGCATGCCGATCTCAAGCTCGCGCACGTGCTGAAAACCCCGATCTTCGACTGCAACGACGACGACCTGCTGCGCGTGTTCGTGCCGGCGGGTACACGCGGCTGGGAACGCCTGCTCGCGCTGGCCGCCGAGGCGGATTGCCCCCCCACCCTCGCGCGCGCCGCCGCCCTGCTCACCCGCTGGCGTGCGCATTGCGGCACGCTGCCGGCGCATGACCTGCTCGACCGCATCTATTTCGAGGGCGATGTCGAGGCGCGCTACGCCGCCGCCGTGCCCGAGGCAATGCGCGCGCAGGTCGCCGCCAACCTGCGCGCCTTCATGCAGCTGGCGCTCACCCAGGACGCCGGCCGCTATCCCACCCTGGCCGGCTTCGTCCGCGAGCTGGCTTCCTTGATCGACGATGCCGACGCTGCCCCCGGCGAAGGCCTGGCGGCCGACGGCGAGAACGCGGTGCGGCTCCTGACCATCCACGGCGCCAAGGGGCTGGAAGCGCCGATCGTCTGGCTGCTGGGCGGCAGCGACCACCAGAAGGGCGACAGCTACGGCGTGCTCGCGCCGTGGCCGCCCTCAGCCGCACGGCCGCTCCACTTCTCGCTGTTCGGCAGCGTCGACGCACGGGGCGCCGCCCGCGAACCCTGGTTCGCCGAGGAAGCGACGCTGGCGCAACGCGAATCCGACAATCTGCTGTACGTCGCGCTCACCCGCGCCGAGCAGGCACTGGTCGTGAGCGGCGACGCCGAGAAGAATGCATGGCTCAGGCGGGTCGATGACGCCTGGAAGAGCATGGACCTGCCCAACGCGCTGCCTCCCGCCGCCGCACGGCCTGAGACTCCGGTGCCCGCGACCGTTCGCATCGTTTCCCCCGCCGTGGGGCAGCGCGTCGCGCCTGCGGCGGCAAACCGGGAAACCGCACGCGGCGAGCTGTTCCATGCCTGCCTCGAATACCACGCTCCGCCCGGCATCCTTCAGGGTGCCGCGCGCGACCTGCCGGCGCTGGCAGCACGCCTGGGGCTGGACGCCGAGCTGCATGCCATCGAGGCTGCCGCCCGCGCGCTGCTGGCCCACCCCAGGCTGGCGCGCTTTTTCGATCCCGCGCATTACCTGCGCGCGCACAATGAACTGGCGCTGCTGGACGCGAACGGCCGCCAGCAGCGGCTCGACCGCGTGGTGGAATTCGACGAAGCGGTGTGGCTGATCGACTACAAGACCGGCGACGACAGCCGCCATCTCAGCGACGCTCAACTGGTCGAGCGCCACCGCGCCCAGCTGCAGGGCTATCAATCCCTGCTCGCCGAGCTGTACCCCACCAAAGCCGTGCATGCGGCGCTGATGCTGGCCGACGGCCGGCTGGTTCAACTGGAGACCCCAACATGAACGACAAGCCTTTTGCCGAATCCTGCGCGCAAAACCGCGAGCCGATCATTGCCGTGCTGCGCGAGGTGTTCGCCGACCGCCGCCGCGTGCTGGAAATCGGCAGCGGCACCGGCCAGCACGCGGTGTATTTCGCACCCGACCTGCCGCATGTCGTGTGGCAGACCGCCGACGTGACGCCGCACCATGCCGGCATCCGGCAGTGGCTCGAGGAAGCCGCGCTGCCCAACGTGCTGCCGCCGCTGGCGCTCGACGTCAACGACGCTTCCTGGCACGGCGACCGCTACGACGCGGTGTTTTCCGCCAACACCCTGCACATCATGAGCTGGCCCGAGGTGGAAAAATTCTTTGTCGGCGTCGGGGCGGTACTGGAAGCCGGCGGCGTGCTGGCGGTGTACGGGCCCTTCAACTACGACGGCGCCTTCACCTCGGAGAGCAACGCCCGCTTCGATGCCTGGCTGAAGGCGCGCGACCCGGCCTCCGGCGTGCGCGACTACGAAGCCGTCGACGCTCTGGCCCGCGCGCAGGGCCTGACGCTGCAACGGGACATTGCGATGCCGGCGAACAACCGCACGCTGGTATGGCGCAGGATGTAGGACGAAATTACCGCGACATCGGCTTTGCCTCGCGGGCGGCTTTGCTATAACAAAACCATCGTAGGCCAGAGGAACGCTCATGCGCATCGCCGAACTGATCCAGCGCTGGAGCAGCGAAGGACACGCACGCACCGACGTGCGTGCCTATACCGTCCATTTGCCCTTGCGTGACGCCGCCCGCGTCGAAGCCCTGCATCTGATGTACCCGGGGCGCAGCGACTCCCAATTGATGGCCGACCTGATCCGGGCCGCCCTCGACGAGCTGGAAGTCGCCATGCCCTATATCCCGGGAAACCGCGTCATCGCCGAGGACGACTACGGCGACCCGATCTACGAAGACCTCGGCCCCACGCCGCAGTTCTACTCGCTGTCGCACGAAATCCTGCGCAAGCTGGCCACTACGCCGCTCGGCAAGTAAGCCTGTCGAATTTATTTACATTCCCCTGCCGGCAGCCGTGTCGGAGTGCTGCACTGCCTTGTTTTCAATGGCCTTTGTTTCTTGGCACAACGATTGCTCATCCCCCCACACAACAATTCGAACTGCGGACATCATGTATCTTGGCCCAGCCTTCCTCTTTGCTGCATTTGCCAGTCTGTTCTACGTTCCTGGCTTTCTCGACATGCCCCTTGGCATGCTGACGCCGCGCCTGTTCGTCTCGCAGCTGCTGTTCGCCGTGTTCGCCCTGATTGCGCTGGCCGCGCTGGCTCGCTCGATCGAGTTCGACCCGGTGTGGCCGTGGCGGCCCGAATTCCGTCGCGCGATGAACTGGCTGCTGGGGCGCACCCAGTAAAAATCCCGTCCATACGGACGACGCCCGGCATATTAAAATGACGGCTTTCCGTTCCGGTCTGCCGCCATGCCCGTCAATCTCACCGCTCCCGATCCCGCGTCCCTGCTGCCGGTCGCCGGCGTCCGCCTCGGCATCGCCTCCGCCGGCATCAAGAAGCCCGGACGGCGCGACATCACCCTGATCGAACTCGCGCCCGGTTCGCGCGTGGCCGGGGTGTTCACGCAAAACCGCTTCTGCGCCGCCCCGGTCACGCTGTGCAAACAGCATCTCGGTCAGATCGATCAAGGCGGTGGCGACATCCGCGCGCTGCTGATCAATACCGGCAACGCCAACGCCGGTACCGGCGAGGAAGGACTCCGGCGCGCGCGCCGCACCTGCGAAGCGGTGGCCGGACTGTTCGGCATCCAGGCCGAGCAGGTGCTGCCGTTTTCCACCGGCGTCATCCTCGAGCCGTTGCCGATCGACAAGATCCTGCCGGCGCTGCCCGCCGCCCAGGCCGACCTCGCGCCCGACCACTGGAGCGAAGCCGCGCACGCGATCATGACCACCGACATCGTCGCCAAGGGCGCCAGCCGCCAGACGCAGGTCGGCGGCAAGACCGTGACGGTCACCGGCATCGCCAAGGGCTCCGGCATGATCCATCCCAACATGGCGACCATGCTCGGCTACCTGACGACCGACGCCGCGATCGCCCCCGCGCTGATGCAGCCGCTGGTGAAGGCGGTGGCCGACGTGTCGTTCAACTGCGTCACCGTCGACGGCGACACCTCGACCAACGACAGCTTCATCCTCATCGCCACCGGCCAGGCCGGCAACACCGAAATCGCCGACACGGCCGGCGCCGACTACGCCGCGCTGAAGAAAGCCCTGAGCGAAGTCGCCATCGAACTCGCGCAGGCGATGGCGCGCGACGGCGAGGGCGCGACCAAGTTCATGACCATTGCCGTGGAGGGCGGTCGCGACCACGCCGAGTGCAAGCAGATCGCCTACGCCATCGCCCGCTCGCCGCTGGTCAAGACCGCCTTCTTCGCCAGCGACCCCAACCTCGGCCGCATCCTCGCCGCCATCGGCTACGCGGGTGTGATGGACCTCGACGTCAACGCGCTGAAGGTATACCTGGGCGACGTGCTGGTAGCGGAAAACGGTGGCCGCGCCGCGAGCTACACCGAAGCCCAGGGCGCAGCGGTGATGAAGGAAGCCGAGATCACCGTGCGCGTGGTGCTCAATCGCGGGACGGCGAATGCCACGGTGTGGACCTGCGACTTCTCCTATGACTACGTGAAGATCAACGCGGAGTATCGCACCTGATTTCTAATCCTGGGTTTCGCCCAGCACCTGCCGCATCGCCCGGAACCGCTTGCGGTATTGCGCCGGCGTGAGCATCACCTTGCGGCGGAACAGGCGGGCGAAGAAGGCGGCATCCTCGTAGCCGACCTCGAGGGCGATCGCTTCGACCGGCAAGTCGCCGGTTTCGAGCATCTGCTTGGCTTCCTCGATGCGTAGCGTGTGCACATAATCGAGCGGCGACATGCCGGTGGCTCCGGCGAAGCGGCGCTTGAACGAGCGCTCGGGCAGGCCGGACTCGCGCACCATGGCGGCGACCGGGGCGGGGTCCATGTAGTGGTCGGCGATCCAGGTCTGGCAGCGCGCGATGGCGGCATCGTCGACCTGGCGGGTGCGGGCGAGGCGGGCGAAGGGCTGCTGGCCGATCTGGTGCCAGTCGATGAGATTGAGGCGCGCGACCTGCATGGCGGCGTCGACGCCGGCGGTGCGCGCGATCAGGTAGAGCGCGAGGTCGAGCCAGCTGGTGCCGCCGCCGGCCATGACCAGCCGCCCGCCGACGCCCGCAACCACCAGTGCGCGCTGGGCATGCACGCGAACGCCGGGGTAGTCGCGCGCGAGCGCGTCGCACCACGCCCAGTGGGTGGTGGCGTCGCACCCGGCCAGCAGCCCCGCTTCGGCGAGCAGCATGGCGCCCGAGCAGGCGGTGGCGAGTGTGGCGCCGCGCGCGTGGCAACTGCGCAGCCAGTCGATCTCGTCGCGAAAGCGTTCGGTCAGGGGGGTGCCGGGCGGCAGGCTCACTTCGGGCACGCAGACGATGTCCGCCACCGGACAGTCGGCGAAACTGCGCTGCACGGCGACGGGTACGCCGTTGCCGACGACCACCGGGCCGGCGGTCCGCCCGACCAGCACAGGTTCGAGCAGCTGCGGCCCCGGCTCGCCCTCGACGATGAAAGACCAGTCGCGCCCGGCGCTGGCGAAGAGGTCGACCATGCCGTAGACCACCGAGGCGGAGGTCTCGGGAAAGACGAGGATGGCGACGGTGACGGGCGCGGGCTGGTGCATGGCCGATTCGTCAGGTTCCTTGCCGAAATGGCTTTAGCCGGGAAGGGCGGGCGGGATTATTGTGCGGCCATCCTCACCAGGAGGAAAGCCCTGCCCGGAGGCAGCCGCACCCTCCCCACCCCAGGAGACCGACCATGAGCCCCTACCGCACCCGCCTGCCGCAACTCGGCGACCAGCTCTTCATCGCCGACAGCGGCATGGAAACCACGCTGATCTTCCACGACGGCATCGACCTGCCGTATTTCGCGTCCTTCGTGCTGCTGGACGATCCTGCCGGCCGCGCCCGCCTGCGCGACTACTTCGAGCAGCACATCCGGATCGCGCGTGCAGCCGGTACCGGCATCGTGCTGGAAACGCCGACCTGGCGCGCCAGTGCCGACTGGGGCGCGAAGCTGGGCTACGGTGCCCCGCGGCTCGCCGCGATCAACCGCGCGGCGGTCGAACAGCTCGCCGAACTGCGCGAAGCGCTCGAAACCCCGGCCACGCCCATCGTCATCAGCGGCAACCTGGGTCCGCGCGGCGACGGCTACGTCGCCGACCGCAGAATGGACGCCGACGAGGCGCAGGCCTACCACGCGCCGCAGATCGACACCTTTGCCGACACGGCCGCCGACCTGGTTTCCGTGTTCACCCTGACCTACGTCGAGGAAGCCATCGGCGTCGCCCGCGCGGCGCAAGCCGCCGGCATGCCCGTCGCCGTCTCGTTCACGCTGGAAACCGACGGCCGCCTGCCGTCCGGGATGCCGCTTTCCGAAGCCATCGAGGCGACCGATGCCGCCAGCGGCGCCTACCCGGCCTATTACATGATCAATTGCGCGCATCCCAGCCACTTCGCACACGTGCTGCAGCACGCCGGTCCCTGGCGCGATCGCCTGCGCGGCATCCGCGCCAACGCATCGAAGCGCAGCCACGCCGAGCTCGACGAGGCGACCGAGCTGGATGAAGGCAGCCCTTCCGAGCTCGCCGGCGAATACCGTGAACTGCGCGCGCTACTGCCCCGGCTCGCCGTCGTCGGCGGCTGCTGCGGCACCGACCACCGGCACGTCGGCGCGATTTGCGAGGGGCTGGTCGCACGGGCTGCCTGATCCGGCGGAACGGGCGCTAGAATGGGGCTTTCAGGAGCCCCGCGCATGTCCGTTCCGCCCGTCTTCGCCCTCGCATCCTTCGTGCCGCAGCCGGCAGGCTGCGCATTGGCCTGGCGGGCATCGCATCGGGGCGCCGCCCGCTACGACGATCCCCGCCCATGGCAACGCCCCTGATTCTCACCCCCGACCAGGCCGCCTTCCTGCAAGGCCCGCTGTCGATGAACGTCGGCGCGGTGGGGCGCGACGGCTGGCCGTGCGTAAGCCGGGCCCAGGGGGTGATCGTGGCGCGCGACCGGCGTACGCTGACGCTGCTGCTCTCGGCGGCGCGCGGGCGGGCGGTTCTGGAGGCGCTGGACGCGGGCAGTGCGATCACCCTGGTGGCGAGCCGCCCGGCCACCCACGCGACGCTGCAGCTGAAGGCGGCCAGCGCGACGCGGGTGGCGACGAACGCGGCCCACCGCACGGCAAGCGCCCGCTGCGTGACGGCCTTCAGCGACGAGCTGGAAACGCTGGGCTATGGGAAAAGCGTGCGCGCCGCGCTGGCGGCGATCCTGCCGACCGACGATCTGGTGGCCTTGCGCTTCGCGCCGGAAATCGTGTTCGACCAGACGCCCGGGCCGGACGCCGGGCGGGTGCTGGCACGCGCATGAAAATTTCCCTGGAATCGCTGCGGCCCTGTCTCGACGGGGCGATCCCTGCAGTGGTGGCAACCGCCGCGCCCGACGGCACGCCCAACGTGGCCTATGCCTCGCAGGTGCATTACGTCGACCCCGAACACGTGGCGCTGTCGTTCCAGTTCTTCAGCAAGACGCGCGAGAACGTGCTGGCCCATCCCTACGCCCAGGTCCAGGTGATCGAGCCAGGGAGCTTCCGCCACTTCCGCCTGAAGGTGCATTACCTGCGCACGGAAACGTCCGGCCCGCTGTTCGAATACATGAAGGCACAGCTCGCGGGCATCGCCGAGCGCACCGGCATGGCCAAGGTGTTTGCGCTGCGCGGTGCGGACATCTATCGGGTGCTCGACATCGAGAACGCCGACCCGCGCCAGCAGCCCGCGCCGCCCCCGCCCGACGCGCTGCTGAAGCTGCGCCGCACGCTCGACCATCTGGGCGCATGCGACGACCTGGCGCAGCTGGCGGACCGCGCGCTCGCCGCGCTGGCGCACGGTTTCGGCATCCGCCACGCGCTGCTGGCCATGCTCGATGAAACCGGAGGCACGCTCTACACGCTGGCGAGCCTGGGCTACCCGGCTTCCGGCGTCGGCGCCGAGGTCGCGCTGGGCGAAGGCCTCATCGGCGTCGCGGCGCGCGAACGCATCCCCGTGCGCATCAACCACCACACCTCCGAGTACACCTACCACGCCGCGCTTTGCGTGGCTGCTCCGTCCTCCCCGCGCATTCCGCTGCCGGTTCTGGCCAACCCGCACAGCCAGATCGCGGTACCGCTCACGCACGGCCAGCGCCTGGTCGGGGTGCTCTACGCGGAGAGCGAGCAGAACGCCTTTTTCAGCCATGCCGACGAGGATGCGCTGGTCGTCTACGGACGCCATCTCGCCGCGCTGGTCGTCCAGCTCGCCGCGCTGCCGGACGACACCGAACCGGCGCTTGCCGCTCCCCCGCCGCAGCCTTCGGGCCCCGCCCTCGCGGTGCGCTACTTCGTCCACGACCACAGCGTGTTCATCGACAACGACTACCTCATCAAGGGCGTCGCCGGCAGCATCCTGTGGGCACTGCTCAACGACTATGCGCAAAGCGGCCGCCGCGATTTCTGCAATCGCGAACTGCGCCGCGATCCGCGCCTGCCGTTGCCGGACTTCGGCGACAACCTGGAGACGCGGCTGATCCTGCTGCAGCGCAGGCTGGCTGAACGCTGCCCGCAGATCGCGCTGGAGAAGACCGGGCGCGGACGCTTCCGGCTGGAACTCGCGCGGCCATTGCACCTCGACAGCATCTAGGCTGGCGACGCCCCGTTCGCCAGCCAGCGTGCACACGCCGCGCCCAGTTCGCGTTCGGCGCGCGCCTCGTACTCGGCGCAATCCTCGGGCGTCAGCGTGTCGGCCCAGCGACCGTTGACCCCCTTGTGGATGAAGGTTTCAGCCCCGCCGTCCCAGAACGCGCCGCCCAGCGGCACGCTTTGCGTCGCGTTTTGCTTCATCCAGTCGAAGCTGCAGTATTCGACGATGGCCGGCCAGCGCGCCTCGTCGATGGGGATGTCGAGGAAAGCCGCGATGCGCCGCATCTGGCCCGGCATGTCGCGCTTGAGGTCGGCAAAATGCAGCAGCATCACGTTCGGCAGATGGCGGATCGCCCACCAGCTGCGGACGCTCTCCCAGAACGGCCAGAAGGGATGGCCGTCGCGGTCCAGCCAGTCGTACCAGTACTGACGGATGTCGGCGGGCGGCGGTTCGATCGGCGCGCCGACCCGCCCCGGCGTGTCGTTCAACGCAGCGTACCAGGCGGCGTTGGCGTTGGCGTGATGGTTGTACATGCTCCACACCACATCGCGGCCGTCGCGCGCAATGTAGAGATATTTCGCGCGCGGCGAGAACACCAGCGCGTCGACCGGCAGATGGGTCTTGATGATGCGGCGGTGCGTCTGTGCCTCCACCGCCTCGAGTTTGACCGCCTTGGGCGGCACGCGCAGATCGAGCCACGGCGACATCTCCGCCACCGCCAGCGTCGGATCGCCGCCGAACAGCATCTGTGCGACGATCTGCTGGGTCCAGGTGGTGCCGGATTTGGCGTAGGTGGCGATGACGACATCGTCGTCGCGGAAGGCGAAATCGTTCCAGATGGTGGAATCGAAGTGGTGGTTGTGCAGCTCGCGGGCCTTGCTCGGCCAGATGATTTCGGGTGCGTTCATTGCAGTCTCCGGGGTCGGTTCCACGTGCGGGAGCGGCTTACTTCTTCGCCATCGCCGGCAGGTTCTTCGGGGTGAAATCGAAGTACGGCGTCACCACCTTCCCGCCCGGCGGGACGTAGGCGGGCGCTGGCTGGCCAGCCGCACCGAGGCTCTTCACGTAACGGTAGATCGCCTTGAGATCGGCATCGCTCATCGCACGCAGGCTGGGCGACGGCATCGGCGGACGCATCGGCTGGCGCGCCCGGACCAGCCAGGCCTTCTCGTCCATCCGGCTGAACAGCAGGCGCAGGTTGGCCGGGTAGGTCGTGCCCCACGGGCCCTGCCAGCCCAGTGCGTCGCCGGCCAACCATTCGGCCTCGGGCACGTGGCCGTCCTTCTGCATGTAGCCGGTGGTGTGGCAATCGTTGCAGCCGGAGGTCTGGATCAGATAACGGCCGTGGCGGATGTCGGCCGCCTGGCCGGCCCAGGCCAGGCTCGTCGTGCCCGCAAGCAGGAGCGTGGCGATTTTCAGGGTTGCGTTCATGTTTTCTCCTCGGTCGTCTGTGGGTGCACGGCGCACCCGAAAGACCGGCAGCTTAGGCGGCTTGGCGGCGGCGCGTTGCTAAGTCTTTGCTAGCTGGAGCCTAAATTTTTCTTAAGTGGCGGCAGGGTCGCTAGAATCACGGCATGATCGACCTCGCCGCCCTGCTGCCGCGCCTTGCGCACCTGCTCGACCGCCTCGACGCGCCTGCCGCCCCCACGCCCGACTGGAAAACCGTCCGCGCCGCGCGCTGGTCGGCACAGGCGGGCGGACTCAAGCCCATCCTGCATCCGCAGCGGGTGGCGCTGAAGGATTTGTTGGCGATCGACGAGCAGAAGCAGCGGGTCGACGTCAACACGCGCCAGTTCGTCGCCGGCAAGCCCGCCAACAACGTGCTGCTGACCGGCGCGCGCGGCTGCGGCAAGTCCTCCCTGGTGAAGGCGGTGCACGCCAAGTACGCTTCGCGCGGTCTGCGCCTGATCGAGGTCGACAAGGCCGGCCTGCCGAGCCTGCCCGATCTGTTCGATCTGCTGGCGGACGCCGACTATCGCTTCATCGTCTTCATCGACGACCTCACGTTCGCCGAGCACGAACCCGGCTATGCCAGCCTGAAGGCCGCGCTCGACGGCTCCCTAGCGGGGCCTTCCGACAATGTGCTGATCTATGCGACGTCGAACCGCCGCCACCTGATGCCGGAATACATGGCGGAAAACCTGGAAACGAAACACCTCGGCGGCGAAGTGCATCCGGGCGAGGCGACCGAGGAAAAGGTCTCGCTGTCGGACCGCTTCGGACTGTGGGTGTCGTTCCACGTGATGGACCAGGACACCTATCTCGACATCGCGCGCCATTGGGCCACGGCCCTCGGCGCACCGCCCGACGACGGCTTCGAGCGCGCCGCGCTGCAGTGGTCGCTCGGCCGCGGCGCCCGCAACGGGCGGGTGGCGTGGCAGTTCGCGCGCGACTGGGCTGGAAAGCAATGACGCAAACGCCGATCACCGAAGTCGTTGCCGCGGTACTGACCCAGCCCGACGGCCGCGTGCTGCTGGCGCAACGCCCGCCGGGCAAGGCCTACGCCGGCTACTGGGAATTCCCCGGCGGCAAGGTCGAGCCGGGCGAGGCGCTGGAAGCCGCGCTCGCGCGCGAGCTGCACGAGGAGCTCGGCATCGCGATCACGCCGCCCTGCCGCTGGATCACCCGCGTATTCGAATATCCGCATGCGACGGTGCGCCTGAATTTCTTCCGCGTGTTCGGCTGGCAGGGCGAGCCGCATCCGCACGAGGGGCAGGTGTTCTCCTGGCAATTGCCCGACGCGGTCGAGGTCGCGCCGCTGCTGCCCGCCAATTTCCCGATCGTGAAAGCGCTCACGCTGCCGTCCGTTCTGGGGATTTCGCACGCCGAGTCGCTCGGCGTGGATTCCTTCCTCGCCCGGCTGGACGTGGCGCTCGCCAACGGCCTGCGGCTGATCCAGCTGCGCGACAAGTCGCTGCCCGACGACGTGCGCCTGCAGCTCGCGCGCGAAACCGTGCGCCGCGCCCATACGCACGGCGCACGCGTGCTGGTCAACGGCTCGCTGGACCTGGCGCGCGCCGCCGGCGCCGACGGCGTCCACCTCGATTCGTCCGCCGCCGCAAAATTGTCTGCTCGCCCCGACTGCGCGTGGGTGGGGGTGTCGTGCCATGACGCCGCCGAGCTGGCGCATGCCGCGGCGATCGACGCCGATTTCGCGCTGCTCTCGCCGGTGCTGCCCACGCTCACCCATCCGGGCGCACCCACGCTGGGGTGGGAGACGTTTTCGGCGCTCGCCGCCGCGAGCCCGATCCCGGTCTACGGCCTCGGCGGGCTGGAGCGCGACGACGTGGCGCGCGCGCAGTCGCACGGCGCGCACGGTGTCGCCCTGCTGCGTGGGGCATGGACATGAAAAGGGTGCTGGCGCCGCTGCTTTTGGTCGTCGCCCTGCTGGCGGTCGCCGTCGCCGGCTGGTGGCTGAAGCGCCCGGCCGAAGCGGTGACGGTCACCTGTGCCGATCTGCTCACTGGCTGCACGTTCGAGCATCGCGGCAAGCCGGCCCACGTGCGTTTTTCGACGCTGCCTGCACCGATGGAGGCGTTCGAGGTGCGCGTCGCGATAATGGACGTGAGCCGGGTCAGCGCTGAATTCCAGATGGTCGGCATGGACATGGGCTTCAACCGCTACGACCTGCGTCCGGCCGGACAGGACGCGTTTGCCGCGAAGGTGACGCTGCCCGTGTGCGTCAGCGGACGGCGCGACTGGATACTCTACGTCGACCTGGACGGCAGCCGATACGCGGTGCCCTTCAGCACCCGCTGAACCTTGTCGGACATGGAAGCGTCATAAAACGGGGCATATAATTAAAAGTGGATTACTGGAGAGGGCAACACCGTGCCAACTGAACATACCTACAAGCAGTTCGACGCCGAGCTGGAAGCCGTGCGTGCCAGCGTGCTGAAAATGGGTGGCCTAGTCGAGGAACAAATCACCAACGCGATCGAGGCGCTCATCTCGGGCAACATGGAATTGGCCAGCCGGGTGGACACCAACGACCACAACGTCAATGCACTGGAAGTGGCGATCGACGAGGACTGCACCCACATCATCGCGCGGCGCCAGCCCACCGCCTCCGACCTGCGCATGGTGATGATGGTGGTGAAGACCATCACCGACCTCGAACGCATCGGCGACGAGGCCGCCAAGATCGCGCGCATGGCGAAGCTGATCCACCAGGCCGAGCGCATCAGCCTGCCGCGCTTCTCCGAAGTCAAATACATGGGCGACCTGGTGCTCGACATGCTGAGGAAGGCGCTCGACGGGTTCGCCCGTCTCGACGCCACCAAGGCGGTGGAGATCGCGCGCCAGGACCAGTCGGTCGACGAAGAATTCCGCCTCAACCTGCGCCACCTCATCACCTACATGATGGAAGACCCGCGCACCATCTCGGTCTTCATCGACATCCTGTTCGTCACCAAGGCGATCGAACGCATGGGCGACCACGCCAAGAACATGTCGGAATACGTCGTCTACATGGTCAAGGGCAAGGACGTGCGCCACACCTCGCTGGAAGAAATCGAGAAGGAAGTGCTTTGACCGACCGCCTGCGGCAATGGAAACGGGCTCCCGCGGGAGCCCGTTTCCATTGCGCCATCCTTGCCTTACTTGCTGGGCGGCACGTAGCCTGCAGCCGCATCGACATTGCCGCCGCCGAAGAAGTAGCGGCTCATCTGTTCCATCAGGTAGCTGCGCGCCTGCGGGTCGGCCAGATTGAGGCGGTTCTCGTTGATCAGCATGGTCTGCTGGCGCTGCCAGCCGCTCCAGGCTTCCTTCGACACGTTCTCGAAAATCTTCTTGCCAAGCTCGCCCGGCACCGGCGGGAAAGCCAGGCCTTCGGCTTCGCGGCCGAGCTTCACACAATTCACCATGCGCGTCATTTGCTGCTCCTGAAAAATTCAATCCCCGGATTTTAACCCAAGCTGCTTTTCAATTCGCCGCGTGAACACGCCCATCTCCTTGGCCGCCTGCACGTCGCCGCGCGCCTCGGCCACCGCGATGCCCTGACGGTAGGCGGCGAGCGCCTCGTCCAACGCATTCGCGTCGGCAAGCGCGCGGCCGAGCAGCTTCCAGGCGGCCGAATACTTCGGGTCGTGCTCGACCGCGCGGCGCAGGTGCTCGGCCGCCTTGGCGGCATCGCCCGCTTTGAGGTATTCGTTGCCGAGCGAATAGCGCAGCAGCGCGTTGTCGCGGCCGGCGGCGAGCATGGCTTCGAAATTGTCGATCATGGACATCACTTTCTCCAGAAAACCGGCGTCAGCACCACCAGCAAGGTGAAGAACTCCAGCCGTCCCAACAGCATGGCGAAACTGCATACCCAGGTCTGGAAGTCGTTGAGCACGGCGTAGGTGCTGGCGGGGCCGACCTGGCCGAGGCCGGGGCCGGTGTTGTTGACCATCGCCACCACCGCGGTGAACGCGGTGAAGACGTCCAGACCCGACGCGGACAGGACGAAGGACAGGAGGACGATCGACGCGACGTAGATGAACAGGAAGGCCAGCACCGCGTAGATGATCTTGGGCGGGACCGGTTGGGTGCCGAGCTTGGTGTGGACCTGCGCGCTGGGATGCACCAGCTTGGTGAGTTCGCGATAGACCTGCTTGTAGAGCAGCACCGCCCGCAGCATCTTGATGCCGCCGCCGGTGGAACCGGAGCTGGCGACGAAGCTCGACAGGAAGAGCATCCACAGCGGCGCGAAATACGGCCACACGTTGTAGTCGGTGGTGGAAAAGCCGAGTGTGGTGGCGACCGAAACGGTGTTGAACGCGGCGTGGCGGAAGGCTTCGGGAAAATCGAGGTAGAAGCCCTTGTACAGCAGGAACGCGGTGAGGACGAGGACGCTGACGCCGAGCACGCCGAAGGTCCAGCGGATTTCCGAATCGAAGCGGTAGCTCAGCAAGCTGCGCGTGTGGAAAGCCATGAAGTGGGTGGAAAAGCTGACCGCGGCGATCAGCGCGAACAGCATGACAATGCTCTCGAGCAGCACCGAGTCGAAGTAGGCCATGCTGGCGTCGTGCGACGACAACCCGCCCAGCCCCATCACGCTGAAGCCGTGGACCACGGCATCGATCCAGCTCATGCCGCCGGCCCACAGCGCGGCCATGCAGACGAGGGTGATCAGCGCATAGACCTGCCACAAGCCCTTGGCGGTTTCGGCCATGCGCGGGGTGAGCTTGCTGTCCTTCATCGGCGTCGGCGTTTCGGCCTTGAACAGCTGACGGCCGCCGACGCCCAGCATGGGCAGCACCGCGACCACCAGCACGATCACGCCCATGCCGCCGATCCAGTGCATCTGGGTGCGCCAGATGTTGATCGAGGGCGGCAGGGTGTCGAGCCCGGACAGTACGGTAGCGCCGGTCGCCGTCAACCCCGAGACGGCCTCGAAATAGGCATCGGTGAAGCTGAGCTCCGGTATGTGGGCGAGCAGGGGGATCGCCGAATACACCGGCAGCACGGCCCAGATCAGCACCACCAGCAGAAAGCCGTCGCGCGTCTGCAGTTCGCGCTTGCCGCGGCGCGAAACCAGCCATAGCACCGCCCCGGAAAGAAAAGTGATCAGGATGGCTTCGTCATACGCCAGCTGCGCGCCGTCGTTCAGCGCGATCGACACGCCGAGCGGCAGCAGAAAGGCCAACGCAAACAGCATCAGCACTTTCGACAGGATGTGGACGACAGGCAGGATTTGCGACATCAAACGTTCCGTCTAACCGGAATCGACATGAAGGCGATGTTACCAGCGACCGCCTTCAGGCGCGCCAGAAGGCGCGGGTGAACAGCACGAACACCGTGAACAGTTCGAGCCGCCCGAGCAGCATGGTTAACGCCAGGGTCCACGTCTGGAAATCGTTCAGCCCGGCATAGTTGGTTGCCGGTCCGACTTCGTTGAGCCCGGGGCCCGCATTGTTGATGCAGGCGATGACGGCGGAAAACGCACTGACGAAATCGAGCCCGCTGGCCAGCAGCACCATCGTCGCCATGACGATGGTGGCGACGTACATCATGACGAAGGCCTGCACCGCGAACACGATCTGGTTGGGCACCGCGTGGGTGCCGATCTTGACCGGCAGTCGCGCGGCGGGATGCAACTGGTGCTCCAGCTCGCGCACGCCCTGGCGGAACATCAGCACCGCGCGGATCATCTTCAGGCCGCCGCCGGTGGAACCGGAACTTGCGGTGATGCAGGAGAGGAACAGCATCCACATCGGCGCAAAAATCGGCCAGCTGTTGAAGTCGGTGCTGGCAAAGCCGCAATCGGTGGCGATCGAGACCAGGTTGAAGCTGACGTGGCGCAAGGCCGTGAGGAATTCCGGATAGACGCCGGCCTGCCAGACATACAGGCTGATGCCGAGACAGCTGATGATCACCAGGCCGAGCACGCCTGCGACCTCGGGGTCATCCCGGTAGGCCGCCAGGCTGCGCTGGCGGAAGGCCAGAAAATGGGTCACGAAATTGAGCGCCGCCAGCAACATGAAAACGATCAATACCGCCTCGATCAGCGGCGAATCGAAATAGCCGACACTGGCATCGTGAGTTGAAAACCCGCCCAGGCTGAGCGCGGCGAAGGCGTGGCAGACGGCATCGAACCAGCTCATGCCGGCAAGCTTGAGCGCCAGCACGCACAGCATGGTGAGCACTGCATACATCGCCCACAGCAGCTTGGCGGTGTCGGCGATGCGGGGGGTGAGCTTGCTGTCCTTGATCGGGCCGGGCAACTCGGCCTTCAGCAGCTGCCGGCCGCCGATTCCCAGCAGTGGCAGGATCGCCACCGCCAGCACGATGATGCCCATGCCGCCCAGCCAGTTGAGCAGATGGCGCCACAGGTTGAGGGAGGGCGGCAGGGTGTCGAGTCCGCTCATCACCGTCGCGCCGGTGGTGGTCAGTCCCGAAATGGTCTCGAAATACGCGTCGGTGAAGCTCATGTCCGGCGCGTAGATCAGGAAAGGCAGGGTGGCGAATGCGGGCAGCCCGGTCCACACCAGCAGCACCAGCAGGAAGCCGTCGCGCACCTTGAGCTCGCGCCGCCAGCGCCGCCCGACCAGCCACAGGACAAAGCCGGCGATCAACGTGGCGGCAAAGGATTCGTCGAACGCGTATTGCGCCGCGTCGTGGACAAAAAGCGCCGTCAGCAGCGGTGCCAGCATGGTGAAGGAGAAAATCAGGATCACCAGGCCAAGCACGTGCAGAACAGGGGCAAGACGGTGCATAGGGGCTCAGAAGAAGCCGAATCCGACCTGGAACAGTTTTTCGACCTTGGGAATGATGCGTTTGTTGAGCGCGAACACGATGAGGTGGTCTTCCGCCTCGATCAGCGTGTCGTGGTGCGCGATGACGACATCCTCGTTGCGGATGATGGCTGCGATCGAGGCGCCTTCCGGCAGCGCCACGTCGCCGATGCGCCGGCCGACGACCTTGGAGGTCTTCATGTCCCCGTGGACGACGATTTCGAGCACTTCGGCGGCGCCGCGGCGCAGGCTGTGCACCGCCGCCATGTCGCCGCGGCGGATCTTCGACAGAAGCGGTCCGACCGTCGCCTGCGCCGGCGAGATGGCGATATCGATCTCGCCGCCCTGCACCAGGTTGACGTACGCCGAGCGGTTGATCAGCGCGATCACCCGCTGCGCGCCCATGCGCTTGGCGAGCAGCGCCGACATGATGTTGTCTTCGTCGTCGTTGGTGAGCGCGCAGAACACGTCGATCGATTCGATGTTCTCCTGCTCCAGCAGGTCTTCGTCGGTGGCGTCGCCCTGCAGGACCAGCGTGTGATGCAGCTGCTCGGCCAGCAGGTTGCTGACGGTCTTGTTGTGGTCGATCACCTTGACGTCGTAGTCGCGCTCGATCCGCGCCGCCAGGCGCCGGCCGATGTTGCCGCCGCCGGCGATCATGACGCGCTTGACCGGCCGCTCCATGCGGCGCAGTTCACGCATCACCGAGGGGATGTCCTGCTTGCGAGCTAGAAAGAACACCTCGTCGCCGGGCTCGATCACCGTGATGCCCTTGGGGACGATGCCGCGGTCGCGACGGTAGATCGCCGGGATGCGGCACTCCAGGTTCGGCATGTGGCGCTTGATGTCCTGCAACTCGTGCCCCACCAGCGGACCGCCGTGATAGGCACGCACCGCCACCAGGCGAATCTTGCCTGCGGCGAAGTCGAGCACTTGCAGCGCCTCCGGGTGTTCGATCAGGCGGCGCAGGGTGTCGGTCACCTCCTGCTCGGGGCTGATGACGTCGTCGACGCCGAAATGCTCGGCGAGAAAGCCGGCCTCGAGTCCGAGAAAGTCGTTGGAGCGGATGCGCGCGATGCGGGTGGGAATGTTGAACAGGGTGGCGGCGAGCCGGCACGCCACCAGGTTGGTCTCGTCGCTTTGCGTCACCGCGACCAGCATGTCGGCGTCGTCCGCGCCGGCTTTCTTGAGGATCGAGGGGTGCGCGGCATGGCCGCGCACGGTGCGCAGGTCGAAACGGTCCTGCAGCAGCGCCAGACGGGCGGCGTCGAGGTCGATGACGGTGATGTCGTTGTTTTCGGCAACCAGGCTTTCCGCCAGGTTGGCGCCGACCTGGCCGGCGCCGAGGATGATGATTTTCACGTGGAAACCCTGCGCCTACAGATCGTCGTCGAGGCGGCGGCCATGCCGGATGTTGAGCTGCTTGAGCTTGCGGTAGAGATGGGTGCGTTCCAGCCCCGACTTGTCGGCGACCCGCGTCATGCTGCCCCCTTCCTTCTGGATCAGGTGCTCGAAATACATGCGCTCGAAGGCATCGCGCGCCTCGCGCAACGGGATGTCCAGCGGAATGCCGTGCGCCACCGCGGGTGCCGCCTGCTTCATCGGCGCGAGCACGCGATTGACGTCGGTGGCGTCGATCTCGCTCGACAGCGCGGTGACCGCGAGCGTGCGCACGACATTGTTGAGTTGCGGCAGGTTGCCGGGCCAGTCGAAGTTGCGCAGCTGGTTGAGCGCCGGCGTGGTGAGCCGGCGAACCGGGCAGACGCCCGCCTCGATCAGCTGCGCCAGCATGAAGTTGGCGACGTCGGGCACGTCCTCGCGGTGGTCCCGCAGCGGCGGCACCTGGATGGCGAGGCTGGAAATGCGGTAGAACAGCCTGCTGTCGAATTCACCCGCCGCGACCATGGCGTCGAGGCTGCGGCTGCTGGCGCACACCAGGCGCGCGCCGCTGCCTTCGATGCGGTCGAGCAGCAGTCCCAAGCCCTTCTGCTCGAGACGTGCCAGGTCGCACACCTCGGGCAGATAGAGGGTGCCGTTGCCGAGCGTCTCGACGAAGCTCAGCGGGTCGGATACCAGCCGCGCACGGTCCTTGATCTCGACCCAGGCGGTAGCGGGCTGGTGCAGGAAGTGCGCGCAGATTTCGAAGCCGCTGCCCGCTTCGCCCAGGAACAGGACCGGCGCGGTATTGCCGGCGATCTGGGAGAGGCGCTTTTTCAGTTCGAGAATCAGCGGGCTGCGCCCGAGCGCCGACAGATCCATGCTGGGTGCGCGCCGCGGCAGCGCCACGCCACGCTTGATCGCCTTGTTGACGGTGTCGATCAGCTTGGCCAGCGCCACCGGTTTTTCCAGGAAATCGGCGGCGCCGAGCTTGGTGGCTTCGACCGCGGTATCGATGGTGCCGTGGCCGGACATCATCACCACCGGCATGGTCAGCTGGCCGCCGCCCGCCCATTCCTTCAGCAGGGTGACGCCGTCGGTGTCGGGCATCCAGATGTCGAGCAGCACCAGGTCGGGACGGCGCTGGGAACGGAAGGCCCGCGCCGCTTCGGCGTTTTCCGCCAGGTGTACGTCGTAACCCTCGTCGGTGAGGATTTCCGACAACAACTCACGAATGCCTACTTCGTCGTCGACGACGAGAATATGCCCGCTCACGTATTTTCTCCGTCTGCCGCATGGACGGGCAGTGCGATGCGGATGGCGGCACCGCCCGATTTGATGTTTTCGATCTGGATCCTGCCGTGATGTTCTTCCACGATTTTCTTGACGATGGCGAGACCGAGGCCCGTTCCTTTGGCCTTGGTGGTTGCGTAGGGCTCGAACAGCCGCGTCATCAGGTGCTCCGGAAACCCGGCTCCATTGTCCGTTACGGTCAAACAAACTGCATGGTTCTTGAGGTGCGTGGCCACTTCCACCCGCGGGGCATCGTGGCCGGCCAGCGCATCCTGCGCATTTTGCAACAGATTATGTATCACCTGACGCAATAATGTGGAATCGCCCGCAATGCGCGGCAGCCCGGCGTCGAGTTGCAGATGCAGTCCGAGCGCCTTGGCGTCATATAGCGCCAGCACTTCGTGCACCAGCGCGTTGAGGTCGAGCGCTTCCAGCCGCGCGCGCGGCATCCGCGCGTAATTGGCGAAGGCGTCGACCATGCTTTTCATGGCCGCGACCTGGTTGACGATGGTCTGGGTGGCGCGGGTGAGGAATTCGGCGTCGGCCACTTCCAGGCGGCCGTCGAGCTTCTTCGCGATGCGCTCGGCCGACAGCTGGATGGGCGTCAGCGGATTCTTGATCTCGTGCGCCAGCCGGCGCGCCACCTCGCTCCAGGCGGCGTTGCGTTCGGCGTCGATCAGCTTGGTCACGTCGTCGAACACCAGCACGTAGCCGCGCTCGACGCCCGGCGGCAGGCGGGTGCCGCGCAGCAGCAGCGTTTGCTTGCCGCCCTCGCCGGAGTAGTCGACCTGTTCCTGCCACTCGCCCTCGTGCTCGGCGAAGCGGGCCGCCACCATCGCCCCGAAGCCGTACAGCGGTTCATCCGACGGGCCCAGCGCAGCGAGCGGCTGCCCGTCCAGCGCCGCTTCGACCACGCCCAGGATATGGGCGGCCGCGCTGTTGATCGTGCGCACCCGCAGCGCCTCGTCGAGCACCATCACGCCGGACGACAGGTTCGCCAGCACGCGCTCGAGGAAGGCCTTGGCCTGTTCGGTTTCCTGGTGGTTCTGCGCCGCCTGCTCGCGCGCCTCCGACAGTTGCCGCGTCATGCGGTTGAACGACTGGATCAGCACGCCCAGTTCGTCGCGACTCGCCACCGACGGCATCTGCGAGAAATCGCCCTTGGCCACCGCGCGGGTGCCGCGCGCCAGCGTGCGCAGCGGCGCGCCGAGCCGCTCCGACAGCAGGTAGGCGATGACGAAGGTCATCAGCAGCGCCAGCATCAGGGTGAGCGTGAGTGCCACGCCGTAGATGCGCTTGAGCCCCAGCCGCGACACCGCAATCTGCTGATATTCCTGATAGGCCAGCTGCACCGCCTGGGCGTCGCGCGCCAGACTCGCCGGCACCGGCTGGACCAGCTGCAGCACGCGCGTCTCGCCGGTGATCGAGCTGGTGTACACCGGCACGATGACGTGCATGACGAGGCCACGCTCGGGCACTTCCTCGATGCGGCTGTAGGGCTGCTCCTGCCGCACCTGCCACAGCACGCCGCGCTCGGGCAGCACCGGCAGCAGGGTGGTGCGCTCGCCGCTGACATGCGCGATCACGCCGCCGCGTTCGTCGAACAGGGTCAGTTCCTGCACCGCGCTCTGTTCGCGCAGGGTGGACAGGCTGGTAATGATCGAGCCCATGCCCTCGTCCGACAGGGTCAGTGCCATGCGCTGCGCCTTCTTGTCCAGCTCGCGCAGGAGATCGTCGAGCGCGGCCTGCCCAAGGTTGACGCCGGAGGCGAGCGCATTGTCGACCCGCACGTCGAACCAGGTTTCGATCGAACGGTTGAGAAAGAACACCGAGGCGCCGTACACGACCAGGCCCGGCAGCATGGCGACGGCGCCGAACATCAGCAGCAGTTTCAGCGTGAGCTTGGCGCCGAACACGCCGCGTCGGATGCGCTTCTGCAACCACCACATGCGCCAGCCGAGCAAGGCCAGCAGCGCCACGCCCAACACCCCGCCGCCGACGAACAGGGTGGGCAAAGTTTCGGAGAAGGCGCCGCTGTCGCCGCTGGCATTGAACAGCAGCGCCAACAGCACGATGCCCACGATGAGGGCGGCGGCGATCAGACTGCGCATCAGGGCGAGGGCGGGGATGGCTTGGCGGGCGCGGGGGCCTCGAACGACCATTCGAACCAGGACGTGGCGAGTTCCCATTTGTCGCTGGTGACCGCGCCGATCGACAGCGGCTTGGGCAGCTGCGCGGTGTCGAGCCGCAGGCGCAGGCGGCCTTCGTAGTGCTGGCCGGGCTTGAGCACACCGCGCTCCAGTACCTGCCAGTCATTCACCCGCCCCAGCAGCGCCAGGGCCTCGGCGAGGGTGGCGGCAGTCTGGGTCGCGTAACCCGATTCGACGATGTAGCGGCGCAGCAGCAGGTGGTAGTAGATGCGCAGCTTGCGCACCGGCTCGGCGATGTCTTCGGCAAACCACCAGCTGCGCGGGCGGGTCAGTTCGAGCTCGAGCAGAAAGGGCAGGGAAATGCCCTTGCTCAGCGCGTCTTCCAGCGTGGGATTGAGCACGATGTCGATGTCGGCGTCGAGCACGTAGCCTTGCGGCGCAGCCTGGATGGCGGCCTGGCGGATCTCGCTGCGCTCGGCGGCCAGCGCGTGGCCCGCCACGGCCAGTCCGATCCAGAGCAGCAGCCAGCCCAGCCGGCGGAACAGGGCGTCAGGTCTTGCGCAGCAGGGCGTAAAAGAAACCATCATGCTCGGCATCGGGCAGCAGCGATCCATCAGACAAAGGGGCAGGAAGCGGACAACGTTCGGCATCCTGCGCGTGGCGCACCAGGAAGGCCTGCACTTGCCCGTCGTTTTCTTCATGGAATATCGAGCAGGTGGCGTAGAGCAATGTACCACCGGGTGCAAGCAGTCGCCAGAGCGCCTCCAGCATAACGGCCTGTTGCGCGGCAAATTGAGCGATGTCGTCGGGACGGCGCAACCATTTGATATCGGGATTGCGGCGCACCACGCCCGAGGCGCTGCACGGCACGTCGGCGAGAATGCGGTCGAACGGCCGGCCATCCCACCAGGCGTCGGGCTGGGCCGCGTCGCCCTCGATCAGCGTGGCGTGCAAGCCCAGCCGGTCGAGGTTCTCCTGTACCCGCGCCAGCCGCGTGGCGTCGACGTCGAGCGCGGTGAGCTCCGTGTCCGCCCGCTCCAGGATGTGGCCCGTCTTGCCGCCGGGCGCGGCACAGGCGTCGAGTACCCGCTCCCCCGCCCGGGCATCGAGCAGGCGTGCCGCCCACTGCGCACCCGCGTCCTGCACCGACACCTGGCCGGCGTCGAAGCCAGGCAGCGCATGCACCGGCACCGCCTTCTCCAGGGTGACGGCGTCCGGTCCGGTTTGATGCGCAGGCAAGTCGGCCTCGTTCAGGCGCTGCAGGTAACTCGCCACGTCGCCGAGGCGGCAGTTGACGCGCAGCGTGAATGGCGGGTGCATGAGGCTCGCGTCGAGAATGGCCTGCCAGCGTTCCGGGTAGTCGGCTTGCAGCCTGGTGATCCACCAGTCGGGGTGCGACCAGCGCGCAGACGGCCGGGCGTCGGCGAGCTTGTCCAGTTCGGCGCGGCGGCGCTGGAAATTGCGCAGCACCGCGTTGACGAGCCCCGGCCGCCAGCCCTGGCCAGCGGCGGTGACCGCGTTGTGCACCACGGCGTGCGCCGGGGCGCGGGTGTAAGCGAGCTGGTACAGCGCCACCCGCAGCAGCCAGCCGAGTGGCGGCTCGGTCAGCGGGCGCTGCAGCAGCGCGTCCAGCCAAACGTCCAGCCGGCCCAGCTGGCGCAGACTGCCGTACACGATGTCCTGCAGCGCGCCGCGCTCGCCGGGCGTTTTCAGCTGCTGCACGCGCAGCGGCAGAACTTGATGCAGCGCGGCGCCGGCTAGCACCTCTTCCAGCACGCCAGCGGCGAGTTTTTGCAGGTTACGCATGGGGCTCCACGCTCCGCTTGATCGTTTTTCGTTTCATTCAGTTGCCGAGGCGAGTGCCCGCCGCCAGCGGCCGTCCGGCGAGGAAGGCGGCAGCCGCCATCCGCTTGCTGCCGGCAGGCTGGATGTCCTGCAAGGCCAGCGCGCCGCTGCCGCAGGCGACCACCAGTCCATCCGTCTCCGCACGCAGCACCGTGCCGGGCGCGCCCGTGCCGGGAACCGACTGCACCGCCCAGACTTTCAGAGGCGCGCCGTCGAGCAGCGTCCACGCACCCGGTACCGGATTGTAGGCGCGCACCGCGCGCGCCAGCACATCGGCCGGCTGGTCCCAGTCGAGTTGCGCCTCTTCCTTGCTGAGCTTGGCGGCGTAGGTGGCCTGGGCGTTGTCCTGCGTTTCCGGGGTCAGTACGGAGTAATTCGCCAGCGCGGAGACGATGGCCTCGGCGCCGGCCGCGGCCAGGGTATCGTGCAGGCTGCCGGCGGTGTCCGTGTCGCGGATCGGCACGACCGTCCGGGACAACATCGCGCCGGTGTCGAGGCCGGCGTCCATCTGCATGATGGTGACGCCGGTCTGCGAGTCACCCGCCAGGATGGCGCGCTGGATCGGTGCGGCGCCCCGCCAGCGCGGCAGCAGCGAGGCGTGGATGTTGAGGCAGCCGAGACGAGGGATGTCGAGCACCGCCTGCGGCAGGATCAGGCCATAGGCGGCGACCACCATGGCGTCAGCGTTGAGCGCGGCGAGTTCGGCCTGCGCCTCGGGCGTCTTCAGGCTGGCCGGCTGCGCGACCGGCAGTCCGCGCGCCAAGGCGGCTTGCTTGACCGCGCTGGGAGTGAGCTTCATGCCGCGGCCGGCAGGGCGGTCGGGTTGGGTCAGGACGAGGGCGATGTCGTGCCCGGCGTCTGCCAGTGCGTTCAGCGCGGCGGCCGCGAATGGCGGTGTGCCGGCGAAGATGATGCGCACGGACCCGGGCTCAGAGCGATGCGCGCACGGGCGCGGCGTCGGGCCTGTGCTCGCGCGCCTGCTTCAGCAGCTTGGTCTTGATGCGGTTGCGCTTGAGAGTGGACAGGTAGTCGACGAACACCTTGCCCAGCAGGTGATCCAATTCGTGCTGGATGCACACCGCCAGCAGGCCATCGGCCTCGAGCTCAAACGGCTTGCCGTCGCGGTCGAGCGCGCGCACGGTGACGCGCTCGGCGCGCACCACCTTGTCGAACACGCCAGGCACCGACAGGCAGCCTTCCTCGCTTTCTTCACGGCCCGATTGGGCGACGATCTCGGGGTTGATGAAGACGCGCAGGTCATCGTGGGTTTCCGAGATGTCGATGACGACGACGCGTTCGTGGACGTTGACCTGGGTGGCGGCCAGCCCAATACCCGGCGCCGCATACATGGTCTCGGCCATGTCGTCGACCAGCTTGCGGATGCGATCGTCCACCGCCTTCACCGGTTTGGCCACGGTGTGCAGGCGTGCATCGGGGTAATGCAGGATGTCGAGTTTGGCCATAAGAAGCTTTACGAATGAACGGGCTGGGCGCACACTTTGATGCAAAATCTGCGTTTGGTTGCGCACAGCCCTAAATATAAGGTGGCGGATAGCCGTAAGCTAAGCGCACAGTATATTTTCAACGCAGAAAATTAGACAAGGTCTAAATGGAGGGTTCCCCCGTGCGTCAACTCGTTGTTTCTCTTGCCCTGCTGCTGGCTGCGCCCGCACTGGCCGACACCCTTAAACTACAGGACAACGCCCCCGACACGTACGTCGTCGTCAAGGGCGACACGCTGTGGGACATTTCCGGCAAGTTTCTCAAGGATCCGTGGCGTTGGCCGCAGATCTGGAACCTGAACCGTGCGGAGATCAAGAATCCGCACTGGATCTATCCCGGCGACATGATCGTGCTCGACAAGAGCGGCAAGGAACCGCGCCTGTCGCTGGTCAAGGGTAGCCAGGGCGGCATGCCGACCGTCAAGCTGTCGCCCACCGTGCGGACCAGCCAGATCGGCGGCGATGCCATTCCGACGATTCCCATCCGGGTGATCCACCCCTTCCTGTCGCAGCCACGCGTCGTATCCAAGGGCGCCTTCGACGATGCGCCCTATATTCTCGGCAGCAATGCCGAACGCGTGGTACTAGGCGCGGGCGATGACGCCTTCGCCACCGGCGGCAAGGCCGGCGTGACCCGCTGGAACGTGCTGCGCCCGGGCAAAGCGCTGAAGGATCCTGAAACCGGCGAAGTGCTGGGCTACGAAGTCGAATATCTGGGCGATGCCCGCACCCTGGTGGAAGGCGCGCCGCAGAAGATCCGCATCACCCAGTCGGCGCAGGAAATCCTGCCCAAGGACAAGCTGGTGGAAGCGAACGACAGCACCACCTTCGAATACATCCCGCACGCGCCGGAAGGCAAGGTCAACGGCCGCATCATTTCGGCGTACGGCGGCCTCTCCGACAGCGGCCGTTACCAGACCGTGGTGATCAACCGCGGCAGCCGCGACGGCCTCGAGCCCGGCCATGTCCTGGCGGTGTACCGCGAAGGCCAGGCCGTCATGCTGACGCGCGACGAAAAGGACCGCATGGCCTGGGTCAACGAAAAAACCTCGGGCATTCCCGATGGCGGCGCCTGGTTGTACAACGACGTGCGCTGCCTGCAGGAAAACAGCAAGGTCACCTACGATCAAGCGGCCGACGCACGCAACACCTTCCGCAGCACCTGCCTCGGCAACCAGAACGACCGCGCCGTCAAGCTGCCCGACGCGCGCAGCGGCCTGGTGATGGTCTACCGCGTGTACGACCGCGTGTCCTACGCCCTCATCATGCAGTCCGACGGCCCGGTGTACCTGCTCGATACCGTTCGCAATCCCTGAGCGCGCGCGCTCTTGAACGACGCATCGAGCACACCTGACCCCTGGCTGCGGCTGGCCCTCGCTCCGGGGGTCGGCAACACCAGCCTGATTCGCCTGCTGACGGCCTTCGGTTCTCCGGAGGCCGTTTTGGCATCCAGCCGCAGCGCTTTGGCGCAGCACCTTTCGCCCGCGCAGTGCGATGCACTGCTGGCAGAACCCGATCCCGCGCTGTTCGATGCCACCCGGTCCTGGCTCACCCAGCCGGGCAACAGCCTGATGACGCTGGCGGACACGGACTACCCCAAGGCCCTGCTCGAAATCGCCGACCCGCCCGCGGTGCTGTACTGCAAAGGCCAGCGCGCGCTCCTGAACCAACCCAGCCTCGGCATCGTCGGCAGCCGCAACGCCACCCCGCAGGGCGCGCGCGACGCCGAGGCCTTCGCCCACGCCCTGTCCGACGCCGGGCTCACCATCGTCAGCGGACTGGCGCTCGGTATCGACGCGGCGGCGCACCGCGGCGGGCTGGCCGGTGCCGGCTCGAGCGTCGCCATCATCGGCACCGGGCTCGACCGCATCTATCCCGCCCGCAACAAGGCGCTGGCGCACCAGTTGGCGGAAAACGGGCTGATCGTCTCGGAATTTCCACTTGGCACGCCGCCGCTGCCCGGCCACTTCCCGCGCCGCAACCGGCTGATCAGCGGATTGTCGCGCGGCGTGCTGGTGGTGGAAGCCGCCCCCGACAGCGGCTCGCTGATCACCGCACGGGTGGCCACCGAGCAGGGGCGGGAGGTGTTCGCCATGCCCGGCTCGATCCACTCGCCGCTGGCGCGCGGCTGCCATGCGCTGATCAAGCAGGGCGCGAAGCTGGTCGAATCCGCCGCCGACATCCTCGACGAGCTCGCGTGGCAGCAGCGGCTGGCCCCGCCCGTCCTGCCGGAGACGCCCCCCGACCCGGTGCTGGACGCGCTCGATGGTGCGCCCACCACGCTAGACACCCTGACACAAAGGACCGGGTTGACGCTGGATGCGCTTTCGGCCAAGCTGTTGACGCTTGAACTGGAAGGGCGAATCGCATCCTTGCCCGGCGGGCGCTACCAAAAAATTTACTGAAATCATGCTCGACATTCTGGTTTATCTGTACGAAAGCTTCCGCATGGCGGAGCTGGCACCCGATCGCGACGCGCTGGAAAAGCGCCTGTTCGCCGCCGGCTTTGAAGAATCCCAGATCAACGCCACCCTGGACTGGTTTGCCCACCTCTCTGACAGCGCCACCCACCCGCGGCTGGCGCAGGCCCACCTGCGCCACTACGCGCCCGAGGAGCTGGAGCGCCTGAACGAAGCCTGCCGCACGGAACTGGCCTTCCTGGTCAGCGCCGAAATCCTCGACCCCGAATCGCGCGAATGGGTGATTTCCGGCCTGATGCAGCTGGGCGGCGAGGACATCGAACCCGATCACGTGCGCTGGATGACGCTGATCGTGCTGTGGAGCCGCGGCCTGATCGAACACTTCACGCATCTGGAAGAAATGCTGTTGAATCACGAGCCGGGACGTCTACATTAATCATTTATGTCCAAGCTCGTCATCGTCGAATCACCGTCCAAATCCAAGTCGCTCAAAAAATACCTCGGCGCGGACTACGACATCCTCGCCAGCTATGGCCACGTACGCGACCTGGAACCGAAAACCGGCGCGGTCGACACCGAAAACTTCTCGATGAAATATCAGATCATCGAGCGCAACGCCAAGCACGTCGAGGCCATCGTCAAGGCCGCCAAGAAGGCCGACGAAGTGCTGCTGGCAACCGACCCGGATAGGGAAGGCGAGGCGATTTCCTGGCACATCAGCGAAATCCTCAAGGAACGCAAGGTCAAGACGCCGATGAAGCGGGTGGCCTTCTACGAAATCACCGAGTCCGCCATCCAGGATGCGGTGCGCCACCCGCGCGAGATCGCGACGGATCTGGTCGACGCCCAGCAGGCGCGGCGCGCGCTCGACTACCTGGTCGGCTTCAACCTGTCGCCGCTGCTGTGGAAGAAGATCAGTCCCGGTCTCTCCGCCGGCCGCGTGCAGTCGCCCGCGCTCAGGATGATCGTCGAGCGCGAGGAGGAAATCGAAGCCTTCGTGCCGCGCGAATACTGGACGCTGCATCTCGACAGCCATAAAGGCAACCAGCCCTTCACTGCCAAGCTCACCCATTTCCGCGGCGAGAAACTCGAGCAGTTCACGGTCGAGCACGAGGCGCGCAGCAAGGAATGGCTGGCGACGCTGGAATCCAAAGACGCGCGCGTCATGCGCATCGAGAAGAAGCGCCGCTCGCGCAACCCCGCCGCGCCGTTCACCACCTCGACCCTGCAGCAGGCCGGCGTGCGCCAGCTCGGCATGACCACGGACCGCGTCATGCGCACCGCGCAGCAGCTGTACGAAGGCATCGACCTCGGCGAAGGCCCGGTCGGCCTCATCACCTACATGCGTACCGACTCGGTCAACCTGGCACAGGAAGCGATCACCGACATCCGCAAGTATGTGGGCGCCAACTTCGACAAGGATTTCCTGCCGCCGGCGGCGATCGCCTACAAGGCCAAGACCAAGAACGCGCAGGAAGCCCACGAGGCGGTGCGCCCGACGTCTGTCATGCGCACGCCCGAGGCGGTGAAGCCCTTCCTGACGCACGACCAGATCCGCCTCTACGAGCTGATCTGGAAGCGCACCGTCGCCTGCCAGATGACGCCGGCGCAGTTCGACACCGTCGCCGCCGACATCACGGTGGGCGAGGGCACCTTCCGCGCCACCGGGCAGACCCTGGCGTTTGCCGGCTTCCTCGCGGTGTATCAGGACGACGAGGACGAGGAAGGCGAATCCAAATTGCCCGTACTCGCCGAAGGCGAGACGCTGCCGGTCGACCGCCTCTACGGCGAACAGCATTTCACCCAGCCGCCGCCGCGCTACACCGAAGCGAGCCTGGTCAAGGCGCTCGAGGAATACGGCATCGGCCGGCCTTCCACCTACGCCAGCATCATTTCCACCCTGCAGGACCGCGAATACGTGGTGCTGGAGAAGAAACGCTTCCAGCCGACCGACGTCGGCCGCCTGGTCAATTGCTTCCTCACCCGGCATTTCAACCACTACGTCGACTACGACTTCACCGCCAAGCTGGAGGACAAGCTCGACGACGTCTCCAACGGCAAGCGCGTGTGGTCGCGCCTGCTGGGCGAATTCTGGAAGGAGTTCGACGGCGAGCTGAAGGCCAAGCAGGATGTCGAGCGCGGCTGCCCGATCCTGGAGGCCTGCCCCAAGTGCGGCAAGCCGCTGTTCATGCAGGCGAGCAAGCGCGGCCTCTTCATCGGCTGTTCGGGTTATCCGGCGTGCGACTACACGCGCCCGCTGCACGCCGCCACCGCCGAGGGCGACAACATCCTCGGCAAGGACCCGACGAGCGGCCTCGACGTCAAGCTGCTGTCCGGCCGCTACGGCCCCTACGTGCAGATCGGCGAAATGCCCGAGGACAAGAAGGCGCCCAAGCCGCGCCGCGCCTCGTGGCCAAAGGAGATCCCGCTGGAAAACGCGACGCTGGAGCTGGCGCTGAAATTCCTTTCGCTGCCGCGCGAAGTGGGGCACCACCCCACCACCGGCCTGCCGATCGTCGCCAACAACGGCCGCTTCGGCCCGTATCTGCTGCACGACGGCAAGTTCAAGTCGATCCCCAAGACCGACAGCGTGTACGAGATCGACCTGCCACGCGCCCTTGAGGTGCTGGCGATCGAACGCGCGCCGCGCGGCGCCGACTCGGCCGCCTCGGTGCTGAAGAACCTGGGCCCGCACCCGGACGACGGCAAGGACATCACCGTGCGCAGCGGCCGCTACGGCCCCTACGTGAAGCACGGCAGCACCAACGCCACCCTGCCCAAGGACATCACGCCTGAGGAAATCACGCTGGACGAAGCGCTCGGCCTGATCGCCGCGCGCGTCGCCAAGGGGCCCGCCAAGAAACCCGTTAAAAAGGCCGCCGCCAAGCCGGCGGCAAAGAAGGCGAAGAGCGCGGACGCCGCGGACACGAAGAAGCCTGCCGCGAAAAAAACGACGACCAAAAAAGCGGCCGCCAAGCCCGCCGCCAAGAAACCGGCCAGTAAAAAACCCGCGGCATGAGCGCGCCGCCCAGCCTGCTCATGGTCAATGCCTTCATCGGCACGGCCAATTTCAAGAAGCTGTATCAGGAACTGGGATACGCGGTCGTCGCCGAATGGTCGGAGCGCAAGGCCATCAGCCTGGTGCGCAAGACCCCGCCCGCCGTCATCGTCGCCGACTTCTACCACCAGACCGACTTCCGCGACCGCCTGTCCAACCTCGAATCCCTGCTGGCGACGGCACAGAGCGCGCCCGCCACGCGCATCCTGGTGTTTTACGAGGCCGCCCACCAGGCCGCACTCGACAAGGTCGGCGCGCGTCTGCGCATCGACGCCGCCCTGACCCTGCCGGTTCAGGAAGACCGGTTGCGCGCCACCTTGCAGGCCTGGCTGGAAAAAGCGCCCGTATCGACTTGATGCGGAATTAAACTTTCACGAATGCCCGGCCGTTAAACCCACACGCCATTCCGTGGAGACGATCATGCTGCGTTTCGCCATTCTGCCCCTGTTGCTGGTCTCGGCCCTCGCGCACGCCGAGACGCTCACGCTCGGCGTGGTGCTGGACCAGAACGAATCCATCACCGACGCCGGCACCAACCAACGCTACCGCGCCTTTACGCGCGAGGTCGAACGCGCCGTCGGCCAGCCGGTCCGCCTGCAGTACTACAAGAGTGGCTTTTCCGCCATCAAGAACGCAAAAGACGGCACGCTCGACATGGTGTTCGGCCCGGCACAGGTGATCGCCAACATCGGCAAATTCAAGTTCGAACCCATCCTTAAATCCAATGAAACGACGGCCGCCGCCTTCGTCGCCGGCCCGCACTACAAGGGCACGCTGGCGGCGAAATCCGGCGCCCGCCTCGGGGTGCCCGACTACGAATCGCTGATGGGCGGCATGGCCCGCAGCGAGATCAACAGCCGCGGACTGGCCAAGGCCGACTTCGCCGAAATCAAGTTTCACCGCATGGCTGAAGCGCCACTGTACGGGCTGAAGCTGGGCCGCTACGACCTGGCGGTGGCCTCGGCCGAAGAAGCCAAGACCTGGACCGCCGCCCACGGCGGCCGCATCGTGTTCACCAGCGCCGCCGTCCCCCTGCGCGCATTGTCGGTGCAGCCCGAGACCGTGGCCCCGGCCGCGCAGCAAAAACTGGCTGCCAGCCTGCAGAAAGGCAATAGTCTCAAGCTCGCCCTCGCCTCCGCCACCAAGGCCGACTTCAAGAGCGTCGCCTCGATGCTGAACACCACCCCCACCAGCCTGCCCGGCGCCAAGGTCATCTCCGCCGCCGAGGCGCGCGGGCTGATGGCCAAGGGCGTGCCGGTGTACGACGTGCGCGTGGCCGACGAATACGAAACCGCCCACGTCCCCGGCGCAATCTCCGTACCGTACAAGGAAGGCAGCGCCAAGGAAGTCGGCTTCGACCCCGCGGACGACCAGTTCGCCCTCAACAAGCTGCCCAAGGACAAGAACGCACCCTTCATGATGTACTGCGACGGCACCATCTGCTGGAAGAGCTACAAGTCCGCCACCATGGCAATCCAGGCGGGATGGAAGAACGTCTACTGGTTCCGCGGCGGGTTCCCGGAATGGAAGGAAGCGGGGTTGCCGGTGATTGCCAGGAAGGAATAGAAAAGACCGATTCCCATGCAAAAGCCCGGCACAGCCGGGCTTTTTGTTAACCGTCTGGTTCTCGGCCATTGCGGCCTGTCGGGCTAACAGTTCAATATGTCCGGTGTTCGGCGTTTACCCGACAACGCGCTAGCATCCGAGTTCGGCTGTTAGTTTGCATTTAATTCGACCCTGGCCCCTTTGATTCCATCGGCCCCTTTGATTCCATCAGAAGCCTTTTAATCTCGGCAACCGAATTAAGCGGGGGTTTTCCTTCCACAGCAGCAACCTCACCAAGTTGATCGAGTAATGACCTCACGGAGACTTTAACAGATGGGCGAAGAATGTAAACGCCTGACACCACTGAGAACGAGCCATGCTTATTTGGAGTTGTGAACACAACATCCAAGGGCTTGCCGTCACCATCAAAGAAAAGCCAATTCCCTTCCTCAACATCCACACCTTCGCAATACGCGATTGCCTCCGATTCATTCGGGAAGACCATTAGTGTTTTATCGTCCGTTGCGAAGGCGAAGATCATGAGGCTTCTAACGTTTTCGAGATGAGCGACACCCCGAAGGGGCGTAAGACGTGAGCGAAGCGAACGGTGTTCGCTCGATCGAGGCGTTAGGCGCAGATGGCCATGCATCCGCTGGACTGGTTTGGTTCACGCTTTCCCTCTCCCTTCGGCTCGGGCCGATCTGTTGGAAAAACGTCCCCCGCAATGTTGTTATGTGGCGCGAAGCGTAGTTCACGTCGTCCGCATCAACGTCTTTGAGTTATGCGGCGAACGTTGCACTACGCTTCGCTCAATATCATTTTTATAAGTCGTTGTAAATTCATCAAATTCCATTCCACATCCCGCGCAGACAGGGGCGGAACGCGCTCGCAAAGAACACTCGCGGTCGCGCAGGGCTATCTGAGCTTAACGCTTAGCTGTGGGGACGCCGCTTTAGCGGCGGTCCCACACGAGCGTTGTGTTCGGCACCGGCTTAACAACTAGGAGAGAACGATGGGACGAGAACTGAAACGCGTAGCGCCAGGTAGCCCATGGCAACAGAAGGACGGCCCGGTGATGGATGAAGACCCGGACTACACGCCGGGCGACTGGTATCAGATGTGGCAGACGGTGAGCGACAAGCCCTACACGCCGGCATTTGAGACGCCGGAGGAATTGGCGCGGTGGTGCGCAGGCCACCCGTGGGGGATGGAGCAGGACAACCCGGTGTGCTATGAGACATGGCTGAAGTTCATCACCGGCCCCGGATGGGCACCGTCAATGATGGGAACGGAAAGAAATGTGACGAGCGGCGTGGAGTACATGGCGAACGTGACGCCGAACGTGCAATATACACCTTGACAGGTGTATATATGATTTCTGGAAAGGTGTATAACACTGACATTTTTTTCAATATCTCATTGATTTATATGGTTCCAACCAATCAATAGGGGGATATATGTCGTCCGCAAGTACACCTTCCTCTCCTGCTCCCAAACTGCTGGACCTGGTGCGTGACAGAATCCGGGTCAAGCATTACAGCATTCGCACCGAGACGCAATATGTGCAGTGGATTCGGCGCTTTGAATCAAAGGTGAATCAAAGGTGAATCAAAGGGGCCGGAATCAAAGGGGCCAGGGTCGAATTCACTACTACTAGCCAGCATTACTCAGCATGTCACCACATGTCAGGTCAACACCGAGAACCGGACATATTGATTATCAGCCTCACCGGCTGCAATGGCCGATATGCAGACAGCACAAAAGAAAGGCCAACCCATCAGGTTGGCCTTTCTTCTTCTTGCTCCCATGAAATGCTTGGGCTGCAGCAACAGCTCTACACGTCGAGGTTCCGCACCCCCAGCGCATTCGTCTCGATGAAATTCCGCCGCGGCTCCACCTCGTCGCCCATCAGCGTGGTGAAGATCTGGTCGGATGAGATCGCGTCCTCGATCTGCACTTTCATCAGGCGGCGCACCTTGGGGTCCATGGTGGTTTCCCACAGCTGCTCGGGGTTCATCTCGCCCAGGCCCTTGTAGCGCTGGATGCTCATGCCGCGTTTGACTTCGCCGAGGAACCAGTCCATCGCTTCGCGGAAGTTCTGCACCGGGGCTTCCTTCTCGCCGCGCTTGGCGCGGGCGCCGAGGCCGATGAGGTCGCGCAGCAGGTCGCCGACCTTGACCAGCTGGTTGTAGTCCCCCGATTCGAGCAGGTCGGCTTCGAGGAAGCTGAGGTGCACGTTGCCGTGGGCGTGGCGGGTGATGCGCAGGCGGTGGCTGTCGGTCTCGCCGATGTATTCGGCGGCGACTTCGAACTTCTGCGCGTCCAGCGCAGCGCCCAGGCTGGCTTCCGCCATCATCGCCGCGCCGCTGTCGGCCAGGCTCAGACGCGGGATCTTCATCAGGGCCTGCAATACGTCTTCCGGCAGCAGGCGCGCCAGGCGCTCGCTCACTGCCTCGGCGAGGAAGTATTCGCGTGCCAGTGCTTCCAGCGCTTCGCCGGCGATCGGCATGGCGCCTTCCATCGGCGTCAGCTCGGCGTCCTTCATCGCCTCGGCCATCAGGTGCTCTTTCAGCGCGTGCTCGTCCTTGATGTAGCGCTCGGAACGGCCGTGCTTGACCTTGTACAGCGGCGGCTGGGCGATGTAGATGTGGCCGCGCTCGACCAGTTCGGGCATCTGGCGGTAGAAGAAGGTGAGCAGCAGGGTGCGGATGTGGGCGCCGTCGACGTCGGCGTCGGTCATGATGATGATGCGGTGGTACCTGAGCTTGTCGGGGTTGTAGTCTTCCTTGCCGATGCTGGTGCCGAGCGCGGTGATCAGGGTGGCGATTTCCTGGCTGCTGATGACCTTGTCGAAGCGTGCGCGCTCGACGTTGAGGATCTTGCCCTTCAAGGGCAGGATCGCCTGGAACTTGCGGTCGCGGCCCTGCTTGGCGGAGCCGCCGGCGGAATCGCCCTCGACCAGGTAGATTTCGGAAAGGGCGGGGTCTTTTTCCTGGCAGTCGGCGAGCTTGCCGGGCAGGCCGAGGCCGTCCATGACGCCCTTGCGGCGCGTGATTTCGCGCGCCTTGCGGGCGGCTTCGCGGGCGCGCGCGGCGTCGACGATCTTGGCGCACAGCAGCTTGGCGTCGCTGGGGTTTTCCAACAGGAATTCGGCGAGCTTCTGGCCGACGACTTCCTGCACCACCGGCTGCACTTCGGACGACACCAGCTTGTCCTTGGTCTGGCTGGAGAACTTGGGCTCGGGCACCTTCACCGACAGCACGCAGGTGAGGCCTTCGCGCATGTCGTCGCCGGTGGTTTCGACCTTGGCCTTCTTGGCGACTTCGTTTTCCTCGATGTATTTGTTCAGCACCCGCGTCATCGCCATGCGCATGCCTGTGAGGTGAGTGCCGCCGTCACGCTGCGGGATGTTGTTGGTGAAGCACTGCACGGTTTCGGAATAGCTGTCGTTCCACTGCATGGCGACTTCGACGGTCATGCCGTCCTTTTCGCCGACGGCGTGGAAGATCTTCGGATGCAGCACCGACTTGACGCGGTTCATGTACTCGACGAAGCCCATGACGCCGCCGGAGTGGGCGAAGTTTTCGCTCTTGCCGTCGCGGTGGTCGATGAGCTCGATCTTCACGCCGTTGTTGAGGAAGGACAGTTCGCGGATGCGCTTGGCGAGGATGTCGAAGTGGAATTCGACGGTGCCGAAGATTTCCTCGTCGGCGAGGAAATGCACTTCGGTGCCGCGGTTCTGGGTATCGCCGATGATCTGCATGGGCGAGACTTCGACGCCGTTCTGGATTTCGATCGGGCGGTCGACGACCTTGCCCTGGTTGAAGGTCATCGCGTATTTCTTGCCGTCACGGCGGACGACGAGCTTGAGCCATTTCGACAGGCCGTTGACGCAAGACACGCCGACGCCGTGCAGGCCGCCCGACACCTTGTAGCTGTTCTGGTTGAACTTGCCGCCGGCGTGCAGCACGGTCATCACGATCTCGGCCGCGCTGCGCTTGGGTTCGTGCTTATCGTCGAACTTGATGCCGACCGGGATGCCGCGCCCGTTGTCGGAAATCGAAATCGAGTTGTCGGGGTGGATGATGACCTTGATGTCGTCGCAGTAGCCCGCCAGCGCCTCGTCGATCGCGTTGTCGAGCACTTCGAACACCATGTGGTGCAGGCCGGTGCCGTCGGACGTGTCGCCGATGTACATGCCGGGGCGCTTGCGCACCGCCTCCAGGCCTTCCAACTGCTGGATGCTGTCTTCGTCGTAACCGCCGTTCGTGTTTTCGGGCTTGTCGCTCATGGTGTTCCTGTCGGTTGTTGCTAGGGGCTGCGTCGAGAAACGTGGTTCTGTCGTCATTCCGGCAAAAGCCGGAATCCAGCCTAATTGAAACTGGACCCCGGCTTTCGCCGGGGTGACGACGGTGGAATGTCTTCAGTACGTGTCAAATCCGCATCGGCATCACGACGTACTTGAAGCCGGGCTCGCCTTCGCTGGTGAGCAGCATGCTGCTGTTGGCGTCGCCCAGCGACAGCGTGATTTCGTCGGTGTTGACCGCGCCGAGGCCGTCGAGCAGGTAGGTCACGTTGAAGCCGACGTCGAGTGGGTCGCCGTTGTAGCTGACCTCGATTTCGTCGGCCGCTTCTTCCTGCTCGTTGTTGTTGCACACGATGCCGAGCGTGTTGTCGCTCATCACCAGGCGCACGCCGCGGAATTTCTCGTTCGAGAGGATGGCGGCACGCTGCAGCGCCTGGGTCACGCTCTGGCGGTTGGCCTTGAGGTGGCGCGGCTGGTTGGCCGGGATGACGCGCTGGTAGTCGGGGAATTTGCCGTCGACGACCTTGGTGACCAGCTCGGTGCCGGGCAGGGTGAGGGTGACCTGGTTGGCGCCGATGCGCAGCTCGACCGCGTCGTCGACGTCGGAGAGCAGCTTGGACAGTTCCATCACGGTCTTGCGCGGGATGATGACTTCGCGCGCCTCGACTGCGGTGTCGAGCTGGGTTTCCGCGTAGCTCAGGCGATGGCCGTCGGTGGCAACGACGCGCAACTGGTTGCCGTCGAGGACCAGCAGCATGCCGTTGAGGTAGTAGCGGATGTCCTGGCTCGCCATGGCGAACTGCACCAGTTGCAACAAACGTTTCAGCGTCTTCTGCGGCAGGCGGATCGCCTCGCCGAGGCCGGCGCCGGTCTCGACGCGTGGAAAGTCGGCGGCGGGCAGCGTCTGCAGCGTGAAGCGCGACTTGCCTGCGCTGACCACGACCTGGCTGTCCTTGCTGTCGAGCTTGAGCTTGGCGCCGTCCGGCAGCGCACGCACGATGTCGAATAGCTTGCGCGCGGCAATGGTGATGGCGAAGTCTTCGCCTTCCGGCGCATCCAGCTGGGTGCTGACCTGCAGTTCGAGGTCGGTCGCCAGGAGGGTGAGCTTGCCGCCTTTCTTTTCCAGCAGCAGGTTCGAGAGGATGGGCAGGGTGTGGCGCCGTTCGACCACGCCCACAACCGCCGACAGGGCAGCCAGCAGAGCATTGCGTTCGCTTTGGACTAATAGCATTTATATATTCCTGAAATTCGTAATTAAGGCGGTCAGAATTTGGGGATAAGCTTGTTTACTCAATTAAATCATGCCGTTGGTTTGCTTTTTGGGGTGTGGATAACCCCTGCGCTGCGCGGGAGGAGTGGGGGCAGTTTTACCCGCTTGCGGATTGGGGCGACTTTATCCACATTCCATCCTCAGCCTGTCAGGCTTTGTAATAACACCAGATAATCGCGGCCGATGTCGGCTTCGGTCTCGCGCAACTCGGCCACCTTGCGGCAGGCGTGGATCACCGTGGTGTGGTCGCGCCCGCCAAACGATTCGCCGATCTCCGGCAGGCTCTGGTTGGTGAGCTCCTTCGCCAGCGCCATCGCGATCTGGCGGGGGCGCGCCAGGTTGCGGGTGCGCTTCTTGGAAAACATGTCGGCAACCTTGATCTTGTAGAAGTCGGCGACGGTTTTCTGGATATTCTCGATCGACACGATACGCGAGGTCGAGGCGATCAGGTCGCGCAGCGCCTCCTTCACCAGTTCCATGGTGATCGGTTTTTCGTGGAAGCGCGAGAACGCGATCACCCGCTTGAGCGCGCCTTCGAGTTCGCGCACGTTGGAGCGCACCTGCTTGGCGATGAAGAAGGCGACGTTCTCGTCGAGCTTGACGTTTTCAGCCTGCGCCTTGGCGAGCAGGATCGCCACCCGCATTTCCAGTTCGGGCGGTTCGACCGCCACCGTCAGGCCCCAGGCGAAGCGGGATTTCAGGCGGTCGTCGAGGCCGCTGATCTCCTTTGGGAAGGTATCGCAGGTGATGACGATCTGCTTCTTGTTCTCGATCAGCGAGTTGAAGACGTAGAAGAACTCTTCCTGGGTGCGGTCTTTCTTGGCGAGGAACTGGATGTCGTCGATCAGGAGCAGGTCGAGCGACATGTAGCGCCGCTTGAGGTCGTCGAACTGCTTGTTGAGGTAGGCCTTGACGACGTCGTCGACGTAATCGTTGGCGTGGATGTAGCTGATGCGCGCGTCCGGGTTGGCCTGGCGCACGGTGTTGCCGATGGCCTGCAAGAGATGGGTCTTGCCCAGGCCGACGCCGCCGTAGACGAACAGCGGGTTGTAGGCGATGCCGGGGTTGTCGGCGATCTGCAGCGCGGCGGCGCGGGCCAGCTGGTTGGCACGCCCGGAAACGAAATTGTCGAAGGTGAAGGCGGGATTGATGCGCATGCCGCTCTGGCTTGGCGCAACGGCATTGGCCGGCGACGTCGCGGGGAGCGCGGTGGAGACGGGGGCGGCGGCCGGTTTCGGTGCCACCGGCTTCTTGCCCAGCGCATAGGTGATAGTGACGGGATGCGCGTAGAACTCCTGGGCCCAGCCGTCGATGTGCTCGGCGAACTTCTCGCGTACCCAGTCCATCACGAAATGGTTGGGCGCCAGGATGCGCACTTCGCCATCGGCGTCGTCAAACACCAGGGGCTTGATCCAGGTACTGAATTGCTGCTGGGTCAGATTGGCGCGAAAGCGCTCTTGGCAAAGGTCCCAGAAGGAATCCATAGTCGTGTGGCGGGGGGCGGGAAGCTGCATGGGATTCGAGCGCGAATCTTACTCCCCTTCGACGAGGTTATCCACAGGCCTGATGTCCGCCCGGCTGGCGGGGGGTGCGGCCCGAACTTGACATCCCCCGGGGCGGGCGGGTCTAATACGCGGTTTTTCAACAGATTTTTTGTGTTTGGTCCGCCCGCACCCGCAGGGCAGGACTGGTCCCAGCCAGAAAGGATACGCCATGAAACGCACTTACCAGCCCTCCACCGTCCGCCGCAAGCGTACCCACGGTTTCCGCGCCCGCATGAAAACCAAGGCCGGCCGTGCCGTGATCAATGCGCGCCGCGCCAAAGGCCGCGCGCGTCTGGCTGTCTGACCGTCGGGCATTCAGGCAAAGCAGCAGGCGGCGTGCGCATGCATGATGCGCGCCTCGTCGCCAAGGCCGATTTCGACCGGGTGTTTGCCGACAACCAGCGCGCCCGGACGGATTATTTGATCGTGATGGCGCGTCCCAACGCGGTGGGCCATCCTCGCTTGGGCATGGTGATCGCCAAGCGCCTGCTTGCGCGCGCAGTGGACCGCAACCGCGTCAAGCGCTGCGTGCGCGAAAGCTTCCGGCAGGTCTTGCCGCAGCTGCCCGCCTGCGATTTTGTCGTTCGCCTGATCGTCAAGCCGGTTCCGGGCGACGAGGCGCGCGATTTGTCACGCACGTTTCAACGAGCCGGCCAGCGCGCCATGGCAAAATGGCCGACCGCACCGGCAGGTGAAGCAGCGCCGGACCTCTCTTCCAACTAAACGCGTCCTGTCTCATGGATAACCAGCGGCTGATTCTTTTCATCGTCTTTTCCTTCTCGCTTCTTTTGCTGTGGGAAGCCTGGCAGGACAAGCATGCGCCGGCCCCTACGGTACCCACGGCAGCCAGCACGCCGGCCGGCAGCGCAGCGCCCACGCCCAGCCAGGCGCTCAACGCGCCCGCCGCGGCGCCGGGACAGGGCGGACTTGCCAAGGGCGCGCGTGCGCTGGTGGAAACCGACGTGCTGCGTGCCGTCATCGACGCCAACGGCGGCGATCTGCGCCAGCTGCAACTGCTGGCCTATCGCGAAAGCGAAGACAAGAACCAGACATTCACGCTGTTCGAGGACAGCCGGACCCGGCCCTATCTGGCGCAAAGCGGCCTGATCGGGAAGAACCTGCCGACGCATCGCAGCGTGTTCGAGCTCAACCCCGGCACCTATCGCCTGGCGGGCGGCGCCGCCCGGCTGGAGATCCCGCTGGTGTGGAACGATCCCGCCACCGGCGTGCGCGTCGAGAAGACCTACATCTTCAAACGCGGCAGCTATCAGGTCGCCGTGCGCACCCGGGTCGTCAACGGCGGCACCCAGCCCGTCGAACTCACCCCCTATTTCCAGTTCACCCGCCATGGCCAGGCGCCGCGCGGGGAATCGTTCTTCATCCATACCTACACCGGCCCGGTTTTCTACACGGATGCCAAGAAATTCCAGAAAGTCGCCTTTACCGACATTCAGGATGGCAAGACCGAGTTCGAGAAAACCGCCAGCAACGGCTGGGTGGGGATGATCCAGCATCACTTCGTGTCGGCCTGGCTGCCGGAAGGCAGCGTCAAGCGCGAGTACTACACCCGCGCGCTGGGCGACGGCCTGTATTCCGCCGGGGTGATCCTGGCCGAAGGCATGCTCGCTCCCGGCCAGCAAAAGACCTTCACCGTCCCGCTGTACGCGGGTCCGCAGGTGCAGACGGTACTCGAAAAGACCGCCCCCGGCCTGGAACTGGCGCGTGACTACGGCTGGCTGACGCCGCTGGCCTACCCGATCTTCTGGTCGCTGGAAAAGATCGAGCGCATCGTCGGCAATTGGGGCTGGGCCATCATCATCCTGACCATTTTCCTGAAGCTCGCGCTGTACCCGCTGTCGGCCGCGGGCTACAAGTCGATGGCCAAGATGAAGAAGCTGACGCCGCGGCTGCAGCAGCTGAAGGAAACCTACGGCGACGACCGCGCCAAGCTGCATCAGGCGATGGCCGAGATGTACAAGACCGAGAAGATCAATCCGCTCGGCGGCTGCCTGCCGATCCTGATCCAGATTCCGGTGTTCATCGCGCTGTACTGGGTGCTGCTGGCGGCGGTCGAGATGCGCGGCGCGCCGTGGCTGGGCTGGATCACCGACCTGACCGCGCCGGACCCGTGGTTCATCCTGCCGATCGTGATGGGCATCACCTCGATCCTGCAGGTCAAGCTCAACCCGCAGCCGATGGATCCGATGCAGGCGAAGATCATGATGATCATGCCGGTCGCCTTCACCGTGATGTTCGTATTCTTCCCGGCCGGCCTGGTGCTGTATTGGGTGGTCAACAACATCCTGTCGATCGCGCAGCAGTGGGCAATCAACAAGCAGGTCGAGGGCGGTGGCAAGCCCGCCGGCAAAGCCTGACCTGATCGCGGCCATCGCCACCGCGCCCGGACGCGGCGGGGTGGGGGTGGTGCGGGTGTCGGGAGCGGACGTCGCTCCGCTCGCCACGGCGATCCTCGGGCGTGTCCCCGCGCCGCGCCGCGCCACATTCAACCGTTTTCTCGATGCCGCGGGCGAGGTGCTCGACGAAGGCATCGCGCTCTATTTCGCCGCGCCGCATTCGTTCACCGGCGAGCATGTGCTCGAATTGCAGGGCCATGGCGGGCCGGTGGTACTCGATCTCGTGCTGCGGCGCTGCATCGAGCTCGGGGCGCGGCTCGCCGAGCCCGGCGAGTTTTCCCGCCGCGCCTTCCTCAACGGCAAGCTCGATCTGGCGCAGGCCGAGGCGGTGGCCGACCTGATCGACGCTGCGTCGAACGAAGCCGCCCGCTCGGCGGTGCGTTCGCTGGCGGGCGTTTTTTCTGCCCGCATCGCCGAGCTCGTCGAGGGCTTGACCCGCCTGCGCATGCTGGTCGAAGCCACGCTCGACTTTCCCGAAGAAGAAATCGATTTCCTCAAGCAGGCCGATGCCTTCGGCCGGCTCGATGCGCTCGACGCCAGCCTTGCCGCGGTGCGGGCGCAGGCACGCCAGGGGGCGTTGTTGCGCGAGGGCCTGACGGTGGTGCTGATCGGCCAGCCCAACGTCGGCAAGTCGAGCCTGTTGAACCAACTGGCCGGCTTCGAGGCGGCGATCGTCACGGAGATTGCGGGCACCACGCGCGACACCGTGCGCGAGGCGATCCAGATCCAGGGGGTGCCGTTGCACGTCGTCGATACCGCGGGCCTGCGTGAGACCGACGATGCGGTCGAGAGGCTCGGCATCGCACGAACCTGGGCGGCGGTGGAAAAGGCCGACGTCGCGCTGCTGCTGGTGGACGCGGCACACGGCCTGGGCGGTGAAGAAACCGCCATCCTCGCGCGCCTGCCGCAGATCGTGCGCTTGACGATCCACAACAAGATCGACGTCACCGGCGAAGCGCCGCGCGTGGCGGGCGACGAGATCTGGCTGTCGGCCAGGACCGGCGCCGGTGTCGAGTTGCTGCGCACGAAGCTGCTCGAAGCCGCCGGCTGGCGGGCGGCGGGCGAGGGCGCATTCATGGCGCGTACGCGGCATCTCGATGCGCTCGGCCGCGCGGCGACCCATCTCTCCGCCGCGCGTGCGTCGACCGCACAGCTCGAGCTGTTCGCCGAGGAATTGCGGCTGGCGCAGGCCGCGCTGTCGGAGATCACCGGCGAATTCACGGCCGACGACCTGCTCGGCGAAATCTTCAGTTCCTTCTGCATCGGCAAGTGAGCGCGATGCTGACCTGGCGCGGCATACTCGGCGAACTTCGCAGGCATCGCGGACGCTTGCTGCAGGCCAATGGGGCGGCGCTGCTGGCGGTGGTTGCCTCGGTGCCGGTGCCGCTGCTGCTGCCGCTGATGGTCGACGAGGTGCTGTTGCATCATCCGGGCAGGATGGTCGAGGCCATCGGTGCGTGGTTTCCCGCGACCTGGCACGGCCCGGTGCTGTTCATCGGCGCCGCGCTTCTGCTCACGGTCGGCTTGCGCCTGGCGGCGATCCTCCTCAACGTGTGGCAGGGGCGCAGCTTCTCGCTCCTGGCGAAGGAAATCGTCTACCGCATCCGCGTGCGCATGCTGTCCCGGCTGTCGCGCATCGCGTTGTCGCAGTTCGAAACGGTGGGCGCCGGCCGGGTGACCTCGCATTTCGTCACCGATCTCAACGCCGTCGATACTTTCCTCGGCGCGTCGATCTCGGGTTTCGTGGTGTCGGTATTGACGCTGGTCGGCGTCGCGGCGGTGCTGTTCTGGATGCACTGGCAGCTGGCGTTGTTCATCCTGCTGCTGAACCCGGTGGTGATCCTGTTTTCCACCCGGCTCGGCAAGCGGGTGAAGGACCTGAAGAAGTTCGAGAACCGCGCGTTCGAGGCGTTCCAGGACACGCTCGCCGAGACGCTCGACGCGCTGACCCAGATCCGCGCGATGAACCGCGAGAAGCATTACCTCGCGCGGGTGACCGAGAAGGCCGCCGACATCCGCCAGCATGCGGCGGCGTTCGCATGGAAGTCGGACGCGATGAGCCGGATTTCCTTCTTCGTCTTTCTGGCGGGCTTCGACGCCTTCCGCGCCGGCGCGATGCTGATGGTGGTGTTCTCCGATCTGTCGATCGGCGAGATGCTGGCGGTGTTCGGCTACCTCTGGTTCATGATGACGCCGGTGCAGGAACTGGTGAACATGCAGTACGCGTGGTATGCCGCCAACGCCGCGCTGGGGCGCATCAATGCCCTGCTCGGGCTCGCCGACGAGCCGCAGCATCCGGCGCTGCGCGACCCCTTCTCCGGCCAGACCACGGTCGGCATCGCGCTGGAGCACGTCAGCTTCGCCTACGAGGAGGGCGAAACGGTGCTCGACGACGTCAGTCTGGCGGTGGCGGCAGGCGAGAAGGTCGCGCTGGTGGGTGCCTCGGGGGGCGGCAAGTCGACGCTGGTGCAGGCGTTGCTGGGGCTGTATCCGATTAAGGCCGGGCGGATTCTGTATGGCGACGTGCCGGTGACCGAGATCGGCTGGGAAACCGTGCGCGAGCACGTCGGCGTGGTGCTGCAGCATCCGGTGCTGTTCAACGACAGCGTGCGCGCCAACCTCACGCTCGGCCGCGCGGTCGACGACGCCACGCTGTGGCAGGCGCTGGAAATCGCTCAGCTGAAGGACGTCGTCGCCGCGCTGCCGCATGGGCTCGAGACCGTGGTGGGACGGCTGGGGGTGCGGCTGTCGGGGGGGCAGCGGCAGCGGCTGGCCATCGCGCGGATGATCGTCGCCAAACCGCAGATCGTCATTCTCGACGAGGCCACGTCCGCGCTCGACACCGACACCGAACGCCGGCTGCACCAGGCCATGCACGCGTTTCTCGTCGGCCGCACCACCCTCATCATCGCCCACCGCCTGTCGGCGGTGAAGCAGGCCGACCGCATCCTGGTGTTCGAGGGCGGTCGCGTGGTGGAGGAGGGCGGCCACGCCGAGCTGATCGAAAAAGGCGGGCTGTATCACAAGCTCTATCATCACGCCTGAGCCGCGCCGAAAATAAATCCTGGAATAACAGCAGTTTCTGATATAGTTCGGGGCGTTGTGTTTGCAGCAGCAGGCTAAGCCCTTTCTGAAGGGCGCATTACAAGCCTCGGGACTGTTTCCACAGCCCCATCGTCCCTGACCTCTCTTTGTGCCGCGGTTCCGCGTGCGGCGACGAGTCTTGCGGTTGGCGCCGATGTTTTCGACGCGGCCGGACCTTATCCGATCGTTATTTCTTAATGACCGACGCCCCTGGGCCAGGTCGACGGCGCCTATTCGCGCCCTGAAAAAGGTAATGCCATGAGCTTTTCCGAACTGGGACTGGATCCCCTCATCCTCAAATCCGTGCTGGCCGCAGGCTACGAAAATGCCACGCCGGTGCAGCAGCAGGCGATTCCCGCCGCGCTGACCGGGCGCGACCTCTTGGTGTCGTCGCACACCGGCAGCGGCAAGACGGCGGCCTTCCTGCTGCCGTCGATCCAGCGCCTGCAGGCCGAGCCGACGGTCAAGAGCATCGGTCCGCGCGTGCTGGTGCTGACGCCGACGCGCGAGCTCGCGCTGCAGGTCGAAAAATCCGCCATGACCTACGGCAAGGAACTGCGCCGCTTCCGCACCGCCTGTCTGGTCGGCGGCGCACCGTATGGCCTGCAGCTCAAGCGCCTCTCCCAGCCGGTGGACGTGGTGGTGGCGACCCCGGGTCGACTGATCGACCACCTGGAGCGCGGCAAGATCGACTTCTCGCGCCTCGAAGTGCTGGTGCTCGACGAGGCCGACCGCATGCTCGACATGGGCTTCGTCGACGACATCCAGGCGATCGCCGCGCGCTGCCCGGCCGAGCGCCAGACGCTGTTGTTCTCGGCCACGCTCGACGGCGTGGTCGGCAACCTGGCGCGCGAGCTGACCCGCGACGCGCAGCGCATCGAGATCGAGGCGGTGCCGCACAAGGAGTCCAAGATCGAACAGCGCCTGCTGTTTGCTGACAACATGGACCACAAGAACCGTCTGCTCGACGCACTGCTGCGCGATGTGGACATGGTGCAGGCGATCGTGTTCGCCTCGACCAAGCGCAGCACCGAGGAAATTTCCGACCTGCTGGCCGACAGCGGCTTCGCTTCCGACGCGCTGCACGGCGACATGCAGCAGGGCCAGCGCAACCGCGCGCTGCAGCGCCTGCGCGAAGGCCGTACCAAGGTGCTGGTGGCGACCGACGTCGCCGCGCGCGGCATCGACGTGGCGACCATCAGCCACGTCATCAACTTCGACCTGCCGCGCCAGGCCGAGGACTACGTCCACCGCATCGGCCGCACCGGCCGTGCCGGCCGCACCGGCATCGCCGTCAGCTTTGCCGGCATGCGCGAAGGCGGGCTGGTGAAGAACATCGAACGCTACACCGGCAACCGCATCGAGGTGCACACCCTGCCGGGGCTGGAGCCGACCCAGAAGCCGGCTTCCGGGCGCCCTGCGTCGGCGGGCCGTCCGCGCAGCAACAACGGCCCGCGCGGCGGCTTCGGCGACAAGCGCCCTGACGGGCATAAACGCAGCTTCGGCGACCGCAGCGAACCGCGCAGCTATGGCGACCGCCCGCCGCGCGGCGACAGCCGCGACAACCGTGACCGCGGCTACCGTGCCGATGCGCGTCCCGGCGGCGAGCGCCCTGCGCGCAGCGATGCGCCGCGCGGCAACCGCTTCGAGCAGGCCGCGCGCGGTCCGTCCGACGTGCCCCGCATGACCGACGAGCGCGCATTGCGTGAGCCGAAAGCAGAGGTCAACGGCAACAGCGTGGAATACTGGGAAAAGCGCGAGCGCGAGGCCAAGGCCAAAGCGGCCGCCGCAGCCACCCGCAGCTACGGTGATCGCAACAAGGGTGCACGTTCCGGCCAGCCGGCACGCAGCTTTGGCAACGACAGCCGCGGCGGGAGTGCGCGTGTGGGTGTGCGGGGACGTTTCAAGGACTGATCGTCAGCCCGTTCACCGGCAATGGAAAAGGGGGTTTCACGTGAAACCCCCTTTTTTTATGTCTGGGATTAGTCTTACCTGAACCGCACGCTGGCCACCATCGCCTCGAAATCGGGCAGCCCGCGTTGGAAATAGACGATCGCCGGGGCTTCGTACTGGATCGACAGCCGGCCTTTGGCGTCGACCAGGCCGACCATGACCCGCTCGATCGGCAGCCCGCGATCGTTCTTGTAGCGGATGTGCACGCGTGCGGCGGGGCGGCCGCCGACCATGACGGGGGTGTTGGAGAGCACGTCGAGATTGGCGGTGGCTTCGCTGCTTTTCCACTCGGCGATGGCGAGTTCGGCGATCTCGTGCGGCAGCATGTCGGGCCGGGTTTCCCGCTTGGTGTGGGGCAGCTTGCGGTCGTGGGGCTGGCGATTGACGACGATGTAGTTGAGCGCGGGGCCGTCGCGGGTGACGAAGAAGTCGTTGATGTTGGCGGTGCGCTTGACCCAGCCGAGGGGCAGTTCCAGGGTGTAGTCGTCGCGCTTGGTTTCGGTCCGGCTGCCCGGGTCGACCCGCGTCCACGGCGTGCATGCCGCGAGGCCGAGGAGCAGGAGCCCGATGGTGAAACGGTGGGGCAGGGTCATGAGGCGTGTTCCTGTGCGGGGCTGTCGTCTTGCTCGGCGTCCGTCTGGATGAACCCGGTGTAGTGGCAGACCTGGTTTCTGCCATTGCGCTTGGCGGCGTAGAGCGCCTGGTCTGCCTGATCGAGCAACTCGGCCAGCAAGCGGGAGGGCTCCTGCGGGGGGGCGCCTGGCTCCAGCGTGGCGACGCCGATGCTGGCGGTGATGGGGCATTTCAGGTTTTCGATCGCGGCGATGGCGCTGCGCAGGCGTTCCGCCGCCACCAGGCTTTCGGCCTCGCTCAGCCCGAGTGCGGCCACGGCGAACTCCTCGCCGCCGTGGCGCGCCACGATGTCGGTTTGCCGCGCCGTCGCCTTGAGCGTGGCGGCGACCGCCTGCAATACGCGGTCGCCTTCGGCATGGCCGTAGCTATCGTTGATCTGCTTGAAGTGATCCAGGTCGAGGATCAGCAGGGTGGCGCTTTCGCAGCGGCGCTGCGCGGTTTTGAGCATCTGCCCGGTGTGCTCGTAAAAGGCGCGCCAGTTGTACAGGCCGGTCAGGCCGTCGTGCTTGGCGAGCAGCTCCAGTTCCGCATGCAGCTGGCGGAGTTCGGCCGTCTGTCGCGCCAGTTCGTCCTGCGCGGCCTTGCGCTCGGTAATGTCACGCACCACGCACAGGACGAGATGGTTGCCCTGCACGATCATGGGACTCAGCATGATGTCCACGGGCAATTCGCTGCCGTCCTTGCGGCGGGCGGACAGCTCGCTGGCGGCACCCATCGGACGGCTATGCGTTTCGGCCAGGAAGCGGGCACGGTGCTGGACATGGCTGCCGGCAAAGCGCGCCGGGACCAGGATTTCGATAGGCTGGCCGATCAGTTCGCTGCGGTCGTAGCCGAACAGGCTCTCCGCCTGGGCGTTGGCCAGGGTGATGCGGCCGGCCGGATCGATGACGAGCAGGGCGTCCGGGGTGTATTCGAAGATGCGTTGGTAAATGATTTCCATACGGGCGCTAGTTGGGGCCGGACGGGGGTTGAGCGGGAAGCGCGGCCTCGCGTTTTTCCGCGGTGCCGAGATAGAACTCGATATGGCCGCGGTCGACGGCCGCGGGCGCGAGTTCGAGGTAACGGCGCAGCAACGGGGCGGCGCGTGCCATGTCGCCGCGTCGATAGCAGAGCAGGCCGAGCGCCCGGTGGACGGGGGCGAATTGCGGCGCGGTTTCGAGCACGCTGTTGAATTCACGCTCGGCGATCTCGAGATCCCCCGCTTCGCCGCGCAGGCGATAGGCTTCGCCCAGATAGTAGGAGGCTTCGGGCGGATATTCGCGGCGATGCCCCGGATCGCTCAATACCAGGATGATCTGCCGGTAGCGATAGGCGGCAAGGTCGGCCTCCAGCGACGCCAGCCGCAGGGCTGCCGTGGTTTCGACGAAGCGCTCGCGGGCGATCTCGCCGCTGTTGGCGTCCTTCGCCAGTTCGCTGAAACTGTCGATGCGTTCCTGCAGCTTGGGGTGGCTGGCGAAGAAGAAGGGCTCCTTGATGTCGGCGGCCTTGATCTCGGCCTGCAGGTGCTCGAAGGTGCGGATGGTCTCGCGCGGCGCATAGCCGGCCGCCACCAGGCGCTGATAGCCGATCGCGTCGGCTTCGCGCTCGTGCTCGCGCGAGAAGCCGAACATCGACGACAGCGCAACGAGATCACCGACCAGCGGCACGCCCAGCATGGCGACCACCAAGGCAAAGGCCGCGGCGTTGCGTACGCGTTCGGCCTGCTGCAGCGAGTGGCGGTGAGTGAAGTGGGCGCCCTCGTGCGCCAGCACGGTGGCGAGCTGGGCCTCGTTCTCGAAACGGGCAATCAGCCCGGCGTTCACGTAGATGCTGCCGTTGGGCAGGGCGAACGCGTTGATGTGCTGGGCATTCAGCAGGCGCACCGTGAAGCGGCCCTTGAATTCCGGGTAGAGCCGGTCCATGATGCCTTGCAGATAGGCGGTGAGGGCGGGGTCGCTGTTGACCTTGCCGGCACGCGCCAAGGCGCGGTCGAATTCGTCGGCTTCCTGCCACAGGCTCTTTTCCTCGGTGGCCAGGTCGTGAGTCTCGGCGGCGCTGGTCCACGGCAGGTGGCCGACGGCATGGACCGGTGTGATGAGCGTGCAGCTCAGGAACATCGCCAGTCCGCGCTTCATCGCGTGGCGGCCGGCCAGGTCTGGTAGAGCGTGCGCATCAGTCCGTCGACGTCGGCGGGATTGCGCGAGTCCATGTGGCTGCTGGCGTCGAAGCTCATCCATTGCACGTCGCCGGTCTTCAGGTCGACGATGCCGGCGGTCATGAACGACTGCCCCAGCGGCATGATGATGCCGAGCGCCAAGCCGGCGATGAAGGCGGCCTTGCGCCCGCCGGAGGAAATGAAGTCCGCGCCCAGCACGATCAGCGCGGCGTCGGCGCCGGTCTGCTCGCGCAGAAAAGCCAGCCCGGGGCCGACGGTGTAATCGAATTCGTTTTTCTTGTGTGCCCAGGCGGATTGCTCGCCGCGGCCATAGACGAACACCGACTGTGCGACGCGGTCATACAGGCCGATATGGGCGTCGAGCCGGTCGAGATCGGCCGGCGCGAGCGGCGGTGCCGGTAGCAGCTCGAACAGGCCGGATTCTTGCGCCACCCGGGTGGCGGCGGCGGACAGGTTGTCGCGCGCGGCGGCTTCCCAGTCGGCCATGCGGGTGGGGACCCCGCCGGCCGACAACTCGAACACGAACACCTGGGGCGGCAGCAGCACGATTTTTTTGGGGCGGGCGTCGAGATTCTGTAGCAGCGCCGGATTGATTGCGCTCATGGCGGCAAGCGCCGGGCTTGCCATTACACTTGCCGCTATCAGAACTGCACTGACGAATCGCCGCATCATGCGAAACTCCGAAAAGGGACTTCACCCTATGGGAAAGCAGACAACCGGTCAACCGTATCCCGCGCTGGCCTGGCGCTGGGTGAGCGAGCGCGGCGTTCGGGTGGCAACCGGGGAGGCGACCCTAGCTTGCTACGAAGTGCTGAATTCGACGAAATTCCAGGAAATTGAAGACATTATCCCTGCAGATGGTAGCTTGTTGCTGATTTTGCGCCGCGGCGCGGCGATGTCGTCGGATTTGCAGACGGCACTGGCTTTACCCCGCGATCCGCCCCCCGGGGAAACCGGCTCGCTACACCTCATCCCGCTCGAATACGGCGGCGCGGTCGGGCCGGATCTGCCTGCGCTGGCGGAACAGGCCGGACTGGGCGTGGGCGACTATATAAATAGCCATGCGTCCGCGGAATACACGGTGGCCTTTCTGGGGTTCCAGCCGGGGTTTCCCTATCTGCGCGGGCTGTCGCCGGCCCTTCACGCAGCCCGGCGGGCGTCGCCCCGGCTGCGGGTGCCGGCGGGGAGCGTCGCCATCGGCGGCGCGTATACCGGGATTTATCCGACCGAAGGCCCTGGCGGCTGGCATATCATCGGCCGCACGGCGTCCGTATTGTTCGATCCGCAGCGTGCCGCCCCCGCCCTCCTGAGGGTGGGCGACCGCGTGCGCTTCGTACAGGCATGATCGAAATCCAGTACGCCGGCCAGTGCGATCTGGTGATGGACCTGGGGCGTCCCGGCTGGGGCGCGCTCGGCGTACCCGCAGGCGGAGCGGCCGATCCCGCGGCCTTGGCCGCGGCCAATCGGCTGGTGGGCAACGAGGCCGCGGCGGCCGGCCTGGAGATTGTCCAGCGAGGGCCCGTTCTGCGGTTTCCCCGGGGCGGCGTGGTGGCGCTGACCGGTGCGCCCTTTGCCGCCGCCCGCAGCAGCGGCGTGCCGGCGGCGTGGAACGAAACGCTGGTGCTGGCGGCGGGAGAGACCCTGCGGCTTGGGCGTGCCCAGACCGGATGCCGCTGCTGGCTGGCGGTGCGCGGCGGCGTCGCGGTGCCGTCCCTTCTGGGAAGCGCCAGCACCTTTCTGCCGGCGGGGTTTGGCGGTCACGAGGGGCGGGCATTGCGGCGGGGCGACCGGTTGGCTCTGGGTACGGGGCCGGGCGACATGCACCTGCTGCGGGGAGGGCCGCCACCCGGCGAACCGGACGCGCCTTTGCGCGTGGTGGCGGGGCCCCAGGTTGGCCTGTTCGAGAATGCCGGGTTGGCGGCTTTTTTCGGGGCGCGCTACCGGGTGGACGCCGCCTCCGACCGGCGCGGGGTGCGGCTGGGCGGGCCGGCGGTGGCGCATGTGCGTGCCGAATTGCCTTCGCAAGGCATGCTGCCCGGCGCGATCCAGGTTCCGCCCGACGGCCAGCCGATCATACTTGGCTGGGACGGGCCGGTGACCGGCGGGTATCCGGTGATTGCCGCGGTGATTGCCGCCGACTGGCCGCGGCTGGCGCAGCTGAGGCCGGGCGACAGCGTGCGCTTCGTGACGATCGACGTCGAAGCCGCGCGGGCGCTGGCCGTTGAAGAATGGGACATCAAGGAGTTGGGGTGATCGAACTGAATGCCGACATCGGAGAGGGGTGCGACGATGCGGGGCTGATGCCGTACCTGTCGCGGGTATCGATCGCCTGCGGAGGGCATGCCGGCGACGCGGCGAGCATGACGGCCGCGCTGCGGTTGGCGGCCGAGCATGGAGTGGCGGCCGGCGCCCACCCGAGCTATCCCGACCGGACACAGTTCGGGCGACGCGCGTTGCCCGCGTCCGAAGACGATATCGTCGCGTGGGTGGCGCAGCAGACCGAGGTGCTGGCCGAGCAGGCCGCGCGGCTGGGTCTGCGCCTGGCCCACGTCAAGCCGCACGGCGCCCTGTACAACGTCGCCGCGCGCGATCCCGCGGTGGCGCAGGCGATCGCCCAGGCGGTGGCGGCGCTCGATCCGTCGCTGCTGCTGGTCGGCCTGTCCGGGTCGGAACTGGTGGCGGCGGGGACGGGCGCGGGACTGCGGGTGCTGAACGAAGCCTTTGCCGACCGCCGTTACCTGGCGGATGGTCAGCTGGTTTCACGTGAAACAGCGGGCGCGCTGATCACCGATCCCGCTCAGGCGGCAGCCCAGGCCCTTGCGCTGGCACGGAGCGGATCGATCGCCACGCAGGATGGCGGCAGCCTGCGGCTGCGGGCTGACACGCTCTGCCTGCACGGCGACACGCCCGATGCATTAAATATTGCGCGAGCCGTCCACGCTGCGCTCAATCGCGCATAATCCCGCCCCTGGGTTTTTCGAATCGCCACTCCATGCCGCTGCTGACCTTTGATCGCCTCGAACTGGCCTACGGCCACCACCCCCTGCTCGACGGCGCGTCGCTGGTGATCGAGGCGGGCGAGCGCATCGGCCTGATCGGCCGCAACGGCACCGGCAAGTCGAGCCTGTTGAAGATCATCGCCGGCAGCAGCCAGCCGGACGCCGGCGAGGTGTGGCGCTCACCGGGGCTCCGGCTGGCCTATGTGCCGCAGGAGCCGCAGTTCAAGCCCGGCCACAGCGTGTTCGAAGCGGTGGCCGAAGGCGTCGGGGCGGCGCAGCAGTTGCTGGCCGACTACCATGCCGCCGCGCACGCGGTGGCCGAGGGCCACGAGGCCGCGTTCGCCGATCTCGAGCGTTTGTCGCACGAACTCGAGGCGGCCGACGGCTGGCGGCTCAACAGCCGGGTCGAAGAGACCTTGCAGCGCCTGGGTCTGAATGCCGACACGGCGGTGGAAACGCTTTCCGGCGGGCTGAAGAAGCGGGTGGCGCTGGCGCGCGCACTGGTCGCCGAGCCCGAACTGCTGCTGCTCGACGAGCCGACCAATCACCTGGATTTTTCCGCCATCGAATGGCTTGAGGGACTGCTCAACGACTACCGCGGCGCGCTGCTCTTCATCACCCACGACCGGCGCTTTCTGGACAACGTCGCCAATCGCATTATTGAGCTTGATCGTGGATCTTTACGCGAATATCAAGGCAACTTCAGCGCTTATCAGACCAAAAAGGCCGAGCAGCTGGAGGTCGAGGCGGTGCACAACCGCAAATTCGACAAGTTCTGGAAGCAGGAGGAGGCCTGGATCCGCAAGGGAGTGGAGGCGCGGCGTACCCGCAACGAGGGGCGGGTGCGGCGGCTGGAGCAGTTGCGTCTCACCCGCGAGGCGCGCATCGCGCATGCCGGCCAGGTCGGTTTTCAGATCGACGCGGGCGAGCGCTCCGGCAAGGTGGTCGCCGAGCTCGACCACGTCACCTACGGTTACGACAAGCGCGTCCTCGTGCGCGACTTCTCCACCACCATCCTGCGCGGCGACAAACTCGGCTTGCTGGGCCCCAACGGCGCCGGCAAGACCACGCTGATCCGCCTGATCCTGGGCGAGCTGAAGCCGCAGTCGGGCTGGATCAAGCAGGGCACCAAGCTCGAGGTGGCCTACTTCGACCAGTTTCGCAACCAGCTCGACGACAACGCGACGCTGATCGACACGATCTCGCCCGGTTCCGACTACGTCGAAATCGGCGGGCAGAAAAAGCACGTCATCAGCTATCTGGAGGACTTCCTGTTCCCCGCCGAGCGCGCGCGCGCCAAGGTGTCGGCGCTGTCCGGCGGCGAGCGCAACCGCTTGTTGCTGGCCCGTCTGTTCGCGCGTCCGGCCAACCTGCTGGTGCTGGACGAGCCGACCAACGACCTCGACATCGACACCCTGGAACTGCTGGAACAGCTGCTGCAGGACTACGGTGGCACGGTCATCATCGTCTCGCATGACCGCGCGTTTCTGGACAACGTCGTCACCCAGTCGATCGTATTCGAAGGCGAGGGCAGGCTGACCGAGATTGTGGGTGGATATGCCGACTGGCGCGCCTGGCAGCAGCGGCGCACAGTCGAGACGGCGAAGCCGGTTTCGGAATCTGTGCCGGTCAAGGCGCCGCCCCCCGCCAAGCCCGCGCCCAGGGCCAAGCTCAGCTACAAGGAGGCGCGCGAACTGGAAGGCCTGCCCGCGCGCATCGAAGCCCTGGAGGCCGAACAGGCGCAAATTGCCGGGCGGCTGTCCGACCCGGCGCTCTACCAGGCGAATCCGCAGGATGCCGCGGCGCTGCACGCGCGTTCCGAGGCCATCGAGGGCGAGCTGCTCGACGCGCTGGCCCGCTGGGAGGCACTGGAGGCCAAGGCCGCCGAAGGCTGACGCGTTGCCCCGGCCCTCCAAACGTGTTTCACGTGAAACACGGGGCGGCTGCGGGTAGAATGGCGGCCATCATGAAATTCCCAGATTCCTTCGATGTCATCGTCGTCGGTGGCGGCCACGCCGGCACCGAGGCTGCGCTCGCGGCCGCCCGCATGGGCGTCAAAACGCTGCTGCTGACGCACAACATCGAAACCCTCGGCGCGATGTCGTGCAATCCGTCGATCGGCGGCATCGGCAAGGGGCACCTGGTCAAGGAGGTCGACGCGCTCGGCGGTGCGATGGCGCTGGCGACGGACGAGGCGGGGATCCAGTTCCGCACGCTCAATTCATCCAAGGGTCCGGCGGTGCGCGCCACCCGCGCGCAGGCCGACCGTGTGCTGTACAAGGCGGCGATCCGCCAGCGTCTGGAAAACCAGCCCAACCTCACGATCTTCCAGCAGGCGGTCGACGACCTGCTGCTCGACGGCGACCGCGTCGCCGGCGTGAAGACCCAGCTCGGCATCGTGTTTTCCGGTCGCGCGGTGGTGCTCACCGCCGGCACCTTCCTCGCCGGTCTGGTGCACGTCGGGCTGGAAAACTTCCAGGCCGGGCGCATGGGCGACCCGCCCGCGGTGTCGCTCGCCGCGCGTCTGCGCGAGCTGAAGCTGCCGGCCGGCCGGCTGAAGACCGGCACCCCGCCGCGCATCGACGGCCGCAGCATCGATTTCACCCAGACCCAGATTCAGCCGGGTGACGACCCGGCGCCGGTGTTCTCCTTCATGGGCGACGTAGCGATGCATCCCGAGCAGCGTCCGTGCTGGATCACCCACACCACCGAACGCACGCACGAAATCATCCGCGGCGGGCTCGACCGCTCGCCGATGTACACCGGCGTGATCGAGGGGGTGGGGCCGCGCTACTGCCCGTCGATCGAGGACAAGATCACCCGCTTCGCCGACAAGGCGAGCCATCAGATCTTCCTCGAGCCCGAGGGGCTCACCACCCACGAGATCTACCCCAACGGCATCTCGACTTCGCTGCCGTTCGACGTGCAGCTCGCCATCGTGCGTTCGATCCCTGGCCTGGAAAACGCCCATATCCTGCGTCCCGGCTACGCCATCGAATACGACTACTACGATCCGCGCAACCTCAAGGCTTCGCTCGAAACCAAGTCGATCGCCGGGCTCTTTTTCGCCGGCCAGATCAACGGCACCACCGGCTACGAGGAAGCCGCCGCACAGGGCCTGCTCGCGGGCATCAACGCGGGCCTGCAGGCGCAGGGCAAGGAGGCCTGGAGTCCGGTCCGCCACGAAGCCTACCTCGGCGTGCTGGTCGATGACCTCATCACGCGCGGCGTCTCCGAACCGTACCGCATGTTCACCAGCCGCGCCGAATACCGCTTGCAGCTGCGCGAGGACAATGCCGACATGCGCCTGACCGAGGCCGGGCGCGCCATCGGTGTAGTCGACGATGCGCGCTGGGACGCCTTCAATCGAAAGCGCGATGCGGTTTCACGTGAAACCGAGCGCCTGAAGGCGACCTGGGTCAACCCGACGATCCTGCCGCCTGACGAAGCCGTCCGCCTGATCGGACAGCCGATCGAACGCGAATACAACCTGTTCGACCTGTTACGCCGGCCCAACCTCGATTACGCACAGGTGCTCGCGCTACCGGGCGGCGGGGCGGGGGTGGCGGATGCGCGCGTCGCCGAACAGGTCGAGATCGCCGCCAAGTACCAGGGCTACATCGATCGCCAGAACGAAGAGGTCGACAAGCAGCGTGAGCAGGAAACGCTGCGCCTGCCACTCGACCTCGACTACAGCCAGCTTACCGGCCTGTCGATGGAGGTGCGCCAGCGTCTGCAGAAGGCGCGGCCCGAGACGCTGGGCCAGGCGGCGCGGCTGCAGGGCATCACGCCGGCGGCGATCTCGGTACTGCTGGTCTACGCCAAGCGCGGCTTCAAGCCGGACCAAGAGAAAAAAAGCGCATGACCGTCGAAGATCAATTGGCGGCGGGAGTGGCCGCCCTCGGGCTGGTTTTGCCCGCAGGCGCCGAAGCCAAGCTGCTGGCTTATCTTGCGCTGCTCGACAAGTGGAACCGCGTGTACAACCTCACCGCGGTGCGCGACGCCGAGCGCATGGTCAGTCACCACCTGCTCGATTCGCTGGCGGCGGTGCCGTACTTCCAGGGCGGCTGTCCTGATTTGGCTGTGCTCGACGTCGGCAGCGGCGGCGGCCTGCCGGGCATCCCGCTGGCGATCGCGCGGCCCGAGCTGCAGGTGACGCTGCTCGACAGTATCGCCAAGAAAACCGCCTTTTTGCTGCAAGCCAAGGCCGAACTGGGGCTCGCCAATCTGAATGTGGTGACGAGTCGGGTGGAGGATTACCGGCCCGCAGCCGGGTTCGACGTCATCACCTCACGCGCGTTTTCCGACCTCAAGGAGTTCGTCACCTTGACCCGCCATCTGCTCAAACCGGGCGGCCGCTGGCTGGCGATGAAGGGCCTGTATCCGCACGAAGAGATCGCCCTGCTGCCGGCCAGCGTGAGAGTGAGCGCCGACTACGAGCTGGTCGTCCCGGGGCTGGCAGCGAGCCGCCATTTGATTGTTCTGGAGCCTGCCGAATGAGCCGAACCCAGGTCATTGCCAACCGGAAAGAGGGGCGGACCGCCGTCAGCCGCCTGGAGGAGAGAGGATGAAGATACTTGCAATCGCCAACCAGAAAGGCGGCGTCGGCAAGACGACGACGGCGGTCAATCTTGCCGCCAGTCTTGCCGAACTCGGGCAACGCGTGTTGCTGGCCGACCTCGATCCGCAGGGCAACGCGACCATGGGGGCGGGCATCGAGAAGCGCACCGCGCTGCCGACGGTGTACCAGATCCTGCTCAACCAGGTCACGGTACGCGACGCGCGCGTGCGCTCGGAGCCCGGCCATTTCGATGTCATCCCCGCCAACCGCGAACTCGCGGGCGCGGAGATCGACCTGGTCAACCTGGAGCAGCGCGACCTGCGGCTGAAAGTGGCGCTGGCGCAGGTGGCCGACGACTACGATTTCATCCTGATGGACTGCCCGCCGACGCTGAATCTGCTGACCGTCAACGCATTTGCCGCGGCGGAGGCGGTGCTGATCCCGATGCAGTGCGAGTACTACGCGCTGGAGGGACTGACCGATCTGGTCGCCACCATCAAGAAGGTCAAGCAGCGGTTGAATCCGGCCATCCAGATCGAGGGCCTGTTGCGCGTGATGTTCGATCCGCGCAGCACGCTGGCGCAGCAGGTGTCGGACCAGCTCAAGGCACATTTCGGCGACAAGGTGTACGACACCGTGATTCCGCGCAACGTGCGGCTGGCCGAAGCGCCCAGCCACGGGCTGCCGGTGCTGGCCTACGATCGCCAGTGCAAGGGTGCGAAGGCGTATATGGACCTGGCCGAGGAAACGCTCAAACGCGCCGGCCTCACAGCAAGGGAGAACATTCATGGCCAAGCCTAAGGGACTCGGGCGCGGACTCGACGCGCTGCTGGGCGGCGAAGACAGCGCTGCGCCGCCGCAGGGCGACCTGCGCATGATGGCGGTATCGCAGCTGGCGCCCGGCAAGTACCAGCCGCGCACCCAGATGGACAGCGAATCGCTGCAGGAACTGGCCGATTCGATCCGCGCGCAGGGGTTGATGCAACCCATCCTCGCGCGCGAAGTGACGGGCGGCTACGAGATCATCGCCGGCGAACGGCGCTGGCGTGCGGCGCAGCTGGCCGGGCTGACCGAAGTGCCGGTGCTGCTGCGCGAGGTCGCCGACGATGCGGTGGCGGCGATGGCGCTGATCGAGAACATCCAGCGCGAAGACCTCAACGCGATCGACGAAGCGCACGGTCTGCAGCGCCTGATCCAGGAATTCGGCATGACCCATGACGCGGTCGCGCAAGCGGTCGGCAAGTCGCGTGCGGCGGTGTCCAATCTGCTGCGCCTGTTGAACCTGTCGCGACCGGTGCAGGACATGCTCACGGCGGGGCTGATCGAAATGGGCCATGCGCGCGCGTTGCTTCCCTTGCATGCGGGCGCCCAGCGCGAGCTGGCGCATGAAATCGAAACCAAGGGACTGTCGGTGCGCGAGGTCGAGCGCCGCGTGGCACGCCTCAAGGAGCCCGTCGCGGCTCCGGCCAAGCACAAGGTCCCGCGCGACATCATCCGCCTGGAAGAGGCGCTGTCCGATGCGCTTGGCATGACCGCGCACGTGCAAACCTCAGCCAAGGGGAGCGGCAGGCTCACCCTGCATTTCGCCAGCGCGGAAGAGCTGGAGGGATTGCTGTTGCGGCTCGGCATCCGGCTTTGAAGCGAGCGGCCTTGTGGGCCGCGGTTTTTTCGCTATACAAGATCACTACATAGTGAAATTCATCATCAAGCAGCTTGATGATTGCATAGACCACACTAATTCAAGTATCATATTTGGCTAATGTTCTCCGGTATCCGCCGCAACGGCATCACGGGCACCACGCGGGTCGCCCTGGCGCAAGCAGCACTCGCGCCGATGGTTGCGCTGTTGGGCGGCGTGGTGGCCGGGTTCGAAGCGGGGCTGGCGGTGCTGTACGGCGCGCTGGTCGCGCTGGCGGTCAGCGCAGTGCTGGTGTGGCGCGAGCGGCAGTCGATGCGGCATCCCGAATGGGACCAGCATCGCTTGTTCAAGCTGTTCATCCGCGCCGGACTTGAACGGCTGGCGCTGCTGACAGGGTTGCTGGCCATGGGGCTCGGCGTGCTGAAGCTGGCGCCGCTCCCGCTGATGATCGGGCTGGTGCTGGCGCAGTTTGCCTGGCTGGCTGCAGCGAGTCGCAGCAACAGATAGTTCTGTCCGATCGACGGGTTTTGCCAAGGTTGGTTTTGAATGGGAACGTGCGGCGTGTCCATCCAAAACTCACTTAAAAGATTTGATCACTATGGCTACGGAATACGCTTCCTCCGGTGAATACATCAAGCACCACCTGCAGAACCTGACCTACGGTCAACTCCCCGCCGGCTATGAGCGCCACGACGTGCACGGCAACGTCGAAGTCCTGCAGCAGGCGACCTGGACCTTTGCCCACGGCGCCGAAGAAGTCAAAGCCATGGGCTTCTGGTCGATCAACGTCGACAGCATGCTGTTCTCGATCGGTCTCGGCCTGATCTTCCTGTTCTTCTTCCGCATGGCGGCCAAGAAGGCCACCACCGGCGTGCCCGCCGGCCTGCAGAACTTCGTCGAATGGGTCGTCGAATTCATCGACGGTTCCGTGCGCGGATCCTTCTCGCATCAGAACGCACTGGTCGCGCCGCTCGCGCTGACCGTGTTCATGTGGGTGTTCCTGATGAACTTCATGGACCTGCTGCCGGTTGACTGGCTGCCCTATGCCGCGGCCGTATCAGGCGTGCCCTACATGAAGATCGTGCCGTCGACGGATCCCAACGTGACCTTCGGCATGTCGCTGTCGATCTTCTTCCTGGTGCTGTACTACAGCGTCAAGATGAAAGGTGCGGGCGGCTTCTTCTCCGAGCTGGCTTTCCAGCCCTTCCCCAAATTCCTGTTCCCGGTCAACCTGCTGCTCGAAGGCGTGGGCCTGATCGCCAAACCGATTTCGCTCGCCCTGCGTCTGTTCGGCAACATGTACGCCGGCGAAATGATCTTCATCCTGATTGCGCTGATGTTCGGCGGCGGCTGGATCCTGGCTGTGTTTGGCGGTGCGTTGCAGTGGGCGTGGGCGGTGTTCCACATCCTCATCATCACGCTGCAGGCCTTCATCTTCATGACGCTGACCATCGTGTATCTGGACATGGCGCACGCCGAGCATCACTGATTTCTGCAGTAACGATTAACTGGTTTTCTGTTTTCAACTTTGATTTTTACTTTTAGGAGCAACAAATGGAAATGACTCAAGCCGTGCTGTTTATCGCTGGTGCCCTGATGATGGGTCTGGGCGCACTCGGTGCAGCCGTTGGCATCGGCATCCTCGGTGGCCGCTTCCTCGAAGGCGCTGCCCGCCAGCCCGAACTGATCCCCATGCTGCGCACCCAGTTCTTCATCGTGATGGGTCTGGTCGACGCCGTGCCGATGATCGCCGTCGGTCTGGCCATGTACGTTCTGTTCGCCGTTGCCGGTTAAGTCGCGGGTTGCTTCGGAACATCTCTAACCCCCGTCATTAAAAGGTGCGGATATGAACTTCAACGCAACTTTGATCGGCCAGTCCATCACGTTTATCTTCTTCGTGTGGTTCTGCATGAAGTTCGTGTGGCCGCCGATCATGAACGCGCTCGAAACGCGCAAGAAGCAGATCGCCGACGGCCTCGCCGCCGCCGACCGCGGCAAGCACGAACTGGAACTGGCTGCCAAGAAGGCCGGCGACAACATGCGTGACGCCAAGGCGCAGGCTGCCGAAGTGATCGCCCAGGCTGAAAAGCGTGCCGCGCAGATCATCGAGGAAGCCAAAGAGGCCGCCAAGCAGGAAGGCGACCGTCAACTGGCTGCCGCCCAGGCCAACATCGCGCAGGAAACCAACCGCGCACGCGAAGGCCTGCGCGAGCAGGTGGCGGCACTGGCCGTGGCTGGCGCAGAGAAGATCCTGCGCCGCGAAGTCAACGCGCAGACCCACGCTGACCTCCTGAGCCAGCTGAAAGCCGAGCTGTAAATCATGAGCGAACTGTCTACCCTGGCACGTCCCTACGCCGAAGCGGCCTTCCGCCTCGCGCAGGGCGCAAACGACCTGGCGGGCTGGTCCGCGCGCATCGCCACGCTGGCGTCCATCGTGTCCGATGTTCAGGTGGCGCGCCTGATCGGCGATCCGGCCGTGTCGGCCGAGCGTGTGGCAGAGCTCGTCATCGAAGTCGCCGGCGGCGACCTCGGCGAGCGCGGCGCCAACTTCGTCAAGGTGCTGGCCGAGAACGACCGCCTCTCGCTGCTGCCGGAAATCTCCGCTCAGTTCGAGACGCTGAAGGCCAACGCGGAAGGCACCCTCGAGGCCACCATCACCAGCGCGCAGGTGCTGACGCAGGCGCAGATCGACGATCTGGTCGCAGGTCTCAAGGCCAAGTTCAACCGTGCGGTGAACGTGCAGGTTGCGGTCGATCCCGAGCTGATCGGTGGCGCCGTGATCACGATCGGCGACCAGGTGATGGACGGTTCGGTCAAGGGACGGCTGCAGCGCATGGCATTTGCCCTGCAAGGCTAATCGAGTACACCCATTTATCGGAACCTCACGGTTCGGAGAACAGAAATGCAATTGAATCCAAGCGAAATCAGCGAACTGATTAAAGCCAAGATCGAAAACCTCGGCGCGTCGAGCGAACTGCGCACCCAGGGTACGATCGTGTCCGTCACCGACGGCATCGTCCGCATTCACGGTTTGTCCGACGTGATGTCGGGTGAAATGATCGAGATGCCGGGCAACACCTTCGGCGTGGCGCTGAACCTCGAGCGCGACTCGGTCGGCGCCGTGATCCTGGGCGACTACGAGCACATCAAGGAAGGCGACGTCGCCAAGTGTACCGGCCGCATCCTCGAAGTGCCGGTCGGCCGTGGCCTGCTGGGCCGTGTGGTGAACTCGCTGGGCCAGCCGATCGACGGCAAGGGCCCCATCGCCGCCGACAGCAGCATGCCGATCGAGCGCATCGCCCCCGGCGTGATCGAACGCAAGTCGGTCGACCAGCCGGTGCAGACCGGCCTCAAGTCGATCGACGCCATGGTGCCGGTCGGCCGCGGCCAGCGTGAGTTGATCATCGGCGACCGCCAGACCGGCAAGACCGCCGTCGCGATCGACGCGATCATCAACCAGAAAGGCACCGGCGTGAAGTGTATCTACGTCGCCGTCGGCCAGAAGGCCTCCTCGGTGGCCAACGTGGTGCGCAAGCTGGAAGAGCACGGCGCGATGGATCACACCATCGTCGTCGCCGCTACCGCGTCCGACGCCGCTGCGATGCAGTACATCGCCCCCTACGCCGGCTGCACCATGGGTGAATTCTTCCGCGACATCGGCGAAGACGCCCTGATCGTGTACGACGATCTGACCAAGCAGGCCTGGGCCTACCGTCAGGTGTCGCTGCTGCTGCGCCGTCCGCCGGGCCGCGAAGCCTACCCGGGCGACGTGTTCTACCTGCACTCGCGTCTGCTCG
>JAJZPG010000051.1 GCA_021811235.1 Pseudomonadota bacterium | reverse complement strand
GCTTGCCGGCCAGCTTGTGCAAGACCTTCGGCAGGTCGGAACGCATGCGGGTGCCCTTGCCCGCTGCCAGGATCAGGATTTCAAGTTTTGAATGCATTCGTATCTGAAAGGATGAAGCGCATCGGCAGGTGGATGAGCAAATCGCGCGCCAAGTATAAAGCCTGCTTGACGTCGTCCACATGAAAAAGCATCCCGCAGCTGCCTTTCTCGGGCGGACGCGGCGAACCCGCTGGGGTCTAAGGCCCTGGCGTGGCAGGGCAGGCCCCTCTCTTTTTTGCGCCCACCACAAATAAATACGGGGCCGAAGCCCCGTATCACGTCAGCATCCCATCGCCTTATTTTTGCGGCTGCAACTCGACCCGACGATTCTGGTATCGCCCTTCTTTCGTGGCGTTGTCGGCGACCGGCTGGGACTCGCCATAGCCTTTGGTGACCAGACGGTCGGCAGGAATCCCCTTGTCGATCAGGTATGTGCGTACCGCTTCCGCACGGCGGAGCGACAGCCCCATGTTGTAGGCCTCGCTTCCTCTGCTGTCGGTGTGGCCCGCCACTTCCACCTTGCCCTCGCCCCATGCCTGCAGGCTGGCCGCCGCCTCATCGAGCTTGGCGTGCGCTTCCGGTCGCAGGGTGGCCTTGTCGTAATCAAAATTGACGTCGTCCAATACCAGTTTGGGAGTGGGTGCAGGCGCAGGCGGGGCGGCGGGAGCCAGGGCGGCAGGCGCGGCCGGCGCAGCCTCAGGGCAGCCGTCTGCAGTTTTGGCATACACCGTGGGGCACTTGTCGTCGCCGTCCACGATCCCGTCGCCATCGCTATCCAGTTCGCACCCGTCGGCGTTGACGGTACGGCCCGCCGGTGTGCCGGGGCATTTGTCCTTGCTGTCGACGACGCCGTCGCCGTCGCTATCCGCCTCCTTGGGCACATCACAGGGTTTGTCCAGCAACGCCCTGCCAGGGCAGCCAATGGTCCTGAAAAGCTCGTAACCGATCGTTTTTCCGCTCGGACTCGCTGCATTGCTCGGATCGTAAAAAACGCCCGTGGCTGCCATTGCTCCTTCGGCTGCATGCACTGAAATCACGCCCGCAGACATCAATGCCGCAACGCCACTACTGAAAAGAAAACGGGTCACTCGCATGGTTAAGCTCCTTTGTGTTTATTTTGAATAAAGTGCCGAAGCGGAATGGAGTTCCGCCTGGCAAACGTGCTCTTCATTGAGTGCGGCCCCAATGCCCAAGCCTCCGACGCAGCACAGCTTTCAATTTAGTGCATGAATGACGTTTTGCTTGTCGGAAGACGAACTGCTGTCTTGTCGGAAAAATCCTTCATGATTCAAAGGAGTCGCCCGGCCTTGCCCGTGCCCGCCATTAAAAAAGGCAACCATCGAGGTTGCCTTTTTTGCGTCCGCCTGCGCGTATCAGGTCAGCTTGCGCAGTTTCTTGATGGCTGCCAGCTGGGCGACGGCCTGCGCCAGTTCGGCCTGCGCCTGCGCGTAGTCGATGCTAGCGGCCTTGTCCTTCATCGCCTCCTCGGCAGCACGCTTGGCTTCGAGCGCCTTGGCCTCATCCAGGTCGGTGCCGCGGATGGCGGAATCGGACAGGATGGTGACGACGTGCGGCTGTACCTCGAGAATGCCGCCGGAAACGTAGACCAGCTCTTCCTCGGCCTGATTCGGCACCTTGATGCGCACCGAGCCGGGTTTGAGCGTGGTCAGCAGCGGCGTGTGACGCGGGTAGATGCCGAGTTCGCCGCGCTGGCCGGGGGCGATCACCACTTCGGCGGTGCCGGAGTAGAGTGATTTTTCTGCGCTGACGATGTCGACGTGTAGGGTCATGGCCATTTTGTAACCTCGTGTTTAGGGGCTAGGGACTCGGATCTAAGGGCTAGGGAAAAGCGCGCGCAGCGCACCATCTCCCCTGATCCCTAACTCCTAACCCCTAACCCCTCAAGCTTTACTGAATCGTCTTCGCCTTCTCGACGGCTTCCTCGATCGCGCCGACCATGTAGAAGGCCTGCTCGGGCAGGTGGTCGTATTCGCCTTCGACGATCGCCTTGAAGCCGGCGATGGTGTCCTTCAGCGTGACGTACTTGCCGGGCGCGCCGGTGAACACTTCGGCGACGAAGAAGGGCTGCGACAGGAAGCGCTGCAGCTTACGGGCACGCGACACGGCCAGCTTGTCTTCGGGCGACAGTTCGTCCATGCCCAGAATCGCGATGATGTCGCGCAGTTCCTTGTACTTCTGCAGCGTGCCCTGCACCTTGCGGGCGACCGAGTAGTGCTCGTCGCCGACGACCTGCGGATCCAGGATACGCGAGGTCGAGTCGAGCGGGTCCACCGCGGGGTAGATGCCCAGTTCGGCGACCTGACGCGACAGCACCAGGGTGGCGTCGAGGTGGGCGAAGGTGGTCGCGGGCGACGGGTCGGTCAAGTCGTCCGCCGGCACATACACGGCCTGGAACGAGGTGATCGAACCGGTCTTGGTCGAGGTGATACGCTCCTGCAGGCGGCCCATTTCGTCGGCCAGGGTGGGCTGGTAGCCCACGGCGGACGGCATCCGGCCCAGCAGCGCGGACACTTCGGTACCGGCCAGGGTGTAGCGGTAGATGTTGTCAACGAACAGCAGCACGTCGCGGCCTTCGTCACGGAAGTACTCGGCCATGGTCAGGCCGGTCAGCGCAACGCGCAGACGGTTGCCCGGGGGTTCGTTCATCTGGCCATAGACCAGCGCGACCTTGTCCAGCACGCCGCCTTCCTTCATCTCGTGATAGAAGTCGTTGCCTTCGCGGGTACGCTCGCCGACGCCGGCGAACACCGAGAAGCCGCTGTGCTGCACGGCGATGTTGCGGATCAGCTCCATCAGCGTCACGGTCTTGCCCACGCCGGCGCCGCCGAACAGGCCGACCTTGCCGCCCTTGGCGATCGGCATGATCAGGTCGATGACCTTGATGCCCGTTTCCAGGATTTCAACCGTGGCGGCCTGGTCGGCGTAAGCCGGGGCCTTGCGGTGGATCGGCATGGTGGTTTCCGCGCCGATAGGGCCGGCTTCATCGACCGGGTCGCCCAGCACGTTCATGATGCGGCCCAGCGTCTTCTGGCCGACGGGCACCATGATGGGGTTGCCGGTGGACAGCACTTCCATGCCGCGGCGCAAGCCGTCGGTCGAGCCCATCGCGATGGTGCGAACGACGCCGTCGCCCAGCTGCTGCTGGACTTCGAAGGTCAGCTCGGGGGACTGCATCTTCAGCGCTTCCATGACCTTGGGCATGGCATCGCGCGGGAATTCCACGTCCACCACCGCACCAATGATCTGAACAATTTTTCCGTTGCTCATGTTGATTTCCTAATAAATTGAATTCTGTAAGCGCTCAGACTGCAGCGGCGCCGGCGACGATTTCCGACAGTTCCTTGGTGATCGCGGCCTGACGGGTCTTGTTGTAAACCAGCTTCAGTTCGCCGATCACGTTCTTTGCGTTGTCGGAAGCGGCTTTCATTGCCACCATCCGCGCCGACTGCTCGCAGGCGATGTTCTCGGCCACGCCCTGGTAGACCAGCGACTCGATGTAGCGCATCAGCATGCCGTCGACCACCGGCTTCGCATCGGGCTCGTAGATGTAGTCCCAATGCGTCTTCAGGCTGGCTTCCTCGGCACTTTCCATCTGCGCCAGCGGCAGCAGCTGGGTCAGCGTCGGCTCCTGCTTCATCGTGTTGATGAAGCGGTTGTAGACGATGTACAGCGCGTCGATCCGGCCTTCCAGATAGGCGTCGAGCATGATCTTGACCGGGCCGATCAGCTTGTCCATGTGCGGGGTGTCGCCGAGTCCGGTGAGCTGCGACACCACGTTGGCCCCCAGGCGCTGCATGAAACCCAGCCCCTTGTTGCCGATCGCGGTGACGTCGACGCCGACGCCGGCGGCATCCCACTGCTTCATCTGGTTCACCACCACACGGAAGGCATTGGTATTGAGGCCGCCGCACAGGCCCTTGTCGGAACTGATGACGATGAGGCCGACGCGCTTGACGTTGTCACGCGCGATCACGAAAGGATGCTTGTACTCCGGGTGCGCGTACGCCAGGTGGGTCGCCACGCGGGCGATCTTCTCGGCGTAAGGGCGCGCGGCCTTCATGCGGTCCTGGGCCTTGCGCATCTTGGACGCCGCGACCATTTCCATGGCCTTGGTGATCTTGCGCGTGTTTTCCACGCTCTTGATCTTGGTCCGTATCTCTTTTCCGGCTGCCATTATTGGCTCCTAATCAGCGCGGTCTATCAATAGACGCCGGTTTTCTTGAACTCTTCCACCGCGGCGGTGAGCGCCTTTTCGGTTTCGCCGTCGAGGTTGCCGCTGGTTTCGATGGTGTCCATGATGCTGGCGTACTTCGACTTCATGAACGCCTGCAGGGCAGCTTCGAACGCCAGGATCTTGTTCACTTCGACGTCGTCCATGTAGCCGTTGTTGACGGCGAACAGGGTCAGCGCCATCTGCGAAACCGACATCGGCGAGTATTGCGCCTGCTTCATCAGTTCGGTCACGCGACGGCCGCGCTCAAGCTGCTTGCGGGTGGCTTCGTCGAGGTCGGAGGCGAACTGGGCGAAGGCCGCGAGTTCGCGGTACTGCGCCAAGGCCAGACGGACGCCGCCGCCGAGCTTCTTGATCACCTTGGTCTGCGCGGCGCCGCCGACGCGGGACACCGACAGGCCGGCGTTGATCGCGGGACGGATGCCGGCGTTGAAGAGGTCGGTTTCCAGGAAGATCTGGCCGTCGGTAATCGAGATCACGTTGGTCGGCACGAAGGCGGACACGTCGCCGGCCTGCGTTTCGATGATCGGCAACGCGGTCAGCGAACCGGTCTTGCCCTTGACGGCGCCCTTGGTGAGCTTCTCGACGTAGTCGGCATTGACGCGCGCAGCGCGCTCGAGCAGACGCGAGTGCAGGTAGAACACGTCGCCCGGGTAGGCTTCGCGGCCCGGCGGACGGCGCAGCAGCAGCGACACCTGACGGTAGGCCCAGGCCTGCTTGGTCAGATCGTCGTACACGATCAG
>JAJZPG010000050.1 GCA_021811235.1 Pseudomonadota bacterium | reverse complement strand
TCAATTTCCTTTATGTGCATCTGAACCGCGTCATCAACAAGCATGACCTCGACGTGCTCTACGTCGCCGGCCCCGGCCACGGCGGCCCGGCGCTGGTCGCCAGCACCTGGCTCGAGGGAAGTTACAGTGAGTTCTATCCGAATGTCGGGCGCGATGCCGAGGGCATGCGGCGGCTGTTCCGGCAGTTCTCCTTCCCCGGCGGTATCGGCAGCCACGTCACCGCCGAGACCCCGGGCTCGATCCACGAGGGCGGCGAACTCGGCTACGCGCTGTCGCACGCCTACGGCGCCGCCTTCGACAACCCGGAACTGATCGTCGCGTGTGTCGTGGGCGACGGCGAGGCCGAGACCGGGCCGCTGGCCGCCGCCTGGCACTCGAACAAGTTTCTGAACCCGGTGAGCGACGGCGCGGTGCTGCCGATCCTCCACCTGAATGGCTACAAGATCGCCAACCCCACGGTGCTCGCGCGCATCCCGCACGCCGAGCTCGAAAGCCTGTTCCTGGGCTACGGTTACCAGCCGCACTTCGTCGAGGGAGATGAGCCGCTGGCCATGCACCAGCAGATGGCGGCAACGCTCGATGCCGTGATCGGCGAGATCCGCGCGATCCAGCAACGGGCGCGCACCGGCGGCGTCATCGAACGACCGCGCTGGCCGATGATTATTCTCAAATCCCCCAAGGGCTGGACCGGCCCGAAGGAAGTGGACGGCCAGAAGACCGAGGGAAGCTGGCGCTCGCACCAGGTGCCGTTCGGCGAACTGGCGGAGAAGCCCGCGCACCTGAAACTCCTCGAACAGTGGTTGAAGAGTTACCGGCCCGAGGAGCTGTTCGACGAACGTGGCGCGCTCAGGCCCGAGCTCGCGGCGCTCGCGCCCAAAGGAACGCGCCGCATGGGCGCCAGCCCGCACGCCAATGGCGGGCAACTGCTCAGGGACCTGCGGCTGCCCGATTTTCGCGACTATGCCGTGGACGTGCCGCAACCGGGACAGGCGCTGGCCGAACCGACGCGCATCATGGGCAAGTACCTGCGCGACGTGATGCGGCTCAATGCCGACTCGCGCAACTTCCGCGTGGTCGGCCCGGACGAGACTGCGTCGAACCGCCTCGGTGCGTTGTTCGAGGCGACCGGGCGCGCGTGGGTAGCGGAGCGCCTGCCCGAAGATGACCATCTCGCCCCCGACGGGCGCGTCATGGAAATCCTCTCCGAGCACACCTGCCAGGGCTGGCTCGAAGGCTATCTGCTCACCGGCCGCCACGGGCTGTTCTCGTGCTACGAGGCGTTCATCCACATCGTGGACTCGATGTTCAACCAGCACGCCAAGTGGCTCAAGGTGAGCCGCGAGATTCCGTGGCGGCGGCCGATCGCCTCGCTGAATTATCTGTTGACCTCGCACGTCTGGCGTCAGGACCATAACGGCTTCTCGCATCAGGACCCGGGGTTCATCGATCACGTGGTCAACAAGAAGGCCGATATCATCCGCGTGTATTTGCCGCCCGACGCGAACACGCTGCTCTGCGTCACCGATTGCTGCCTGCGCTCCCGTCATCTGGTGAACGTCATTGTCGCCGGCAAGAACGACCAGCCGCAGTGGCTGGCCATGGACGCCGCCATCAAGCACTGCGCGGCCGGGATCGGCATCTTCGAATGGGCGAGCAGCGACACCGACGGCGACCCCGACGTGGTCATGGCCTGCGCCGGCGACGTGCCGACGCTCGAAACACTGGCGGCGGTCGATCTGCTGCGCCGGCAGCTCCCCGATCTCAAGGTGCGTGTGGTGAACGTCGTGGACCTGATGACGCTCCAGCCCAGGGAGGAGCATCCGCACGGCCTCGCGGACCGGGGCTTCGACGGGCTGTTCACCACTGACAAGCCGGTCATCTTCGCCTACCACGGCTATCCGTGGCTGATCCACCGCCTCACCTACCGCCGCACCAATCACCAGAACCTGCACGTGCGCGGCTACAAGGAGGAGGGCAGCACCACCACGCCCTTCGACATGGCGGTGTTGAACGACCTCGACCGCTTCCATCTGGTCATCGACGTCATCGACCGCGTGCCGTCGCTCGGCTACAAGGCCGCCTACTTGAAGCAGTTGATGCGCGACAAGCTTATCGAACACCGCGAGTACATCGAGCGCCACGGCCAGGACATGCCGGAGATACTCGAGTGGAAGTGGCCTGCGTCAGGTGCAAAAGTCGGGGGGGCAGGGGAATGAGCGTGCTCGACGACTTCATCCACGAGCCGCGCGTCGCCTACTTCTCCATGGAGATCGCGTTACGCAACGAGATCCCGACCTACTCCGGCGGGCTGGGCGTGCTGGCCGGCGATACCGTGCGCTCGGCCGCCGACCTTGCGCTGCCGCTGGTGGCGGTGAGCCTGGTCTCCCGCGCCGGCTATTTCCGCCAGGCGATCGACGCCCAGGGCCGGCAGGTCGAGCAGGCGGCCGTGTGGGAGCCGCGCGAGTGGGCCACTCCCCTGGATGCCAAGATCGCCGTATCGATCGAAGGCCGGACGGTATGGATCGGTGCATGGCTGTATGTGCTCGATGGCTACCTGGGCGGGCGCCAGCCGGTGCTGCTGCTCGACACCGATCTGGACGAGAACCGGCCCGACGACCGCGAGATCACCCACACCCTGTATGGCGGCGACGACGTCTACCGCTTCAAGCAGGAGATCGTGCTCGGCATCGGAGGGGTACGGCTGCTGCAGGCACTCGGCTTCAGAATCCGCCAGTACCACATGAACGAGGGACATTCCGCACTGCTCGGCCTCGAACTGCTGAGGCGTTATGAATATTCACCCGAGGACCTGCGTCCCGGCGAGCTGCCCTACGATCTCCCGCGGGTGCGCGCGCTGTGCAACTTCACCACGCATACGCCGGTCGAGGCCGGCCACGACCGTTTTTCCTATGCGCTGGTGCAGCGCGTGCTCGGCACCACCGTCGAACTTGCGGCGCTCAGGCATCTCGCGGGCGAGGACAGCCTCAACATGACCCGGCTCGCGCTCAACCTGAGCGAATACGTGAACGGCGTGGCCAAGCGCCATGCCGAAATCTCGAATACGATGTTCCCCGGCTACCGGGTGCACGCCGTCACCAACGGCGTGCACCCCTTCACCTGGACCAGCGAGCCCTTCCGCAAGCTCTACGACCGTTACCTGCCGAGTTGGTGCCACGAGCCCGAGCAGCTCGTGCGCGTCGACTGCTGCATCCCCGACGCAGCCATCCGCGAGGCGCACATGCAAGCGAAACAGGCGCTGATCGAGCAGGTGCGCGCGCGCACCAGGGCCGCCCTCAATCCGACGGCGCCCATTCTCGGCTTCGCGCGGCGCATGACCGCCTACAAGCGGCCCGACCTATTGTTCACCGATCTTGAGCGCCTGCAGGCCGTCGCCCGGCAGCACGCGTTCCAGGTCGTGCTCGCCGGCAAGGCGCATCCGCACGATGAGGGCGGCAAACGGCTGATCGAGCAGTTGCACGCCCAGGCGCGCGCACTCGAAGACATCATGCCGGTGATCTTTCTGCCCGACTACGACATGGAGATCGCCCAAGCGCTGGTGGCCGGCGTCGACGTCTGGCTCAACACGCCGCTGCGGCCCTTCGAGGCCTCCGGCACCAGCGGCATGAAGGCCGCGTTCAACGGCGTGCCGAACCTGTCGGTGCTGGATGGCTGGTGGATCGAAGGCTGCATCGAGGGCGTGACCGGCTGGGCGATCGGCGATGCCGCGGGGGGCGACGACGGCGACGCGCGCGCCCTCTACGACAAGCTCGAAGAGGTGGTGCTGCCGCTCTACTACGACGGCGACCCCGGCGGCTGGATCAAGCTCATGAAGGGGGCGATCAGCAAGAACGCGTCGTACTTCAACAGCCATCGCATGATGCGTCGCTACGCCACCGAGGCGTACATCCGATGAGCAGCGCATCAGCCCGAACGGCGGTCAGGATCAACAAGTAAAGGAGCCACATCATGAGCATGAACCGACGCGATTTCATGGGTCTGGTCGGCGGCGCCGCCGCAGCCGCCGCCCTCGGGCCCGGCTTGAACCTGATCGAGCTTGCGCGGGGGCGCCCCCTCGATGAAGCCGCCTCCAGCCTGCAACGCTGGGGACTATTGATCGATGCCAACCAGTGCGCCGACGGCTGCACCGCCTGTATCGACGCCTGCTTCACGGAAAACGGCGTCTGGGGCCACGGACGGCCCAGGACTGATGCGCAGTGGATCCGCAAGCTCACCGTCACCGACGAGCAGAACGGGCAGACGCAAGCCTTCCCGGTCATGTGCCAGCACTGCGAGTTTCCGCCCTGCGTGGATGTCTGTCCCACCGGGGCGTCGTTCCGGCGCGCCGACGGTATCGTGCTCGTGAACAAGCACACCTGCATCGGCTGCCGCTACTGCATGATGGCCTGTCCCTACAAGGCGCGCTCGTTCATTCACGAGGAGACCCACAACCAGAAAGCCTACGCGCCGCGCGGCGTCGGCACGGTCGAGTCCTGCACGCTGTGCGTGCACAAGGTGGATCGTGGCGACGGCATCACCGCCTGCGCCGAGGCCTGCCTGCGGGCCGGGCACCAAGCCATCCTGTTCGGCGACCTGAAAGACCCCGACAGCGAGATCAGCAGGCGCCTGGCGAGAGAGCCTTCGAAGCAGATCCGGGCGGACCTGAACCTGAATACCGGCGTGCGTTACCAGAACTTACTGGGATGAGGCGGCGGGCAAGGAGATAGCGATGAGTGCCACGGTCAAGGATCCGGTCTGCGGCATGGAAGTCGCCCCGGCGCAGTTCGAAACGGTCTACGAGGGGCTTCACTACGCCTTCTGCTCGGAGCAATGCCGGCAGCGCTTTGCCGCCAATCCCCACCTCTACATCGGGATGCCCGGTGTAAAGGCGCCCGCGCAGCAGGGCGTGGAACTGCTCAAGCGCAGACGCTTCCAGCTCGACGCGCCGCTGACCGCCCGGGACGCCGCGACCTTGACTGAGGAGCTGGGCGCCATGATGGGAGTGAGGGCCGTCGGGATCGAGGACGACAACACGGTGACCCTCACCTACGACCTGATCCAGGCAACGGCGGAACAGCTCGAAGCGAAGATGGCGGAGGTGGGCGCCAGGCTCGGGGCAGGTTGGGCGGAGCGATTGCGCCGTGGCTTCGTGCATTACATGGAGGAGTGTGAGGTGGGAAACCTGGAAGTGCGCCCGCATCATGGGCACGGTCATTGAGACGGCATTCAACAGTTGATGAGTACTGGGAAAAACCGGGGTAATTCGACTGGATGGGCGCCCTGAAGGGCAGAACGGAGGACTTATGAACTACGGTGGATGGGGTTTTATGGGCATGCACGCGCTCTGGTGGCTGTTCT
>JAJZPG010000028.1 GCA_021811235.1 Pseudomonadota bacterium | reverse complement strand
CGCGGCGCTGGTTGAGGAGGCGGCGGCTGCGGCGGAGAGCCTGCAGGAGCAGGCGGCCCGGCTGTCCGATGCGGTGAGCGTGTTCCGGCTGGAGGCAGGGGCCTACAGTCAACCGGCCGAACTGCCGATATCGAACACCAGCGCAAGTCGGAAGCCGACTGCCACACGGGGCATGCCTGCTGCGAAAGCCGGGCCCCGGGCGGTTTCGGCGCAGGCAGCGCACCCGAAGAAGCTTGCAGCCGGTGGCGGCGGCAACAACGACGAATGGGAAGAATTTTGAGGGAGATAGATCCCCAAGGTAGTGCGTACAGGGAGGCCTGAACCACACGCATTGGGGAGTGGATGGCAGGCCGGTCGAGCAGAACTGTAGATTCTGAAAGGAAGCGGCATGCGATCCAATCTACCCGTCACCAATGTCGAGTATGTCCTGCAGGACACGGAAATCATCGTGTCGAAGACGGACATACACGGCAACATCACTTACATCAACCAGAATTTCGTCAACGTCAGCGGCTTCAGCGAAGACGAGCTGATAGGGGCGCCGCAGAACATCGTGCGCCACCCCGACATGCCGGTCGAGGCGTTCACCGATTTCTGGCGCACGCTCCGGAGCGGCAAGGCCTGGACCGGCCTGGTGAAGAACCGCTGCAAGAACGGCAACCACTACTGGGTCGAGGCCAATGCCGCACCCATCATCGAAAACCACAAAATTGTCGGCTATGCGTCGATCCGGGTGAAGCCCAGCCGGGAACAGGTGCAGGCGGCGGAAAGCGCCTACCGCGCGATCAAGGCGGGCGACACCACGCTCGAAATCAGAGAAGGCCAGGCGATCAGGCGAAGCTTCCTGCAGCGCTGCCGCCTGCTGAAGGATCGGTCGCTGAAGACGATGCTGGCGATCGCCGCCGGTTCGGTCGGCGCGCTGTTCGTCGTCATGGGCATACTGGCCTGGCTGGCGACGAGCGGCGACCGCGAGTCCTACATTCATTGGCTGATGGCGATTTCGGTGCTGGGCGTGCCGATGGCGGTGGTGTTCGGCGTGCTGTCCTACCGCAGCGTGGTGAAACCGCTGGAACGAATCCGGCTGGATATCGACCGCATGGGCTCGGGCGACCTGAGCGGCCGCATCGAGGCCAAGGGCGTGGCCGAACTGGCCCAGCTGATGCAGTCGCTGCGCGTGCTGCAGATCAATATCAAATTGCTGATCGGGCAGATCAAGGAAAGCACCGACCAGGTGAACGCGGGGGCCAGCGAGATCGCCTCCGGCAACGCCGACCTGTCGGCTCGCACCGAGTCGCAGGCCTCCTCGCTGGAGGAAACGGCCAGTTCGATGGAAGAGCTGACCAGCACCGTCAAGCAGAATGCCGAAAGTGCGCACCACGCCAGCAAGCTGGTGTCGTCGACCGCGGAGATCGCGGCCAATGGCGGCGAGATCGTCGGCCAGGTGGTCGAGACCATGGCGTCCATCAAGGACAGCTCCCGCAAGATTGCCGACATCATCGGCGTCATCGACGGCATTGCCTTCCAGACCAACATCCTGGCCCTGAACGCGGCGGTCGAAGCCGCACGGGCCGGCGAGCAGGGGCGGGGCTTTGCCGTGGTGGCGGCCGAAGTCCGCAATCTGGCACAGCGCTCGGCCGGCGCGGCGAAGGAGATCAAGGCTTTGATCGAGGACTCCGTCGGCAGGGTCGACGCCGGCGGCAAGCTGGTCGACGAAGCGGGCGAGGCGATGGGAGACATCGTGACCTCGGTGCAACTGGTGGCCGACATCATCGGCGGCACCGCGACGGCGAGCCAGGAGCAGAGCGCCGGCATCGAGCAGGTCAACCAGGCGGTGAGCCAGATGGACGAGATCACCCAGCAGAACGCGGCGCTGGTCGAGGAGGCCGCTGCCGCCGCCGAGAGCCTGCAGACGCAGTCTGCCAAGCTGGCCGAGCTGGTGGCCAGCTTCAAGCTGATACAGGCGGGGCAGGCCGCGCAGGGTGCGACAAGGCACGTTCCCGTGCCTGCGCGTCCGCCGCGGCGATCCGCCGCGCTGCTGGAGCATGTGGCCTAGTCGCAGGGCCTGCGGGGAGGAAGGGGCGACATGAAATCCCAAGGTGGCAATGGTCCAACCCTACGCCTCAGGATTTCGGCTGGCAAGCCGATAGAACACATAGCTTTCTTCTTTTGTCTTTCGCAGGAAAATAATCAAAATGCGGTCCAACTTGCCAGTCACCAACGTCGAATATGTTCTAAAGGATAACGAGGCGCCGACGTCGAAGACGGACATTCACGGCAACATCACCTACGTCAACCGCGATTTCGTCAACATTTGCGGCTTCAGCGAGGAAGAGCTGGTCGGGGCGCCGCAGAACATCGTGCGCCACCCCGACATGCCGGTCGAGGCGTTCGCCGACCTGTGGCGCACCATCAAGAGCGGCAAGGCCTGGACCGGCCTGGTGAAGAACCGCTGCAAGAACGGCAATCATTACTGGGTCGAGGCCAGCGTCGCCCCCATCACCGAGAACGGCAGGATCGTCGGTTACACCTCGGTGCGCGGCAAACCGAGCCGCGAGCAGGTGCAGGCGGCGGAAAGCGTCTATCGTGCGATCAAGGCGGGCGACACCACGCTCGAAATCAGCGAAGGCCAGGCGGTCAAACGTTCATTCCTGCAGCGCTGCCGCCTGCTGAAGAATCTGTCGCTGAAGACGATGCTGGCGATCGCCGCCGGTTCGGTCGGTACGCTGTTCGCGGTCATGGCCGTCCTGGCCTGGCAGGCAGCGGCTGGCGACAGCGAATATTTCCTCAACTGGCTGATGGCGATTTCGGTGCTGGGCGTGCCGATGGCGGTGGTGTTCGGCGTGCTGTCCTACCGCAGCGTGGTGATGCCGCTCGAACGGGTGGGCCACGAGATCGACCGCATGAGCTCGGGCGATCTGACCGGCCGCATCGAGGCCAAGGGCGTGGCCGAACTGGCCCAGCTGATGCAGTCGCTGCGCGTGCTGCAGATCAACATCCGCTGGCTGGTCGGACAGATCAAGGAAAGCACCGACCAGGTGAACGCGGGGGCCAGCGAGATCGCCTCCGGCAACGCCGACCTGTCGGCCCGCACCGAATCGCAGGCGTCGAGCCTGGAGGAGACCGCGAGCTCAATGGAAGAGCTGACCAGCACCGTCAAGCAGAACGCCGAAAGTGCGCACCACGCCAGCAAGCTGGTGTCGTCGACTGCGGAAATCGCAGCCAATGGCGGCGAGATCGTCGCTCAGGTGGTCAGCACCATGGGCTCGATCAAGGACAGCTCCCGCAAGATCGCCGACATCATCGGCGTCATCGACGGCATTGCCTTCCAGACCAACATCCTGGCCCTGAACGCCGCGGTCGAAGCGGCGCGAGCCGGCGAGCAGGGCCGCGGTTTCGCCGTCGTCGCCAGCGAAGTGCGCAACCTTGCCCAGCGCTCGGCGGGGGCGGCGAAGGAGATCAAGGCCCTGATCAGCGATTCCGTGGAGCGGGTCGAGGCGGGCAGGAAGCTGGTCGACGAAGCGGGCGAGGCGATGGAGGACATCGTGACCTCGGTGCAGCTGGTGGCCGACATCATCGGCGGCACCGCGACGGCGAGCCAGGAGCAGAGCATCGGCATCGAACAGGTCAACCAGGCCATCGGCCAGATGGACGAGATCACCCAGCAGAACGCGGCGCTGGTCGAAGAGGCCGCCGCCGCCGCCGAGAGCTTGCAGACGCAGTCTGCCAAGCTCGCAGGCCTGGTGAAGACCTTCAAACTCGTGCGGGACCAGGCAGGGCCGGCTTTCAGTCGGCGCGAGCCCAGGGGGGCCACCGCGGCGTATCCTGCAGCCCGGGCGGAAGCGGAGAGTCTTGCGGCGTAATCTGACGAGGGGAGCGGGCGCGAGTGCCCGGCCCCTCCCGGGATGCGATCGGCTGGAAGCGTGACACGGAATGGCGCAATACGGTTTGGCCGGGCTTGATTGGAGCGTCGCACCCGGACAGGACGCGACTGAGGACTGACAGCTATTTCGACATGAAGCCCGCACTGAAGACATCCTCCTCCGGGGAAAACACCAAGGTATTCGATTTCACGCCGCGCGATTTCGCGCGGGTGCGCAGCCTGATCTACAAGCAGGCCGGGATTGCGCTGGCCGAAAGCAAGCAGGAAATGGTCTACAGCCGTCTGGCACGCCGCCTGCGCGCCAAGGGGCTGAACAGCTTCGGGGAATATCTCGACAACCTGGAAAGCGGGCGCGACAGCGAGGAATGGGAGGCGTTCACCAACGCGCTCACCACCAACCTCACGTCGTTCTTCCGCGAGGCGCATCATTTCCCGATCCTGGCCGAACACATGCGCGCGATGACGGGACCGCTGTCGGTCTGGTGTTCGGCCAGCTCGACCGGCGAGGAGCCTTATTCGATCGCCATGACCCTGTGCGAAGCCTTCGGCACGCTAGCCCCGCCGGTCAGCATCGTCGCCACCGACATCGATACCAATGTGCTGGAGACGGCCGCCAACGGTGTCTATCCGGCCGAACGGATCGACAAGATGCCGCAGGAACGCGTCAAGCGCTTCTTCCAGAAAGGCAAGGGGGAACGCGCGGGGCTGGTGCGAGTGCGCCCTGAACTGCGACAATTGATCACCTTCAAGCCGCTCAACCTGCTGGCCGGTAGCTGGCCGCTGAGCGGGCCGTTCGATGCCATCTTCTGCCGCAACGTGATGATCTATTTCGACAAGCCGACGCAAAGCAGGATACTCACGCGCTTCGTCCCGCTGCTGAAGCCGGAGGGGCTGCTGTTCGCCGGCCATTCCGAGAACTTCATGTATGCGTCCGATGCCTTCAAGCTGCGCGGCAAGACGGTCTACGAGCTGGACCCCCGCCACGGCGGCGCCAGGAAGCCTGCATGAACTCCGCCATCGAGGAGCAGCTCGCCACCAATCTGTATTACGACCGCAACTTCGATTGCGAGGCGGCCAAGATCCTGCCGGGCGAGTACTACTTCACCCACAAGCCGATGCTCATCGTCACCGTGCTCGGTTCCTGCGTGGCGGCCTGCATCCGCGACCGCGTGTCGGGCATCGGCGGGATGAACCACTTCATGCTGCCGGACGGCGGCAGCGACGCCGGCAGTCCGATGTCGGCGTCGATGCGCTACGGCGCCTATGCCATGGAAGTGTTGATCAACCAGATCCTCAAGGCGGGCGGGCGACGCGAGAATCTCGAGGCCAAGGTATTCGGAGGCGGCAACGTGCTGCGCGGGTTCACCGCGATGAACGTGGGCGAGCGCAACGCCAGGTTCGTGCGCGACTTCCTGCATGCCGAGAACATCCGCATCGTCGCCGAGGACTTGAACGACGTCCACCCGCGCAAGGTGTACTACTTTCCCCAGACCGGCAAGGTGTTGGTGAAGAAACTCAAACAGCTCAACAACTACACGCTGGTGAAGCGTGAACAGGATTACGCAAGCCGGCTCAAGACCAATACGGTGGGCGGCGAGATCGACCTGTTCTGACCGCCGCAACCGGGAAAGCAAGACCGATGAAAATCAAGGTTCTGATCGTGGACGATTCGGCGCTGATCCGCGGCCTCATGAAGGAGATCGTCAACAGCCAGCCGGACATGGAGGTCGTCGGCGTCGCGCCCGATCCGCTGGCGGCGCGCGACCTGATCAAGCAGACCAATCCGGATGTCCTCACGCTGGACGTGGAAATGCCGAAAATGGACGGGCTCGACTTCCTCGAGCGGCTGATGCGGCTGCGTCCGATGCCGGTCGTCATGGTGTCGTCGCTGACCGAGCGTGGCTCGGAGATCACCATGCGCGCACTCGAGCTCGGCGCCGTCGATTTCGTCACCAAGCCCAAGATCTCGATCCAGAACGGCATGCTGGAGTACACCGACCTGATCGCCGACAAGATCCGCATCGCGTCGCGTGCCCGCATCAAGCCGCGCACGGTGCCTGCCGCGGGGGTACAGGGAGGGCAGCCGCTGGCGCCGCTGCGCAATCCGTTCACCAGCAGCGAGAAACTCATCATCATCGGCGCGTCCACCGGCGGCACCGAGGCGATCAAGGACTTCCTCATCCAGTTGCCGCCGGATAGTCCCGGCATCCTCATCACCCAGCACATGCCCGAAGGCTTTACGACCTCGTTCGCCAATCGCCTCGACAAGCTGTGCCGCATCTCCGTCAAGGAAGCCGAAGGCGGCGAGCGGGTGCTGCCCGGCCATGCCTATCTGGCGCCGGGGCATTCACACCTGATGCTGGTCCGGAGCGGCGCCAACTACATGACCAAGCTCGACCAGGGTCCGCCGGTGAACCGCCACCGCCCCTCGGTCGACGTGCTGTTCCATTCGGCCGCGGTCAACGCGGGCAAGAACGCCGTCGGCGTCATCCTGACCGGCATGGGCCGCGACGGCGCGGCCGGGATGCTGGAGATGAAAAAGGCCGGCGCCTACAACCTGGCGCAGGACGAGGCGTCCTGCGTGGTGTTCGGCATGCCGAAGGAAGCCATCGCCATGGGAGGCACCCACGAGGTCGCGCCGCTGCATGAATTACCGGGCCGGGTGATGGAATTCTTCGCGGCGCAGGGCAATCGCGCGATGCGCGTCTGACTGGGCATTCTGCCCCGTTCCATGGGCCGTTCGGCTGCTTAAGTTTGGCCCTTCCCTGCCGATTACTCTCCTAACAACACGCCTTACCTGATGGAGCACTGCATGGCCGATCCGAACATGAAATTCCTGGTTGTCGACGACTTTTCCACGATGCGCCGCATCGTGCGCAACCTGCTCAAGGAACTGGGTTATTCCAACGTCGAGGAGGCGGAGGACGGCGCCGACGGTCTCGCCAAGCTGCGCGCGGGCAATTTCGATTTCGTGGTGTCCGACTGGAACATGCCGAACATGGACGGCCTGACCATGCTGCAGAACATCCGCGCCGACGCGGCGCTGTCCAAGATCCCGGTCCTGATGGTCACGGCCGAAGCCAAGAAGGAGAACATCATCGCCGCGGCACAGGCCGGCGCCAGCGGCTACGTCGTCAAGCCTTTCACCGCGGCCACCCTGGACGAGAAGCTCAGCAAGATATTCGAGAAAATGGAAAAAGCGGGGGCCTGACTTGGATACGCAATTCGCCAACGGCGTTGCGGCCGTTGCTGTGCCGCCCCCAGCGGAAACGCGGGTATGCGAGCAGGACGAAATGCTGGCACGCGTCGGCCAGATCACCCGCACCCTGCACGAGAGTCTGCGCGAGCTGGGGCTCGACAAGGCGCTGGAAAAGGCCACTCACGAGATTCCAGACGTCCGTGAACGCCTCAACTACGTGGCGCGCATGACGGAGCAGGCGGCGCAGCGCGTGCTCAACGCCACCGACGCGGCCATCCCGCTGCAGGAACGGATCGATGCCGGCGCCGACGAGGTTCTCAACGGCTGGCGCGCCACCCTGAAGGCGCCGTTCTCCGAGGCCAACTACCGCGACATGGCGACGCTCACCATGCAGTGCCTGCTCGACATGCGCAACGATACCAGCGCCACCAAGCAGCAGCTGCTCGACATCATGATGGCGCAGGATTTCCAGGATCTCACCGGGCAGGTGATCCGCAAGGTCACCGAGCTGGCGCACGGACTCGAGCAGCAGCTGGTACAACTGCTGCTCGACTATTCCCCGGCGGAGGTGAAGCGCGAAGTCAACAGCGGCCTGCTCAACGGCCCGCAGATCAACCCGGCCAACAAAAGCGACGTCGTCGCCGACCAGAGCCAGGTCGACGACCTGCTCGACAGTCTCGGCTTCTGACAGATTCAAGTTACAAGATTCAAGTTGCAAGGGCTTCCTTGCAGCTTGTGACTTGCGACTTGAATCCCGTCAGGGTCTCAGAGTCCTGACCACCGTGGTCGATGCCTCCAGTCCGTGCTGGATCATGCGTTCGAACTGCGGCGCGAAGTAGGGCAGGGTGAGATCCAGCACGATCAGGCCGACCCCGAGGGTGATGGGAAAGCCGATCGCGAAGATATTGAGCTGGGGGGCCGAGCGGGTCAGGATGCCGAGCGCGAGGTTGGTCATCAGCAGGATGGCGATCAGCGGCAGCGCCAGCTGCAGGCCGACGGCGAACACCGTGGAACCGAATGCGGCGACGTTGCGGAAGCCCGCCGCCGAGACTGGCTGTGCGCTGATCGGCAGCGTCTGGAAGCTCTCGGTCAGGATCCCGAGCAGCAGCAGGTGGCCGTTGACCGCGAGGAACACCAGCACTGCCAGGAGATTGAAGAAGCGGGCGAGCACCAGCGTCTGGCCCGCGCTTTGCGGGTCGAAGAAGGAGGCGAATCCGAGACCCATCTGCAGTCCGACGATCTCGCCGGCGGCTTCGACCGCTGCAAACACGACGCGCATGACGAAGCCGATGGCGACGCCGATGAGGAATTGCTGCACCAGGATCAGCAGCCCATACCAGCTTCCCAGCCCCACATCGGGCATCGGCGGCAGGGCGGGCGAGACGATCAGCGCGATGAAGACACCCAGGCCGATCTTGACGCGTGCCGGCACGGCACGGTGGCCGAACACCGGTGTCACCATGATGAGGCCGAGGATGCGGGTGAGGGGCCAGATGAGGCTGATCAGCCAGGCGTTGAGCTGGGCATCGGTGAAACTGATCATCTGAGACGGGCGGCGGGTGGGGCTAGCCGATGATGCCGGGCAGACTCGTCAACACGCGCCGCATGTAATCGGTCATCACCGTCAGCATCCACGGCCCGGCGATGGCAAAGGTGGCAAGCACCGCGATGACCTTGGGAATGAACGACAGGCTGGCGTCGTTGATCTGGGTCGCGGCCTGGAACACGCTCACGATCAGGCCGACGACCAGGGTGACCAGCAGCACCGGTGCGGACACCAGGATGGTCATTTCCAGGGCGGCGCGGCCGATTCCCATTACGCTTTCCGGGGTCATGATGGTTTCCTCAATAGAAGCTCTGTGCGAGCGAGCCGAGCAAGAGGTTCCAGCCGTCGACCAGCACGAACAGGATGATCTTGAACGGCAGGGCGACGATGGCCGGCGACACCATCATCATGCCCATCGCCATCAGGATGCTGGCGACGACGATGTCGATGATGAGGAAGGGAATGAACACCGCGAAACCGATCTGGAATGCGGTCTTCAGCTCGCTGGTGATGTAGGCCGGGATCAGCACGCGCATGGGGATGTCGGCCGCGGTCTTCGGCGCCGCCGAGCCCGACATCTTGACGAACAGGGCGAGGTCGCTTTCGCGCGTCTGCTTGAGCATGAAGGCGCGCAGGGGGACCGCACCCTTGTCCATCGCCTCGCCGAGCTGCATGCGGTTTTCCGCCAGCGGCTGGTAGGCCTCGGTGTAGATCTTGTCGAAGGTCGGACCCATCACGAACAGGGTGAGGAACAGCGCCAGCCCGATCAGCACCTGGTTGGGTGGCGTGCCCTGGGTGCCGAGCGCCATCCGCAGCAGCGACAGCACGATGATGATGCGGGTGAAGCTGGTCATCATCAGCAGCGCGGCCGGCAGGAAGGACAACGAGGTCAGCAGCAGCAGGGTCTGCAGGCTGAGGCTGTAGGTCTGGCCGCCGCCGCCCGACGGCGTGCTGGTGAAGGCTGGCAGGCCAGCCGACTGGGCGAGCGCAAGCGAAGGCAGCAGCAGGGCGGCCAGCAGGGCGCCGGCAGCCGCCAGGCGTCGGGTGTTATTTTTCACGGTGCTTGTCCCCGAATGGGGGCTTGTCGATCAGCTTCTGCAGGCGCGCAGCGAAGGCGGTGTTGAGGGCGGGCATGGCGGCGGGCGGCGCTTCGCCGCGCGGCAGGGTCGCCAGCGCGCTGACGCTGCCGGGGGCCACGCCGACGACCAGCCATGATTCGCCCACCTCGACCACGACGACGCGCTCGCGGGTGCCGACCGAGGCGCTGGCGACGACCTGCAGCAGGCCGGAGGCGCCGCCGTGCATCACCCCGAAGCGCTTGGCCACCCACGCGGTGGCGGCGATCAGCAGCAGTACGGCGACCAGGCCGACGAACACCTGCAGCAGGCTGCCGGCGGCGGAGGCCGCAGGCACCGGCGCGTCGGCAGCGCGTGCCAGGGCGGGAAGCGCCAGCAGCAGCGTGGACGCGGTCAGGCGATGCCTCATTTGTTGAGCTTCCGGATACGCTCGGCGGGGGTGATGATGTCGGTCAGGCGCACGCCGAACTTGTCGTTGACCACCACCACTTCGCCCTGGGCGATCAGGCAGCCGTTGACCAGAACGTCCATCGGCTCGCCGGCCATGCCGTCGAGTTCGACCACCGAGCCCTGCGCCAGCTGGAGCAGGTTCTTGATCGCGATCTTGGTGCGGCCCAGTTCCACCGTCATCAGCACGGGGATGTCGAGGATGAAGTCGATGTCCTTGGCGATGCCGTTGCCCGGATTGCTGCCGGACATTTCCTGGAAGATTTCCGTGGCAGGCGCCGTGGTGGCCGTCTGTTCGGCCATGGCCGCGGCCCAGTCGTCTTCGGCGATGGTTTGGGTGATGTCTTCAGACATGTTGTTCTCCTGTTTGCGGCTCGCTCGCGCTGATCGACAGCAGTTTCTCGACGCGCAGGGTGTATTGGCCGTTCATTTTTCCGTAGGCGCATTCCATTACCGGCACGCCGTCGACCTTGGCCTCGATGGTGCCGGGAATGTCGAGGGGGATGACGTCGCCCACCTTCATGTCGACGATGTCGCGCAGGCTGACCTGGGCGGTGCCGAGGTCGGCGACGATCTCGACCTCCGCCAACTGGATCTGCTGGCGCATCATGCGGATCCAGCGCTTGTCGACTTCCAGGTTTTCGGCCTGCAGGGCGCTGGTGAGCAGGTCCTTGATCGGCTCGATCATCGAATAGGGCATGCAGAGGTGCATTTCGCCGCTGATCTGGCCGAGCTCGATGGCGAAGGTGACCGCCACCACCACTTCGTTGGGGGTGGCGATGTTGGCGAACTGGGTGTTCATCTCCGAGCGGATGAACTCGAATTCGAGCGGGTAGATGGGTTCCCAGGATTTCGAGTAGGCCTCGAACACGATGTTGAGGACGCGCTGGATGATGCGGTGTTCGGTCTGGGTGAAGTCACGGCCCTCGACGCGGGTGTGGAAGCGCCCGTCGCCGCCGAACAGGTTGTCGACCATGAGGAAGACCAGGTCGGGGTTGAAGATCATCAGCGCGGTGCCGCGCAGCGGCTTGAACTGCACCAGGTTCAGGTTGGTCGGCACCACCAGGTTGCGCACGAATTCGCTGTATTTCGACACGCGCACCGGGCCGACCGAGATTTCCACCCCGCGCCGCAGGAAGTTGTAGAGGCCGATCCGCAGCTGGCGCGCGAAACGCTCGTTGATGATCTCGAGCGTCGGCATGCGGCCGCGGACGATGCGTTCCTGCGTCGCCAGGTTGTAGGGGCGCACGCCGGCGGGGTCGACCGCTTCGGACGGCGCCTCGTCGACTTCGCCCGTCACGCCCTTCAGCAGGGCATCGACTTCATCCTGGGAGAGAAAGTTGTCGGCCATGGGGGATCGGGATTACTGGATCACGAAGGAGGTGAACAGCGCGTCGTCGACCTGTTGCGGCTTGCCCTTGGGAGAGAGCGGCTGCTTCACCTGCGCCAGGATTTCCTGGGTCAGCTTCTTCTTGTCCTCGGTCGTGATCAGTTCGTCCGCCCGCTTGCTGGAGAGCAGGCTCAGCAGGCGGCTGCGGATGCGCGGCATGTGCAGCTTGAGGAGGTCGACCTGGGCCGGGTCGGTGAGTTGCAGCGTGATGTCGAGCTGCAGGTACTGTTCGCCGTCCTGCAGGTTGACGGTGAAGGTCTCGAGCGGCAGGAAGATCGGTGCTTTGGCCGGCTCTTCATGGGCTTCCTTGGATGCGCTGCTGCCCAGGAAGTACCATGCGCCCGCGCCGCCGCCGCCCAGCAGCACCACGAGGGCGCCGAGGATGACGAACAGCTTCTTCTTCGATTTCTTGGGTGGGGTGCCTTCAGCGGCTTCGACGGGTTCGGCCATCACTACGGTTCCTCTGGTTGCATCCTGTTGGGCTGATGCTTGGCATTATTGAAAGAATCGCGCCGCTTCGATGCCGGGAAAAGAGGGGCAAAAGGCGCGCATATCGTCCCATTCCGGGCGGGGCCTCAGGCGAAGGTATCGACGAGGCCGCGGCCGGCACGCGTCATCGGCGCGGTCAGGCCCGGCTGCGTAGCGAGACCTGAGGAATCGGTGCCGGCAAACTCGGGCGCGATCCGCTGGGGCTGGCGGTCCGGCGTGTCGTTCTGGCGCGGGGTGTCGGCGCTGACGGTCGCCTGCCCCAGCTGGATGCCGGCCTCGGTCATCATTTCGCGCAGGCGCGGCAGGGCGGATTCCAGCGCCTGGCGGACTTCCGGCTGGGTTGCGTAGAAGCTCGCGGTCGCCTGGTCGTTCTTCACGTCGAGCACGACCTGCAGCGGGCCCAGATTGGGCGGGTTGAGCGTGAGCGAGGCGGTCTGCTGGGCGCCGCTTGCCATCCACACCAGCTTGTCGCCCAGCGCCTGGCCCCAGGCCGGGGTGCCGACGGCGGGCGCCAGACGGTTGGAGGCAGGGTCGGCGGAGGCCGGCACGGCTTCGGCAGCCGCCGCATGCACGGCTGCGCGCATGCCCGGGTGGTTCATCAGCTCGGCCACGCGTTCGCCTGCCTTGGCGGGATCGGACTGGCGCGCGGCAGCGAGCTTCTCCGAGAATGCCGCGGCGGCCGATGCAGACGCAGATTCGGACGCGGCTTCAGATCCAGGCGCAGTGGCGATGTCCGTCTGCGTGGCCAGGGCGGGGCGGGCCTTCGAGGCGTCGGTTGCTGCCGCATCGGTCTGGCCACCCTGCGGGGCAATGCCCGGGCGGCCGCCGCGCGTGTCGAGGGCGACGGCGAGCGCATCCGTCGGCTCCGCGCCTGCATCCGTCGATGCGGCCGCAGCGGGCTTGTTCAATTCAAGCGGGATGCCGAGTGCCAGCAGGGCCTCGGGCGGGGTCGGCAGCGCGCCTGCCGGCACGTCCGTCGTGTCCGTCGCCTGCGGCGCGAGCTCGCCGGTCGCCAGGAGCGCGAGGCTGGCGGCGGCATCGATCGGGAGGGGGACGCCCAGGGCCAGTTGCTGTGCGGCCTCGCTGCCATCGGTTTCGGCGTTGTCACGGACGTCGGCCCCTTCGCGGGTTTCGCCGCCTTGGCGTGCGATTTCGCCCGACAGCACCTGGCTGAAGGGCGTATCGGCGACGGCGGAATCCGCCTGCTTGCCGGACTGGGATTGGGCCTGGACGGCATTGCCCGGATTGAGATTGGGAGGGGTCGCGTTCATGGGTGCGTCCTGTCTGGTTTCAGGAAGGGGTGCGTTTCGGCAGCGCGCGGCGGGCGGCATGCTCGTCGTTCTGTTTCTGGTCGCGATACAGCTCGCGGCGGATCTGTTCCTTGTTCGCCCGCTCGGCCAGGGTGACGAAGGACATCTTTTTCTGCTCGCAGGCCTGCCAGGCGGTGCGCGCCTGGGCAACCCGCTGGCGGGCGTCGTCGACGACCTTCTGCTGGCCCGCGATGGCGGTGTCGAGCTTCTGCATGAAGACCCGGAAGTTGTGCAGTTGCGTGGTGCTGATGCCCGACGCCATGTCGGCTTCGCAGCGGGCGGCGTAGTCGTTGCGGTACTGCATCAGCAGGTCGAGCTTCTGTCCGGCCTCTTCGTCTGCGCGCAGTGCGGCGGCGAGCCGCTTGGCCGCCTCGTCGCTTTCCTTGTGGGCGAGATCGATCAGCGTATTGAGGGCAGAGGAGGTGGCCATTCAGGGTCTCGGTTGTCGTGATTATTGGACGGTCGCTTGTTGAAACAGGGTGGCCAGGCCGTCCAGGCTCTCCTGCACGCCTGCGCGTTCCGGAATGTGCTGTTGCAGGAAGGCCTCGATCCCCGGCTGCAGGCGGATGGCCTCGTCCAGCAGCGGGTCGGTGCCGGCGGCGTAGGCACCGACGTTGATCAGGTCGCGGCTGCGCTCGAAACGCGAGTACAGCTTCTTCAGCTGGCGCGCCAGGTACTGGTGCTCCGGCGTGGTGATGTTGTGCATGGCGCGGCTGATCGATTGCTCGATGTCGATCGCGGGATAGTGGCCGCTTTCCGCCAGGGTGCGCGAGAGCACGATGTGGCCGTCGAGGATCGCGCGTGCGGCGTCGGCGATCGGGTCCTGCTGGTCGTCGCCTTCGGTGAGCACGGTATAGAAGGCGGTGATCGAGCCGCCGCCCGGCTTGCCGTTGCCGGCGCGCTCGACCAGTGCCGGCAACTTGGCGAACACCGACGGCGGATAGCCCTTGGTGGCGGGCGGCTCGCCGATCGCCAGCGCGATCTCGCGCTGCGCCATCGCGTAGCGGGTGAGCGAGTCCATGATCAGCAGCACGTTCAGGCCCTGGTCGCGGAAATGTTCGGCGATCGCGGTGGCGTAGGTGGCGCCCTGCAAACGCATCAGCGGCGGCGTGTCGGCCGGCGCGGCGACCACGACCGAGCGCGCGAGGCCTTCCTCGCCGAGGATCTGTTCGATGAATTCCTTGACCTCGCGGCCGCGTTCGCCGATCAGTCCGACCACGATGACGTCGGCACTGGTGTAGCGCGCCATCATGCCGAGCAGCACGCTCTTGCCGACGCCGGAGCCGGCGAACAGGCCCATGCGCTGGCCGCGGCCGACGGTCAGCATGCTGTTGATCGCGCGCACGCCGACGTCGAGGATGTCGGTGATCGGCGCGCGCGCCAGCGGGTTGGCGGCGCGGTTGGAAAGCGGCGCGCTGGTGGAGGTGTGAAGCGGGCCGAGGCTGTCGAGCGGGCGGCCGTTGCTGTCGACCACGCGTCCCAGCAGGGACTCGCCGACCGGCAGATGGCGGGTACGGTCGCTCGGGCGCCGGCGCGGATGGTTGACCTGGCCGGGACGGGGCAGGGTGGCGACCACTTCGGCCGGGAACACGCGGGCGCCGGGCACGAGGCCCTCGACATCGCTCTGCGGCATGAGGAACAGGCGGTTGCCCTCGAAGCCGACCACCTCGGCCTCGAGCATCGAGCCGTTGGGCAGCGGCACGCTGCAGGCGCTGCCGACCGGCAGCTTCAGGCCGACCGCTTCCATCACCAGACCGGCCACGCGGGTGACGCGGCCCGACACCTGCATCGGTTCGGCGATCGCGATCAGCTCCCTGCAGTCCTGCAGGTAGGCATTCCAGCGGGTGCTGTGGGGGTGGGCGTTCATCAGGCGGCGAGCCAGTCGGATTCCTTGCCGAGCGCCGTGGCGAGGCGCTGCCAGCGGGTATGCAATGCGGCGTCGATCTGGTTGCTGGGCGTCTCCACGCGGCAGCTGCCGGGTTCGAGCGCCGGGTCGTCGGCCAGCTGCCAGCCGATCTTGCCGAGCTCGTCACCCATGCGGTCGCCGACCAGGACGACGTCGGCCGGGTGCAGGTAGAGCATCGCCGGCTGCTGCATGGCGGGCAGGTAGCGCACCGCTTCGCGGACGATGGGGAGGACCAGCTCGGGGCGCACCGCGAGGGCGGTCTTCAGGATGGCGCGCGCGAAGTCGAGCGAGAGGTCGAGCAGTTGTTGCGCAATTGCCTCATCGGCCTGGCCGACTTCGGCAGAAAAGGTGTCGGCGATGCTGCGCATCCGTTCGGCTTCGCGCGCGGCTTCCTGCATGCCCTGGGCGTAGCCCTCGGCGTGGCCGGCCTGGAAGCCTTCCTGGCGCGCCTGCTCCTGGATCGCGTCGATCTGCTCGATGGTCGGCAGGGTGACGCCGGCGTAGTCGGCGTTCTTGACGGGGTGAGGATCGACCTCGAAGCTGGCCATCTCCCACGGCTTGCAGGCGAGCGAGTCGGCACTGGAAATGACGCAGCTAGACATACTTTTCCTCTCCCTTGGCGCCCAGCGAGATCTGGCCCTCGTCGGCCAGGCGGCGGACGATCACCAGGATTTCCTTCTGCTGCGCCTCGACTTCGGACAGGCGCACCGGACCCTTGGATTCCAGGTCCTCCCGCATCATTTCAGCGGCACGCTGCGACATGTTCTTGAAGATTTTCTCGCGCATCCCTTCCGAGGCGCCTTTCAGGGCGATGATCAGCGAATCGGACTGCACCTCGCGCAGCAGCAGCTGCACGCCGCGGTCCTCGATGTCGATGATGTTCTCGAACACGAACATCTCGTCCATGATCTTCTGCGCCATGTCGGGGTCGTAGCTCTTCAGGTACTCCATGGCCGAGGTCTCGTTGTCGCCGCCCATGAAGTTGAGGATGTCCGCCGCGACGCGGGTGCCGCCCATCGGCTGCTTCTTCAGCACGTCGCTGCCCGACAGGAGCTTGGTCAGCACGTCGTTCAGCTCGCGCAGCGCTGCCGGCTGCACCCCGGAGAGGGTGGCGATGCGCAGCAGCACGTCGTTGCGCAGGCGCTCGGTGAAGCAGTTCAGCACTTCGCAGGCCTGGTCGCGCTCGAGGTGGACCAGGATGGTCGCAATGGTCTGCGGGTGCTCGTTGTGGATGAGGTCGGCCACCGATTCGGCGTCCATCCATTTCAGGCTCTCGATGCCGCTGGCGTCGCCGCCGCCGCCGAGGATGCGGTTCAGCAGCGAGGAAGCCTTGTCCTCGCCCAGCGCCTTCTGCAGCACGGTGCGGATGTAGTCGTCCGAATCCAGGCCCAGTGAGGAATTCTGGTCGGCGACCTGGTTGAAGTCGTGCAGCACGCTTTCGACCTCGCCCTGCGGAATGGCCTTCATGGCGGTCATCGCCTCGCCCAGCTTCTGCACTTCGCGCGGACCGAGGAATTTCATGACTTCCGCCGCGCCTTCCTCGCCCAGCGCCAGCATCAGGATCGCGCCCTTGGTGATGCCGTTCTGCTCACTCATTGTTGCCCACCCACGTCTTCACGATGTTGGCGACCACGCGCGGATCGTCCTTGGCGAGCTGCTGTGCGCGCGTGAGGTTGTCCTGGTAATTGCGCTGGCCGGGGGGCAGCGCCATGACGTCGCCGGCGGCGTGATGCAGCTGGGGGGCGTGGCTGGGCGGCGGCAGCGCCGGCGCCTCGGCGATCTTCTTCAGCAGCGGCTTCAGTACGCGCAGGTACAGCAGCAGCAGGGCCACGCCCATCAGCACGTATTTGCCCGTGTCCTTGGCGACCTGGAGGGTTCCGGGCTGCTTCCAGATCGGCGTTTCGGGAATGGCTTCCTGCTCTACGCCGGCAAAGGGGCTGTTCACCACGTTGACGGTGTCGCCGCGCGCCTGATTGAAGCCCATGGCTTCCTTGACCAGATTGGTGATCTGGGTCTTCTCGGCCTCGGTCAGCGGTTTCATCGCCACCTTGCCATCCTTGCCGACGGTCTTCTTGTAATTGACGACCACACCGACCGACAGGCGCTTGAGTCCCCCCCCGCTCTGCTGGACGTACTGGATGGTCTTGTCGACCTCGTAGTTGACGGTGGCGTCCTTGCGCATCGTGGACGCCGGCGCCTCAGCCGCCGCGGCGGGCGCTGGCGCCTTCTGGCCGGGGACGTTGATCGGCGCGGTGGCCGGTGCCGGCGGCTGGTTGGTGAGCGCCCCCGGCACCCCGGCGGCGTTGGGCGTGCCGTTCAGCGATTCGCTGGTCTGCTGGCTGCGGATCACCATGGCGTCGGGTGTCTGGTTCGGCTTGTAGGATTCGACCGCCTGCTCGCTGCGCGAGAAATCGACGTCGGCGGTCGCCTCGGCGCGCACGTTGCCGGGCCCGACGATGGGGGTGATGATGGACTCGATCCGTTTCACCACGCTCTGCTGCAGTTCCTGCACGTACTTGATCTGGCTGGGGTCCATGCCGTTGATGCTCGGTTCCTTGCCGGTCTCGGACAGCAGGTTGCCGTTCTGGTCGACCACGGTGACGTTCTTGGTCGACAGCTCGGGCACGCTGCTGGCGACCAGGTGCACGATCGCGCTGACCTGCTGCGGGTCGAGCGTGCGGCCGGGATGCAGGTTGAGCAGCACCGAGGCGGTGGGCTGCTTCTGTTCGGAAACGAAGATCGAATCCTTGGGCAGGGCCAGGTGCACGCGCGCCGCCTGCACCGCGGAGACGGATTCGATCGAGCGCGCCAGCTCGCCTTCCATGGCGCGCTGGAAATTGATCTGCTCGATGAACTGGGAGGAACCGAGCTTCTGGTTTTCGATCAGCTCGAAGCCGACGTTGCCGCCCTTGGGCAGGCCCTGCGAGGCCAGCTTGAGACGGGCATCGTGTACGCGGTCGGCCGGTACCAGCACGGCGCCGCCGCCCTCTGCATATTTGTAGGGGACGCCCATCTTTTCCAGTTCGGCGACGATGGCACCGCCGTCGCGGTCGCTGAAATTCGAGAACAGCACCCGATAGTCGGGCTGCTGGCCCCACATCCAGACCGCGCCCATGACCGCAACGACTGCCGCCACGCCCAGCGCCAGCATGATTTTCCGTCCACCCGCCGTCCGTGTGAAATCCATGACGTTGGCTGGAACCACCATTTCACCTGCACCCGCCATATTGATGCCCTCGTTCTTGTCCCGGTCCCAGGGGCTGTCCGGCGTTCGGTTTGCCGGCTTCCCCATGAGGAATTTCGCTATGTGATCGCATTATCGGCAGCGCAGCCTGTTTCAATCGGGGGAATAGAAGGCGGTTTCCGGCGCTTATCGGGCTTATGGCTTGCCCCCGGCCTGATAAGGTGACAGCGTGAAAAACCGCCGCAGCAGGGCGGTCGGAGAAAGGAGCCCAGGATGAGCATTGGAGCAATCGACACCAGCCGGATCGAGGCGATGGTGGCGCAGCTGAAGACTGCGGCCGCCCGCGCCACGCCGCCGGGCGCGGAAACGGGACAGGCCGAGAAGGCCGCGAACCGCGTCGATTTCGGGACGGTCCTGAAATCCTCGCTCGATCAGGTCAACCAGGCGCAGCAGGCGTCGTCCCAGTTGGCCCAGCGTTTCGCCACGGGCGACACCACCGTCAGCCTGTCCGACGCCATGATTTCATTGCAGAAATCCAGCATCGCCTTCCAGCAGACGGTACAAGTCCGCAACAAACTGGTACAGGCGTACCAGGAAATCATGAACATGGGCATTTAAGCAGAGCGCCCCCGCTTCGCGGGGGGCTTCAAGACGCAAGATTCAAGTTACAAGATTCGGGCGAAGCGTGCGACAGCACGCTTCGCCCGAACGGCTTTTACCTTGCACCTTGCACCTTGTCTCTTGAATCTTGTGCCTCAATGCACGGTGGCGAGTGCCTGGCGCAGGGCGTTGGCCAGGTCTTCTGCGACGAACTTCGCCACGTAGGCGTCCGCCCCCACCTTCTTGACGTGGGCCTCGTTGGTCGAGCCGGTCAGCGAGGAGTGGATCACCACCGGGATCGAACTGAAGCGCGGGTCCTGCTTGATGTTGCGGGTCAGCGTGAAGCCGTCCATTTCCGGCATTTCCAGGTCGGTCAGCACCAGCGCGACCTTGTCCTGCACGCTCCTGCCTTCCTCCTGCGCCTTGGCGGCGATGGCCTGCAACTGGTCCCACGCCTCCTTGCCGGTCTTGCACATGTGATAGGGCAGGCCCATGGCATCCAGACCCTGTTCGATCATGGTGCGTGCGATCACCGAGTCGTCCGCGGCCAGGATGAAGGAACCGGGCTTGAGCTCCACCTGCGGGCCGATGCTCTCGGCGTCGACATCCTGCACGGTCGACGGCATGACCTCGCGCAGGATGGTCTCGACGTCGAGCACCTGCGCCAGACGCTCGCTGTTCACGCCGTCCAGGCGGGCGATGCTGGTGACCATGCCGTGGCCGCCATTGCCTTCGGCCGACAGCACGTCGCGCCAGTCGAGACGCACGATGTCCTCGACCGATTCCACCGCGAAGGCCTGGGTGCTGCGCGCGTATTCGGTGATCAGCAGGATGTTCAGGCCGCTCTTCGGGATGAAGCCGGCGACGGCCGGCAGGTCGATCACCGGCAGGACCTGGCCGCGCAGATCGACCACGCCCATCATATGGGGCGGCGAGCCTGCCACGGCGGTGATGGGCGCCATGGGGATGATTTCGCGGATCTTGAACACGTTGATGCCGAACAGTTCGCTGCGCCCCAGCGCAGGATCCTCGCCCAGGCGGAACAGCAGCAATTCCAGCTTGTTGGAGCTGGTGAGGTTGGTGCGTTCGTCGATTTCCTGCTGGATGGTTTGCATGGTGGAGACTCCTTGAATCCTGTGGATGGGCGGCCGGCTAGAGGGTGTTGCGCCGGGCGCGCTCGATGTTCATGACGAAGCGCTGCAGCGTGGCGGCCATGTCGTTGGGCAGCTTGATGAACATGCAGCCCAGCCGCGTCTGGAAGGCGCCGTTGTGCAGACGGATCTGGGCCGAGTTGCGCACTTCGAGCGTGGTGAAGATGACGTCGGTCTCGGGCAGCAGCAGCTTGCAGCCTGTCAGGATGCGGCCGGTTTCGGGGCCGAGCCGGCCGCTGGTGTCGGCCAGCGCCACGCCGCCGCAGCCGATGTCGACGATGTGGGTGGTGATCGGTTCGCGGTCTTCCTCGGATGACGAGGGGACGATGCACTTGACCGGATTGGCGATCGGCATCGGCACCCGGAAATGTTCGCGGCGCTGCAGGCGGATCAGCGACTTGGGCAGCGTGATGCGCAGCGCCGGCAACTTTTCGTAGTCGCACAGACTCACCGGACCGGTCTCGAACGAGATGGTGACGCCGTCGAGCTGGGTGATGAATTCGGCGCCCTTGCCGGACATCAGCTCGTGGTTGAGCGCGTCGCCGCGGGCGACGTCGAGGATCAGCGCGTTGGCCGCATCGTTCACCGCCAGCACCGAGGTGACGATGATCTGCCGGCTGCCCGGGATGTCGAGATTGACCAGCAGCTTGCGTTTCTGGATCGCGCGCAGCAGGAACAGGATTTCGGTGCGCGAATGCACGGCAAAGCGTGCGAGTTGTTCATCGGGGTCGCTGGGGCTGGCTTCGTGTTGCGGCGAGGAAGGCATACGCTGGATTCGTTATTGTGGTTTCGGCAGGGCCGGCTTGTCGGACCCGTCCAGATGATAGAGCCAGGCGAGCAGTTCGGCCACCGCGACATACAACTGCGGCGGGATGTGGCTGTCGAGGTCGATCTGCATCAGCAGCGCCAGCAGCTCGCGCGATTCGTGGACGTACACGCCCGATGCGCGGGCCTTTTCGATGATGCTGTCGGCGACCAGGCCGTGCCCCTTGGCGACCACGCGCGGCGCGGCGTCGCCGGTGCGATAGGCGAGGGCGGCTGCGGCGCGCTGACGGTCAGGTGTCGGCATGTTGCACCGTGAGGGCTTGCAGCGTGCAGCCGGCGGCGGCGAGCTGTTCCAGCAGTTCGCCGCGGTGCGCACGCAGCGTGGTCTCGGCGCCGGCCTGTTCAGGCACCACGCGGATGTCGAAGCCCTGGCGGGCATCGAGCCGGATGTGCAGCGTCACCTCGCCGAGCTGCGGCAGGTTCACCCGGAGGCGGGATTGCCACACCGCATCCACTTCGTTGGCCGGCGTCGCGGTCGAATGGTCCTGGCCCGTTTCCGTTTCCTTGCGCACCAGCCATTCCAGCATCTGGCCCGGCCACAATTCGCCGCGCCAGACGAACTGCGGCGATTCCAGCACCTGCAGCTGCTGCGACAGCAGCGCATGCATGGGGTTGAGCGGCCTGGGGTCGGACGAGGCCGTGCCCTCGGTGAGGGCCGGCGCGGAAGCGGGACTGGCGGCAGCGCGCGCCACGTCGGCCGCGGCCAGGCGGTTTTGCGGTTCCTGCATCAGCCCGTCGAGGCTGTCGAGGCCGACCGCCCAGTTCGCCAGATGCGATTCGTAGAACAGTCCGCTGCGGACCAGCGCGGTGCGCAGCGCGAGCGCCATCTCGGCGGGCTGGGCGGTCGGCTGGTCGAGCAGGGGAGCGGGGGGGGTCAGGGTGGGCAGGGCGTTGCGCTCCGGCAGGCGCTGCACCAGTTCGCTCAACATGCGGGCCGTCTGGCTCAACTGCGCGTCGCCGGCCGCTTCGGGTTCCGGCGTTTCGAGCAGGAAGACCGGCTGGGGCAGGTGGCCGGCGAAGCGCAGGCGGAGCGTGTCGCCGGGTGCTGCCTGCTTGGGCAGTCGCAAGGCGACGGTCTGTCCTTCGATGTCGACCAGGGTGATGCCCTTGGTCTGGCCCTTCACCTGGCCGGTGAGCGACTGGCCGATGATCAGGTGCTCGAATGCGGTACGCGGCGCGGCCTGGTCGCGCTCGATGGCGTCCAGCACGGGCTGGACGGCCAGGATGCGCGACAAGGCCTGGGCCGGATACATGGTTCAGGACTCAGGCACGCTGGGCGCCATAGGCCTCGACGCCGCGCTGGCCGGCGCGAATCATGTGCAGGCGCTGCTGCAGTTCGTCGAGACGGGGTTCGGTGAGCGCACGGATTTTGGCGTCGTTCTGCAGGATGGTGCGGATGATCGCCACCTTGGTGCGCTGCTCGCTTTCGTTCAGTTGCACCGGCGCAGACTGCATCAGGCTGCCGACGTAGCCGCGGCAGCGCTGCTCGAGATCGGCGAGGTGATCCCATTCGCCCTGGCGGGCGGCGATCAGCATGGTGCCGGTCAGTTCGGAGAGCGTTTCGTAGGTGGCGAGCATTTCGTTGCTGGTCATGGGGGTCTCCGGTCAGGCTGCGATGGACTGCAGGGTGGCGTGGGGGCGGTTCACCGTTCCGATCTGCTGCCAGGCGCCGCGCAGTTCATGCAGCAGGCCCAGCACTTCCTCGAGCGGTGCCGTCTGGTTGTTGATGTGGGCCAGCATCAGACGCTTGTTCATGTAGTCGTACAGCGACGCGAGCTGCTGCGCGATGTCGCCGCCCTGCTTGGGATCGAGCGCGGCGAGCAGGCCGTCCAGAATGATGGAACTGGCCTTGCTGATGGCCGCCGATTTCTTGACCAGATCGCCTTCGTTCATGTGCCGGATCGCCATCCGCACGGCGAGCTCGGCACCCTCGTACAGCAGGACGATCAGCTGGTGCGGGCTGGCCGCAAGCACGCCGGTTTCGAGTCCGACGTTGGCGTAGGTGTGGGCAGCGCTTCTGGAATTCGTGTACACGTCTTGCTCCCGATTTATTTGCTGGAGGCCAGTTGCTGCGTCAGATAGGTGCTGGTGCTGTTCATGCTGCTCAGCAGGAGATTCAGCGTGGTGTATTCGGTGGTGTATTTCTTTTCGAGGGCCTTCATCCGGATTTCCAGGCGGTCGATCTCGTCGTTGTAGTTCTCGACGTTCTGCTTGAGGCTCTTGGTGCGCGTGTCGATCAGCCCATCGATCGCCAGCGTGGATTTGGCCCAGGCTTCCAGCCGGGTGGCGTAACCCGTCGACGACGAGAGCAGATTGGTCACATCGCTGAAATCGGTCGAGAGGGCGTTGTTGAGTTTGCTGCTGTCCAGCAGCAGCGAGCCGTCCTTCTGGAATGCGATGCCGACCTGGGCAAGCGAGGTCAGGGTGCCGCCGCTTGCAGGGGTATTGAAGATTCCGCGCAACTGTTCCTGCATGACGCGCAGGGTGCCGTCGCCCGCCAGTGCGCCTGCCGTTTTGTCGTCGGTGCCGAAGGCGGAGCGCGATTTGATCTGGCTGGCCAGGGCGTTGTAGGCGTCGACAAAGCCGGAAGCGGCGGTGTTGATGGCCGTGGTGTCGCGTGCGACCGCCAGGCTGGTGGGCGTGGTCGTGGTGCTCTTGAGCGTCAGCGTGACGCCCTGGATCGCCTCGCTGACGGTATTGGACGCGCTGGTGATCGCAATGCCGTTCACCGTGAGGTTGGCATTCTGCGCGGCCATGGTCTGGGTCAGGTTTTGCGTGCCTGCAGGGTCATAGCCCAGCAGATTCCCGATGGAACCGTCGCCGCCGCTGGTCGTGATCTTCAGGCTGTTGCTGAGGCCGGAATTGGTCGACGTCAGTGCGAGGCGGTAGGGCGTACCGCTGCCGTCGTTGACGATGGTCGCGGTGACGCCCATGCCGGCGGCATTGATCGCGTCCCTGATGCCTTCCAAGGTGTTGTTGGTGCTGTCGATGACGATGCTTTGGGTGCCGCCGCCGTTGGAGGTAAAGGCAGCGCCGCTGTATACCCCGTTGGTCAGCGTGCCGCCGCTGATGGTGCCGAAGTCGAACGTGACCGTCGTGGCCGTACCGTCGCCGATGGCGGCGGTGCTGCTGGTTTGACCGGCGGCAATCAGGTTCTGCGATTGCGCCAGCTGGCTCACGTTGATGCTGTAGCTGCCCGGCACCGCGGTGCTGGCGGCGGTGGCGGAAAGCACATTGGCATCGGACGGGGTGGTGGCGAGCTTCTCCAGGCTGGAGCTCAGGGACTCCGCCGCGGTCTGAAAGCTCGATACCAGGCTGCTGAGCGTGCCGAAGGAGGAAATCTTGGACTCGTAGCTGCTAACCTTGGCGTCGAGCTTGTCGATGGGCCGCCGCTCGATGGCCATCAACTGCGAGACGAGGGTGGGGACGTCGAGTGCGGTCGTGCTTGAAGCCGTAATTGCCATGGTTAGCCTCCCGGCTCAAGCCTTTTGTCTGAGTAGCAGGCCCTGCTGGAATTGTTCGATTCCGCGCGAAATGGCCAGGGTTGTTTCGGTGGGGAACTGGCGAATCAGTTCACCCGTGCTGGTGTCCACCATCTTGACCACGGTTCTGTTGGTGTCGGTGTCCACGCTGAATTCAAGGTTGCGGTTGGACTGTTGCATGGCCTGGTTGATCGCCGCCACTGCATGCTTCAATTCTTCGGCGGAGGGCTGCACGGGGGCACCCTGGGCCGCAGGAACGGCGACAGGTCTGGCAGGGGCGACGCCAGTAGCGCGCACATCAGGCTGGATGGCCTGATTCATCTGAGGAGTAGTCTGGATAATCATCGCGATATCCCTTCATGCTCAATCCCCGACCGGGCAACACCGGTCAGGGATCCGTCTCAATTACCTTCTTAACGCAGCAGGGTCAGCACGTTTTGCGGCGTCTGGTTGGCTTGTGCCAGGACCGCGGTGCCTGCCTGTTGCAGGATGTTGTTTTTCGCCTGGGATGCGGTTTCGGCGGCGTAGTCGGTATCCATCACGCGGCTGTAGGAAGCCGAGTAGTTCACCGAAGCGGTCTGCAGGCTGGAGACCGCAGAGGCCAGCGCCGACATGTCCGCGCCGAATTCGGCACGGGCGGTGACGATGGCGTCCAGCTCGGTGTCGAATGCAGTCAGGTTGGCGTAGGTGGTGGCTGCGGTGAAGGTGCCGCCGTAGCCGCCGGCGGTGCCGCCGCTTTCGTCCACCGTCACTGCCGTGCTGGCGGTCACCAGACCGTCGATACGGGCGTTTTCAGCCAGGAGGGCGACGGCTTCTTCGTTGGTGACGGCGCCGGTCTGGATATAGATCTCGCGCAGGCGCTGGGTGTTCTCGCCGATCTGGGCCAGGTAGCCGTCGGAAATCTGGGCGGCGGAAATCCCGTCGTTGGCTTTGCGGATGTTCTGGTTCGCGCCACGGATCTGCGAGTCGAAGCCGGTGGCGATGCCCATGCCGGTCGCGTCGTCAGCGGCGCTGTTGATGCGCAGGCCGGAAGACAGGCGCTGCTGGGCGGTCTGCAGGGCGTTTGCCGAGCGGTTCAGGGCTGCACCGGCAAACAGGGCGCCGACGTTGGTGTTGATTACTTGTGCCATGATATTTCTCCTTGAGTGGGTCGATGGTTCCGGCTTTATGCCCCGTCAGGGGTGCTCTGGTGCCGTCAACGTTGGTCTGGCCGCTGGGGCTGCATGAACCGCCGTTGTGTGAGGAATCGTCGGGGGTCGGAGAAAGTTAAGGCCCTTGTTTCAAAAATCTGCATGATCGTCATTCCTCGGCTTGTGCAGGTGCCTGGGGGGCCACGCAGACGCGGTTCTTGCCGCTGTGCTTGGCTTCGTACATGGCGCCGTCGGCGCGCGCGATGAGCGCATCCTGGGCTTCGCCGGGCACGCGCTCGGCCACGCCGGCGCTGAAGGTGATCAGCACGCGTTCGTTGTGGTCGAGAAAGTACTTCTTGGTGAGGCTGCGCTGCAGGCGGGTGACGATCTGCGCCGCCTCGTCGAGCCCGGTGTTCGGCAGGATGATGAGGAACTCCTCGCCGCCGAGGCGGGCGACGTGGTCGGTCAGGCGCAGCTCTTCCTTGGCGACCTTGACCAGGTGGATCAGTGCCTCGTCGCCGGTCTGGTGGCCGCGCTTGTCGTTCAGCGCCTTGAAATTGTCGACGTCGAGCACGGCGATGCTGAACGGCATGTCGTAGCGGTCCGCGCGCGAGGCCTCGCGCGCGAATTCGTCGTCCAGCCCGCGCCGGTTGAGGCTGCCGGTCATCGGGTCTTCGCGGATCAGGGCGCTCATCTGGGCGATCTGGGTTTCCAGTTCGCGGATGCGCGTCTCGGCCTGCTCGGCGGTGTCGCGTTCCTGGACCAGCTGGTCGTGGGCGCGCCGGCTTTCCGACTGCGCCGCGCGGGTCTCCTCCAGCAGGGTTTCGAGGATGCGGTTCAGTTCCAGCACGTCCTCGGTCTTGCTGATGCGTTCGATGTGGGTGGCGATCTTGCCCTGGTATTCGTCGTTGGCTGCGACGGCGTCGCGCATGCGGCTGACGAAGGTGGTCATGGTCGCCTTCAGCGTGGCGGTGGCCTCGCGCAGGCCGTGCTTGACCAGGCTCTGCTTATAGATGACTTCCTTGAGCCGCTTTTCCGCCTCCTGCAGCGACTGGATCCTGAGCGGGGCGGCGATGATCTCCTGCACCATGTCGAGCTGGCCGCGCAGCCAGGTGTCGTCGTCGAGCAGCTCGCCGATGTTTTCCACCAGCAGCAGCAGGATGCGCTTGAGCGATTCCTGCTGGTCGTGAACGTGCGAGGCGTGCAGGTCGATGTCGATCCACAGCGATTTCAGGCCGCCGGCCACCTCGCGCAGGGCGCTGGGGCTGGTGTTCTCGCGCAGGTTGGCGACCAGCCGATGGGTGCGTTCGGCCAGCTGCGGGCTGTGCGCCAGCTGGGTGGCGACGCCGAATTCCAGCGTCTTCGCGAGCATGTCCCGCAGCTGGGCAAGCGTCTCGTGCTGGGGCGGCAGGTCGGCGACGGCCGCCGGAGGCCGGGACGGCTTGTCGGCCGCGGGCTGCTGCTTGAGCTGCCGGGTAATGTGTCCCAGCTGTTTGCGGCACACGGTCCAGTCGCCCTTGCGGATGGCCTGGTTGAGTTTCTCCACCGGGTCGGACAGTTCGGGATATTGCAGGTTGAGGTCCATGACCAGTCCTGCCAGCGCAGTGGCGGCGGAGGGGGCATTGGGATCGGCCGCGGGCGTGGGCACGCCGACGATATCCTCGTACAGGGTCTGGTAGTTGTCCGGCGTCGGCGCAATCCGGCGCAACGCCAGGCGGCGCAGGGTTTCCCGCGCCACTTCGGTGGGATTGTCCAGATTGATTTTGACGGGTGGTTCAGCCATGTCGACGTATGGGCCCGCAAGGGGCATTTGCTATGTTTTGCATGGTACGGGCGATGCCCGGAAAGCGAACGCCGGATTAGGGCGTGAAAAGGGGGGTAATTTTCGAAATGCCGGAAGGCGGCGGGCGCCTGGTTCCCGAGCGAACCCTGGGTGAAGGTCTTGCCGCTCCCGGCGGCGTGCGCCATAGGCATGCCAACCGTTCACGCTGACGCCGCCTGGCTCACGCCCGATAAGGATGCTCGTCCTTCAGGAAGTCGATCAACTGTCCGTTGTGCTCGATCAGCACGCGCGATGCCGAAATCCCTTCCTTCGCCATTTCCGCAACGATGTCCCGCGCCCGCCACTGGGTTGGAATGATCACCACATCCAAAGGCGCATTCTTGAGTGCATCCCGGAATGCGATCTCCTGGCCAGTGCCTGGCACAAAAGAGCCGACCTTGCCGGGATCCGAATCCACCACTAAAGGGAAGCGCTTTCGGTCGACGCCAAACTGATGCATGAACGCCGCCGCTTTCCCGGTGCCGCCCCAGATCGCTACCGAAACGCCGCTATCAGCCAATTCCGCCAGTTGCCGCGAAATTGTCGCGACTGAAGCGGATGCCCGGCGACAAAAGTCAGCCGCATGCTCGGCGACAGATCGTGCATCCTTGGTCGAATCGAGACGAACCAGACCGTAGACGACCTCGCCATCGTATCCGTGCCCCAGCGTGTCCAATTCTCCCAGGCGATGAAGCAAGGTAGTGAACGATCGGGTCGTGAAATGGGAGACGTGCTCATAATAGAAATCAGCGAGCCGGCCTGTTTCAAACACACGGTCGATACAGGGCACCTCCGCGAACAGCCAGCATGGTTTTTCCTGGCGGGATGCAGTCCATGCCAACGGCTCCAGCAGGCTGGCCAATTCCGTGAAATGCTCCAGGACATGCCTCACGACCACCATGTCGGGCGCGAATGCGGCCACGTCTTCCAGGGGATCAAAGAGACGGGCATGAAATTCCACGCCATGCCCGGATTCGGCACTGGTGTTGGGGTCGAAGCCGACAAAACGGCCGGCGGAAAATTCTTCGGACAGCCCTCGCACGAAATGGCCCTCTCCGCATCCGATTTCCACCACGCTCGGATTGGGCGGCAGGCGCTTCTTCAGCAGGTTCCTGGTGTCGGCAAGATGCCCTTTCCAGATCGAGCCCGTGTTGAACATCCTGTTCGGGTTCTTCTGGTAGGGAACCGCGCCGTAGCGGAACGAGTGGTTGTAGACGTGTGTGCAGGCAGGGCACTGGACAAAATCCAATGGCAGACGCTCCATGCTGGCTGCTTCTGATGCCGACCGTGGCCAGCCGAGGGTGGCTAGAGGCTGCATCCCCCCGGAAAAGAACGGGATGGCGACGTGGTAGCCGCAGACGGGGCAATGGGCGGACAAGGGCTGAATCGACACAGCATATTCCTCGGAATGAGTTGGTGAATGCGGATACGCCTCAGCTTAGGATGTTCCTGAAATAGGCGATTGTTTCCTTGAGGCCGTCTTCCAGCCCCACCTTGGGTTCCCAGTTCAGAATCGACCGGGCCTTGCTGATGTCAGGCTGACGCTGGGTTGGGTCGTCCTGCGGCAACGGGCGAAACACAAGCTCGCTCTTGGAATGGGTCAAACGCAGGATCGTTTCGGCAAGTTCGCGGACCGTGAATTCATTCGGGTTGCCCAGGTTCATGGGGCCAATTTCGACATCCTGATTCATCATTCGCACCATGCCGTCGATCAGGTCGTCGACATAACAGAAGGAACGGGTCTGGCTGCCGTCGCCGTAGACCGTAATCGGGTCGCCTTTCAAGGCCTGGACAATGAAATTGCTCACCACCCTGCCGTCATGCGGATGCATCCGCGGGCCGTAGGTGTTGAATATACGGATCACGCGGATATCGACTTTCGCCTGGCGGTGATAGTCGAAGCACAGGGTTTCGGCACAGCGCTTGCCCTCGTCGTAGCAGGACCGCGGGCCGATCGGGTTGACGTGCCCGAAGTAGCTTTCGGTTTGGGGATGGACCTGCGGGTCGCCATAAACCTCGGACGTGGAGGCGTGCAGAATTCGGGCCTTGCAGCGCTTCGCCAGGCCCAGCATGTTGATGGCGCCCAGTACCGATGTCTTCGTCGTGGCGATAGGGTCGGACTGATAATGCACGGGGCTGGCCGGGCAGGCAAGATTGAAAATGCGGTCGACTTCCACGTACAAAGGCAGCCAGACATCGTGCCGGATCAACTCGAATCGCTTGTTGTTGATCAGATGTCGGATATTGTCCTTGGTGCCGGTATAGAAGTTGTCCACGCACATCACATCCTGGCCCTCGGCAATCAGCCGGTCCGCCAGGTGCGACCCGAGGAACCCGGCGCCGCCGGTGATCAAGGTGGTGGGCGCTATGCTGCGTCTTGTTGGTTCAACCATTGGTTCCACATCCCCCAAATTGCTTCATCGAATTGACGGGCGAAGCTCGCTGCGTCGAACAAAGGTGAATTCAGCACCTGCTGGCGCAGGCCTGTACGCAGAGCTGCAAGCTCGTCGAGATCGGAAACGAAAGCGACGGCTTTCGCAACGTAGTCATGGTCGTCGGCCGCAATCCACCCGGACAGCCCCCCGTTGCGCGCGATGGTTTCGCCCACGTGAGAAAGGAAGCGGTCGCCGCGTTTGGTGATGACCGGCACGCCCATCCACAGGCTTTCGATGGTCGTCGTGCCTCCCGGATAAGGGAAAGGGTCGAGCGCGACATCGACTCGCTGGTAAGCCGCCAGCAACTCGGAGCGAGGGGACTTGCCTTCGAGAATCAGGCGGTCCGTGGCAATGCCGTGCTCGAGAAATCGTCTCCTGGTTTCCTGGCACACCGAAGGGTCGCCCAATTGGGACGCCTTCAGAAACAGCCTGGATGATGGAACCGCGTTCAGAATGTCAGACCATACCGCCACCACCGCATCGTTCATCTTGGACAGATTGTTGAAGCTGCCGAAGGTGATCTGGCTGCTTGCAAGGGCGGGCAAGGGCGTAACGTCGAGTGGCACGTCAGGCTCCGTGAAGCATAGATAGCTCGCCGGCAGCTGCCAGATCCTTTCGGTGAAATGGCCGGCCTCGCTGAGCGGGGTCACATGGGGGTCGCCAAGCACGTAGTCCATGCCGGGAACGCCCGTCGTGGCGAAATACCCTAACCAACTCGTCTGGACCGGTGCCGGTTTCCAGGCAAACACGGGCAGACGGTTTTTTGCGGTGTGACCGGAAAGATCGACCAGCACGTGTAGGCCGTCGGCGTGGATCATGTGAGCGGCAGCCTCATCGGTGAGGCCGGTCAACGGTTTCCATGCCGAGAAGCACGGCTTGATCCTTTCCGTAAGGGGGTCGGATTGGGGGCTGGTCGCATAGGCGATCAGTTCGATGGACGACGGGTCAAGATGAGCCAGCAGGCTTTCCAGGAAATAACCGACGGGATGGTTTCTCAAATCGCCCGAGACCAGGCCGACGCGCAGACGTTTCGGCTGTCTCGCGCAGGACCATGCCTTGAAGGGCGTTGCGGCGCTCGCCACCTGCTGGCCATATTTCCGGGCTTCCGCAAGGTTCTCCGCGGGTGAATAGCGGAACAGATGATTCTTCATGAACAGCAGGGCGCTGTGAATTCCGGCGCGCGGGCTAAGCTCCAGGGAGCGGTGGTAGCTGGCTTCGGCTTCATCCAGGCGGCCCATCTCCACCAGCGTGCCGGCGAGGGCGGAATGGGCGAGGGCGTTGTTCGGGTCCATCGCCAGGGCACATTGGCAATTGGCCTCGGCCTCTTTCAGGCGGCCCAT
>JAJZPG010000049.1 GCA_021811235.1 Pseudomonadota bacterium | reverse complement strand
GTGACCTTGGCGTTCTCGGTGTTCTGCGCAATCGACGCGCTCATCTGCTCGATGCTCGCCGAGGTCTCTTCCACCGACGCCGCCTGCTCGCTCGCACCCTGCGACAGGGACTGCGCCGTCGACGAAACCTGCTCGGAGGCCGACGACAGGTTGTCCGAGGCGCTGCGAACTTCACTGATGATCTGCGACAGCTTGACAACCATCGCCTGCATGGCTTCCAGCAACTGCCCGGTCTCGTCCCTGCCCTTGACCTCGATACGCACGTTGAGATCGCCCTCGGCCAGTTTGTTGGCCACGCCCAGGGCTTCGTTCACCGGACGGGTGATGCTGCGGGTGACCCAGAATCCGATCAGCGCGGCCATGGCCAGCGCCGCGGCCGCGATGGTGAAAATCAACGTGCGGGCGGCGTGGTACAGATCGGCGGCGTCCTGGCCGGCCTGCTCCATCAGCTCGCCCTGGTACTTGATCAGGCCCGCCACCGCCTCGAGGTAGGCGCCCTGCAGGGCGCGGACCTCGCTCACCAGATAGGTCCGGGCTTCGGCCTGCTTGCCCTCTTCGACCAGTTTGAGGAAGGCGTCCTGGGCCGCCACGTACTTGACGCGGGCCTCCTTCACGCCAGCCAGCTGCTTCTTGCCCTCTTCGCTCGTGATGGTCGCCTCCAGTTTGTCCAGGCGCTCCTTGATGAGCTTGCGGGAATCGTCGATGCGCCCCAGTTCCTTCTGGATCGCGGCGCCGTCGTCCAGGATCAGGGTGTTGCGCATGGAGCGGGCGATGATGTTGATGTTGTCGATCATGTCGTTGGCCAAGACGGTCTTGGGATAACGGTCGTTCACCATCAGCGCGACGCCCTCGTTGAGGCTCGCCATGCGGGTGACCCCGATGAAGGCGATCATGGCCATGAACGCGACCACCAGGCCGAAGCCGAGAGCGAGGCGCACTCCGATTTTCATATTGCTGAACATGCTTCTCTCCTAATTGCCGAAAACAAACCGTGAAAAATCAGGCCGTCACGCCCGCCGAGCCGGCCCGCGCCGCCTCATCCTGCAAAGCCGGGACATCGAGCACCAGCGCCACTTCGCCCGAGCCCAGGATGGTCGAACCGGAGATGCCCCGGACCCGCTGGAACAAATTGCCCAGGGGCTTGATGACCGCCTGGAACTCGCCTTTCAGTTCGTCCACCACCAGGCCGGCCTTGCGCCCGGCCGCCGTCACCACCACCACGTTTTCGCGGCGGGAAGCGCGTCCTTTCAGACTGAAGTGATCCTTCACCCGCAGCAGGGGCAGGACCTCGCCGCGCAGGTTGAGATAGTCGCAACCCTCGTTGCGGTCGGTGCAGGCATTCAGCTCCACGCACTCCAGCACCATGTCGAGGGGTACCACGTAATGGCTGTCGGCGACCCCCATGAGGAAACCGTCGATGATGGCCAGCGTGAGCGGCAGGCGGATGCGGAAGGTCGACCCTGCGCCCTCGCGGCTTTCGATCTCGACCGTGCCGCGCAGGGCCTCGATATTGCGCCGCACCACATCCATGCCGACGCCGCGGCCGGACAGGTTGCTCACCTGTTCGGCGGTGGAAAAGCCCGGTTCGAAGATCAGGTTCCATACATCCCGGTCGGCCAGATGGTCGCCATCCTGGATCAGCCCCTTGTCGCGCGCCTTGGCGAGGATGCGCTCGCGGTTGAGGCCGCCGCCGTCGTCCACCACCTCGATGACGATGCCGCCGGATTCGTGGTAGGCGTTGAGCTGCAGCGTGCCCTTGGCCGGTTTGCCGCGGGCCAGGCGCACCTCGGCGGATTCGATGCCGTGATCCATGGCGTTGCGCACCAGATGGGTGAGCGGATCGCCGATCTTCTCCACCACGGTCTTGTCCAGCTCGGTTTCCGCACCGCTGATGCTGAGGTCGATGTCCTTGCCCAGTTCCTTGGAGACGTCGCGCACCACGCGGCGGAAGCGGTTGAAGGTCTCGCCGATTTCCACCATGCGCAAACGCATGGCGCCGTCGCGGATGTCCTCGACCAGTCGGGCCATGCCCGAGACCGATTCCATCATGGCGCTGTCCTTGTTGCGCGCCGCCATGAGGCCGACGCCGGCGCCGGCGATGACCAGTTCGCCCACCAGATTGATGAGGCTGTCCAGCTTGTCGGCATGGACCCGGACGAACTTGGCCTCCTGCGCCTGGCGCTGGCGCGCCTCCTTCTGCTTGGTGAGCGCCGCGTCCACCAGTTCCGGCTGGACGATCTGTCGTTCCACCATGATCTCGCCCAGGGGCTGCGCGTTTTCCAGGCGCGCGCTTTCGCACGCCTGGAGGGCGAGCGACTCGCCCAACTCGCGCTGGGTCACAGCGCCGCATGCCACCAGGATCTCGCCGAGACGGTCGTTGCTCTCCGGCAGCGCCTCGATCAGGTCGATGTAATCGGCCACCCGGCTGCCGGGCGGCAGGATGTGGAGCTGGCAGTCGTCGCGCACGAATTCGAACACGCCTTCGATGCGGGCCTTGTCGGCCTCGGTCGAGAGCCGGATCTCGAATCCCAGGTAGCAGCATTCCGGATCCATCTCGCTGGCGCCGGGCAGGGCGTCGTCCAGGGTGGTGAGGTGGACGATCTCGCCCAGGGTGCCGAGGTAGCGGATGAAGGACAGCGGGTCCATGCCGTTCTTCAGCACGTCCCGGCCGAAACGCAGGGAGATGTGCCAGGTGTCGTCTGCCGTCCGTGCGCCCCCCAGGTGGTGCACCGGGGCATCCGTTTCGGCCGGCAAGGTGGCGGCCGACTGCCCCATGTACCGGCTCAGCTGCGAAGCCAGCGCCTCGCCCTGCTGGCGGGTGTCCGCATCCATCTGCGCGCCGGCGGCGGTGATGTCCAGCAGCCGTTCGATGTGGTCGCGGCAGCCCAGGAACAGGCCCACCAGCGCCTCGGTCAGGGCGAGCTCGTTGTTGCGCACCCGGTCCAGCACGTTCTCGGCCTTGTGGGTGAAGGCGACGATGTCGTCCAGGCCGAACAAACCGGAAGAACCCTTGATGGTGTGGGCAGCGCGGAACACGGCGTTGACCGCCTCCGCATCGTCGGGAGCCGTTTCCAGACGCAGCAGCCCTTCCTCCATTTCCTGGAGCAGGCTGCGGCTTTCCGCAAAGAAGGTTTGCAGGGCATCGCCCAGATCCAGATTCATGCTTCTCCCCTCTGCGTCGCCGCCGGCAGCACCTGGGGGTCGCCAAACCATCCGCCCAGGCCCAGCAGTTCGAACACTTCCAGCACCGCCGGGCTGTGCCCGGACAGCGACAGGCTCTTGCCGGCCGCCGCCGCTTCCCGCTTCATGAGCATGAGCAATTGCACGCCGCTGCTGTCGAGTTCGCAGACGTCCGAAAGATCGATCTCGATGTCGTCGCCCTGGTCGAGCGCCCCGAGCAGGGCGGGCTTGAGGTCCGCGGCGTGGTAGATGGTCAGTTCGCCGGCGGCATGCAGGCGCAGGCGGTTTTCGTGACGTTCGCTGCTGAGTTCCATGAGGGTCTCCACGCGCTTACGGCAGGATCAGCTTCGACACCGCATCCAGCATCTGGGCGGGCTGGAACGGCTTGACCACCCAGGCCTTGGCGCCGGCCATCTGGCCGTCGCGTTTCTTGGCCTCGCTGCCTTCGGTGGTGAGCATGATCACGGGCGTGAATTTGTAGGCGGGCTTGGCCTTCATTTCCTTGACGAAGGAAATGCCGTCCATGTTGGGCATGTTCACGTCGCTGATGACCAGATGCAGCTTGCGCCCGTCCAGCTTGCTCAGCGCGTCCTTGCCGTCCACCGCATCGACGACGTCGTAGCCGGCACCCTTGAGGGTCAGCCCCACGACCTGGCGCACGGCTGCCGAGTCGTCAACGATCAAAATGGTCTTGGCCATGTTTTCTCCTAAAAGAAAGTGATTTCGGTAGCTTTGCCGGGCGCGTTGCTCTGCGTGCCCTGGTGGTTGTCCATCTGCTCGAGGGTCGTGTAGGTGCTGGAGAGCTGCTCGAGCCAGGCGGCCACGTCCAGGGGCGGAACCGCCTCGCCGCGGCCCCCGCGTTCCCGGTTCTCCAGGAGGACGGTTTCCAGGCGCGCCATGTCGTCCAGGGTCTGGCGCAGGATCTGGCTGACCCGGTCCTGGAACTGGAGCGAGACGATGACGCCGGAAACCGTCTCCTGCACCGCCTGGCCTTCGTGCTGGAATTGGATTGCCGCCTGGGTCAGGTGCTCCACCGCATTCCGGAACACATTCAGCACCCCTTCGATGAGCTGCTCGGAATCCCGCATGGCGCGCGCATCCTGGTCGGCATAGCGCTCCGCGATCTCCACCGCGCCGTGGATCGCGTGCGTCACGCTCTCCACGCGCGAGGTGATCTGCTTGCCGGTATCCCCCGACAGGTTGGAGAGCTTGCGCACCTCGTCGGCGATCACCGCGAATCCACGCCCGGCCTCGCCCGCCCACGCCGCCTCGATGGCGGCATTGAGCGCCACCAGATTGGTCTGGTTGGCCAGCGCCGACACCAGGCCGGCCATGTCCTTGAGTTCGTCGGTGAACCGGGCGACTTCGCGGATGCGATCGAGCATTTCCTGCTTGGCCTGAATGCCGGCACGCAGCGACGAGAGCATGGAGCGCAGGTCGTCCTGGCCCTTTTCCAGCATGGCGGTGACGTCCTGTTCGCCGCCGCTACCATCGGACAGCCCGCCGGTGCTGTTGCGGTACAGGCCCAGCGCCGCATCCAGGCGCTGATGGATATCGCCGAAGCACGTGGCCAGATCGACCAGGGAGGTTTCGGTCTGGCTGCGCGCGGTCTCGATCTGGCGATTCCAGATCGGCAACACCTGGCTGCACAGCTCATCCAGCCCATCGGCGGCAGACGTCGTCGCCTGCTGTATCAAACAGATTTCATCCGCCCCGCGCCGGGCCGCCGCCAGCGCAGCGCGCACGCGTTTGGCGAGGAAGCCCCCGGCGAGCACGCCGGCCCCCGCCACCCCGCCCGCCAGGAGCAGGTTGCCCGCGTCACAGAACCAGGCTGCGGCCGCCCCCAGCAGGCCGATTGCCGCAACGGAAGCCCACGCCAGCCCGGCGACGCGGCGGTCGTCTTTCCCGGCCATGCTCATTGCCCGCCTCCCGACCGGGCGTCCGCGCCCAGCAATTGCGCAACCAGCGCTTCGAATTCAAGGGATTTGTCGAAGAAACCGTCGGCTCCGGCGCGTGTCGCCCTGTCCCGGTATTCGACTTGATTGGTGAACACATAGACGCGGGTGTCCGGGGAGTCCCGCTTGATCTGTGCCAGGGCATCGAGGCCGCTGCCGTCGGGCAGGCGCACGTCCAGCACCACCGCATCCGGACACAGCTGGCGGCCCTTTTCCACGGCCTCGTGCAGGGAACGCGCAATGGAAAGCGCGGTGAAGTATTCCACCCCACCCAGCATTTCCAACAGACGGCCATAGACGGCCGAGGAATCATCCACGATCAGCAGTTTCACCGTAGCCCACCATGCACATACATGAGGGAGGTAACGGTGGGCCGTCGGGAATTCGTATCGGTGCGAGCCGTTGCCGCGCCGTCGGCGGAATACGAATCGACTGTAGGAATATTCCTACAGCGGGAAATCCGGATCTCGCCGCTTCAGATCAATTCATGGCTCAGCGCGTAACGCACCAGATCGCTCAGATTGTCCACGCCCAGTTTTTTCATCAGGCGGGCCTTGTGGGTGCTGACGGTTTTGGCGGAGAG
>JAJZPG010000048.1 GCA_021811235.1 Pseudomonadota bacterium | reverse complement strand
GGGCTAGGGGCTAGGGGCTAGGGGCTAGGGGCTAGGGGCTAGGGGCTAGGGGCTAGGGGCTAGGGGCTAGGGGCTAGGGGCTAGGGGCTAGGGGCTAGGGGCTAGGGGCTCATTAAATTTCGCGGCCTCCGGCCGCTCATTCCCCTAACCCCTGGATCCTAAATCCTAGCCCCTAGACCACCGCTTCTTCCTTCTTCTCCACCGGCTTGATGAAGTGCTCGCGCTTGACGCCGAACATCAGCAGCAGGGGGCTGGCGACCAGCACCGAGGAGTAGATGCCGAACATGATGCCGATGGTGAGCGCGAGCGCGAAATTGTGCAGCGCCTCGCCGCCGAAGAACAGCATCGACAGCACCATGATCTGCGTCGAGCCGTGGGTGATGATGGTGCGGCTCATGGTGCGCGTGATGGCGTCGTCGATGATGTGCGGGATGGTGGCGCCGCGCATCTTGCGGATGTTCTCGCGGATCCGGTCGAACACCACCACCGATTCGTTGACCGAGTAGCCGAGGATCGCCAGCACGCCGGCCAGAACCGTCAGGGTGAATTCCCACTGGAAGAAGGCGAACACGCCGAGGATGATGACGATGTCGTGCAGGTTGGCGAGCATGCCGGCGACGGCGAAGCGCCATTCGAAGCGGATCGCCAGGTAGATCATGATGCCGAAGGCGACCACCAGCAGCGCCAGCGCGCCGCTGTCGTAGAGTTCCTTGCCGACCTGCGGGCCGACGAAATCGACGCGCTTCAGCTCGACCGTGGCGTCCGTGGCCTGCAATGCGGCCATCACCCGGTTGCTGGTTTCGGCCGCATTGGCATCGGCCTTGTTGGGCAGGCGGATCAGCACGTCGCGGCTGGTGCCGAAGTTCTGCACCGAGATTTCCGGCAGGCCGGTCTTCTCCAGCGTGCTGCGGATCGCCTGCAGATCGGCCGGCTGGCTGGTGCGCACCTCGATCAGGGTGCCGCCGGTGAAGTCGACACCCAGATTGAGGCCACGGTCCCACAGTGCCCACACCGAGAACAGGAAGGTGAGCAGCGAGATCGCCGTCGTCACCTTCCCCCAGCTCATGAAGGGAACGGTTTTCTTGAAGGGGAAGAATTCCAGCATGGGTGGACCCTTAGATCGAGACCTTGGCCAGACGCGGCTGGCGGCCGTAGGTGAGGTTGACCATTGCGCGCGACACCGTCACGGCGCTGAACATGGAGGTGAGGATGCCCAGGCACAGCACCACGGCAAAGCCGCGCACCGGGCCGGAGCCCAGCCAGAACAGCGCGATGCCGGCGATCAGCGTGGTGAGGTTGGAGTCGAGGATGGTGCCCCAGGCGCGGTCGTAGCCGGCGTGGATGGCGGCCTGCGGCGTGGCGCCGTTCCTGAGTTCTTCGCGGATGCGCTCGTTGATCAGCACGTTGGCGTCGATCGCCATGCCGAGCGTGAGCGCGATCGCCGCCATGCCGGGCAGGGTGAGCGTGGCCTGCAGCATCGACAGCAAGGCGATCAGGAAGAAGCCGTTGATGGCGAGCGCGACCGACGAGAACAGGCCGAACACGCGGTAGTAGATCGTCATGAAGGCGACCACCGCGACGAAGCCCCAGATGTTGGAATGGAAGCCCTTTTCGATGTTCTCGGCGCCCATGCTGGGGCCGACGGTGCGCTCCTCGACGATCTGCATCGGCGCCGCGAGCGCGCCGGCGCGCAGCAGCAGGGCGACGTCGGATGCTTCCTGCGCGGTTTCCATGCCAGTGATCTGCACCCGGCCGCCGCCGATCTCCTCGCGGATCACCGGCGCGGTGATGGCCTCGGCGACGCCTTTCTCGATCAGCAGGATCGCCATGCGCTTGCCGACGTTCTCGCGCGTCACGTCCTTGAAGATGCGCGCGCCCTTGCCGTCGAGGTTGATGTGCACCGCGGCCTGGCCGCTCTGGCTGTCGAAGCCGGGCGAGGCATCGGTGATCGAGTCGCCGGTCAGCACCACGTCCTTCTTCACCGCGATGCTGCCGCCCTCGCGGCTGGCGACGACGTCGTCGCCGAACGGCACCTGGCCCTGGCCGATCGCGATCGGGTCGGCCTGCTCGTCGACCATGCGGATTTCCAGCGTGGCGGTGCGGCCGAGGATGTCCTTGGCCTTGGCGGTGTCCTGCACGCCGGGCAGCTGCACCACGACGCGGTTCGCGCCCTGCTGCTGGATCACCGGTTCGGCCACGCCGAGCTCGTTGACGCGGTTCCTGAGCGTGGTGATGTTCTGCTGCAGGGCGAATTCCTGCACCCGTTTTTCGGCTTCCGGCTTCAGGCGTGCGGTGAGGGTGAAGCCTTCGGCCTGGTCCTCGGACGCGAAGGCGAGGTCGGTGAACACGCTGCCGAGCTTGTTGGCGGCGGCGTCACGCTGGTCGCGGGTGGCGAAATGGACGGTGACGACGTTGCCTTCGCGGCTGATGCGGCCGTAGCGGATCTTGTCGCCGCGCAGCTCGCTGCGGAAATCGTTCTGGTAGCGGATGGCGGCTTTCTCCAGCGCCGCCTTCATGTCGACTTCGAGCAGGAAGTGCACGCCGCCGCGCAGGTCGAGGCCGAGGTACATCGGCAGCGCGTTGATCGACGACAGCCAGCCCGGCGAGGCCGAGACCAGGTTCAGCGCCACCGTGTAGCGTTCACCCAGCCCGCTCTGCAGCACGTCCTTGGCCTTGATCTGCACGTCGGTGCTGGCGAAGCGCGCCTTGATGCTGTTGCCCGCCAGTTCCACCCCGCTGGTGGCCACATTGGACGCCTTCAGCAAGGATTCCACCCGCCCCAGCAGCGCGGTGTCGACCTGTTCGGTGGTGCGTACCGGCGACACCTGTACCGCGGGCACTTCGCCGAAAAAGTTGGGCAGGGTGTAGAGGAAAGCGATCAGCAGCGCGATGCCGATGAGGACGTATTTCCAGAGCGGGAAGCGGTTCATTGTCAGGGGCTAGGAGTTAGGAGTTAGGGACTAGGGGTTAGGGAATTCGGGGACACAGGGCCGGTATTGCATGCATGAGACAGCAAAACCCTAGCCCCTGGATCCTGATTCCTATCCCCTTGCAGTCACAGGCCCTTGATCGTGCCCTTGGGCAGCAGGGTCTGGATCGATTGTTTCTGCACGTGGGTGATCACGCCGTCGGCGATCTCCAGCGACACGTACTGCTCGCCGATCTTGGCGATCTTGCCGAGCTGGCCGCTGGCGGTGACGACTTCGTCGCCCTTGGCCAGTTCCCCCAGCATCTTCTTCTGTTCCTTGGCGCGCTTCATCTGCGGGCGGATGAGCATGAACCAGAACAGGATGAAGATGATGATGAGCGGCAGGAAGTCGGCGAAGCCGGGGGTGGCGGGCGCGGCGGTCTGGGCGTGGGCGAGGGAAATCATGTACGGGACTCCGGAATCGGATGGCTACGTTATAAAGCCCAGAATTCTACCACCCGCTAGATTGCAGTTCATGGAACCCGGCCGCGAAGTCGGCAAAGCGCCGGGACTCGATGGCGGCGCGCATCCCGGCTATCAGGCGGTGGTAGTAGTGCAGGTTGTGGATGGTGGCGAGCCGCGCGCCCAGGATCTCGTTGGCGCGGATCAGATGGTGCAGGTAGGCGCGGGAAAAATGCGTGCAGGTGTGGCAGTCGCATTCGTCGTCGATCGGCGCGGTATCGGTCTTCCAGCGCGCGTTGCGGATGCGCATCTCGCCGCGCCGGGTAAACAGGATGCCGTGGCGCGCGTTGCGCGTCGGCAGCACGCAGTCGAACTGGTCGATGCCTTGGGCCACGGCCGCGACCAGGTCGGACGGCGTGCCGACGCCCATCAGGTAGCGCGGCTTGTCGGCCGGCAGCTGCGGCGCGGTGTGGGCGAGGATGCGCGCCATGTCGTCCTTCGGTTCGCCGACCGAGAGGCCGCCGATGGCATAGCCGTCGAAATCCATGCCGATGAGCTGGCGCGCCGATTCGTCGCGCAGGCCTTCGTACATCCCGCCCTGCACGATGCCATATAGCGCGTTGGGGTTGCCTGCGTGGGCCGCTTTCGAGCGCTCGGCCCAGCGCAGGCTCATCCGCATCGAGTCGGAAGCTTCCTTTTCGGTGGCAGGGTAGGGCGTGCATTCGTCGAAAATCATCACGATGTCTGAATTCAGCGTGCGCTGGATCTGCATCGAGATTTCAGGCGTCAGGAACAGCTTGTCGCCATTGATCGGCGAGGCGAACTTCACGCCTTCCTCGGTGATCTTGCGCAACTTGCCCAGGCTGAACACCTGGAAGCCGCCCGAGTCGGTGAGGATGGGCTTGTCCCAGCCCATGAAGCGGTGCAGGCCGCCGAATTTCTCGATCACCTCCAGCCCCGGGCGCAGCCACAGGTGGAAGGTGTTGGACAGCACCATCTCGAAGCCGATATCGGTGAGCTCGGTGGGCGACATCGCCTTCACCGTGCCGTAAGTGCCCACCGGCATGAACACCGGGGTCTGCACGGTGCCGTGTGCGAGGTGGAGCTGGCCGCGGCGCGCGCCGCCGTCGGTGGTGAGGAGGTCGAATTTCATAGCAGGTGTTTTTCCAGGCTGCTTTTTTCCAGAAACATCGCGTCGCCATAGCTGAAGAAGCGATAGCGCTCGGCAATGGCGTGGGCGTAGGCCGCGCGGATGGTGTCGACGCCGGCGAATGCGGAGACCAGCATCAGGAGCGTGGATTTCGGCAGATGGAAGTTGGTGATCAGCGCGTCGACCACCTTGAACGCATAGCCGGGCGTGATGAAGATGTCCGTTTCGCCGGAGCCTGCGTGCAGCTTTCCCGGCTGCGCGGCTGCCTCCAGTGCCCGCAGGCTGGTCGTGCCCACCGCCACCACGCGGCCGCCGCGGTCGCGGGTTTCGCGGATGGCGTCGACGGTCGCCTGCGGGATCGTGTAGCGCTCGCTGTGCATCCTGTGCTCGGCGATGTCGTCCACCCGCACCGGCTGGAAGGTGCCGGCGCCCACATGCAGCGTCACCCGTGCCGTGCGGATGCCCCGCCTGCGCAGCGCGTCCAGCATCGCATTGTCGAAATGCAGGCCGGCCGTCGGCGCCGCCACCGCGCCGGGCTCGTTGGCGTACACGGTCTGGTAGCGCGCCTCGTCGTCCGCCGTCGGCGTGTGTTCGATATAGGGCGGCAGTGGCAGCCGGCCGAGCCGGTCCAGCACCGCCAGCACCGGGTTCGGAAAGCGCAGCTGCGTCAGGTCGTCCTGCCGTGCGATCACCTCGATCACCACGTCGTCGGCCAGGCGGATGCGCGAACCCGGCTTCGGCGCATGGCTGGCGCGAATGAAGGCCAGCGCCTCGAACTCGCCCGTCACTCGTTCCACCAGCAGTTCGACCTTGCCGCCGGAATCCTTGCTACCGAACAGCCGTGCCTTGATCACGCGGGTGTCGTTCATCACCAGGAGATCGTCGGGGCGCAGCAGGGTGGGCAGATCGGCAAATTCGCGGTCGTGCAGCGTGCCGGTGGCTTCGACGTGCAGCAACCTGCTGCCGCCGCGCACCGCGGGCGGAAACTGGGCGATCAGGTCGGGAGGGAGGTCGAAATCGAAATCGGCAACGCGCATGGGGCGCGATTATAGCCGTCGCCTTGCGGCGGGCTCCCCGATTCGGCGATAATGCGCGGCTTCTGTCGCCGGCCGCGTTCGCGCCCGGCCTCCCTGCCGGGATGGCGGAATCGGTAGACGCAGCGGATTCAAAATCCGCCGCTGGTAACAGTGTGGGGGTTCGAGTCCCCCTCCCGGCACCA
>JAJZPG010000027.1 GCA_021811235.1 Pseudomonadota bacterium | reverse complement strand
GATCAGCGTGTAGCGCGGACCGCACTGGGTGCAGTTGATGAAGGGATAGCGGTGGCGGCGGTCGGCGGGGTCGTGCAGTTCGGCCAGGCAGTCGGCGCAGACGAAACCGTCGGCAGGCAGGTGGATGGACCATGCATCGGCCATTTCCGACGATGCATCATTCAAGCAGGCGGCGCGGGCCGACTGGCTGTCGAGGATGGCGAAGGCTTGGTTCAGTTCGGGCGGGCAGGGAGCCGAGGTCAGCGGGCCGGGCGCGGACAGCGGCGGCGCCTCGGCGAGCAAGGCCTGGCTGAAGCACTGCAGCTGTTCCGCTTCGCCTTCGGCGTGGATCTCCACCGCGCCGTCGACGTTGCGCACCCAGCCGGTGATGTCGTGCTGGCGGGCCAGACGGTAGACGAAGGGCCGGAAGCCCACGCCCTGCACCCGTCCGCTGATCGTGATGTGTCGGGCGACGCGTTCAGGCATCGGCGGCGACGCGCACACCGCCCGCCCACCAGATGCGGCAGGCGCCTTCGTCCGACACCATGCAGGGGCCGACCGGGTTGCGTGGCGTGCAGGCGCGGCCGTAGATGCGGCACTGGTTGGGGTAGATCTTGCCCAGCACCACCTGCGCACAGTCGCAGCCCGGCGGCATCTCGCCGGCGCGGCGGCGGTCCGGATCGGCGTGGTCGGGGAACAGCCGGCGCGCATCGTGCCGAGCGTAGGCGGGCTTCAGCGCAAAGCCCGAGCGCGGGATGACGCCGATGCCGCGCCAGTTGGCGTCGACAATGTCGAGGACCTCGCCGAGCATGCGGCGTGCGGTGGGGTTGCCGCCGGGATGGGCGACTTCCTGATAGCAGTTGTCGAGAAAACACTCGCCGCTTTGCAGTTGTCGCAGCACGGAATAGAACGACGCCAGCAGCGACTCCGGGCCAAAGCCCGCGACTGCGGCGGGAATCTCGTGCCGGTCGACGACGAAGGTCCATTCCTGCGGCCCCATCACGGTGGAGACGTGGCCGGGCGCGACCAGCGCCTCGAAGCCGGGACTGCCGGACTCCAGCAGCATCGCCACCGCCGGCCAGGTCAGCCGGCCGGACAAGAGGATGCTGAGATTGGCGGGCAGGCCTTCCGACACCATCGCCGCGACCGGTGCGGTGGTGGTCTCGAACCCGGCGGCGAAGAACACCACCGGGCGCCCGGGGTTCTCCAGCGCGATCTTCTTCGCATCGAGCGGACTGGCGATCGGCCGCACGTCGCCCCCCGCGGCCTGCGCTTCGGCGAGCGAGCGCACTTCGGTTTTTTTCACGTTCACCGGCACCCGCAGCATGTCGCCGAACGCGACCAGGATCACCTGGTCATGCAGCGCGAGCTGGATCGCCTGGTAGACGTCCTCTTCCGGACACACGCATACCGGGCAGCCGGGACCGGGCACCACCTCCAGCCATGGCGGCAGCGCGCCGCGCAGGCCGGCGTGGGTGATGGAGCGCTCGTGGCCGCCGCACACGTTCATGATCTTGATCGTGCGGTCGAATTCGAGGGCGTGGATTTTCTCCAGCCAGGCGCGGGCGTTGTCCATGAGGGGGCTTCCTTATGCGGTGACGCGGTGAAGGCGCTGGCCGTCGCTTTGGATCGCCGGACGGCGCGACTGGCCGATGGCGACGCGGGCGCGCTGGGCGGCGAGCTGCTCGCGCAGCCAGGTCAGCCAGGCCTCCATGCCCAGGCCCTTGCGCGCGGACAGCCGCATCGCCGGCGCGGGGTTGGCGAGATGGCGCAGGTGGGCTTCGGCCTTGTCCGGGTCGAAGTCGTCGAGCACGGCCAGGAGATCCGTCTTGGTGACGAGCATGGCGTCGGCGGCGCGGAACATCACCGGATATTTGGCCGGTTTGTCGTCGCCCTCGGTGACCGAGAGCAGGGTGACGTTGAGGTGCTGGCCGAGGTCGAAGCTCGCCGGGCACACCAGGTTGCCGACGTTTTCGATGAAGAGGAAGTCGACGCCGTCGAGCTTCATCTGGTGCAACGCGTCGTGCACCAGGTGGGCGTCGAGGTGGCAGGCGGTGCCGGTGACGATCTGGTGCGCCTGCACGCCCTTGGCGCGGATGCGCTCGGCGTCGTTCTCGGTCTCGAGGTCGCCCTCGATCACCGCGCAGGTGAATTCGTCCTTCAGCGCGACGAGCGTGGCTTCCAAGAGCGCGGTCTTGCCGGAGCCGGGCGAGGACATCAGGTTGATCGCGAGGATGCCGCGCCTGTCGAAATGCTCGCGGTTGTGGCCGGCCTGGTCGTCGTTCTTTTGCAGCAGACCCTTCAGCACCGACACCGCCGTCGCACCCTTGGCGACGGGCTTGAACGCGAGATGCTGGTTGCCGGGGGTGAGGTTGCAGCCGCAGGTGTCACACATTTTTATAGAGGCCAGGGGTCAGGATTCGGGGATCAGGGAAGGAGCGGTTTCGAGTTCGACGCTTTCGAGCAGGAGTTCGTCGCCGCTGAGGACTTGGGTGTGCCAGTCGCCGCAGGCGCCGCAGATCAGGCGATTCAGCGCGGCTTCGGTTTCGGCGCCGCAGGTCTGGCAGCGCACCTGGATCGGCGCGGCGACGAGGTCGAGTTCGGCATGTTCCATGCGGCTGCCGGCCGCGGCGAGCGGGAAGGCGCTTGCCAGCAACTCGGGCACCACGCCGGCCAGCGGACCGATGCGCACGCGGATCAGCGAAGCGGAGGAAGCGTTGTGCTGGCGGATCACGCTGTCCACCTGTTCGACCAGCGCCTGCGCGACCGCGAGTTCATGCACCCCCCACCTCCTGGGCTTGGCCCTCCAGGATCTGGTCGAGCAGGTCCCACGAGGTGCGGGCGTCGGCTTCGGTGACTTTCTGGATGGCGTAGCCGACGTGCACCATGACGAAGTCGCCGACCACCGGCGGCTCGTCCTGCATCATGAAGAGGCTGACCTCGCGCCACACGCCCTTGGCCTGGCAACGGGCGGTGAAGCCGTCGATCGATTCGATCTGCATCGGAATGGCGAGGCACATAAATGGCAATCCGTGACTACACTGGGTTGAGTATAAGTGATTTGCCGGCCGCCATCGGCTTGCAGAATATTACGGAATTATGATGAACAATCAGAGGCTTGAGCGAAACACCTGGTTGTTATTGTCAGAAGCTGCTGTTAAATTCGTTGCATGAGAACGCTCGTGCTCGGCATCGGCAACACCCTGCTCACCGACGAAGGCGTGGGGGTGCATGTGCTGCAGGCACTCGAATCCGAGCTGGGCCAGCGGGACGATGTGACCCTGCTCGATGGCGGAACCCTCTCGTTCACCCTGGCGGGACCGATCGAGGAAGCGGATGCACTGATCGTCGTCGATGCCGCCAATATCAAGAACCAGGCGGGTGAATGGGCGTTGCTGGAAGGGGAGGAGATGGATGCATTCCTGATGAGCAATCGCAAGGCCTCGGTGCACGAAGTGGGGCTGACCGATCTGCGCGCCATTGCCATGCTGGCCGGCCACTGGCCCGAGCGGCGCGCGCTCGTCGGCATCCGGCCCCAGGTCGTCGACTGGGGCGAGGCGCCGACTGCGGCCGTCGCCGCGGCCATACCACCCGTCTGCGCAGCGATCGTCGAACAGATCCGGGTCTGGAACCATGTCGCTTGACGCCATCCCCGTACAGGTCCTCCCGCTCCCGGCGGCGCCAGGCGAACCCGGCCTGACCGGCAATGCGCGGCCGCTGCTGCGCGAGCTGCTCGACATGGTGCAGCGCCTGCTCGACACCGGCGAATCCTCCTCGATCGATCTCACCGCCTTGCCGCTCACGCCGGCCGACCTCGACTGGCTGCACGCCAGGCTGGGGCAGGGCGAAATTGCCATCACCCTGCAGGCCAATGGCGAATCGACGCTCGACGAAACCGCCTGCCCCGGCGTGTGGTGGGTGACCCACCACAACGAGCAGGGCGCGGTGACAGCACAGTTTCTCGAAGTGGCCCTGGTGCCCGAACTGGTCAAGGCCGACCCGCAGGACGTGGCCATGGGCCGTGAACATCTCGAGTCCTTGGTATCCGATCTCTAAGGTGAACTAGCGCAGCAGCATTACAAGACAGGAGGCAGCATCATGCAGGGTCCGTTGATCGATACGCTCGCGCGGCAAGGCATCACCCGCCGTACTTTCCTCAAGTATTGCGCCACGCTGGCCTCGATGATGGCGCTGCCGCCGTCGGCAGGGCGGGCCATGGCCGAGGCGATGGCGGCGACCCGACGACCGTCGGTAATCTGGCTGCCGTTCCAGGAATGCACCGGCTGCACCGAATCGATCACGCGCTCGCACTCGCCCACGATCGAAGGGATGATCTTCGACATGGTGTCGCTCGACTACCAGGAGACGCTGATGGCGGCAGCCGGCCATCAGGCCGAGGAAGCGCGCCACAAGGCGATGCAGGACAACCACGGTATCTCATCATCGTCGACGGCTCGATCCCGCTTGCCATCGACGGCGCCTATTCGTGCATCGGCGGCCGCTCCAACGTCGACATCCTGAAGGAAGCGGCCGAGGGCGCCGCCGCCATCATCGCCGTCGGCACCTGCGCCTCCTACGGCGGCATCCCCAAGGCCAACCCCAACCCGACCGGCGCGGTGTCGGTGTCCGACATCGTCAAGGACAAGCCCATCGTCAACATTCCCGGCTGCCCGCCGATCCCGGTGGTGATGACCGGGGTGCTGGCGCACTACCTCACCTTCGGCAGCCTGCCCGAACTCGACGACAAGGGCCGGCCCAAGGCCTTCTTCGGCGAAACCATCCACGACCGCTGCTACCGCCGCCCCTTCTACGACCAGGGCAAGTTCGCCAAGACCTTCGACGACGAGGGCGCGCGCATGGGCTGGTGCCTGTTCGAGCTCGGCTGCAAGGGCCCGGTCACCCGCAATGCCTGCGCCACGGTGAAATGGAACGGCGGCACCTCGTGGCCGGTTGAATCCGGCCACGGCTGCCTCGGCTGCTCGGAACCCGATTTCTGGGACGCCGGCGGGTTCTACAAGGCGCTGTCGGTGCCGGCCGATCCGCTCAAGATCGGCGCCGCTGCGGCCGTGGTGGGCGCTGGGGCCGGCGTGGCGGTCAGCTTCGCCAACCGCGCCAAGAAAAACGCGGCCAAGCAAACGCACGAGACCATTACCGTGGAAGATCTGGAGAAATAATGGAACCTCCGATTGCTTTATCCATGGACCGCGCTTACACGAAAAATGCTCAGTTGCCAGGCGCGCGACGAAGGTCGTATCGGGCATACGAAGCCGAGGAGCGCAACGCCGCAGATGGGCATTTTTCGTGTAAACCCTTTGGGGCGTGGGCGACTGCGGAGGGCGGAGCAGGGGCCCCGCTTGCGGGGATGCGACCGCGGAGCAGGATGCGAATGCGCCGGCCCACCGTCGCCCACCACATGCGCCTTCGCTGGCCGATCCCGCTTCGCGGGTCCCTCGGCCCACGCTCCGGCGCATTCCCCGGGCGGTCTGCTTTGTCGGGCCGCTTGAAAGGGGTTGCCATTTGCTGCGCGGCGCTTCGCGCATCCCGTCCCGGAAAGCCGCGCCGCGGCCACGGATAAAGCAATCGGAGGTTCCTATATGAACGAACTGCAATTTCTGACCTGGGTGCGCGGACCGGGGCTCGACATCGCGGTGGGGATTTTTCTGCTGGGGGTGGTGTGGCGCCTGCTCGAAATCTATACGCTGGGCCGCAGGAAGGACCTTGCCGCGCCGCGCCACGCCGCCGGCGCCTCCGGCCTGCATACCGTGTTCCGCCGTTCGCTGCCGCCGCAGGGCATGCTGAAGCGCTCGCCGGTGAGCTACATCGGCGGCTACCTTTTCCACGTCGGGCTGGCGATCGTCGTATTCCTGTTCGCCCCGCACATCCTGCTGGTCACCAACCTCACCGGCCTGTCGTGGCCCGGCCTGCCGTCGCAGTTCGTCGACCTGGTGGCGGTGGTGACGATGGCGGCGATGGTGGTGGTACTGGTCGACCGCATCAACAAACCGGCCAAGCGTTTTCTCAGCACCTTCGAGGACTGGTTCACCTGGGCGGTGACCTTCCTGCCGGTGCTGACCGGCTGGATGGCGGTGCAGCACCTGCTGCTGCCTTACACCACGATGCTGGCGCTGCACATCCTGTCGGTGGAGGTCCTGCTGGTGGTGCTGCCCTTCACCAAGCTGTTCCACGCCTTCACGCTGTTCGGCTCGCGCTGGTACAACGGCAAGGCCAATGCGCAGAGGGGGGTGCCCGTATGAACAGGAAGCAGGTGTTCCCCACAATCCGGGAGAAGACACGATGAGCGTCTCACTCGAAAAAGGCATCCACGCCCTGAAGGAAGTCATCGACGCTCCCATCGCCAGCTACTTCGAAAGCTGCGTGCATTGCGGCCTGTGCGCCGAGGCCTGCCTGTTCTACACCGAGACCGGCGATCCCAAGTACACGCCGATCCACAAGGTGGAGCCACTGCGCCGCGTCTACGAGCAGGAATACACGCTGCTCGGACGCCTGAAGAAGATGGTCGGCCTGTCGAAGCCGGTGACCGACGCCGAGCTCGACCAGTGGCAGGAGCTGGTCTACGACAGCTGTACGATGTGCGGGCGCTGTTCGCTGATCTGCCCGGTGGGCAACGACATCGTCTACATGGTGCGCAAATTGAGGGAAGGCATGGCGGTGTCCGGTCACGTGCCCGACGGCATCAAGTCCGCCACCAAGCGCACCGTCGAACTCGGCGGGCCGATGGGCCTGAAATGGCCGGCCGTCGCCAATGTCCTCAGAAAGGCCGAGGAAGCCACCGGACTGAGGATCCCGATCGACCAGCCCGGTGCCGACTACCTGGTGCTGCTGTCGTCGATGGAAATCGTCAACTACCCGGAATACATCGAGGCGCTCGCCAAGATCTTCCACAAGGCGGGCATCAGCTTCACGCTCGCGTCCGACGCCTTCGAGGCGACCAACGCCGGCATCCAGATCGGCAACTCCGACCTGGCGAGAGTGATCGTCTCGCGCATCGTCGACGCCGCCGAGAAGCTCAAGGTGAAGAACGTGCTGTCGCCCGAGTGCGGCCACGCCTACATGGCGATCCGCTGGGAGGGGCCCAACCTGATCGGCCGGCCGTTCACGTTCAATGTCGTGCACGTGCTGGAGCTGCTCGACGAGCTGCGCCAGAAGGGCGTGCTGAAGATGAAGGACAAGCTCAAGGATCCGCTCATCCTGCACGATCCCTGCCAGATCGTGCGCCGCGGCGGCGTGCTGCAGGCGCCCGAGCCACTGATCCAGCAGGTGGCGGAGAACTACATCCCGATCGTCGACAAGCAGAAATGGAACTGGTGCTGCGGCGGCGGCGGCGGCGCCTCGGCGATCCATACCGAGCCGGCGGAAGCGCTGCGCGCCAAGGCCTTCAAGATCAAGAAGCGGCAGATCGAGGAGGCGGGCGTCGGCACCATGGTGACCTTCTGCGCCAACTGCCGCATCACGATGGAAGAAGGCTTCGACCATTACGAAATGGATACCAAACTGCTCGGCCTGACCGAGCTGCTGGCCGAGCATCTGGAGGACTGACAAAAAATGAGCACAGCACAACGCGTCGTCGTCGACCCCATCACCCGCATCGAGGGCCACCTGCGCATCGAGGCGGAAACCGACGCCAGCGGCAAGATCACCCAGGCCTACTCCGCCGGCACCATGGTGCGCGGCATCGAGATCATCCTGCGAGGGCGTGATCCGCGCGACGCCTGGGCCTTCGCCCAGCGCATCTGTGGCGTCTGCACCCTGGTGCACGGCATCGCCTCGGTGCGCTCGGTGGAAGATGCGCTGCACCGCGCCATCCCCAGCTACAGCATCCCGCCCAACGCCGAGCTGATCCGCAACCTGATGATCGCGGCGCAATACGTGCACGACCACGTGATGCACTTCTACCACCTGCACGCACTCGACTGGGTCGACGTGGTGTCGGCGCTGAAGGCCGACCCCAAGGCGACGTCCCAGCTGGCGCAGACGATCTCCGGCTACCCGAAATCCTCGCCCGGCTACTTCGCCGACGTGCAGAAGAAGGTGAAGACCTTCGTCGAGCAGGGCCAGCTCGGCATCTTCGCCAACGCCTACTGGGGCCACCCGGCGTACAAGCTGCCGCCTGAGGCCAACCTGATGGCGGTGGCGCACTATCTGGATGCGCTGGCGTGGCAGCGCGACGTGGTCAAGCTGCACGCCATCTTCGGCGGCAAGAACCCGCACCCCAATTTCGTCGTCGGCGGCGTGCCTTCGGCCATCTCGGTGCAGACCGGTGGCGCGGGCAAGGGCGCCCACTACCGCGGCGGGCAGGACGCCACCGCGCTCAACATGGTCGGCCTGCAAACCGTGCAGAACGTGATCAGACAGATGCGCGAGTTCGTCGACCAGGTCTACGTGCCCGACACGCTGGCGATCGCCGGCTTCTACAAGGACTGGGCGAGTCGCGGCGAGGGACTGGGCAACTTCCTGTCGTTCGGCGACCTGCCGTCCAAGGGCTTCTGGGATCCGGATTCCTACCGCATCCCGCGCGGCGTCATCCTCAACCGCGACCTCTCGACCGTGCATCCGATCGACCTCGACGACGATGCCGAAATCCAGGAATTCGTCAGCCACTCCTGGTACAAGTATGGCGGCGGTGACGCCCAGGGCCTGCATCCGTTCAAGGGCGAGACCGAGCTCAACTACACCGGACCGAAGCCGCCTTACGAGCACCTCGACGTCGAGCAGAAATACTCGTGGCTGAAGTCGCCGCGCTGGAAGGGCAAGCCGGTGGAAGTCGGCCCGCTCGCGCGCGTGCTGATGATGGTCGCCAAGGGCGACAAGCAGGCCAAGGAACTGGTCGACCTCACGCTGAAGACGCTCGACGTCCCGGTCGAGGCCCTGTTCTCGACGCTCGGCCGCACCGCCGCGCGCACGCTGGAAACCAAGATCCTCGCCGACGCCATGCAGGGCTGGTTCGACCAGCTGATGGCCAACATCAAGGCCGGCGACCTCAGGACCTTCAACGACCAGTACTGGGACCCGTCGAGCTGGCCCAGGCACATGCAGGGCGTCGGGCTGATGGAAGCGCCGCGCGGCGGCCTCTCGCACTGGATCGTCGTCGACGACGGCAGGATCAGCAACTACCAGGCGGTGGTGCCGAGCACCTGGAACGCCGGCCCGCGCGACGCGCAGGGCCAGCCGGGCGCCTACGAGGCCGCGCTGCAGCACAACCACGTGATGCACGACCCCAGGCAGCCGATCGAGATCCTGCGCACCATCCATTCCTTCGACCCCTGCATCGCCTGCGCCGTGCACGTGACCGACCCGGACGGCGAGGAACTGGTGCAGGTGAAGATCAAGTGACGCCGAACACACACGACTCTGGAGAACACGCTATGACCCTACCCACGCCAATCCGTTGGATCGTTTCCGCCAGCCTGGCCCTGTTCGCAGGCGCCGCGTCCGCGCACACAGGCGATCACGCCGTCGCCGGCTTCGCCAGCGGCCTGGCGCATCCCTTCCTCGGCCTGGACCATCTGTTCGCCATGCTCGCGATCGGCCTGTGGGCGGCGCAGCAGGGCGGCCGCGCATTGTGGGCGGTCCCCGCTGCCTTCGTCGCCGCGATGGGCCTGGGTGGGCTGCTGGCCTGGTCGGGCGGCGTGCTGCCGCAGGCCGAAACCGCCATCGCTTTGTCGGTGCTGGTGCTGGGCGTGCTGGTCGCCACCCGACGGCTGTGGGCGGCGCCGATCGGCATGCTGGTCGCCGCCGGCTTCGCGCTGTTCCACGGCTACGCTCATGGCCTCGAAATGCCGCAGGCCGCCTCGCCTGCGCTATATGCGCTGGGCTTCGTGCTGGCGACCGTTGCCCTGCACGGCGCGGGCATGGCCGGCAGCCTGGCCGGCCGTCGTGCCGTTCAAGTGGCGGGGGCGGGCATCGCCGCCACCGGCCTCGCGCTGATCGTCGCCATGTAAGCCCGTGGATGCGCAACTGCAACGCCTGCTGGAAGCCGAAGCCCGTGCGCAGGGCATCATCGACGACGCCAGCCGGCAACGCCAGCGCCTGATCGACGAGGCGCTGGCCGCCGTGCGCGAGGCCGAGGGGCGCTTCGAGGCCGGCCGCGGCGACCTGCGCGCGCCTTTCCTGCACGAGGCGAACGGCCGTGCCGATCAGATGGTGGCCGAGCTTGCGCGCAAATATGGGGAGCGCCAGCGTGCCTTGCGCGAGCTGGCATCGCGGCACGAATCCGAGGCAGTGGATGCGGCCCTGACCCTGTTGCTCGATCCGGCCGCATGACATCCCGCCGCGGCTGATGGGCACGCGGCCGTTGCCCCGGGCTGGCCGCACACACCGTTCAACACCATGTCTGCCTACCTCGATACCCGCGTCAGCCTGTATGCCGAACGCCTCTGGCGCGACGAAGCGCTCGACGCGCTGGTGGGCATGGAGGATGAGGCGGCGACCGACACGCTGAGCCGGCGCGGCTTGCCGCAGCTGGCGAGCGGTTACGACAGCCTGGCCGCCCGGCCGGACTTTCGTTCGCTGGAACAGCGCATCATCGCGCAGATCCTCGACGAGACGCGGGTGCTGATCCGTCCGCTGTCCGGCGACGCGCGCGCGTTTCTGACCTTCTGGACCGCACGCTTCGAGATGTCCAACGTAAAGACCCTGCTGCGCAGCAAGATGACCGGCGAACGTCCCGCCGCCGTGCTCGCCCGGCTGACCCCGATGGGGGCGTTCGGACGGCTCGACAATCAGGACCTGGCGCATGCCGAGGACGTCGGCGAGCTGCTGCGCCGCCTGGAGGCGGGGCCCTACGCCGGCATCGTGCGCCACGCCCGGCGCGCATTCGAGCAGACGCACGATCCGTTCAATCTGGACGCCGCGCTGGACCATGGCTATTACGAAGGCCTGATCCAGCGCGCCCGGCCGCTGGAAGAGAAGGTGGGCACGCCGTTCCGCAGCCTGATGGCGAATCTGATCGACCGCATCAACCTGGTCTGGCTGCTGCGTTACCGCTTCAATTACGGGCTGCCGCCGGCGCAGGTGTATTACCTGCTGGTGGGCTCCCGCTACGGTCTGGCCAGTTCGCGGCTGCAGGAACTGGCCGCGCTGGACAGCCTGGAGGCCGTCCTGGCCGCCCTGCCTGCGCCCTGGAAAGCCGTGTTGTCGGGCACGTCCGACATTCCCGGCGTGTTCGCCCGGATGGAGCAGGCCGCCGCCGACCAGGCGCTGCGCGTACTGCGCTCCCGCGCGTCCGGCATCGCCCGGGCGTTCGCCTATCTGATCCTGCGCGAGCGCGACCTGCGCGCCGTGCGCGCCGTGCTGCGCGGCCGCCATCTCGGCCTGCCGGCTACGGACATCCGCCACGCGCTGCAGCGCGGCGCGGCGGAGGCAATGTAATGCTGCGCGCCGAACCCCTGCTCAGGATACAGCTGCTGATGCTGGCATCCGAGGCGCAGGATGCCGCGCTCGCACTGGCCCGCTTCGGCGTGTTCAACCCCGCGCCCTGCACCTTGGACGCGCTCGGGGACTCGCCCGCCACCGCTTACCGGGAGGCCTGGCTGGAAGCTGAGGCCCGCCTGTCCAAGGTGCGGGAGCAGTGCGGCGACAGCGGCCCCCTGCAACTCCCCGACGACGCCGAGGCCCCTGCGCTGGCCGACCTCGAGGAATTGAACGCGTGGCTGAAATCGGTGTGGAGCGCCTGCCTCGAATGCCACGAAAACGAAGCGCGCATCGCGGATGCCCGCACGCACCTCGATGCGCTGGAGGACACGCTCGCCAAGCTGGAACGGCTGAACGTCGACCTCGCGCACCTGCTGCGCGCCGACAGCCTGCTGGCGGTCAGCATCGGCAGCCTGCCGGCGAGCGGACTCGGGCGGCTCACCGAGGCGCTGGCCATGACCCGCCATCTGGTGTCGCGTTTCGACCAGGCCGGCGAGCAGGTGTTCGCAGTGATTGCGGGGCCGCGCGTGCGCCACGAAGAGGTACGCGGTCTGCTGGCCCAGGCCGGCTGGCGCGAACTGCCGGTGCCGGACGCGTTGCGCATCCACCCGCAGGCCGCGCGCGCCTGGCTGGATGCCGAGCGCAGCCGGCTGGAAGCGCAATCCGGTGCGGCCTGTCAGGTCATGGACGGGCTGCGCGACCGTTTCGGCCCGCGTTTGCACGAAGCGCGCCTGCGCCTCGCCCTCGCGCGCCCGCTGGCCGAAGCCGCATCGGCCGGCATGCGCGGCCAGGGCGGGCTGGCCGCCTTGTCTGGCTGGGTTCCCAAACGCCAGCTGGCCAGCCTGCGCGCCGCGCTGGACGGCCGATTTCACGGCCGCTATTGGCTCGACGTGCGCGAGCCATCCCCCCGCGAGGTGGCCGAGGTCCCCTCGCTGGTGCGTTATCCCGCCTGGCTCAGGCCCTTCGTGCCGCTGGTGAAAAGCTACGGCATCCCGCGCTACGGCGAGTTCGATCCGGCGCTGCCGTTTGCCCTCACCTGGCTGCTGCTGTTCGGCGCCATGTTCGGCGACGTCGGCCACGGCGCGGTGATCCTGCTGCTGTCCGCTGCGTTGCTGCGGCGCCTTGGGCGCATGGCCTGGGTCGGCATCGCGGCCGGGGCGGTGTCGATGGGCTTCGGCGTGCTGTACGGCAGTGTCTTCGGCTACGAGGACCTCATCGAGCCGCTGTGGCTGTCGCCGCTGCACGATCCGATCCGCGTGCTGACGCTGGCGGTCACATTCGGCGTCGGCTTCATCGCACTCACCTTGCTGGCCAACGCCTACAACAAGGGCGTGGCGGGGCGCGCCGGCGAAGCCCTGTTCGATTCCGGCGGCCTGGCCGGGCTGGCGTTCTATCTCGGCGCCGTCGGCGTGCTGGCAAGCCTCGCCGGCGCAATGGATGTTGCGCGGCCGGCGGCCATGCTGGCCGGGGCAGGCCTGGCCGGAGTGGCCGCGTTCAAATGGTTCGAAGCCCGGGCAGGGTTGGGCGAACGCATCCTGGTGACGCTCATCGAGACGCTGGAAACCGCCATCAGCCTGTTTTCCAACACGCTGTCCTTCATGCGCGTGGCGGCCTTCAGCCTCAACCACGTCGCGCTGGCGCTGGCCGTGTTCACCCTGGCGAACGGGCTCGATGCCGCCGGCCACGGGCTCACGATCGTGCTCGGCAACATCGTCATCATCGTGCTGGAAGGCGGCATCGTCGCGATCCAGGCGCTGCGGCTGATGTACTACGAGGGCTTTTCGCGCTTCTTCAGCGCGGATGGCCGTGAATTCGCGCCGTTGCGGCTGGCGTCGCCGCAGGCCAAGGTTTGATGGGTGTCATGAAGGGGAAGAGAGCATGAGCTGGTTGATTGTATTGATCGTTTTGCCCGTTGCGGCGACGCTGGGGAGCGGCATCTGGCTGACGCTGAAGCCGCAGCGGCTGCCGACCGCCTGGCTCAGGAGCGGCCTGCTGGCCCATCTTGCGCTGTTCGGTCTGGGGCTGGCAAGCGCCATGCTGATGGGCGTGCAGGAGGTGATGGCGGCCGAGCCGGCCACGGCAGCCGCAGGCGGAATCACCGTGGGGCAGGGCCTGGCGCTGCTCGGCATCGGCCTGCCGACGGGTCTCGCGGCCATCGGTGCGGCGCTGGCACTGGGACCGATCGGTTCGGCGGCGATGGCTGTCATCGCCGAGAAACCCGAGATGTTCGGACGCACCCTGATCTACATGGGACTGGCCGAGGGGATCGCGATCTACGGCCTGGTCATGTCCATCCTGCTGCTCGGGAAGATCTGAGACGATGGCCGCCGAAACCGCCGTCGCACGAGGCACGGCCCGGCTGGTGGTGCTGGGCAGCGCCGGCCTGGCCGGCGGCTTCAGCCTCATCGGTGCCGAGGTGCACGCCGATGCCGACCCGGCCACGGTGGAAGCGGTGCTGGAAGACCTGGTGAAGAGCGGCGACGAGGCGCTGGTGCTGCTGGAAGCGCATCTCGCGCATCACGGCGGCCCCTGGCTCGACCGTCTGCGCAACGAAGGCGGGCGCATCGTCATCACCGAATTGCCTCCGCTGCCTGCGCCGCAGGATTACGCACCGGCGGTGGACGAGGTGGTGCGGGCGGTGCTGGGGCCGGAGGCGTTGAAATAGCGACAAATTGCAAGTTACAAGTTACAAGTTACAAGGTGCAAGGTGCAAGGTGCAAGAAAGGGTTGAAGTACTACTTCAAACTTGCAGCTTGAAACTTGCAACTCAACATCTTGAATCTGAGGCAAAAAATGGACACGGACGCGCAGGTTTCCCAACTCGAACAGGCATTGCTGCAGCAAGCTGAGACGCTGGCACGCGAACATCTGCAGAATGCCGAGTCGGCGCGCGCGCGCATCCTCGCCGAGTCGGCGGAGAAACTGAAATTGGCCGAGGCGCGCGAAGTGCTGTCCGCCAAGGTCGAGGCAGAACGCCTGGTGCGACAGCAGACCCAGGCGGCGGAGACACGGCTGGCCGCCGAGCTCGACCGGCTGCGCTGGGCCTTGACCGAAGCCACGCTGGCCGAAGTCAAGACCGCATTCCGCAGACTGGTGCAGGACGAACCCCGCTATCTGAAGACGCTGGAGGCCTGGCTGGCGACAGCCGCACACGCCCTGCCACCAGGCGACCTGGTGGCCGAAGTGCGCCCCGAGGACGAACAGCGCCTGGCACGGCAGTGGCCCGACATGGTTGCGCGCGTCGCACCGGGCCGCTCGGTCGCGCTTGCCGCCCACGGCCTGCCCAGCGAAGGCGGCATTCGCGTGCGCCTGGCCGACAACCGTGCCCGCCTCGACCAGACCTTCGAGGCGCGCCAGGCGCGGCTCGCCGACGAACTCGCACGGGTGGCGATGGAGCGCCTGTTCGCCAGCGCACCCGACCTCGGCACGCTCGTTCACGGTTAGGGAAGACAATGGGCAAGATCCTTGAAATCAACGGCCCGCTGGTCAAGCTCGACCTGCCGCAGACGGTGCTTGGCGAGCAGGTGAGAGTCGGACGCATGGGCCTGGTCGGCGAGGTGATCGGCCGCGACGGCGACACTGCGCTGGCGCAGCTGTACGAGGACACGGCCGGCCTGCGCCCCGGCGAAGTGGCGGAAGGGCTGGGATGGCCGCTGTCGGTGGAACTCGGTCCGGGTCTGCTCGGCGCGATCTTCGACGGCGTCCAGCGTCCGCTCAAGGCGGTGTGGGAACAGAGCGGCGACCGCATCGCGCGCGGCGTCGCCGTGCCCTCGTTGCCGCGCGACAAGGCCTGGCATTTCGTGCCCGACCCCCGGCGTCCTGCCGGTAGTGTCCTGGCCGGCGGCGACGTGCTCGGCACCGTGCAGGAAACCGAATCGATCCTGCACCGCATCCTGACCCCGCCGCTGATTCACGGCGAACTGCTGGAACTGGCGCCCGAAGGCGACTACACGCTCGACGAAGCAATCGGCCGGGTGAGACTCGCCGACGGCCGCATCGAGAAACTGCACCTGTTCCACCGCTGGCCGGTGCGCACCCCGCGCCCGTTCAGGCAGCGCGACCACGCGGTCGCGCCGCTGATCACCGGCCAGCGCATCCTCGATACCTTCTATCCGCTGCTGAAGGGCGGCAAGGCGGCGATCCCCGGCCCCTTCGGCGCCGGCAAGACCATGTTGCAGCAGCAGATCGCGCGCTGGTGCAACGCCGAGATCGTCATCTACGTCGGCTGCGGCGAGCGCGGCAACGAACTCACCGACGTGCTCGAATTCATGCCCGAGCTGAAAGACCCGCATACCGGCCGCCCGCTGATGGAACGCACGCTGCTGGTCGCCAACACCTCCAACATGCCGGTGGTCGCGCGCGAGGCCTCGATCTACGTCGGCATCACGCTGGCAGAATATTTCCGCGACCAGGGCTACGACGTGGTGATGGTCGCCGACTCGACCAGCCGCTGGGCGGAGGCGCTGCGCGAAGTCGCCGGACGGCTGGGCCAGATGCCGGTGGAGGAGGGCTACCCGGCCTACCTCGGTTCGCGCCTCGCCGCCTTTTACGAGCGCGCCGGGCGGGTCGAGACCTTCGCCGGCGACCACGGCTCGGTGACGCTGATCGGCGCGGTGTCGCCGCCCGGCGGCGACTTTTCCGAACCGGTCACCAGCCATACGAAAGAGATCATCCAGACCTTCTGGGCGCTGTCGAAGGAACTCGCCGACGCGCGCCATTACCCGGCGGTCGACTGGCTGGAAAGCTTTTCGGGCTATGTGAAGTCGGCTGCGAAATGGTGGGCGCAAGAGGTTGATCCGAATTGGGAAAGCGCGCGCGCGGAGGCGCTCGATCTGCTCGCCGCCTCCGAGGAATTGCAGCGCATCGTCAACCTCGTCGGGGTCGAGGCACTCTCCAGCGAACAGCGCTGGACGCTGGAGGCCGCCGGACTGATCAAGGAAGGCCTGCTACAGCAGTCGGCCACCGACGAAGTGGACAGTTTTGCCTCGCCCGAGAAGCAGTACGCGCTGCTCGCCGCCTTGCTCGACATCTATCGCCACGGCATGAAGCTGGTGAAGCTCGGCGCGCCGGCACGACGATTGATCCAACTGCCCCTGCTGGCGCAGGCGCGACGGTGGAAGAGCCAGCACAAATCGGAAGACATCGCCGAGCTGAAGGCCAGGATCGCCGCGATCCCGGATAGCTTCGACCCCTTGATTCAGGAGTACACCGCGTCCCCCTCGACCCTGAGGGAGGCCACGCCATGAAGAACATCGAATTCCGCACCGCCACCTCCGCCCAGGGCGGCCTCGTCGTCATGGCCGGGGTGCCCGGCGTCGCGGCGGGTTCGCGGGTGCAGTTGCGCGACCACGCCGGCCGCATCCGTTCCGGCCTGGTGATCCGTTCGGCCGACGACGCGGTGCTGGTCGAAGTGTTCGAAGGCACCGACGCGCTCGACCTCGAACGCACCTGGGTGCGTTTCCTCGACGAGCCGTTCAGGCTGCCGCTGTCGCGCGACATCATGGGTCGCGTGTTCAACGGCGCCGGCCTGCCGCGCGACGGCCGCCCGCCGGTCATCTCGGCCGACCGCCGCGACGTCAACGGCGAGCCGCTCAACCCGGCGGCGCGCGCCTATCCGCGCGAATTCATCCAGACCGGCATCTCCGCCATCGACGGCATGAATTCGCTGACGCGGGGGCAGAAGCTGCCGATCTTTTCCGGCGGCGGCCTGCCGCACAACCGGGTGGCGGCGCAGATCGTGCGCCAGGCCAAACTGCTGGGCGAGGAGGCCGCCGAGTTCGTGGTGGTGTTCGCCGCCTTCGGCGCCTCGCACAGCGACGCGCGCTTCTTTCAGGAAAGCTTCGAGGAGAGCGGGGTGCTCAACAAGGTGGTGATGTTCCTCAACCTCGCCGACGAGCCGGTGATCGAACGCCTGCTGACGCCACGTGCGGCGCTCACCGCCGCCGAATATCTCGCCTTCGACCTCGACCACCACGTGCTGGTCGTGATGACCGACATGACCGCCTACGCCGAAGCCTTGAGGGAAGTCGCGGTGCTGCGCGGCGACGTGCCGGCGAGGAAGGGCTATCCGGGGTACCTGTATTCCGACCTGGCCGAGATCTACGAACGCGCCGGGCGCATCAAGAACCGGCGCGGTTCGATCACGATGATTCCTGTGCTGTCGATGCCGTCCGACGACATCACCCACCCGATCCCCGACCTCACCGGCTACATCACCGAAGGCCAGATCGTGCTCGGGCGCGAGCTTGCCAACCAGGGCGTGTACCCGCCGGTGACGGTGCTGCCATCCTTGTCGCGCCTGATGAAGGACGGCGTCGGCAAGAACTTCACCCGCGAGGACCATCCGCACGTCGCCAGCCAGCTGTTCGCCAGCTACGCCAAAGCGCTGGAAGTACGGGGGCTGGCCGCCATCATCGGCGCCGAGGAACTCTCCGACGCCGACCGCCGCACCCTGGAATTCGCCGACGCCTTCGAACGCCGCTTCATCGGCCAGGGCGAGGACGAGGACCGCAGCATCCACGAAACGCTCAACCTCGCCTGGGAGTTGCTGTCTATGCTGCCGGCCGAATCGCTGATTCGTGTCTCGGAAGAAGAGCTGGCGAAATATCACAGGGGGGCGGCGTGAAACAGATGCAAGATTCAAGTTACAAGTTGCAAGGAAAAACAGGAGCCTGCCTCCTCCTTGTAACTTGCAACTTGAAACTTGAAACTGCCTTCCCCCCATGGGGGGGCGCATGAAGAAACGCCTGTCCGTCCCGCCGACCAAAAGCGCGCTGCTGCAGGTCGGCCGCCAGGCCCGCTTTCTGGAGCAGGGCCGGCAGATGCTGGAGAAGAAGCGCGACCTCTTGACCCGCCTGGTCTACGAGCGGCTGGCGCAATACCGCGCGCTGCGTGCGCAGACCCAGCGCGAGCTCGCCGAGGCCTACCGCTGGCTCGGCATCGTGCAGATGCGCATGGGCGAGCAGATGCTGCGTCAAGCCTCGGTCGGGCTGAAGCCGGCGGTGGCGATCCGGGTGGTGGCGCGTTCCAGCGTCGGCGTCGAGTATCCCAGTGTGGCCGCCGAACCGCTGCCGCTGCAGCCGGTGGGCCTGATGTGGACCGACGTCAGCTTCGACGAGGCCCGCCTGCGCCTGCGCGAGCTGACGGTGACGCTGGCGCGGCTGGGCGAGGCGGAAAACGCGCTGTGGCGTCTGCTTGCCGCCAGCCGCAAGACGCAGAAGCGGGTCAACGCGCTGAAGTACAACATCATCCCGCGCTACCGGGCGACGGTGCAGCACATCCGCGCCGCGCTGGAGGAGGACGAGCGCAACACCCTGTTCCAGATCAAGGTGCTGCGCGCGCGGTAGCCGCCGGGGCTCATTGCTACGGTTGCGGCTGGGGCGAAGGGGGGACCGGAGGGGTGAAAACGAAGCGCCAGTCGGCGTAGCTGGCGGCGCCGGAAAACGCCTCGTTAGCAGGGGAGAATCCCGCCGTCTTGAAGGGACGCTCGGTCGCCGGGCTGTATACGCCGACGATGCCCTGGCCATCGGGCGAGGCAATCAGCACGAACTCGCCTCCGGTCATGGGGTCGCGGTAGGCGCGCCGCAGATGCCGCACGACGTCGGGGCGGCGATTGTCCTCCAGCAGGTCGTCGATGCTCCGCGGCAATCGGGGCTGGGCGGGCTCGAGTTCGTAGTAACTGCGGATCGCCAGACGGTACTGTTCGCCGACGAACAGCAGCTCGGCCTCGCGCGCGCGGCGCGACTCGGTATCCCACAGCATGCCTGCGGCCGCCAGGCCCATGCCGACGAGCGCCACCAGCATCAGCACGAACAGGTAGGTAAAACCGGACTGGGCGGGCTTACCACTCCGCATAGCTGCTACCGTCGCGCGCGGTTCCCGGCGCACCGCTTTTGACGTCGTACACCGCCCCGGCTCCGTCACCGGAGGGCGCCACGATCTGCCAGGTGTCGGCCCGCTCGGTGATCGGATCGACCGGCAGCGCGCGCAGGTAACGCCCGCTGACCAGGGCTTCGAGGCTGTCCGGATAGCGGCCGGTATCGCCGTGGTATTTGTCGATGGCGTCGCGCATCACCGCCAGATCCTGCCTGAGGATGGTCTCGCGCGAGCTTTCCAGGTGGTTGAAGTAGCGCGGCAACGCCAGTGCCAGCAGCAGCGCGACGATCGCCATCACGACCATCAGCTCGACCAGGGTGAATCCGCGCACCTTCATCTCGTCACCACTGGCGATAGGGCACGCCGTTCAGCCCGGTCGCGGGCGACAGCGAATAGACGTCGTACACGTCGCGGCCGGCGGCCGGCGCGTCGGGCGGGCTGGCATAACTGCGCAGCCCCCAGGTTTCCGCGGCGGAGGTGGCCGGATCGGGATAGAAGGGATCGCGCGGCAGGCGGCGCAGGAAATAGAGCTTGCTCGCATCGGGCTTGGTCTTGTCGGCCACGCCCTGCCACAGCGCATCGAGATTCGGCGGATAGCCGCTGGCGTCGGCGGCGGCCTCGACGCGGCCTTCCTTCACGCCCTGCCTGTAGGCGTCGAGCGCGCTGCGGATCTGCCGCAACGCCTCGCGCAGTTCGCCTTCCTTGTGGCGCTGCTGCATCAGCTCGGCGAACGGCACGGCCATGCTGGCCAGCAGCGCCAGGATGGCCAGGGTGACCATCAGCTCGATCAGGCTGAATCCGTTGATGCGCCGTGCCATGGAATCAGTCGCCCGCTTCCGGCGGCGGAATCTGCGGGGTGGCTTCAAGCGGCGGCGGGATTTGCGGGGTGGCCTCAAGCGGCGGCAAAGGCGCCGCGCCGGCCGGGGGCACCGGTGGCGCGCCGGCCGGCAGGGACGGCTGCGCAGGCGGCGGTTCCATGGCGGGGGCGAACGGCACGCCCAATCCGCCGCCGATGGCGTTTTCGGTGCCGCCGCGGAATTCGGTCAGCGCCGGCAGGCGGGTGGCGTCACTGCGCAGCACGCGCGGCGTGATCAGAAGCACGATCTCGGTCTTGCTGCGCTCGTCGCGCTGGCTGGAAAACAGCCGGCCCACGAGCGGCAGGTCGCCCAGCCCCGGTACCCGGCTCGCGGTGCTGCGGTCCTCGTCGGAGATCAGGCCGGCCAGCACCTGGGTCTCGCCGTCCTTCAGGCGCAGCGTGGTGCCGGCGTTGCGGGTGCCGATCTGGTAGGTGAGCGTGCCGCTGCTGCTGCGGATTTCGCGCACGATGTTGGAGACCTCCAGCCCGACCTTGATCTGCACGTCTTCGCGCATCAGCACGTTGGGCTCGACGTCGAGCTTGAGGCCGACGTCCAGATACGACACCGATTCGGAAATCACGCCGGTCGAGGTTGTGTTGGAGGTGATCACCGGCACCTTGTCGCCGATGTGGATCTTGGCCTTCTCGCGGTTCTTCACGCGGATGCGCGGATTGGCCAGGATGTTGACGTCGCTGTCCTCCTTCTTCAGGTTGACCTGCGGCGTGTTCATGGTGATGTCGGCGCCGGTGATGTGGCGCAGCTTGTCCACCGTCAGCGGCAGCGGCGACAGCGTGGTGTTGGTGGTGACCACCGGCGCGCCCACGGTCGACGAGGTCGCGGTTTCGGTGGTGATGGTGTTGAGCAGCGAAAGCTGGTTCGGATACTGCACGCCCAGGTCGAGCAGGCGGCCGCGCTTCACTTCCAGCACCTCGACGTCTAGCATCACCTCGGGCTCGGCCAGATCCTGCACCGCGACGATCTTCTCGGCCAGGCGGATCGCATCCGGCGTATCGCGCATCACCAGCAGGTTCAGCCGCTCGTCGACGTACAGATCCTTCGCCTTGACCAGGGTACGCAGCATCGCCATGGTCGATTTGGCGTCGGCATTGCCCAGGTAGAAGCTCTTCACCAGCAGTTCCTGATACGCCTTCTGCTTCTGCGGCTGGTCGGGGTAGATCAGCAGGGTGTTCGGGTTGACCACCTTCTTCGCCAGCTGGCCGGTCATCAGCAGCATGTCGACCGCGTCGGCAATCGGCGTGTTGCGGGCGAACAGCGTCGCCTTGGTGTCCAGTCGCACGTCCTTGTCGAACACGAAATTGATGCCCGACTGCCGCGCGATCATGTCGAACACGTTGCGCAGCGGCGCGTCGCGGAACTCCAGCGTGATCGGCTTACGGTAGGCGTCGCCGAGTTCGCGCGGGCCGAGTTCCTTGGGCGTGCGTGCCGCCTGGGTCTGCTGCAGCAGGGCCAGGGCGCCTGCATGGCCGGGGTTCTTCGCCAGGACCAGGCGCGCGGCCTGTTCGGCCTCATCCGGATGGCCCGCCGCCAGCGCCTGGCTCGCTGCCTGGATATCCTGCTGGAGCTGGCGGGCGGCAGCCAGATTGCCGAGCAGCGTGGTGGCGCGCGGATTTTCCGGATGCAGTGACAGCACTTTCTGCAGCGTGGCTTCGGCGGCATCGAAGCGGCCGCCGTCCAGATCCTGCTGTGCGCGGGTCAGGAGTTCGCTCGTCAGGCGCTCGCGCTGCGTGTGGTAGGCGGCCTTGAGCTCGATATTGTCCGGCTCCTCGGCCAGCCCCGCACGCAGGCGGGCGACGCCCGCCTCGGCCTTGCCGGCGGCGATCAGCTCGCGGCCTTCCTTGAGGCCTGCGCCGGTGCAGCCGGCCAGATTGAGGGCGGCGAGCGCGACGATCAATAGGGTAGGACGAAAGGACGACAACTCATTCTCCTGTGCGCAGGCTGCGCGTCTGGTTCAGCGGTAGATAAGTGAAATTCAGCAGCTCGCCCGACACCGGCTCCAGCCGCCATACGCCGTCGAGCACCTGGCCCGCGCGTACGCTCAGCGGCGTGGTGCCGCGCGCCAGATACCAGGTGGTCTGGCCGCCTTCCTGCCAGTGGCCCATGTAGCGGAACGGCAGCGCGGGCGCCTGCGGTGGTGGAGGCGGCGGGGCAGGGGGAGGGGGCGGCGGCGGGGGAGGCGGCACGTACCAGGTCTGTTCGGGAAACAGATCGGCGCGCGCAAGCGCCAGCCGCGGCGCCCCCTCCCCGGCGCTGGCCGGCAAAGCCGCGGGTCGGGCGAGCGGGCGGGCGGGCGCAGCCGGCTTGGCCAGCTCGACGGCGTCGCTCTCCGCCTCGGTGGCCGGCTCATTGACGGCCAGCCAGGCCGACCAGGCCGCCACCGCGGCAAGCGCGACATACAGGATCGAGCGTCGCCGCTTTTCGCTCATGGCGCAGCCTCCACGAACAGGCTCAGGCGCAGTTCGGCCTGCAGCTCGGCGGATTCGATGCGCTCGCGCTTCAGCTTGAGTTCATCGAGCGTCAGGTTGGGCTGGCGCTCCAGTGCGGCAGCGAGGAAGGCATGCAGCGCCGGGTAGGGTGCCTCGACCGGCAACACCAGTTGCCAGCGCGCGAGCGACGTGCCCGCCAGCGGCGCCACACTGTACTGGCCGCGCGGCAGATCGAGTCCGTGCGCGCGCGCCAGCTGTTCCAGTTCGCCGATCTGCTGCGAGGCGGTGCCCGCGGGCGGCAGCATGGCCAGCGGGTTGACCGGCGGCGGCGCGGGCTTGGCGGCGCGCGTGGCGGCAGCGAGGCGCAGTCCGGCCAGACGGGCGTGCTGCGCGGCGACCGCATCCTGCGCCTGCTCGACGGCGATCAGCCGCACCAGCAGCGCCGCCGCCAGCAACCCCAGGCCGGCGAGGCCGGCGGCCCCCAGGCGGCGCGCCCATTGCCGAAGCTGCCAAGCCAGCGCATTCATGAACCGAGCTCCACCAGGATATTGAAACGCACGGGATGCTGGTCGGCGTCGGCCTGAACCTCGTGCTGGAAGAGGGCGGCGCGCTTGACCCCCGGCTGCTGCTGCAACGCGTCGATGAAGTCGACGGCATCGGCCAGCTGCCGCGCCTCGGCCGTGAGCTTCAGCTGCGACTTCGCCTGCAGCGCGTCGAGCGAGACCAGCGCGATCTTGTCGCTGCGCGCGGCGGCCAGCGCATCGAACACCGGCTGCCAGGAATAGGCGAGCTGCGCGGCGAGACGCTTGTGCGTATCGTCGCGGCGCGTGTCGGCGCTGCTGGCGGTGCTCCGGGCAGACACACGCGGACGGGCCTGTTCGAGCGCGGCGATCTGCAGGCCGAGGCCGGCCTCGGCCGCACGGTTTGCCTGCAGCGTATTCCATACCCAGCCCAGCGCCACCAGGCCCGCCAATGCCAGCACGACGCCGAGCGTGCCGGGACGCCGAGGCCGCGCGTGGAAATCGAAATCGAGCCGCGCCATCCTAAGCCCCCGCCAGCGCCAGCGCGCCGCCCATCCGGTTGTCGTGCGGCAGGACCTGCCAGCGCGCATGGTCGGCCGCCGGCGTGGCGACCGTACCGACGCCGAACGCCTGGATCCATACCGTCGGCTGCGTGTCGGCGGCAGCTTCGCGCGCGATCAGCTCGCTCAGCTGCGCGGTCCAGTTGGCGTCGATCGGCTGCGCGAAAACGTACTGCCAGATGCCGCGGCTCGCGCCGAACAGGCTCAGCCAGCCCGGTTCGACCAGCGCCCACCAGCCTTCGAGCCTGGCCGGCAGGCGCGGCGCGGCGACGCTGGCGAGCGGGCGGATCGCCACGTCGCGGAAGCCATGGCGGGCGAGCAGCGCATCCAGCTGCTGCGTGAAGGCGGCGTCCACCGCCGCGCCCAGCAGGCCATGCTGCGGCGGCTGGCTGTGCACCTCGATGCCCCAGACGCCGGCTTCGTCGCCGTAGATCTCGCGCAGCGCGGCCGCCACCAGCGCGCGCTCCTCGGCGCGCGCAAGCGCCTTGCCGGGCGGCGGCGTCAGCACATGGCGCACGAAATGCTGCGACAGCACCACCTCGACGCGACGGCCGCGCCAGGCGGCATCGGCGAACGCGGAGTCGAGCAGCGGCAGCAGGCTGGCGGCGCCGCGCTCGGGCGCGGTCAGCACAAGCTGCTTGTCGCCGCGCAGCAGCGCCGCCTCGCCCGGGGCGAGCGCGATGCGCAGGGGCTCAGCCGACCAGCGTGACACGGTTGATCTCCTCCAGCGTGGTGTCGCCGGCCTTCACCAGCGCCAGTGCGGCGTCGCGCAGGCTGCGAGTGCCGCCGCGCGACGCCGCCTCCTTGACCTGGCCGATCGGCGCGCGGGCGACGATCAGTTCGCGCAGTTCGTCGGTGAGCAGCAGGATTTCGGCGACCGCGCGGCGGCCCTTGTAGCCGCTGCCGCGGCAATGGCCGCAGCCGCTACCCTGGCGGAACGCGTAGTCGCGGGTTTTATCGAGGGTGAGCCCAGACAGCTCCAGCAGCTCGGCCGACGGTTCGGCCGGCGCCGCGCAGTGCGGACAGTTCACCCGCACCAGGCGCTGGGCGACGATGCCGTTCAAGGCCGAGACGAAGCTGTAGGGATCGACGCCCATGTGGATGAAACGGCCAATGACGTCGAACACGTTGTTGGCGTGCACGGTGGTGAACACCAGGTGCCCGGTCAACGCAGACTGCACCGCGATCTGCGCGGTGTCGGCGTCGCGGATCTCGCCGACCATGATCTTGTCCGGGTCGTGGCGCAGGATCGAGCGCAGTCCGCGCGCGAAGGTCAGGCCCTTCTTCTCGTTGACCGGGATCTGCAGCACGCCCGGCAGCTGGTATTCGACCGGATCCTCGATGGTGATGATCTTGTCGCGGCCATGATTGATTTCGGAGATCGCGGCGTACAGCGTGGTCGTCTTGCCCGAGCCGGTCGGCCCCGTCACCAGCAGCATGCCGTAGGGCTCGGCCGCCAGCTTGCGGATGCGCGTGAGCGGCGCGCCGGTGTAGCCGAGGCCTTCCAGCGTGAGTCCGGCCAGCTCCTCCGACAGCGCCTGCCGGTCGAGGATGCGCAGCACCGCGTCCTCGCCGAACACGCTCGGCATCACCGACACCCGCACGTCGACCTCGCGCCCCTGCATCGCCACCTTGAAGCGGCCGTCCTGCGGCACGCGGCGCTCGGCGATGTCGAGCTCGGACATCACCTTGATCCGCGACACCGCCTGCTCGGCGACGTCGGTGCCCGGAATCTGCGCCACGTGCGAAAGCACGCCGTCGATGCGGTACTTCACCGTCAGCCCGCGCGCGTCGGTTTCCAGGTGGATGTCGGATGCGCCTGCCTTCAGCGCGTCGTACAGCGTCGAGCGCACCAGCCGCACCACCGGGCTCGCGTCCTCGGCGATGCTGGCGAACGACAGCGACTCGACGCCGGCGTCCGGCGTCGCCTGCACACTGCTGCCACCCATGCCTTCCATCGCGCGCAGGCCTTCCTCGTGGCGTCCCAGCAGCGCGGCCAGATCGGCGGGGTGGGCGAGGCCGGTCTGGAACGGCACACCCAGCACGTGCGCCGCATAGGCACGGCTGGCGCTGTCCCACGGGTCGGTCAACAGCAGCCAGAGCTGGCCCTCGGCATCGCGCGCAACCAGGCAATGGCGGCGCGCCGCCTCGCCGAAGCCGAGCTTGCCGAAATCGGGCGTCAGCGCGTTCAGCGCGGCCATGTCGAACGCCGGCAGGCGACCGTGCGCGGCGAGCGCGCGCAGCGCGGTCTCGGCATCGAGGCCGAACTGCTCCTGCACCCGCAGCAACACGGCCTGGCCCGCAGACAGCGCCTCGCGGCGCAGGCCGGTCAGGGTATCGGCGGCAAGAGCGGGATGCGGCGCGTTCATTGGATCGACCCCGCGAGTTCGAAGATCGGCATGTAGAGCAGCACCACGATCAGGCCGATGGTCAGGCCGATGAACACCATCAGGAGCGGTTCGAACAGGCGGGTGAACCAGTCGACCCAGCGCGCCATCTCTTCGTCGTGGAAGATCGCGATGCGTTCCATCATCTCGCCCATGCGGCCGCTCTTCTCGCCAACGCGCAGCAGGCGCGCGGCCACCGGCGTGGTCAGTTCGCCCTGGGCGAACGCAGCCGAAATGGTTTCGCCGCGCCGCATCGCATCCATCGCGGTGGTCGCCCCATGGCGCAGGTGCGCCGACAGCAGGCCCGACACCATGCCGAGCGCCTGGACGATGGGAATGCCGCCCACCAGCAGCATGCCGAGGCTGCGGTAGAAACGCGCCAGTTCGAAGGTGCGCAGATGCTCGCCGATGGCCGGGGTGCGCCAGGCCAGGCGCGTCAGCGCGGCGCGCGTGGCGGGCTGCGCCAAGGCCAGTACCAGGGCGGCGATGAGGCCTGCCGCCCCCAGCGCGATCCAGCCGCCGTGCGCCTCGACCGCCTCGCCCCACGCCAGCAGCATCTGCGACATCCACGGCAGGTCGCGCCCGGCATCGGCGTACACCGTGGCAAAGCGCGGCACCACGTAGCCGAGCAGGAAGCCGATCACCAGCGTGCCGACGCCGATCAGCAGCAGGGGATAGATCGACGCCGACACCACCTTCTTTTTAACGGTGTCGATCTGGTTCTGGTAGCCGACGTAGCGGGCCAGCGCCGGCGACAGGTCGCCGGTGCTCTCGGCCGCGCGCACCGTCGCCGCGTAGAGCGGCGGAAAGGCATCGCCCTGCGCCGCGAGCGCCGCCGAGAAGGGCCGGCCTTCACGCATGGTCGCGAGCAGGCGTTCGATCAGCTGGCGCGACTCGGCGCGATGCTCCTTCTCGGCCAACGTCTCCAGCGCCTCGGTCAGCGTCAGGCCGGCGTCGAGCAGCGCGATCAGCTCCTGGGTGAACAGCAGCAGCGGAAAGCGCGCGCGCCGCGCCGCCAGCCAGCCGCCGCGCTCGGCGACGATCGACAGCACCTGCGCGCCTTCGCGTTGCAGGCGTGCGGTAATCTCGGCCTCGTCGAGCGCCTCCAGCGTCAACGCCGTGACGCCGGCGCCGGGGCGCAAGGCTTTCACCCGATAGCGCATTTACCAGTTGCCGATGTCGGCGCCGTCGCCGTCGCCGCCTGCCGCGCCATCGCGGCCGAAGGAAAACAGGTCGAGCTCGCCGTGCTCGCCCGGCATGCGGTATTGGTAGGGCTTGCCCCAGGGATCGTTCGGCACCGCTTTCTTGAGATAAGGCCCGTCCCAGCGCGCCTCGTCGGCCGGCTTGGCGTTCAGCGCCGCCAAGCCCTGCTCGTTGTTCGGGTAGTGGCCGGTGTCGATGCGGTACTGGTCGAGTGCCTTTTCCAGCGCGTCGATCTGCGCCCGCGCGGTCTTCACTTCCGACTTACCGACCTGGGAGAAATACTTCGGCGCCACATAGCCCGCCAGCAGGCCCAGGATCACCAGCACGACCAGGAGTTCGAGCAGGGTAAAGCCGCGGTGGCGAGTGCGGGAGAGCGTCAGCTTGGATGAAAACACGATCAGACCTCTGTTGAATAGGCGGCTCATGGGAGACCGCCATAAGACGAATTGCAGTTTGCCGGGCATTGGCAGTGCGCGCCGCCCGTCATGGAATTGCATTGAAACAGACACATGTTACATATTGATTGTAACGTGCCCGCCGCCACCCCCATTCTTTGGATGCCATGCCGGCAAGGGCATGGCGGCGAAGGCCGAGCCGACCAGCCGTCCGGCAGCACAGGGGCAGAAAGGAACAATGCCGGAACGTTCCGGGGCCGCCTTGTGCCCCCAATTCCGCTGACGGAATGCGGCAACGACCCATGCTGCCACCCTCCACAGCATCCGAAACACTCACCCATCGTTTTTCGCATTCCGGCGTTCGAACGTCGGGTTGAATGATGACAATGACCTTAGCATGGGGATTTTTTGGCGGTCAAGGCAGGCCAGGCCTATTCAGAGTGAATGATGCGGCCATGGGTTTTTCATCAACGCACCATCCCATCAGGCCGCTTTACCCACTCCCACCATCTATAAAGAGTAATCATCATTCCTGCCCGAAGGAGGCCATGATGAGCTCGAACCTGAACGAAGTGATGCTGCACCTGGAAGAAACACTCGACGATGAGGCCTTGCACCGGCTCGAGGAGGGCATGCGGCAGGACGCGGGGGTGGTGTCGGTGGGGCACAATCCGGACAACGCCCACATGATCATGGTGGTCTACGACTCGGAGGCCACGCGGGCAGCAAGCCTGCTTCACACCATCCAGGAGCGCGGCCTGCACGCGCAGGTTGTCGGCCTGTAGAAGCAAAAGGCAGCGCGGAGAGCCTCTGCGCCCGACGCGCTGAAGGGCGACAGCCAGATCAGGCCGCAGCAGGCATGCCCACGACGAGCTGATTGACGACGCCGTCGACGGCGAACAGGCACCAGGCGTCCTGCTCGGCCCGGCTTTTTTCAGCCTCGGTACCCACCAGGCCTTCCAGGGTCACCACGCGATTGCGGGTGTCTACGTGGATCTGGTCAGGGTGGGGAATCATCGGGTCCATTTCCAGCACCAGCGACAAGGCGTCGCTGACTTCGCCGTCGTTGTCGATCTCGGGCGGCATCACTTCCAGTCCGTCCAGCACGTCGCGGCAACCGGGCACCCACCACGCCAGCACACCCGCCAGACGCTTGTGGGACAGGCTGATGACCCAGCCGTCCAGCGCCACCACGCCATCCTTAACCGAGACGAGGATGTCGCCGCTGGCGTCGCCGCCGCGGATGTCCTGCAAAGTCCGCGACTGCTCCTTTTTCAGGATGCGCAGGGTGCAATTCTTCAGTTCGGATGTGGCCAGCAAGGACCCGGCGAGGGAATCCAGGATCGCGCCATCGCCCTTGTGCTCGGAGGGGGCGACGTGCAGGCGGTCGACCACGCCGCGCACTTCGGTCGCACTACAGGCGATGTCGAGTGCCCGTTTCTTGGCGGCCACGCTCCCCACTTCGCCTTCGATGTGAAGCATCCGGTCCTCGGCCAGTTCGAGCCGGATGGGCCAGCGGTGCAGGTTGATCAAGGGTTCGCGTTCGAGCAGCGCCCAGATCGACTTGAGCTTGGGATTTCCGTTTTCCATGGCGGGCACCTCCACCGTCCACCATAGCACACGGCTCCCGCCGGCCCAGGGCGGGGAAACGCTCAGGCGGCGCCGGCGGAAGCGAGGAGGGGACTGCGCAAACCGGCGATGAAGTCGGCACACTCTTCCTTGGGCATGGGGCTGCCGAAATGGTAGCCCTGCAGCATGCCGACGCCCAGTTCGCGCAGGATCGCCGCGGTTTCGGCGTCCTCGACGCCCTCGGCGACGAGCGCCAGCTGCATGGCATGGCCCATGTCGGCGATGGTCTTGACCAGGACACGGCCCTCCGGCGTCTTGATGCGGCGTACGAAGGAAATGTCGATCTTGATTTCGTCGAACGGCAGTTCGTGGACGTGGGACAGCGACGAAAAGCCGGTGCCGAAGTCGTCCAGCGACAGCGTGAAGCCGGCTTCCGAGAGTCGTTGCAGATAGGTCCTGGCCTTGTCGATGCCTTCCAGCGCAATGCTTTCGGTGATTTCCAGCTTGATCTGGCGCGGACTCATGCCGTAGCGCCGCACCATGTCCAGCAGCATGGGATAGAAGTCCACCGACATCAGCTGACGCTTGGATACGTTCACCGCCAGCTTGAGGTCCGCACACACGCCGCTGCACTGGCTGAAGTGGTCCAGGGCCTGCTCCAGCACCTGGCGTCCCACCTCGTTGATGAGCCCCATGTCCTCGGCCAAGGGGATGAACGTGGCCGGGCTGACCCAGCCGTACTTGTCGTCGTGCCAGCGTGCCAGCGCCTCGACACCGGCGATGCGCCCGTGATCGCCGGCATCCATCACCGGCTGGTAATACACCTGGAACAGGCTCTGCTTGACCGCGGCGACAAAGCGCGAGGTCATTTCCGCATCCTCGAAACCCGGCGCGCGCGTCTGCAGGTCGCTGCACATCTGGATGTTGTTTCGGCCCTGCGACTTGGCATAGAACAGCGCCTTGTCGGCCTGAACCAGCAGCGCCTCGCTCGTGTCGGCATCGTCGGGATAGACCGCAATGCCGATGCTCAGCGTGACGAAGGTGTCGCTGATCTGCTTTTCCAGCTCGAGTTGCAGCTTGCGCATCAACTCGCCGGCCACCTTGCGCGCGATATCGGCGTCGCGCGAAAAAGGCAGCAGCACCACGAATTCGTCGCCCCCCCAGCGCGCCAGCACATCGGTTTCGCGAAGGTTGGCACGCAGGATCGCGCTCACGCTGGCCAGCAGTTGATCGCCCGTCTTGTGTCCATGCAAGTCGTTGATTCGCTTGAAATTATCGAGGTCGATGAACAAGAGGGCAAACTTCGATCCGACACGCCCCAACCGTTCGATCGCCTCGGCGATCCGCTCATCGAGGTAGGTCCGGTTCGGCAGACCGGTCAGCGCATCGTGCATGGCCATGTGACTGATGCGCTTTTCCTGCACGTGCGCCTCGGTGACGTCGCGCAGCACGCCGCGTATTCCCTGAACCTCGCCCTGCTTGCGGTAGAGGGCGAACTTTCCCTCCACCCAGTGCTCGTGGCGATCCTCGCGCAGCATGCGGAAACGCAGGCTCATCGTGTCGCGCTCGCCCTTCAGGAGCGCATCCAGCAGGGTTTCCAGCACGCGCCTGTCCTGCCGGTTGATGAACGACAGGAAAGGATGCCCGACGAAATCCTCATCGCTGCGGCTGTCGATCCCGAGGAGCTTGAGCCAGTGATCGGACAGGAAGGCCAGCCTGCCGTCCCGTGAGAGTTCGATGACCACTTCGTTCAGGAGACCGAGCGTATCGTAGAAGGCCGCGCGTGCCTCGGCTTCGGCATGCGCCCGGTTGAGGTTCCTGATTTCGTCCAACTCGCTGCGGAAATGCAGCTTCTTGAGCAGCTTTTCCATCATGCAGAACTGGGTGAAGCCGGACAGGAACAGGTTGAAGCCCACAAAAAACAGAATGGACAACCACAGCCACGACCAAGCGGGTTGCACGTAAACCAGCACGCCGCAGGCGACGATGAATCCGCCCACGATCGTCCGGATCGCCGGTTCGATATAAGTCTGTCGATTCATTGCGGCTCGATCAGCTCATCGCCGTGTCAGACGCCCGATAAGGCGAGTGCGGGCCGACCGTCAATCGTGGCCACAGCCCGGACATCGAATGGAATGAGGACTGCAAGGACTGCACCGTTCATGATGTTTTTCCTTGTATCGAATGAGAATCCCTACAGGAGACTTCGGCATATTTACCCTGTACTTAAGAGGGTTGAGGTCGGAGCCGGGCGCCCTGCAAGCCACTCTCACTTCAACTCGACAGCACAAACGCTTCCACTTGGCCACCTTTACGTTTACGCCGCCACCCGGAATTCCTCTCGGCACGCATACACCATTTGTCATGCAGTACTGGGAAGACGGGCGGGTACAGATCTCCCTAGGCGGCAAACCCAGGCTTGGCCCGACATCCGGCCCATGTTTTTACTATTTAACATAATATACATTATGTGCATATTAACGGGTCTTGATTAAGCCCCAAAGGGGCGTTCGCGCTGCTCAAGTAGACTCGTCTGGCCACATCCCTGACCCTACTAGCCCTCCATCAAACATAAA
>JAJZPG010000010.1:4746-114842 GCA_021811235.1 Pseudomonadota bacterium | reverse complement strand
CCGCGCGATTCGAGCAGCGCAGCGAGCGAGGCGGAGGCGATCCCTTTCCCGAGGGAAGAAACCACTCCGCCGGTGACAAACACGTACTTCGTCATGTTCTTAGCGGAGGCGGGTGATGACGGATTCTACTCCATCGCCGATGATGGCTCAATGACGGGCCATGGCCGCCCGCCATGTTGCGGCGGCCCGCAGTGGATCAGGGGCGCGCCGCATTGCCGGGGCCGGGCAGCAGCGGCGCGGGCTCATCGATTGCCTGCACGCGGGTCACGAAATGCCTGGTTTCGCCGTAGCAGGTGGTGGGAATGCCGCGATGCTCCTCGTAATGCAGCACGAGACGCTTGCCCAGCAGGGCGTTCAGCTGGCCGGCCACGCCCTCGTCGCGCACGCTGAAGTTCCACAGCACCGGCGCCACGCCGGGTACGGTGGTCATCGCGAGCTCGCCTTCCCAGGTCTTGCATATCCAGCCCTTGCGCGAGAACTTCTGCAGGTAGCCCGCGCGCTCGCCATCGGAATATGACCAGTTCAGCACGAAGGCAAGATAGAGCGCAAAGACCAGCAGCGGCAGCAGCGCCGCACCGATCAGCCATCTCATCCAGCGCCCGCCCGGTTTCGTCGGTGCCTGCATCGCGTCCTCCTTGTCCGTTGCCCGTCAAGCCCGGGCCAGCTGCCGCCAGGTCGCCACCACCGTATCCGGGTTGAGCGAGATCGAGCCGATGCCCTGAGCCACCAGCCATTCGGCCAGGTCGGGATGGTCGCTGGGGCCCTGGCCGCAGATGCCGATGTACTTGCCGCGCCTGTTGCACGCCGCGATGGCTTCGGCCAGCAACTTCTTCACCGCCGGGTTGCGCTCGTCGAAGCCCTCGGCCACCAGGCCGGAATCGCGGTCGATGCCGAGCGTCAGCTGGGTGAGATCGTTGCTGCCGATGGAAAAGCCGTCGACGTGCTGCAGGAAGTCGTCGGCCAGCAGCACGTTGGACGGGATCTCGCACATCATGATCAGCCGCAGGCCGCGTTCGCCGCGCTTGAGGCCGTTATCCGCCAGCAGGCCGACCACCGCCGCGCATTCCTCGACGGTGCGCACGAAGGGAATCATCACCTCGACGTTGGTGAAGCCGAGCGTTTCGCGCACTTTCTTCAGCGCCCGGCACTCCAGCTCGAACGCCGGGCGGAACAGCGCCGACACGTAGCGCGCGGCGCCGCGCAGCCCCAGCATGGGGTTTTCCTCCTTCGGCTCGTAGCGTTCGCCGCCGACCAGATTGGCGTATTCGTTGGATTTGAAGTCGGACAGCCGCACGATCACCGGCTGCGGCCAGAACGCCGCCGCCAGGGTGGCGATGCCCTCGGCCAGCTTGTCGACGTAGAACGCCACCGGGTCGGGGTAGCCGGCGACGCGCGGGGCGATCTCGTCGCGCACGGCCTGCGGCTGGCCGGCCATGTCGAGCAGCGCCAGCGGGTGCACGCCGATCATGCGTGCAATGATGAATTCCAGCCGCGCCAGCCCGATGCCGTGGTTCGGAATCTGCGCGAACTCGAACGCCCGCTCGGGGTTGCCGACGTTCATCATCAGCTTCACCGGCGGCGCCGGCAGGGTCTCGTCGGCCAGCGTCTCCACCTCGAACGCCAGCTGGCCGGCGTAGACGAAACCGGTGTCGCCCTCGGCGCACGACACCGTCACCATTTCCCCGTCCCTCAGCACCGACGTTGCCGTGCCCGCACCGACCACCGCCGGGATGCCCAACTCGCGCGCGACGATGGCGGCGTGGCAGGTGCGGCCGCCGCGGTTGGTGACGATCGCCGCCGCGCGCTTCATCACCGGCTCCCAGTCGGGGTCGGTCATGTCGGTCACCAGCACGTCGCCCGGCTGCACCCGGTTCATTTCGACGGGACTTGCGATCACCCGCACGGCACCGGCGCCGATCTTCTGGCCGATCGCGCGACCCGTGATGCGCACTTCGCCGGTCGCCTTCAGCACATAGCGTTCGGCCCCGCCGGCGCCGCGCGCTTTCACGGTTTCCGGGCGCGCCTGCACGATGAAGAGCTCGCCCGTCTCGCCGTCCTTCGCCCACTCGACGTCCATCGGCCGCCCGTAGTGGCGCTCGATCTGCACCGCCTGCCGGGCCAGCTCCAGCACCTCGGCGTCGCTCAATGCGAATTGGCGGCGCAGTTCGGGCGGCGTGTCCTCGACCACCGTCTCGCCGTCGCGCCACACCATGCGGATCGCCTTGCCGCCCAGTTCGCGCCGCACCACCGCGGGAAAGCCGTCGTTGAGGCGCGGCTTGTGCACGTAGAACTCGTCCGGATTGACCGAGCCCTGAACCACGGTCTCGCCGAGGCCGTAGGCCGCGGTGATGAACACCACGTCGCGGAATCCGGATTCAGTATCGAGGGTGAACAGCACGCCCGAGCAGGCGATGTCGGATCGCACCATGCGCTGGATGCCGGCCGACAGCGCCACGTCGGCGTGCTCGAAACCGTGGTGCACGCGGTAGGCGATCGCACGGTCGTTGTAGAGCGAGGCGAACACCTTCCTTACGTACCGCAGCACATCGTCGGCGCCGCGCACATGCAGATAGGTTTCCTGCTGGCCGGCGAACGAGGCATCGGGCAGGTCCTCGGCGGTGGCGGACGAGCGCACCGCCACCGACACCCCGTCGCCGAGCGCTGCATAGGCGCTGCGCAGTCCCGCCTCCAGAGCGGGCGGCAACGCCGCTGCCTCGACCCAGGCACGGATCTCGGCCCCCGCCTGTGCCAGCGCCGTCACGTCGGCGACGTCGAGCGCCGCCAGCCGGGCATTGATACGCGCACGCAGGTCGTTGTGATCGAGGAAGTCCCAGAATGCCTGCGCCGTGGTGGCGAAACCGCCCGGCACCTTGACCCCCGCGCCGGACAGATGGCGGATCATTTCGCCGAGCGACGCGTTCTTGCCGCCCACGCGCGGCACATCCGCCATCGACAGGGCTTCCAGCGGCACAATATAGTCAGCAGACATCGGTGAACTCCATGAACGATTACAGCGTATTTTGCGTGTCCGACCACACCGGGGTGACGGTCGAAGCCGTCGCCAAGAGCGTGCTCGCGCAGTTTCCTCGCCTTGAGTGTAGCCTGATTACGCTACCCTTCGTCGACAGCGCGGACAAGGCGCAGGCGGCGGCGGCCCGCGTCGCCGCGTCGCCGCGCGCGCTGGTTTTTTCCTCGCTGACCGACCCCGCGCTGCGCGTGCCGTTCCGCGATGCGGGCCTGCAGGTGTTCGACGTGTTCGAACTGATCGCCCCCACCGTCGAAGCGGCGCTGGGCGAGGCGGCCACCCCCAGCGGCGGCCATACCCACGGCATGGCGCCCGACTACGAGGCGCGCATGGAGGCGGTCAATTTCGCGCTCAATCTGGACGACGGCCTCAGCCCCGAGCGCCTCGGCCAGGCCGACCTCGTCCTGGTGGGGGTCTCGCGCGTCGGCAAGACTCCGACCGCCCTCTACCTGGCCCTGCAGTACGGGCTGCGTGCCGCCAACTACCCGCTCACCCCGGACGACCTCGAACTCGACGCCCTGCCGGCCGCCCTCCTCCCCCATCTTCCCAGGCTGCGCGGCCTCACCCTGTCGGCCGAGCGCCTGGCCGCCATCCGCCAGGCGCGCTATCCGGACAGCCGCTACGCCAGCCTGGCGCAGTGCCGCAGCGAACTCGCCGCCGCCGAACGGCTGTTCCGGCTGCACGGCCTGCCCGTCACCGACACCACCCGCATGTCGGTCGAGGAAATCGCAGCGCGGCTGCGCAGCCCGGCCTGACATCCGGGCTGGTATGAACGGCTTCCCCGGCGCGCAACAGTTTCATGCAGAATGGCCCGTACATACGTAGACAGGATTCTTGTTGTCTGTTGCGAGGACACCATGTAGGTTGCGGACTTCCATGCGAACCGATCATGACACCCCACGCCCCATCCTGTTGAGGCGTTTCGGCCACACCTCAGCCTGGAAGCTCGCCCTGCTTGCGGGCTTTGTCACGCAACTGCTGCTCATCCTGTTCGTGACCGCCATCGGCCTGCAGCAGTTGGGCATCACCACGGGCATCCTGAACGAGGTCGTGGACGTCCACATGCGCAAGCAGAACCTCACCAACACCATGGTGGTCGCTGCGCGCGAACGAACGCTCATCATGCTGATGCTCACCGAGATCGAGGACCCGTTCGAGCGCGACGACTTGCTGACGCAGTTCAACCGCAACGGCTCGGAGTTTGCGGCGGCCCGCCTGGCGCTGCTCAGCCTGCCCCTGAACGCCACCGAGCGCGAATTGATCGCCCAGCAGGGAGAACTCACCCGCTTCGCCCAACCCCTCCAGAGCCAGGTGATCGACCTCATCAGCGCCGACCTCACCGAGGAAGCGGCCGATCTGGTCGTCAAGCGGGCCGTCCCGGCGCAGAACAACGTGATGGCCGTGCTGTCCCGGCTGGATGCGGAAACCCGGCGGGTTGCGCTGGACGCCAGCCGCGAGGCGCGCCAGGATCATCGGGTGGCCCGTTTCTGGATGGTCGCGCTCTCCGCAGCCGCCTTGCTGGTCGGCCTGATCGTCGCTGCGGTGGTCTTTTACTTCACCACCCGCATCAGCCACGAGCGCGAGCAGCTGGCCACCCACGACGCCCTGACCGGACTGCCCAACCGCATGCTGTTCATGGACCGCCTGGAACAAGCGCTCATCCGCGCAAAGCGGAACCGGACCCTGGTCGGCGTGATGTTCATCGATCTCGACCGCTTCAAGCGGGTCAACGACACGCTCGGGCATGCCAGCGGCGACCAGCTCATTTGCGAGGTCGCGCGGCGGCTGCGCGCGATGGTCCGCGCCGACGACATCGTGGCCCGGCTCGGCGGCGACGAATTCGTCGTGGCCGTCAGCGACGTCGGCATGCTCACCCCCATCCTGCAGGTGGTCGAGAAAATGCTCGCAGGCGTCACCCAGCCCTACCGCATCGCGGAGCGCGAACTCTTCTGCAGCTGCAGCGTGGGCGTCAGCGTCTATCCGAACGACGGCAGCACGGCCGCCGACCTGCTCAAGCATGCCGACGCCGCGATGTATCACGCCAAGGGAACGGGCCGCAACCGCTTCCAGCTCTACGACACGGCGATGAACGCGATGGCGGAGGAAAGGCTGCAGCTCGAAACCGATCTGCACTACGCCCTGGAACGCAACGAGTTCGTGTTCCACTACCAGCCGCAGGTCAACCTGGACAGCGGCCGCATCCAGGGCTTCGAGGCACTGATCCGCTGGAATCATCCGCACAAGGGCGTGCTCTCCCCCGCCGCCTTCCTGGAAATGCTGGAGGAAACCGGCGAAATCGTCCGCGTCGGACGCACGCTACTGGCCGTCGCCTGCAACCAGGCGGCGGGCTGGCACGCCGCCGGGTTCGCCAGCCTGGACATCGCCGTCAACCTTTCCAGCAAGGAATTCTGGCACGCCTCGCTGATCGACACCGTCCGCGACGTGCTGGCGCAATCCGGCCTGCGCCCGCAATCGCTGCAGCTCGAACTGACCGAAGGCATCTTCATGGAAGACATCGACAGCGCCGCCGAACGGATCCAGGCGCTGAAGACACTGGGCGTCACCGTCGCGGTCGACGATTTCGGCACCGGCTACTCGTCGCTGGCCCACCTCAAGCGTTTCCCGATCGACGTCCTGAAGATCGACCGCTATTTCGTCAGGGACCTGCCGAACTCCCCGGTCAACACGGCGCTGATCAACTCGATCCTGGCCCTGTGCCGGGGACTGCACCTGGGCACCGTCGCCGAAGGGGTGGAAAATCGCGCGCAGCTCGACGCGCTGCGCAAACTCGGCTGCCAGAGCCTGCAGGGGTATTTCATCAGCCATCCGGTTCCGCTTGACGAGGTCGCCGGCCTGCTGCAGCGCGACTGGCTGCCGAAGCTCGGCGCAATCCGGCCCTGAGCGGCTGCCCCTTCCCGCTCAGCCGCGAACGGCCTGGCTGCGCCGCTGCCGCACCACCTCGAATGCCGCCACCGCCAGCGCGGCCGATGCATTGAGCGATTCCACCCGGCCCGGCATCGGAATCTGCACCCGCACCGTCGCAGCCTGCACCGTCGCCTCCGCCAGGCCGGCCCCTTCGTTGCCGACCACCAGTGCGGTTGCCGCCGCGAAACCCTGCGCGTAAAGATCTTCCGCACCGCCGAGCGCCAGCGCCACGCTGCGGCCCCCGAACCCCCGCAGCCACGCAGCCAGATCGACCCCCTGCTCGACCGGCAACACGAACTGCGCCCCCTGCCCGCCGCGCAGCGCCTTGGGCGACCAGGGATCGTGGCAGCCTTTCGACAGCACCGCCAGCGTCGCGCCCGCCGCCGCGCCGGTGCGCAGCATGGACCCCAGATTGCCGGGGTCCTGGATGTCCTCCAGCACGATGACGAGCGGCGCGCCATCGAGCGCTGGCGGGGACAGCCAGGCCGCCTCCGCCAGCGCGCCGGTGGGCGTGGCGACGGGGGAGAGCTCGGCGAACAGCGCGTCGGGCAGCACGACGGCCTTGGCCTGCGGACAACGCGCGGCGAACGGGGCCAGCCGGCCGGCATCGAACGAGGCGGCCCGCACCAGGGTGTGCGGCTCGCCGCCCGCATCGAGATACGCCGCCAGCAGGTGATCGCCGTCGAGCAGCGTCATCCGTGCCTCGCGGCGCGCGCGGGCGGACTCGCCCAGCTTTTTCAGCCGCTTGAAGATCGGGTTGTCGCGCGAGGTGATCGTGCTCTCGTTCATGCCCGCATTATCCGATAAAGCAGGCGTACACTTTCACCCCATGCGCATTGCCCTCATCACCCCGTACGGCCGCGAACACCGCAACGGCAACTGGCATACCGCCTCGCGCTGGGCGCGCTTTCTGCGCGAGGCCGGGCACACGGTGCGGGTGCAGGTGGAATGGGACGGCCGCAGCGCCGACCTGATGCTGGCACTGCATGCGCGGCGCAGCTTCGCCTCGATCCGCGGCTTTGCCGAGCGCTACCCGACCCGCCCGCTGATCGTCACCCTCACCGGCACCGACCTCTACCGCGACATCCACGAAGACCCCGACGCCCAGCAGGCGCTCGAATGGGCCCACCGGATCATCGTGCTGCAGGAACGCGGCCTCGACGAACTGGCGCCGAATCTGGCCGCAAAGACGCGCGTGATCTACCAGTCGGCGCCCGACATCGCGCGGCAGCCCGCGCCGCCGCACGCCTTCGAGGTCCTGGTGATCGGCCACCTGCGCGCGGAAAAGGACCCGTTCCGCGCCGCTCTGGCGACGGCCTACCTGCCCGAACACTCGCGCATCCGGGTCACGCATCTGGGCAGCGCGCTCAGCGAAGACATGGCCGAGACCGCCGAGATGGCGCAGGCCAAGCTGCCGCGCTGGCACTGGCGCGGCGACGTGCCGCACAAGACGGTGCTGAAGCACCTGTCGCGCGCGCACCTGATGGTCATCAGCTCGGTCATGGAAGGCGGCGCCAACGTCATCTGCGAAGCGCTGGCGGCGGGCGTGCCGGTGCTGGCCTCGGAGATGCCCGGCAACGTCGGCATGCTGGGCGAGGACTACCCCGGCTACTTTCCGGTGGGCGACGAACGGCGGCTGGCCGCGCTCATGGCCATGGCCGAGAACGATCCCTCTTTCCTTGCGGAACTGGCCAGCCACGCACGCCAGCGTCGCGCCCTGATGCGACCCGAGCAGGAAGCCAGCCGCTTGCGGCAGGCGGTGGCGGAATTCGAACAGACCTCGGGCTAAACATTCATCCCTCGCCGAACAGGATCCCCAGCATGCGCGCCCGTTCGGCCCGTCCCAGGCCGCGCAGGACCTGCATCGCTTCGCGCGCGATCCCGGGGTCGCGGGTGATCGAATACTCGACCGCCAGCGCGCGCCAGACTTCGGCCAGCCTGGGATCGCTGGCCTCCAGCTTGCGCAGCGCCCGCGTCACGCCCTCCTCGCCCCGGGTCAGATAAAACATCAGCCCCAGGTTGTGCCAGGCCGGGAGGTAATCGGGGTCGATTTCCACCGCCGCGCGATACGCCTGCATCGCCTCGTGCGGGCGCCCGCTGTCGCGGTAGGCATTGCCCAGGTTGTTGCGGGCGAACACGTCGTCTGGCGCCAGGCGCAGATTCTGCCGGTACGCGGCGATCGCCTCCGCCAGCCGCCCCAGTTCGCCCAGCGCACGGCCCTGGACGAACCAGGCCAAGGGGTTCTTCGCATCGACCCGTGCCCAGTCGCGGCCCCACGCCAGCAGACCTGTCCAGTCACCGCGTCTTTCCAGCATCCGCGCCCGGCTCACCCATTCGGCATGCGGACGCGCCGCCCGCGCCGCCAGGTCGCCGTCCAGGCCGAAAGTCTCGGCAGCCGCCGCAGCCGGGGCCGCGCACGCAAGCCACGACAGCAGGAGAAACCAGGGTGCACGATTCAACATGGGCAAGCATTCCGAACGGATGGACAGGATGGGCATCGAACGCGTCGATTCGCGCCATGCTTGACGCGTCGCGTATGCTGTCAGATCCCCGCACCCGAGTTCGGCCCATGACTTCTCCAGAAAGTTTCATCCCCGGCAAGGACGCCTCGCTCGAAGCCTCCATCGCCACCCTCCAGTCCAGGCTGGAGGCGATCGGTTTCCACATCGAGGAGCGCTCCTGGCTCAACCCGGTGGAAGGCGTGTGGTCGGTGCACATCCGCGACCGCGACTGCCCGCTGCTGTTCACCAACGGCAAGGGCGCCTCCGAATTGGCCGCGCGCGCGAGCGCGCTGGGCGAATATTTCGAGCGGCTGTCGACCAATTATTTCTGGACGCATTTCTATCTTGGGGAGACGATCGCCCATCGCAGCTACGTCCACCATCCCGACGAGCGCTGGTTCGTTCCGGACAGCGAGGCATGGCCGCAAGGTCTGCTCACCCCCGCGCTGCATGGCCTCTACAACCCGGACGACGGCGTGCGCGCCGACCAGCTGGTCGACCTCAACTCCGGCAACGCCGAACGCGGCATCTGCGCCATCCCCTACCAGCGCCTCTCCGACGGCGAGACCGTGTATTTCCCGGTCAACCTGATCGGCAACCTCTACGTCAGCAACGGCATGTCGGCCGGCAACACGCTGAAGGAAGCGCGCGCGCAGGCACTGTCCGAAATCTTCGAGCGTCACATCAAGTTCCGCATCATCGAAGAAGGCCTGTGCCTGCCCGACGTGCCCGAGGACGTGATCGATCGCTACCCGCACATCGCCGCCGGCATCCGCGGCCTGCGCGAGGCGGGCTTCGGCATCCTGGTGAAGGACGCCTCGCTCGGCGGCCAGTACCCGGTGATGAACGTCACGCTGCTGCACCCGCAGGACCAGGGCTGCTTCGCCAGCTTCGGCGCGCATCCGCGCTTCGAAGTCGCGCTGGAACGCGCGCTGACCGAGCTGCTGCAGGGTCGCGCGCTCGATTCGCTGGCCGGCTTCCCGGCCCCCGGCTTCGACCAGGCCGAGATCGCCGACCCGCAGAACCTGGAAATCCACTTCGTCGATTCCAGCGGCGTGATCTCCTGGCAATTCCTGCGCGACACGCCGGATTACGATTTCGTCGACTGGAACTTCGGCACCACCACCGACGAGGATTACCACTGGTCGGTCGACGCGCTGCACGCCGAAGGCCACGAGATCTACATCGCCGACTTCACCCACCTCGGCGTCTATGCCTGCCGCATCCTGGTGCCCGGCGTATCGGAGATCTACCCGTTCGAGGAACTCGAATTCGAGAACAACAGCGTCGGCAACCTGATCCGCCCCGCGCTCGCGCGTCTGCCGGAACTGACCGACGACGAATGCGCGGAGCTGCTCGACCTGATCGTCGAGCTGGAGCTGGCGGACGACCGTTTGGTGTCGGTGCTGATCGGCCTCGCCCCCGATCCCGATTCGCCGTGGACCGACCTACGCGTCGGCGAGCTGAAGCTGCTGCTCGCGCTGGCGCTGGGCGACGACGAAGCCATCCGCGAAGGCTGCGCCTGGATCGCGCAGTATGGCCAGCGCAGCGAGGCCCGCCTCAAGGTCTACCGCTGCATCGCCGACCTCGTCCAGCTCGACGACCCCAACCCCTTCGAGCCCGCGCTCGCCCTGATGTACGGCCGCGAGACGCTGGAGCAGGCGTTCGCGCTGTTCAATCAGGACGAGCGCTTTTTCGGCCTGACGAAACTGGGCAACGACTTCGAGGGCAGCGCGATCCATCAGCGCCTGCTGGAGGCGTACCGCAAGGTGCGCGGCTGATTTATCAATTGCGCCTCCACTCCGGATCGAACCTCACCACCGTTCGCCCTGAGCCCGTCGAAGGGCCTGGCCGCGCCCTTGAAACCAAGCGGCCACACAGACAACGCCATTCATGAAAATACCCAAACGCCTCGAACCCCTGCTCGAAGACGGCCTGATCGACGGCGTCGTGCGCCAGCTGATGAGCGGCAAGGAGGCCATGGTCTTCGTCGTCGTGTGCGGCGACGACATCCGCTGCGCCAAGGTCTACAAGGAAGCCAACAAGCGCAGCTTCCGCCAGGCCGTGGACTACACCGAAAACCGCAAGACCAAGAACAGCCGCCAGGCGCGCGCCATGGCCAAGGGCAGCAAGTACGGCCGCGAGATGCAGGAAGCCGCCTGGCAAAGCGCCGAAGTCGATGCGCTGTACCGGTTGGCCGCTGCCGGCGTGCGAGTGCCCACGCCGTACAACTTCCACGAAGGCGTCCTGCTGATGGAACTGGTCGCCGACGCCGAGGGTAATGCCGCGCCCCGGCTCAACGACGTGTTGTTCACCGAAGACGAAGCGCTCGCCCACCACCGCACGCTGATCGGCGAAGTCGTGCGCATGCTGTGCGCCGGCGTCGTCCATGGCGACCTGTCGGAATTCAACATCCTCGTCAGCGCCGACGGCCCGGTGATCATTGACCTGCCGCAAGCGGTCGACGCCGCCGGCAACAACCACGCGCAGGCCATGCTGGCGCGCGACGTGAACAACCTGCGGACCTATTTCGGCCAGTTCGCGCCGTCGCTGTTGGCAACGCAATATGCCGAGGAAATCTGGGCGCTGTATGAGCACGGCGGACTGAATCCCGAGGTCGAACTCACCGGGCGGTTTGAATGCGAAAAACCGCCGGTCGATCTGGAGGGGGTGATGCGGGAGATTGATGACGCGCGTGAGGAAGAGGCGGCGCGGTTGTTGCGATTGCAGGAACTGGCGTGAATCGCCACATATCAGTTAAAGCTCTGATATCGGACCCGGCTATTTGTCGATGCAATACAAAAAAGTAGCCTGCTCAAACGGACGATACGAAGCGTGGTAGCGGATTACTTCCTCCGCCAGTTGCGGAAGCGCGGGGTTTGTTGGATCAGCCTCACCACCCAAAAACTTTTCGGCCAGCCCTCTCTCTGCTTTGAGAAAGGCTTCAATATTCTCGAGGACATCACACTCGCTTTCGTCCGCCCAAATTCCATGTTGCATACGCTTAACATACACAAGCGCGTCAATCTCGAAACCTGCCACTTCTAGAGCCTGAAGCAGGCACACACCTTCAACAATGCATGGAGACTTCGCGTGGATTTCTCTCTTCAATTCTTCATAGTGAAGATGACCTAGATAACCCCCACGATTCTTATCCAAGAAGTCATCCAGACTGATCAACGGGACATTAAGTTGCGCGGCGATGCTCGCGGCCAGGGTCGTTTTCCCGCAGCCATCAACTCCATCAACTCCAATCCGGTGATAGCCACTCTGCTGAAGGCTCGCCACCAAATCTTGAAGCGTATCCAACTCGATCATCAAGAAACTAACGCTGAATACCAGACAACGCGGCGTTGCTCACGAGCTGCGCTGCAATTAAAAGTTCCAGGCTCGAATTCAATTTTCGATCATTCGCGCCGTCCACGTTACCAACACGCTCTACAGTCAGCCTAAAAATGGCGCGGCGCATCCATGCGGTCATGCAGGATACGAACGATTGCGATGCCGTAAGCCGTGAGGCGAAAGTAAATCATATGTCGTTCAACACTGCGGCGACGATAGCCAGGCCGGATGTGATCGCAGGCGGGCGCCGTCCTGGGTGATTGTGCCAGGTCGGCAAAGACCGCAATCAAATTGTCGATGTAGCGATGGGCCTGTTCGATCCCCCATTGCTGGCGAGTGTGGATCCAGATGTTTTCAAGATCGCGCTCGGCGGCGGGGGTGAGGCGGTATTCAGCCATGCGAGGCGCGCATTTTTTGCTTGAACGCGCCCACATCGAACGGTTTTGCTTCGCCGCTGGCCTCGCCTTCTATCAGCGCCGCGCGTAGTGCCTCGACCTCGGCGCTGCGCTCCTGTTCGCGCCGGATGAGGTCGCGAATGTATTCGCTGTCGTTGGTGTAATGCCCAGCGTCAATCTGTGCCTTGATCCAGCTGTCCTGCTTGTCGGTCAGGGTGATGGTTTTGCGCACGGTTGCCATGGTGTAAGCCCTCAATCAACATCAAAAGCATGCCAATCACATACTATTGGTGCAGTTTAGTGCGAAATGCTCACTTTGTCAGGGCTTACCCTGTGCCCCGCGCTGCCGCACCGTCTCATACAAGCACAGCGCCGCCGACACCGAGACGTTGAGGCTTTCCACCGTGCCGCCGATGGGGATGCGCGCGACCTGGTCGCAGCTCTGCTTGACCAGGCGGCGGATGCCCGCGCCTTCGGCGCCGAGCACCCAGGCGATGCCGGTCTTGGCGTCGATGCCGGAGAGGGGCTGGTCGCCGTCCATGTCGGCGGCGATGACCCAGATGTTGTGTTCCTTGAGGTCTTCGATGGTGCGCGCGAGGTTGGTGACCATGATGTAGGGCACGGTCTCGGCGGCGCCCGAGGCGACCTTTTCCACCGTGGCGTTGATGCCGACGGCGTTGTCCTTGGGCGCGATGACGGCGTGCACGCCGAAGGCGTCGGCCGAGCGGAGGATCGCCCCAAGGTTGTGCGGGTCGGTGACGCCGTCGAGGATGACCAGCAGCGGCGGGCCCTGGATGTTTTCCAGCACCTCGTCGAGCGAATGCGTGAGCGCGACCGGCTTGACGCGGGCGACCACGCCCTGGTGCTTGGCGGATTTGCCGACCAGACGGTCCAGACGATCGGCCTCGACCTGCGCGAGCTTGACGCCGTTGTCCCTGGCCTGATGCACCAGGTCGCGCGCGCGGGCGTCGCGCCGGGTCAGGTCGAGGTAGATTTCAAAGATGCCCGCGGGGTCCTGGCGCAAGCGGGCGAGGACGGGGTGGAAGCCGTAGATGAGTTTTTCTGCGGCGTGCTTGTCGGCGGGCTTCTCGCTCATTTCTTCTTGGCGCCGGTTCGGGGCTTGGACGTTTTCTTCTTCGGTTCGAGCGCTTCAGCCACTGACCCGACATCTTCGATCAGGCTGAAATCGATCTTGCTGGTTTCGATGTCGGCGCGCATCACCTTGATGCGCACACGGTCACCGAGGCGATATTTTTTGCCGGTGCGCTCGCCGAGCATCATGTGCTTGGCCTGATCGTAGTGGAAGTAGTCCTGGCCGAGTTCGGACACGTGGACCAGGCCCTCGATGAAGATGTCGTCGATCGCGACGAACATGCCGAAGCTGGTCACCGCGCTGACGGTGCCGTTGTATTCGTCGCCGATGCGGTCCTGCATGAAGTAGGTCTTCAGCCAGGCATCGACGTCGCGGGTGGCGTCGTCGGCGCGGCGCTCGGTCATGGAACAGTGCAGGCCGATTTCCGCCAGCCCCTTGCCGGGCAGCTTCTCGCCGTTCAGCACCGCCTTGATGCCGCGGTGCACCAGCAGGTCGGGATAGCGGCGGATCGGCGAGGTGAAGTGGGTGTAGGCCTCGTAGGCCAGACCGAAGTGGCCCTTGTTGTCGGGGCTGTAGATCGCCTGCTTGAGCGAGCGCAGCATCACGGTTTGCAGGAGGCCGTGGTCGGGACGGTCCTTGATCTTCTCCAGCAGCGAGGCGTAATCCTTGGCGTGCGGCTTGTCGCCGCCGCCGAGGTCGAGGCCGAATTCGGCGAGGAAGCCGCGCAACGCAGCGAGTTTCTCCGGCGTCGGGCCTTCGTGCACGCGGAACAGCGCGGGCTGCTTGTTCTCGTGCAGGAAGTCCGAGGCACAGACGTTGGCCGCGAGCATGCATTCCTCGATGATGCGGTGGGCGTCGTTGCGGATCACCGGCACGATCTCCTTGATCTTGCCCTGCTCGTCGAAGATGATCTGCGTCTCGGTCGAGCCGAAGTCGATGGCGCCGCGCTTGGCGCGCGCCTTCAGGAGGGTGCGGAAGAGTTTATCCAGCGCTTCCAGGTGCGGCATCAGCGCGGCCTGTTTCTTGTCCGGCTTGGCGGCGCCGGAGAGCCAGCCCCACACCTGGTTGTAGGTGAGGCGCGCGTGCGAATAGATCACCGCCGGATAGAAGCGGTATTCCTTGATCGAACCAGTGCTCGTGATGCGCATGTCGCACACCATCGACAGGCGGTCGACCTCGGGATTGAGCGAGCACAGGCCGTTGGACAACGCTTCCGGCAGCATGGGGATGACGCGGCGCGGGAAATACACCGAGTTGCCGCGGTTGTAGCCTTCGGTGTCGAGCGCGTCGCGCGGCTGCACGTAATGGCTGACGTCGGCGATCGCGACCACCAGGCGGAAGCCGCTGCGGCCGAGCGGTTCGCAGTAGACGGCGTCGTCGAAGTCGCGCGCGGTCTCGCCGTCGATGGTGACGAGAGGCAGGTGGCGGATGTCCTCGCGCCCGGCCATATCTTTCTTCAGCACCTTCTTCGGCAGCGCCTCGGCCTGCTTTTCGACCTCCGGCGGGAAGACGTAGGGCAGGTCGTGCTTGCGCAGCGCGATCTCGATCTCCATGCCGGGGCCGGTGAAGCTGCCGAGAATCTCGCTGACGCGCCCGACCGCCTCGTTGTGCGCACCCGGCTGGGTGACGATTTCCACCGTCACCACCTGGCCGGATTGTGCGGCACCGGCGTTCTCGGCCGGCACCAGGATGTCCTGGTTGATGCGGCGGTTCTCCGCGATCAGGAAGCCGACGCCGCCTTCGAGGTAGTAGCGGCCGACGACGAATTTGTTGACGTGCTCCAGCACCTCGACGATCTTGGCCTCACGCCGGCCGCGGCGGTCGAAGCCGGCGACCCGCACCAGCACCTTGTCGCCGTGCAGCACGCGGTGCATCTCCTTGGGCGACAGGTAGAGGTCGTCGCCGCCCTCTTCCGGCACCACGAAGCCAAAGCCGTCGGGATGGCCTTCGACGCGGCCCTTGATGAGGTCGAGCTTGTCCGGCAGGCACAGCTGGCGCTTGCGGTTGAGCATCAGCTGGCCGTCGCGCTGCATCGCGCCCAGCCGCCGCTGGAACAGGTCGCGCTCGGCCTCGGTGATGTGCAGCTGCTCGGTAAAGGCGTCGACATCGACCGGACAGCCCGCTTCGGTGATCAGTTGCAGGATGTATTCGCGGCTCGGCAGCGGCGATTCGTAGCGCTCGGTTTCACGCTCGTAGAACGGGTCGGCCAGGCGGATCGCGGGGATCTGGTGCTTGCTTGCGCGGCTGCGGGATTTTTTTGCAGGCATCTTCGTTGACAATTTATGGTTGGCTCTCTAAAATGCGCGCCTTCACTGCCCAGATGGCGGAATTGGTAGACGCACTAGGTTCAGGTCCTAGCGGTGGCAACACTGTGGAGGTTCGAGTCCTCTTCTGGGCACCAAACGCTGCAAGCAAAAAGCCGACCTCGTGTCGGCTTTTTGCTTTTGTACCGTTTATTTCAGGCATCACGCCTCGTAGGGGTGACGACGCACGATCGTCTCCACCCGGTCCGGTCCGGTCGACACCACGTCAACCGGCACTTCGCACAGTGCTTCCATCCGCTTGAGATAGGTCTGCGCCTTCTGCGGCAGCTTGTCGAACTCCTGTACGCCCACGGTCGAATCACTCCAGCCCGGCAGATCCTCGTAGATCGGCTCGACGTTGGTGATCGACTCGGCGCCCACCGGCAGGATGTCGCAGTGCTCGCCATCGATCTTGTAGCCGACGCACACGCGCACGGTTTCCAGACCGTCCAGCACGTCGAGCTTGGTCACGCACAGGCCGGATACGCCGTTGATCTGGATCGAACGCTTGAGCGCAGCGGCATCGAACCAGCCGCAGCGGCGCGCGCGTCCGGTGGTGGCGCCGAATTCGTGGCCCTTCTCGCCGAGGTACTGGCCGACGTTGTCGAACAGTTCGGTCGGGAACGGACCGGAGCCGACGCGCGTGGTGTAGGCCTTGGTGATGCCCAGCACGTAGTGCAACGTATTCGGGCCGACGCCGGCGCCGGTGGCGGCGCCGCCGGCGGTGCAGTTGGACGAGGTCACGAACGGATAGGTGCCGTGGTCGATGTCGAGCAAGGTGCCCTGCGCGCCTTCGAACAGCAGGTTCTCGCCGGCCTTGTTGGCTTCGTACAGGCTGCGCGGCACGTCGGCCACCATCGGCTTCAGGCGCTCGGCCAACGCCATCATCTCGTCGAGCGACTGGTTGAAGTCGACGGTGTCGGTCTTGTAGAAATTCTTCAGCATGAAGTTGTGGTGATCGAGCACTTCACCCAGCTTGGCGGCAAAACGCTCGCGATGGAACAGGTCCTGCAGGCGCAATGCGCGGCGCGCGACCTTGTCCTCGTAGGCCGGGCCGATGCCGCGTCCGGTGGTACCGATCTTGCCGGCGCCCTTGGCGATCTCGCGCGCGCGGTCGAGCGCAACGTGATGCGGCATGATGAGCGGGCAGGCCTCGCTGATCTTGAGGCGGCTCGCCACGTCGACGCCGGCCGCCAGCAGCATGTCCATTTCCTCGATCAGCGCGGTCGGCGACAGCACCACGCCGTTGCCGATGTAACAGGTGACGCTGTCGCGCAGGATGCCAGACGGGATCAGGTGCAGCACCGTCTTCTTGCCGGCGACCACCAGCGTGTGGCCGGCATTGTGGCCGCCCTGGAACCGCACCACGCCCTGGGCACGGTCGGTCAGCCAGTCGACGATCTTGCCCTTGCCCTCATCGCCCCACTGGGTGCCGATGACGACGACGTTCTTTGCTGCCATGGTGGAATCTCCCTTTTATTGTGTGTCCGAGCCGGCGATGACCAGCTCGCGCAAATCCAGACTGAATCCGGTGGCCGGGCGGGCGCGACCGAATACGCGTCCCACCTCGTCGTAACGCCCGCCCTGCGCGATCGCATGGCTGCGCCCGCTGGTGTAGGCCGCGAAGACGACGCCGCTGTGATAGCCGTAGCCGCGCAGCTCGGCGAGATCGTACGCCACCTCGATGCCGGCCAGGCCTTCGTCGAGCGCGCCCAGCGTGTCGAGCGCGGCATCGACCGCCGCCAACCGCGGCAGGCGCGCGCGCGCCTCATCGAGCACGCCGCGGTCGCCATACAGCTGCGGCAACGCGGCGAAGGCGTCGCGCAGGGCGATCGGCAGGCCGGCGGTCAGCACCGCCACTTCGCTGTTGTCCTTGGCCTGCAGCGCCCCGAACAGCCGATGCTCGGTTTCGCCCGTGAGGCCGGCTTCCTGCGCCAGCGCACGATAGACGCCGACGTGGCCGATGTCGAGCTGATAGGCCGCGACGCCGCAGTCCGACAGCGCCTGCAGCAGCAGCCGGAGAATTTCCAGATCGGCCGCGACGCCGGCTTCGCCATACAGCTCGGCCCCGATCTGGATCGGTTCGCGCGAGCGGTGGAAGCCGTCGGACTGGGTGTGCAGCACGCTGCCGGCATAGCACAGGCGATTGACCGCGTTGGCGGCCAGCAGGTGGGCATCGATGCGCGCCACCTGCGGCGTGATGTCGGCGCGCACGCCCATCAGCCGGCCGCTCAGCTGGTCGACCAGCTTGAAAGTCTTGAGGTCGAGGTCGGCGCCGACGCCGGTCAGCAGCGACTCGACGTATTCCATCAGCGGCGGGATCACCAGCTGATAGCCGCGGCTGCGGAACAGGTCGAGCAGCGCGCGGCGCATGTCCTCCATGCGCCAGGCCTGCGGCGGCAGCACGTCCTCGACGTTTTCGGGCAACAACCAGGCAGTCATATCAATTCGACATCATCAACAAAAAAACGCCGCCTACTATCGAGGCAGCGCCGATAAAACGCAATTGGCCATCCTTGAGCGCCAGCATCCTGCTGAAGCCCTCGCGCCACATCGCAGGCGCGGCGAACGGCAGGATCCCTTCGACCACCAGCAGCAGTCCGACCGCCGCCAGCCAGTCGAAACCGGTCATTTGCCGCCGGCGGCGCGCGGGTTCTTCATGTACTTGAAGAAGTCGGCGCTGGGATCGAGCACCATCACGTCGCTCTTGCTCTTGAAGCTTTCGCGGTACGCCTGCATCGAGCGGTAGAACGCGTAGAACTCGGCGTTCTTGCCATAGGCCGCGGCATACACCGCCGCCGCCCTGGCATCGCCCTCGCCCTTGACGCGCTGGGCATCGCGGTAGGCTTCGGCAACGATCACGTCCTTCTGCTTGTCGGCGTCGGCCTTGATCTTTTCGGCCTCGGCTGCGCCGGTCGAACGCAGTTCGTTGGCGACCTGTTTGCGCTCCGCTTCCATGCGGCGATAGACGTTTTCCGACACCGTTTCCGGCAGATCGACCCGCTTGATCCGCACGTCGACCACCTGCACGCCGATCTTGCGCGCATCGGCATCGGCCTTGGTGCGGATGATGCTCATGATCTCCTCGCGACGCCCCGACACCACCTCGTTGACCGTGCGCTTGCCGAACTCGGCGCGCAGGCCGTCGTTGACGGTCTGGTTGAGGCGGATCTGCGCGCGCATCTCGTCGCCGCCCACCGATACGTAGAACTGCTTGGCATCGATGACGCGCCACTTGATGAAGGAGTCGACCAGCACGTTCTTCTTTTCCGAGGTGATGAAGCGCTCGGGGTCGGCCGAATCCAGCGTGAGGATGCGCGTATCGAAGAAGCGCACGTTCTGCACCAGCGGCAGCTTGAAATACAGGCCCGGCGTCTTCTTCACCGACACCACCTCGCCCAGCTGGAACACCATGGCGTTCTGCCGCTGGTCGACCGTGTACATGCTGCCGGAGAGCACCACCAGCAGTACGATCAGGCCGATCAGGAGTGAACCGATATTCTTGCTCATGGCCGATCCTCCCGCTCACGGCTGCGCAAGGCATCGCGCGAACGCGTGTCCATCGGAACCGAGGGCGTCGTCGTGGCCGGCGCCTGCGACAGCACTTCCGGCGCGCCGCTGTAGGGCTGGCTGACGATCTGCTGCAACTTGTCGAGCGGCAGATACAGCAGACTGTTGCCGCCCTTCTGATCGACCACTACCTTGCTGGTGTTGTTCATCACGGTCTGCATGGTGTCGAGATACATGCGCTGGCGCGTCACCTGCGGCGCCTTCTGGTATTCGGTAAGAATTTGCGCAAAGCGGCTGGCTTCGCCTTCGGCGTTGGCGATCACCGCCTGCTTGTAACCCTGCGCCTCTTCCTTCAGGCGCGAGGCCAGACCGCGGGCGCGCGGCACCACGTCGTTGGAGTAGGCCTCGGCCTCGTTCTTCAGGCGCTCGCGGTCCTGCCCCGCCTTCACCGCGTCGTCGAACGCGGCCTGCACCTGCTCGGGCGGCTGGATGTTCTGCAGCGTCACCTGGCTGATGTTGATGCCGGTCTTGTAGCGGTCGAGGATCTGCTGCATCAGTTGCTTGGCGCGCGCGGCGATGTCGGCGCGGCCTTCATACAGGACGTAGTCCATCTTGTTCTTGCCGACGATCTCGCGCATCGCGGTTTCGGCCACCTGCAGCACGGTGTCTTCCGGCGCGCGGTTGATGAAGAGGAAGTCCTTGGGATCCTTGAGGATGTACTGCACGGCGAACTGCAGATCGATGATGTTCTCGTCGTCGGTCAGCATCAGCGACTCTTTCAGCACCTTGCTCTTGACGTTGTTGCGGTAACCGATTTCAACCGTGCGCACCTGGTCGACGTTGACCACTTCGCGCGATTCGATCGGCCAGGGCAGATGCCAGCGCGGCCCCGGCTCGGTGGTCTCGATGTATTTGCCGAAGCGCAGCACGACGCCACGCTGGCCGGTGTCGACGATGTAGAAACCGCTCGCCACCCACACCAGCACCAGCGCGCCGATCAAGAGGCCCACCAGGTTGCCGCCGCCCGGCACGCCAGAGGGCTGGCCGTCGCCGCCGCCACGCGTGTTCTTGTTGCCGAACATGCCGTTGAGACGCTGGTTGAAGCGCCGCCAGAGCTCGTCCAGATCGGGCGGGCCGCTGTTGTTGCGGTTTCCTTTGTTGCCCCATTGCGGGTCGTTCCAGGCCATATCGTTATGCAGAGAGAACAGTGGATTGGGGGGTGGTTTCGTCCGATACGCCGGTTTCGTCTTGAACGCGGCCGGCAAGCAGAATTTCTGACAGCGCGTCGCGTAAAAGTTCAAGCCCCGCGCCGGTTTGCGCGGATACGTACACGCTTTGCAGTTTACCATATTCGTCGCGCCCCACTCCCGGCGCAACGCCCGTCAAATCGAGCTTGTTGTAGACGCGGAGCTGCGGCACGGCGTCCGCGCCGATTTCGTGCAGCACCTTCTCGACCGCCTCGATCTGGCGTTCGCGGGCAGGACTGGAGGAATCGATCACGTGCAGCAGCAGGTCGGCTTCGGCGGTGGCCTCCAGGGTGGCGCGGAAGGCGGCGACCAGGTCGTGCGGCAGGCGGGTGATGAAGCCGACGGTATCGGACAGCACCACTTCGCCGCTCGCCGGCTCGCTGCCGGCCGATTCCGCCAAGCGCGGCAGGTAGATCTTGCGCGTGGTGGTGTCGAGGGTAGCGAACAGCTGATCGGCCGCATAGCTGCCGGCACGCGTCAGCGCATTGAACAACGTGGACTTTCCGGCGTTGGTGTAGCCCACCAGCGCCACCGACAGCACCTTCTGGCGCGAACGCGAACGACGCTGCGTACGCCGCTGCTTGCCCAGTCTGGCGAGACGCTCGCGCAGCGCCTTGACCCGCACGCCGATCAGACGGCGGTCGGTTTCCAGCTGCTTCTCGCCGGGGCCGCGCATGCCGACGCCGCCGCGCTGGCGCTCGAGGTGGGTCCAGCCGCGCACCAGGCGGGTGGACAGGTGCTGCAGCTGGGCCAGCTCGACCTGCAGCTTGCCCTCGGCGCTCTGCGCGCGGCGGGCGAAGATGTCCAGGATCAGGCTGACGCGGTCGATCACCCGGCAATGCACGCGGCGCTCCAGGTTGCGTTCCTGCGCGGGTGACAGTTCGTGGTTGAAGATGACGACGTCGGCTTCGGTGGCGGCGACCAGCGCGGCGATCTCGTCGGCCTTGCCGCTGCCGACGAACAGCGCGGCGTCCGGGCGGCTGCGCTTGCCCTGCACTTCGCCGCGAATGTCGAGCCCGGCTCCGGACGCCAGCAGGCGCAACTCGGCCACGCTTTCGGAAAAATCGGGGTCGCCGAAATCGAGCGCGACCAGAATGACGCGCTCCCCGCCCTTGTGCCGTTCAAACAACCGCGATTCTCCCCATGCACGCCGCCCGCAGCCGGGTCACTCGGCGGCCCCCTCGCCCGTCATGGCGGCCAGACTGACCATGCGTGCCGGCACCACGGTCGAAATGGCGTGTTTGTAGACCATCTGGGTCACCGCGTTTTTCAGCAGCACGACGTAGGGATCGAACGATTCGATCTGGCCCTGCAATTTGATGCCGTTGATGAGGTAAACCGATACGGGAACATGTTCGCGGCGGAGCGCATTCAAGAAGGGATCCTGAAGGTGTTGGGGCCTGGCATTCATTGTGGGCCTCCCGTTCTTGTTGGATTTGGGCTCTTATTGTAGATCAGGTTGCGGCCAACTGCGGACGGCCGACGCTCCTTGCGCCGGAAGTTCACGCCTGCGCCGGCATGGACTCCCCCGGCCGACCCGGCAAGCGTGGGATTACAGCTCCACAGCGCGCAGACGTTCGGCTGCCTGTTCCGGGTTGATGGTGTTGACGAACAACCCCGAGCCCAGCTCGAATCCGGTCGGAATCGAGGTACGCGGGCAGATTTCCAGGTGCCAGTGGTAGCTCGCGGCGTACGCGCCGCGAGCAGCATCGTGCGGCACGCCATGGCTTGAGTCCGTGCCGCCGTGCGGCACGGAGTGCAGGAAGAAGTTGTATTGCGCGCCGCCGATGACGGCGTCGAGCCGCGCCATGGTGCGCTTCATCACCCGTGCCAGATCGGCCATGTCTTCGCCGCGCACGTCGAGAAAATCGGCCTGGTGCGCCAGCGGCAGGATGTGCACCTCCCACTCGTAGCGGCTGGCGAAGGGCTTGATGGCGATGAATTTCTCGCCGCGTTCGACCACGTACTGGCCGACGTTGATCTTGCGCCGCACCGCACCGGACGCGCGGTCGTAGATCGTCGCCTCGAAAGTCAGCGCCTCGTCGATCAGCGCGCAGAAGATGCAGTGGTGGTGCTTGGCATAATGTGCCGCGCTGTTCCTCACCTCGGCGTCGACGTTCTCCGGCACCACCGGCATCGCGATCACCTGGCTGTGCGTGTGCGGGATCGAGGCGCCGGCCGCCGGGCCGAAGTTCTTGAACACCAGCACGTACTTCAGCCGCTCGTCCGACTCGAACAGCTGCCGCATGCGCGTCTGGTAGACGCCGAACAACGCGGCCAGATGCGATTCGGCCATGTCGTGCAGCGCGATGCCGTGTTCATGGTGGTCGATGATGACCTCGTGGCGGCCGTAGCCGTCGATGGTCTGCTGCAGGCCGAAGGCGAAATTCGACTGCGCACGGTCGTCGCCCAGCACCGGGTAGAGGTTCTCGACCATGCGGATCTGCCAGTCGCCTGCTTCCGGCCACGCCAGGATCGCCGGCGGCGTCTTGTGCTCGTTGCCGCGACAGAACGGGCAGGTTTCGACGTGCTTGCGGGTGTCGCGCGGCGCCAGTTCCTCGGCTTTTTTCGGGCGCATGCTGCGCGCGGTGGCGACCAGCACCGATTCGGCGGGCACGATGGGATTGATGCGGATTTCGCGGACCTCGCTCGGGTCGGCCTGGATGTCGGACATGGGATTCTCCTCCGCCGGCAAGCATAAAGCAGCCGCCGGCAGCTGGCGGTTCAATCTGCTTATGCCCCCACTCGGGCTTTTTATCCCCGCCTTGAACAAGGGCTTGCGTTGACGAAGCTCCGGCCGGCGCCGACAATGCAGAATCTTCGCTGGTTTCCGGAGTATTCCCCATGGACGAAAAAGCCCTGCACGACGAGCAGCGCCTCATGCGCATGATGCGCAAGACCCTCACCTCCATCGTGCGCGACACCGCGCCGCGCGACGGCAACCCCAGCCCGCTGACCGAGGCGACCATCATGAACATCAAGGACTGCCTGATGGTGATTTCCAGCCGCGAGACCGAACTCGCCAAGCTGACCGGCCGCACCCTCGACGAGCGCCCGCGCTTCACCGACGAGACGCCCACCAGCCACGCCGTCAAGATCAACAGCATTTCCAAGAAGACCCACTGAGACCTCGCGTTGAGCGAGGCCTCGTCAGAACCCCATGCCTCAAGCCAGCAGCCTCTTCACCGATGTCGAATCGAAGGTCGTCGGCACCTCGGCGGTGGTGATCTATTCGCCCTCGGGCAAGACCCGCAAACGCTTCCCCGAGGGCGTGGTCGAGATCTATGACAGCGAGGCCGAGGCGCTGGCCCACGCCGATCCCGCGAGGAGCCGCCACGCGGCGATTGCCAGCGGGCCGTCGCGCTCGTCGGAAGGATTCAGGCTGTTCTACCTGGTGCGCTGGCTCGACTGAGCCTGGTTGCTGGCGATTTATCGCCTTTAGGGCATGGCTGTTGCTGCTTTGGCAGCTTACCGACATGGCCTCCCCTTTGCGGGGACAACCACGGGCCGCCCCTTGCGGGCAGTCCCCGCTCACGGCTCAGGTCGAGCCGTACACCTTGCGCCGTATCCGCTTCTCGCGCCGCCGCCGCGTCTCGTCACCCGGGGTCGGCGGGGCGCGCTTCTTGCCCTCGAAGGGATTCTTGCCCTCGTCCTCCTTGACCTGGATGCGGAGCGGCGTGCCCTGCAGCTTGAACGCCTTGCGGAAGCTGCTTTCGAGATAACGCTTGTAGTCGTCGCGCAGGCCTTCCAGCGCGTTGCCGTGCAGCACGATGACCGGCGGGTTCTTGCCGCCCTGGTGGGCGTAGCGCGGTTTCGGGCGAAACAGGCCGTTCTTCGGCGGTGCATGCTGTTCCACCGCCATCTCCAGCACCCGCGTGAGCTTGGGCGTCGACATCTTGATGAAGGCGGCGGCATGCGCGGCCTCGACGTCCTTCAGCAGGGTGTCCAGCCCCTTGCCCTTGAGCGCCGAGATGTAGTTGAAGCGCGCGAAGTCGAGGAATGCCAGCTTGCGGCCGATGTCGCGCTTGACGTCGTCGCGCTGCTCGGCGGAGAGACCATCCCACTTGTTGACCGCCACCACCAGCGCGCGCCCGGTTTCCAGCACGAAGCCCGCCAGGTGCGCGTCCTGGTCGGAGATGTTCTCGCGCGCGTCGAGCACCAGCACCACCACGTTGGCGTCCTCGATCGCCTGCAGGGTCTTGATGACCGAGAACTTCTCGACTGTCTCGAACACCTTGCCGCGGCGCCGCACGCCCGCGGTGTCGATCAGGATGTAGGGCTTGCCGTCGCGTTCGAATTCCACGTAGATGGAGTCGCGCGTGGTGCCCGGCTGGTCGAAGGCGATGACGCGCTCCTCGCCGACCAGGGCATTCACCAGCGTCGACTTGCCGACGTTGGGACGCCCCACCAGCGCGATCTTGGGTATGCCATGCCCATCGGCCTTCTCCTCTTCCTCCGGAAACGGCGCCAGCGCCTCGGCCACCAGGTCGGAAATGCCGTCGCCATGCGCACCTGAGATCGCCAGCGGCTCGCCCAGGCCCAGTTCGTGGAATTCGGCCGTGACCACGGCGCGGTTCATGCCTTCGGCCTTGTTCACGGCGAGCAGCACCGGGCACGATGCGCGCCGCAGGCGATCGGCGATGACCTTGTCCTGGGGCGTCAGGCCGGCACGGCCGTCGACCATGAAGATGATGGCGTCGGCCTCGTCGATCGCCTGCAGCGTCTGGCGCGCCATCTCGGCCATGATGCCGTCCTTGGCCACCGGTTCGAGACCGCCGGTGTCGACCACCAGATAGGGCTTGCCGCCGAGGCGGCCGCGGCCGTAATGGCGGTCGCGCGTCATCCCCGGCATGTCGTGCACCAGCGCATCGCGCGTGCCGGTGAGCCGGTTGAACAGGGTGGACTTGCCGACGTTGGGACGACCGACAAGAACCAGAGTGGGAAGCATGGCTGTCCTTGTTGGCAGGCCGGGCAGGCCGGCATGCCGTGTTTGCTGAATCTGCGGTTATTTGAGCCGGAACGCGACGACGCTGCCTTTGGCCGTCTGCACCGCGAAGCCCGGCCCGATGTCGACCGGCGCGGTATGCACGCCGCCGTCGACCTTGGCACGGGCGGCGAAACTGCCATCCTCGACCGACAACACGTGGACCACCCCTTCGCCGTCGGCCACCACCACCCAGGCGCCCAACGTCAGAGGTGCAGTGACCTGGCGGCGCGCCAGCTTGTCCTGGCGCCAGCCGGCGCGGCCGCTGGTTTTATCGTAGGCGGTCACGGCGTCCTTGTCGTCGGTGACGTAGACGTTGCGTTCGTCCATCGCCAGCCCGCTGTTGCTGGAGGTATCACGCGCCCACAGCGGCGCGCCGGTGCGGCGGTCGAAACAGGCCACGCGCCCCTGGTAGGCGACTGCGCACACCTGGCGGTCGTCGACCACCGGGTTGCCCATCACGTCGGCCACCCGTTCGAGCTCGGTGGCACCGCGCGGCAGCGCCACCGTGGCCTCCCACAGCTGCGCGCCGTTGGCCGCATTCAGCGCGACCAGCTTGCCGCCGGGAAAGCCGGCATACAGCACGTCGTCGCGCATCGCCAGGCCACCCGAGCCGCGCAGGCTCAGCACCGGCAGGTTGCGGCTGTACAGCCATTTGCGGCTGCCGTCGACGGCGGAGAGGCCGTGCACGCGACCGTCGCCGGTGCGCGCGATCACGGTGTCGCCCGCCACCAGCAATTGCCCCGTCACCTCGCTCGACAGCGCCACCTTCCAGCGCGCCTGTCCGCCGGCCAGATCCAGCGCCAGCAACTCGCCCTTGCTGCCGCCCGCCAGCGCCAGGCCCTGGCCCGCGCCGGCCCCAGCGGACAGTTTCACGCCGGTATCGGTGCGCCAGACCGTGTTGCCGGTCGCGACCGCAATGCGCACCACGCGGCTGCCGCCGGCAGCGAGGACATCATCGCCTTCGGCCTGCGGCCGGAACAAGTGGCCGTGGGTATCGCCGGTATCGGCTTTCCAGGCTTCGGCCAGGCTGGCCGCCGGTTTGAATTCCACCAGTTCAGCAGGCTTGGCCTTGGCGGGGCCGGAACCGAACCAGCCTCCCACGGTGTGGGTCACCGAACCGACGGTGCTGCATCCCGACAACGCCAGCGCCAGGCCGGCAACGAGTACGCGTGTCTTCACTTGGCCTCTCCTCCCAACGCGTCGAGCTTCAATTCGACGATGCTGCGATAGGGGTTGTCTTCCTTCAGCTTGCCGAAGGCGGCCTGATACGCGGTACGCGCCTCGGCGGGTTTGCCTTGCGCCAGCAGGACGTCGCCCTTGAGATCGTCGAAACGCGGCGCGTAGGCGTCGCTGTGGCTGGCCGCCAGGGTTTTCAGCGCAGCGTCGTATTGCTGCTGGTCGAGCTGGACACCTGCCAGCCGCAACCGCGCCAGATCCCGGACTGCCGGCTCCTTGCTGTTGGCGACTACCCACTCCAGCTGGGCTTGCGCGCTCTTCAGGTCCTTGGCGCCGGCATTCAGCTTGGCCAGCAAGAGCGCCGCGCGCGGTGCGTAGGCGGTGCCCGGGTACTGGTCGATCAGCAGGCTGCCCGCCTCGCGTGCGCCCTTTGCGTCATTGGCCGACAAGGACTGCACCAGCTTTTCGTACACGGCAGCTGCCTCCAGGCTTTGCGTCACCGTGCGGGTCTGCCAGTAGCGCCAGCCGGCCGCGGCGGCGACGACCACGGCCAGTCCGATCAGCACCAGGTTGCCCCAGCGTTTCCACCAGGCCTTCAGTTCGTCCAGCCGTTCCTGTTCGTCGAGATCGTAGGTTGCCATCGCGTTATGCCTTTGTTGAATTCATGCCTGTTTCAGAATGTCGATCGCCAGCGCCACTTCGACGCGGGTCTGCTCGCCGGTGCCGCGCAGCGGTTTCAGCGTCACCTGCTGCGCCGCCGCCTCGTCGTCGCCGATGATCAGCGCAAAGCGTGCACGGCTGGCATCGGCCTTTTTCATCTGCGACTTGAAGCCGCCGCCGCCGCAGTGCAGCACTGCCGCCAGACCGGCGCTGCGCAACGCGGCCGCCACCTGCCAGGCGTAGGCCTGCGCAGCTTCGCCGGCATGCACGATGTAGGCGTCGGGCACCGGCGTCGCGATGGGATGCCCGCCCACCTCGATCAACGCCAGCAGGCGCTCGATCCCCATGGCGAAGCCGGCAGCCGGCGCCGGCTTGCCGCCCAGCTGCTCGACCAGGCCGTCGTAGCGCCCGCCGGCGCACACCGTGCCCTGCGCGCCGAGCTGGTCGGTCACCCATTCGAACACGGTACGGTTGTAATAGTCGAGCCCGCGCACCAGCCGCGGATTGATCTCGAACGCGATGCCGTTCGCGCGCAGCAGCGCTTGCACCGCCTCGAAATGCGCCAGCGCCTCGTCTTCGAGTTCGTCCATCAGCTTCGGTGCGGCGTCGTTCAAGGCCTGCATCGCCGGATTTTTGCTGTCGAGGATGCGCAGCGGGTTGCTGTGCAGACGGCGCCTGGCGTCCTCGTCGAGCGTATCCTGGTGCGCCTCGAAATAGGCGATCAGTTTCTGCCGATGGCGCTGCCGCGATGCATGGTCGCCCAGCGTGTTGAGCTGCAGCGTCGGCGCGATGCCCAATTCTTTCCACAGATCGGCGCACATCACGATCAGCTCGGCGTCGGTATCCGGCCCGGCAAAGCCGAGCGCCTCGACGCCGACCTGGTGGAACTGCCGGTAGCGGCCCTTCTGCGGACGCTCGTGGCGAAACATCGGGCCGGTGTACCACAGCCTCTTGCCGCCGTCGTACAGCAGGTTGTTCTGGATCACCGCGCGCACCGACGACGCCGTGCCTTCCGGGCGCAGCGTCAGCGATTCGCCGTTGAGCTCGTCGACGAAGGTGTACATCTCCTTCTCGACGATGTCGGTCACCTCGCCGATGGCGCGCTTGAAGAGCCCCGTGTGCTCGAGGATGGGCGTGCGCATCTCGCGGTAGCCATAGCGCCGCAGCCAGTCGCGCACGATCGCCTCGAAGCCCTGCCAGGTGTCGGCGGCGTCGGGCAGGCAATCGTTCATGCCGCGCACGGATTGAATGTTGTTGCTCATAATTTAATCAGCAGAAATGCGCGTCACGCAGCGCCGTAGTGGCTGCGCACGTAGTCCTCGACGATCGCCTGGAAATCCGCGGCGATGCGGTCGCCCTTCAGCGTCACGGTCTTCTCGCCGTCGACGTACACCGGCGCCACCGGCACTTCGCCGGTGCCGGGCAGCGAGATACCGATGTTGGCGTGCTTGGATTCGCCGGGGCCGTTGACCACGCAGCCCATCACCGCCACCTGCATCGACTCGACGCCGGGATACTGGCTGCGCCACACCGGCATCTGGGTGCGCAGATAGGTTTCGATGTCCTGCGCGAGTTCCTGGAATACGGTCGAGGTGGTGCGGCCGCAGCCCGGGCAGGCGGTGACCTGCGGGGTGAAGGCGCGCAGGCCGAGCGCCTGCAGGATCTCCTGGCCGACACGGACTTCCTGGGTGCGCTCGCCGCCCGGCTCGGGTGTCAAAGAAATGCGTATCGTGTCGCCGATGCCTTCCTGCAGCAGCACCGACAGCGCAGCGGTCGAGGCGACGATGCCCTTGCTGCCCATGCCGGCCTCGGTGAGGCCAAGGTGCAGCGGGTAGTCGCACTGCGAAGCGAGGTCGCGGTAGACGGCAATCAGATCCTGCACCCGGCTCATCTTGCACGACAGGATGATCTTGTCGCCTCCAAGCCCCAGTTCCTCGGCCTTTTTCGCCGACTCCAGCGCGGAGGCCACCATCGCGCGACGCATCACCACCTCGGCGTCTTCGGGATGCGCCAGGCGCGCGTTGTCGTCCATCATGCGCGCGGCCAGCGCCTGGTCGAGACTGCCCCAGTTGACGCCGATGCGCACCGGCTTGTCGTAGCGGCACGCCACCTCGATCAGGGTGGCAAACTGCTCGTCGCGCTTGTTGCCGCGCCCGATGTTGCCGGGGTTGATCCTGAGCTTGGCCAGCGCCTGCGCGCACTCCGGCACCTGGGTCAGCAGTTTGTGGCCGTTGAAGTGGAAGTCGCCGATCAGCGGCACGCGGCAGCCCAGGACATCGAGGCGCTCACGGATACGCGGCACCGCAGCGGCCGCCTCCAGCGTATTGACGGTGAGGCGTACCAGTTCCGAACCGGCGTCGGCGAGCGCCTGGACCTGGCGGACGGTGGCCGTGACATCGACGGTATCGGTATTGGTCATCGACTGCACCACCACGGGGGCGTCGCCCCCCACCCATACCTGGCCGACCCGCACCTGGCGAGTGGGACGACGGACTATCTGGGACATCATTCTTCCAGTGCGGCTATTCTTCGAGCGTGAAGCGGGCAACCGTCACGTCGATGAAAGGTTTCAAGTCGATCGGGCGACCGTTGTAGGTCATGCGTGCCTGCCCGGCGTTGCCGATCACCACGCCGAACGGCGGCTGGCCGCGCACATTCACGCTGCTGCCCGGCGGATTGAGCTGGCGATGCAGCATGCGGCCGCTGGCATCCTTGATTTCGACCCACGCCTCCTCGCCGAATTCGAGATGAAGCATGCCATTGGCCGGTGAGGGCGCGGCGGAAGCACCGGCTTCAGCGGGTGCGGCCTGCGTCGGCACGGTCGCGGGGGGCGGAGTCTCAGGGGGCGCGGCTTCCGCAGGAGCGGGTTCCGTGGGAACGGTCTGAGGGGACGCGATCGGCGCCACAGGGGTATTCGGTGCAACGGGCACGCTGCCCTCCGGCTGAGGTTCCACCGGCTTCTTCTCGGCGACAGCAGGACGCGGCCGCACCACCGGCGCATGGCTGACCGGGGCTTCGTCCACGTCACTATTGAGCCACAGGTACAAGCCCACCGGCACCGCCACGACCACCAGCAGGCCCAGCAGCAACAGGATCAGCCACGGCGAAGTCAACCACGAATGCGGCAAGGGCGGCTCGGCGTGGCCGACCGCGGCCGGTTCGTCCGGCGCCCCCTGCATGCGCGCCAGCAACACTTCGCCATCCAGCCCCAGCAGGCGCGCGTAATTGCGCACGAAGCCGCGTGCGAACACGGGCTGGCCCAGGCTTTCGAAATCGTCCGCCTCCATCGCCTCGACCTGGCGATGCATCAGACGCAGGCGGGCGGCCGCCTCGTCCAGCGTCATGCCTTGTGCCTCGCGCGCGTCACGCAGCGTCTGTCCGACCGAGGTCAATGTCGTTTCGTTCATTCGTATTGCCCTGCTTGCAACTGCCGTGCTTCCTTCGAATCGGGGAAACGCTTGCGCAGCTGCAGGCCATAGGCCGCTTCCTGGGCACGATCGCCCAGCTTGCGTTCGAGCCGCACACCCAGCCACAGGCTTTCGGCGGTTGGCGGCGCAAGCTCGGCGTGGCGGGTCAGTAGACGCTGCGTCTCGTCGAGCCGCCCCTGACGGAAATGCAGGCCGGCCAGTTTCAGCAGGGTGTTGGCGTTGTCAGGCTGCAGCTTGAGCGATTTCATCAGGTTGGCTTCGGCCAGCGCAAGATCGCCCTTCAGCTCGGCGCATTGGCCCGCATTCGCCATCGCCAGTTCGGGCTGCGTGTACAAAGGGTTGCGCAGGGCAGCGGAGAATTGCTCCAGGCCTTCGTTGTGGCGGCCACGGGTGCAGAGGAACCAGCCGTAGTTGTTGCGCGACTCGGAATCGCTGCGGTCCAGTTCGATCGCGCGGCGGAAGTTTTCCTCGGCCAGCTTGTCCTCGGCCAATTCCATGTAGATCAGGCCGTAGACGTTGTAGGCCGGCCCGAAGCGGTTGTCGATCGTGATCGCCTTACGCAGTTCGTCGAGCGCGACCTTGTACTGGGCACGGGAAAAATAGGCGGCAGCGAGGTCGGTGAAGGCGCGCGCACGCTGGCGGGTTTCGCTGTCCACTTCGCTGTTGACGCCCATGCCGCCCTCGATGGGCTGGCCCGCACAGCCGGCCAGTATGGCTGCTGCCATGACGATCCATTTTTTCACGCCGCCTCCTTGTGCATCCGTTTCATCACGCGGCCACTCTTGTCGGCCACCTTGCCCGCCAGCTGGCCGCAAGCCGCATCGATATCATCGCCACGGGTCTTGCGCGTGGTCACCACATGGCCCGCGTCCTGCAGGATCTCGCGGAACACGCGCAATGCCTCGGCACGCGGCTTTTCATAGCCCGAATCCGGGAAAGGATTGAACGGGATGAGATTGAACTTGCACGGCACGTCGCGCGTGAGCTCGATCAGCTGGCGCGCATGCTCCGGCTGGTCGTTCACGCCGGCCAGCATCACGTACTCGAAGGTAATGAAGTCGCGCGGCGCATGCACCAGATAGCGCCGGCACGCGGCCATCAGCTCGCGCAAGGGATACTTCCTGTTGATCGGCACGATCTGGTCGCGCAGCGCATCGTTCGGCGCGTGCAGGCTCACCGCCAGCGCCACCGGACAACGCTCGGCCAGGCGGTCCATCGCCGGCACCAGGCCGGAGGTCGACACCGTCACCCGCCGCCGTGACAGACCATAGGCATGGTCGTCGAGCATGACGCCGAGCGCGGTCACCACGTTCTCGAAATTCGCCAGCGGCTCGCCCATGCCCATCATCACGACGTTGGAAACGGGGCGCTCGGCGATCTCGCCGGTGGTGCGGTTGGGCTCGGTCTTCAGGCTGTGCTGCGCAACCCACAACTGGCCGATGATCTCGGCCACCGTGAGGTTGCGGTTGAAGCCCTGGCGGCCGGTCGAACAGAAGGTGCATTCCAGCGCGCAGCCGACCTGCGACGACACGCACAGCGTCCCACGGTCGTCTTCCGGGATGAACACCGTCTCGATGCCGTTTCGCCACGCCTGATCGCTGGCAGCTCCGCTGCTGGGGCCCACGTCGAACAGCCACTTGCGCGTGCCGTCGGCAGACAGGTGCGCGTAGTTGAGCGCCGGCGCCTGCACCACCGCCTGTTGCTGCAGCTTCTCGCGCAGGCTCTTGGCGATGTCGGTCATCTGCGCGAAATCGGCCACGCCCGCCTGGTGTATCCAGTGGAACACCTGACGGGCGCGAAACGGCTTTTCGCCGAGTTCGCCGAACCAGGCAGTCAGTCCTGCGAGGTCGAAATCGAGCAGATTCTGCGGCATGCGCGTTTAACGGCCGGCGTAGACTTCGCAGGCGGGGAAGAAGTAGGCGATCTCGATCGCGGCGGTTTCAGGCGCGTCGGAGCCGTGCACGGCATTGGCGTCGATGCTCTCGGCGAAATCGGCGCGGATGGTGCCGGCTTCGGCCTTCTTCGGATCGGTCGCGCCCATCAGCGCACGGTTCTTGGCGATCGCGTCCTCGCCTTCCAGCACCTGCAGCACCACGGGGCCGGAGACCATGAAGTCGACCAGGTCCTTGAAGAAGGGGCGGTCCTTGTGCACGGCGTAGAAGCCTTCGGCTTCCTGGCGCGACAGGTGCTTCATTTTCGACGCCACGACCTTGAGGCCGTTGCTCTCGAAGCGGCTGACGATCTTGCCGATCACGTTCTTGGCGACGGCATCGGGTTTGATGATGGAAAAAGTGCGCTGAACAGCCATGTGCATGCTCCAGATGAATGAGAAAAGGTTCAAAAAACCATGAAAATCAGCCCGCTAGGATAGCACGCCGCGCCCCCCGCTGTCTTGTCCCGACGGCGGTTCCACGGCCCACGGAAGCAAGCCCGGTTCACCCGGCGCGGCGGACAGATCGGCATCGAAGCCGATTCCTGCCGCCCATGCCAGCCGGCCGTCGCACCACAAGAGCGGCAATCGCGCACGTCGCCAGGGCGGGACCGCGTGTTCCTGCAGCAGGTTTTTCAGGCTGCGATGCGGGCCGTCCGCATGCAGCCGCATCCGCTCCCCACCCTGCCGCACGCCCAGCATGACCACGCCGGTTTCGAGCAGCGAGCGTTTCAGGCCGGCGCCGGTCGCCGCCTCCATCCGCACATGGAACCCTGCGTCCGGCACCCAGAGCGCCGGCTCGCCCTGCCAGCGAACCGGTGGCGCCGGCGGCGGCGGGGGCGGTACCAGATACGCGCCGCCGCGAAAACGCCACAACTCGGCGAGCCGGAGGTTGACGCAGACGCGTGCATCGTGGCGCGCCTCCAGGAGCTGGTGCAGCGCCTCCCCCAGGATTCGCGCATTCGGCATCGGATAGCCCTGCAGATCGATGAAATGGCGCAGCAGATTGCGCGCGCGCGGCAGCGACAGCCGCGCCAGCGCGGCGCAGTCGAGGCGGGCGCCTTCGATGGCCCCGACTGCATCCAGTTGCGCCAGATCGTCGAGCAGGCCTGCAGCCTCGGCCTGCAGGGCGGCCGCGCGCGCAAGGGTGGCCTGACTGCCCGGGAAGTGGGCGCTCAACAGCGGCATGACCTGCTGGCGCAGGGCATTGCGGCGATAACGGGGATCGCGGTTGCTTTCGTCCTCGACCCACGCCAGATCATGGGCCTGTGCATGATCAAGAATCGCGGCGCGCGCCACATCGAGCAGCGGTCGCAACTGGATCGCCCGCCAGTCGTGCCGGCGTTGCAGCGCCGGCATCGCCGCCAGGCCTTTGGGGCCGGCGCCGCGCAGCAGCTGTAGCACGAGCGTTTCCGCCTGATCGTCCTGCTGGTGGGCGGTAAGCAGAAAATCCGCGGCGACGCCGGCAAAAATGCGCTGGCGTTCCCGCCGCGCGGCGGCCTCGATGCCCGCCGGATCATCGCGCGCAACCTGCACGCGATCGATGCTCAGCTGAACGGCATGCGATGCACAGAGCTGCGCACAGAAATCGGCCCATTCGTCGGCATGCGGCGACAGGCCGTGGTGCACATGGATCGCCTGCAATTCGAATGGGTGGGCATCGCGCAGCGCCACCAGGGCGTGCAGCAGGACCACCGAATCGAGGCCGCCCGACAGGGCCAGTACGAGCCGCGCCCGCGGAACGACGTGGCGGGCCAGAACGCCCGCCACGACATCGACGACAGCCTTATTTGGCAGGGTTTTCCTTGAAGCTGCCATACGCCCGCAGGCGCTGGTAGCGCGCAGCCAGCAGCGCATCGAGCGGCTGCTTGCGCAACTCGGTCAGGGTATCGGTCAGCGCGCGCCGCATGCTCTGGAACATGGCATCCCAGTCGCGCTGCGCGCCGCCCAACGGCTCCTCGATGATGCGATCGACCAGACCGTTGGCTTTCAGGCGGTCGGCGGTGATGGCGAGGGTTTCGGCGGCAACCGACGCCTTGTCGGCGCTTTTCCACAGGATCGAGGCGCAGCCCTCGGGCGAGATGACCGAGTAGGTGGAGTACTGCAGGATCAGGGTGCGGTCGCCGACGCCGATCGCCAGCGCGCCGCCCGATCCGCCCTCGCCGACGATGGTGCAGACGACCGGCGTCTGCAGTTCGGCCATGACGTACAGGTTGCGCGCGATCGCCTCGGACTGGCCGCGCTCCTCGGCGCCGATGCCGGGATAGGCGCCCGGGGTGTCGATGAAGGTGAGGATCGGCATGCGGAATTTCTCCGCCAGGCGCATCAGGCGCAGCGCCTTGCGATAGCCCTCGGGGCGCGGCATGCCGAAATTGCGGTAGATCTTTTCCTTGGTGTCGCGGCCCTTCTGGTGGCCGATCACCATCACCGGCTCGCCATTGAAGCGGGCGATGCCGCCGACGATCGCGGCGTCGTCGGCGAACGCGCGGTCGCCGTGCAGTTCGGCGAAATCGGTGAACAGACCCTGCACGTAATCGAGCGTGTAGGGACGCTGCGGATGGCGTGCCACCTGCGACACCTGCCAGGCATTGAGCTTGGCGTAGATGTCCTTGGTGAGCGTCTGGCTCTTTTTCTGCAGGCGGCGGATCTCTTCCGAGATGTCCAGCGCGGAATCATCCTGCACGAAGCGCAGTTCTTCGATCTTGGCTTCGAGTTCGGCGATCGGCTGCTCGAAGTCGAGGAAGGTGGTTTTCATCAATGGTCTTGATCAGGCTGTCACGGAAAACAGGTTAGCCGGGCATTCTAGCAGCCCGGCGCCACTTGCCGTGCGGCTCAGTGATGGTGATGGCCGTGGGCGCCGTGCGCATGGCGATGCGCAACCTCGTCCGGCGTCGCGGCACGCACCTCGGCGACCTGGCACTGGAAATGCACTGCCTGGCCGGCGTAAGGATGATTGCCGTCGACCACCACCTTGTCTTCGGCGATGTCGGTCACCGTATAGAGCAATTCCTCGCCGCCTTCGAGGGGCGAGCCGACGAACTGCATGCCGATCTCGATCTCGGGCGGAAAGGCCTCGCGCGGCTCGATTCGCACCAGGTTCTCGTCAAATTCGCCGAAAGCATCGACGGGCTGCAGCTTGAGGTCGACCTTCTCGCCCACTGCCTTGCCCTCCAGCGCCTGCTCGACCAGCGGAAAAATATTGTCGTAGCCGCCGTGCAGGTAGCTGACCGGTTCGTCGCTTTCCTCCAGCAGCTTGCCGTCCAGGTCGTGGACGATGTAGGTGATGGTGACCACGGTATCCTTGCCGATATTCACTTGAGTTCCTTTACCAGTTGAAGCGCTTCTGCCGCATGGCCGCGACTGGAAACGCCGTACAGGGCGTGACGGATGACGCCCTGTTTGTCGATGATGAACGTGGAGCGCACCGTGCTTTTACGCATGACGCCATCCACTTCCTTGTCCTGCAGCACGCCGTAGGCGGCGCTGGTGGTCTGCTCCTTGTCGGCCAGCAGCCGCACGCTGATGCCGTGCTTGTCGCGAAACTCGCCGTGCTTGATGCAGTCGTCGCGCGACACGCCGACCACGGCGGCGCCCGCCTTGGCGAAATCATTCTCCAGTTCGGAAAACTCGATCGCCTCGGTGGTGCAGCCGGGGGTGTCGTCACGCACGTAGAAATACAGCACCAGGATCTTGCCCCGGAACTGCGACAATTCGACGATGTTCATGTCCGCATCCGGATTGGAAAAATCCGGCGCACGGTCTCCTGCTTTCAGCATGGGTTCCCCCCACGGGTTCTCGGGCTGCATTCTAGCAGGGCTGCCCCGGCCGCATCGCTATAATTGCTTTCATGACGAACACCCTGCTCGGCGGCCTCAGCCCCTCCCGTTTCCTGCGCGATGTCTGGCACAAGCGTCCGCTCCTCATCCGCAACGCGGTGCCGAACTTTGCCGGCCTGCTGACACCGCATGAAATGCAGCAACTAGCCTGCCGCGACGACGTCGAATCGCGCCTGGTCCAGGGCAGCGGCACCGAGTGGCAGCTCGACCACGGGCCATTCAGCAAGAGCGATTTCAAGCGCCTGCCAACCGCCGAGTGGACGCTGCTGGTGCAGTCGCTCAACCACGTCCTGCCCGAGGCCGACGCCCTGCTGGCGCGCTTCGATTTCATCCCGCACGCCCGCCTGGACGACCTGATGGTGAGCTACGCCGTGCCCGGCGGCAGCGTGGGGCCGCATTTCGACTCCTACGACGTGTTCCTGCTGCAGGGCCAGGGCCATCGCCGCTGGCAGATCAGCACGCAGACCGACCTCGCCTTGATCGACGACGCGCCGCTCAAGATCCTGCGCCATTTCGAAGCCGAGGACGAGTGGGTGCTCGGCCCCGGCGACATGCTCTACCTGCCGCCGCACGTCGCCCATTACGGCGTTGCCGAGGACGCCTGCATGACCTACTCGATCGGTTTCCGCGCGCCCACCGCCGAGGAGATGGCACAGGGCTTCCTGATGCACCTGCAGGACAGCATCAAGCTGGAAGGCCGCTATGCCGACCCGGATCTGCGTCTGCAGGCGCATCCCGGCGAAATCGGCCGCGCCATGCTGGACCAGATCGAAGCCATGATCGCCAGAATCAAATGGACCCGGCGCGACATCGCCGAATTCGCCGGCCGCTACCTGTCCGAACCCAAGCCGAACGTGTTTTTCGACGCGCCGGAAGCGCCGCTCGGCCGTGCCGCCTTCGACAGGCAGGCGAACAAGGACGGCGTCGCGCTCAATCCAAAATCGCGCCTGCTGTTCACCGGCAAGCATTTTTTCATCAACGGCGAAGCCTTTGCGCCCGCGGCCGACGAGGTTGCCGCGCTGAAGCAGCTGGCCGACCGGCGCCGACTCGACGCACCCTTGCCGTCTGCGCTGCGCCAGCGTTTGTATGATTGGTATGAGGCCGGCTGGCTGGAGATCGACGCATCATGACCCCTTTCGAAACCCCGTCCGAATTCCGTTCCGCATTCGACACGCTGCTGGCCGGCACCCACCGCCAGTTAAGGGTCTACGATCATGATCCGGGCCTGCTGGAAATCGACCATCCGCCGCGGCTCGCCGCGCTGCGCGCGCTGTGCGTGGCGGGTGGCGGCCGTCGCATCGAGCTGCTGTTCGACGACATCAGCCACGTCGCGCGCGACCATCCGCGCCTGTTGCTCCTGCTGCGCGACTTCGGCCACGTCCTCGAAATCCGTCAGGCCGATCCCGACGCCCCGCGCCCCGACCAGGCCTTCGTGCTGGCCGACCGCCGTGGCGTGCTGCTGCGCGCGGATAAAGGCGTGGTCCACGGCGCGTTCCACGAGGACGACCCCGCCCGCGCGACGGAGTTGAACCACAGCTTCGAGGAGATGTGGCAGCGCGCGCCGGCGCAGGTCTCAGCGACGACGCTCGGCCTGTGAAACCGATTCCAGCCAGGCCAGTTCGGGCTCGCTGAAGCCGGCCTGGCGGCGTGCCGCCAGGTTGAACGGCGGCTTCAGCGGCGGCGCATCGTAGTCGACCAGCAACTGGCGGAACGTCGTTTCCGGGTCCAGCCCGCGCGCTTCGCACAACCAGGCATACCAGCGGCTACCGATGGCAACGTGGCCGATCTCGTCGCGCTCGATGATGCCGAGTATCTCGACCATGCGCGTGTCGTTCGCCGCTTTCAGCTTGTCGACGATGAGCGGCGTAGCGTCGAGCCCGCGCGCTTCCAGCACGCGCGGCACCAGCGCCATGCGCACCAGCGGGTCGTGCGCGGTCTTCAGCGCCATGTCCCACAGGCCGGTGTGCGCCTTGAAGTCGCCATAGTCATGCCCGAACGTCGCCAGGTGTTGATTCAGCAGCTCGAAATGGAACGCTTCCTCGTCGGCCACCCTGAGCCAGTCGGCGTAGAAGGCATCCGGCATGCCGGCGAAACGGTGGGCGGCGTCGAGTGCCAGGTTGATCGCGTTGAATTCGATATGCGCCAGCGCATGGATGAGTGCGGCACGACCGCCAAGGGTATCGGCGCGGCGGCGCGGCACCTTGTGTGGCGGGACCAGTTCGGGCTTGGCGGGCTGGCCGGGGCGGTCGATCGGCGTGCGCGCGGCGTCGGCCGCGCGCCCCACCCGGCCGGCCCGCCAGTCCCCATAAAGTTCGTGCACGCAGGCCGCCTTGGCCACCGGTTCGCTCGCCTGCAGGCAGGCGGCCAGCCGCTCCGGCAGCGAGGCTAGCGGCGGTCCACCCACCGGATGCCCGCCAGTGCGATGGCGAGGAAGATCAGCAGCGGCAGGAGCGACACCACGATCGCCGGCCAGTCATTGAGCAAGCCCAGATGGCCGAACAGCCGGCTCAGCAGATGGAAGCCGAGCCCGGCCAGGATGCCGATGAAGATCTTGCTGCTGGTGCCGCCCGCGCGCGGCCCCTGGATCGCGAACGGCATGGCGATCAGCATCATGATCGGAATGACGAAGGGGCTGATGAATTTCGACCACAGGGCGAGTTCGTAGCGCGAAGCCTTCTGGCCGTTCGCCTTGAGATGGGCGATGTAACGCCACAGCGTACGTCCCGACATCTTCTCCGGCGCCACCAGCAGCACGCTGAGAATGTCGGGGGTCAGCACCGACTGCCAATCCTGGTGCGCACTGCGGGTGGCGCGTATACCGTCCGCCTCGAAGCGCGTTTCCATCACCTGCCGCAGATCCCAGGTCTGGTCGTTGCGCCATTTCGCCTCGTCGGCAGAGCGTATCCAGCCGAGGCGGCCGTCGGCATCGAAGCCGTAGATCTCGAGGCCGCGCAGGGTGTTGTCCGGCATCACCTCGCGCACGTTGATGAAGGCGCTGCCGTCCTTGACCCACAGGCCGGAACGGAATTGCTGCGCCACGACCGAACGGGTGGCCGACAGCTTGTAGCGCTGCGCCGCCTGATCCGACCACGGTGCGACGTATTCTCCGAGCAGCAGCACCAGCAGCGACAGCAGCACGCCGATCACGCTGAAGTAGCCGGCAACGCGCCAGTTGGAGAGTCCAGACACGCGCATCACCGCATATTCCGAATTGCCCACCAGGCGCGACAGTGCGAACAGGGTTCCGATCAGCGCCGCCACCGGCAGGATCTCGTACAAGTGTCCCGGGATGCTCAGCAACACCACGACGGCAGCCTGGCCGAGCCCGTAATTGTTGCGGCCCAGGCTGCCCAGCTCCTGGATCACATCGAAAAACGCGAACAGCACCAGCAGCGCCAGCAGCACGAAACCCGACGCAACCAGCACCTGCCCTGCCAGATAGCGCGCCAGCAGGTTCATGCCCGCCCCCAGCGCGGCGCGTGCTGCCGGCCGCGCAGGTAAAACAGGGCCAGCACGGCGAGCAGCATCAGCAGATGAGACGACAGCATGCCGGCCCACGGATTGAATTTGCCCTGCGCCACCCAGGCCTGCGTCAGCGACAGCAGGTTGTTGTAGACGAAGTACAGCAGCAGCGCGATCACCAGTCCGTAGGACCGGCGCGCCCGCGTGTTGACGAAGCTGAGCGGGATCGCCATGACGGCGAGCACCAGAGCGGACACCGGCACCCCCAGCCGCCACAGCAGTTCGGCTCGCGCCGGCGGCGTCGGATCGGCCAGCAGTTCGCCGGGCGAGGCCTGGCGGATGTTGGCTGCCTGGACGTCGGTGGCGACGGGATCGAGCCGCATCCAGTAACGCTCGAACTGCACGACGCGATAGTCGAGCTGGCCCGGCGTGCCTTCATAGCGGCGCCCGTCCTTGAACACCAGGTAGCGCGACCCGTCGGGCATCTGGGTATGGTCGCCCTCGCGCGCCACCACCAGGCCGAGCTGGCCGTCGATGCGCGACTGCATGAACACGTTGCGCACGATGCCGGTCAACGGATTGAGCGACTCGACGTAGTAGACCCGCTGCCCGGCGCTCGATTCAGCAAACAGTCCGGGCGCGACCAGCGCGCTTTCGCTGCGGCTCTTCAGATCCTGGCGATATTCATTTTTCTTGGTCTGCATCCACGGATTGAGCACCAGCGTCAGCAGCAGAATCACCGCCGACAGCGGCACCGCGAAGGTCAGCACCGGGCGTATCCACTGCGCGAGCGACAAACCGGCGTTGAACCAGATGACCATTTCGCTGTCGCGCCACATGCGCGACAAGGGCAGCAAGACGCCGGCAAACAGCGCGATGGTCATCAAGACCGGCAGGAAATACAGCAGCGAGAAACCGAGAAAGGCGAATACCGCCTCGTTGGCGAGCTCGCCCCGCGCCACGTCGCCGAGCAGGCGGATGAACAGCACCACCAGCGCAATCGCGATCAGCACCGTGAGCACGGCACCGGTGGTGAGGCCCATCTCGCGGGTCAGCGCGCGGCGATAGAGCATGGGCCGATCCGTGACGCGCTCGTGATACGAACGGGCTTTTGACATTCCACCGCACCCGCGCCAATAATCATCCAGTTGGCATCGTCGACCGCCGGCGCGCCCATCCAACAGGCCATGCCTGACGGCGGCGCGGGGGCAAATTGTATTTTTTTGAGCACAGACATGGAAAACAAGGAAATCGAACTCGAATTTAGCATAAAAAGCGGCGCCCCCGAAAAGCAGCGCACCGCCTGCGTGGTCGTCGGCGTGTTCGAGAGCCGCAAGCTGTCGGCACCGGCCATCGACATCGACCGCGCCAGCGACGGGTATCTGTCGGACATCCTGCGCGGCGGCGACATGGAAGGCAAGACCGGCAGCACCCTGCTGCTGCACAAGGTGCCGAACATCCTGGCGGATCGTGTCCTGCTGGTCGGTCTCGGCAAGGAGCGCGATTTCCACGAGAAAGCCTACCGCGACGCCATCGCCAGTGCGGTGAAGACGCTGCGCGACACCGGCTCGATGGAAGCCGTCATCACGCTGTCCGAGATCCCGGTGAAGAAGCGCGACGTCACCTGGAACATCGAACAGGCCGTCGTCAGCGCGCACGATGCGCTGTACCGTTTCGACCGCATGAAGAGCAAGCCGAGCGAGGCGCGTCGTCCACTCAAGCGCGTCACCTTCGCAGTGTCGCGACGCGGTGAACTCCGGTTCGGCGAAGCCGGCCTCGCCCACGGACTGGCCATCGCGCACGGCATCCAGCTTGCCAAGGATCTCGGCAACACGCCGTCCAACGTCTGCACCCCCGAATACCTGGCAGGCGAAGCGAAGAAACTGGCGAAGGCGCACGGCTTCGGCTGCGATATTCTCGATCAGGCCGCCTGCGAAAAACTCGGCATGGGTTCCTTCCTTTCCGTCGGCAAAGGCAGCAACAAGCCGCCACGCTTCATCGTGCTGAAGCACGATGGGGGCAACAAGGGCGACAAGCCGGTGGTGCTGGTCGGCAAGGCGATCACCTTCGACGCCGGCGGCATTTCGCTGAAGCCGCCCGCCGAGATGGACGAGATGAACTACGACATGAGTGGCGGCGGCGCAGTGCTCGGCGCCTTCCGCGCCATCGGCGAACTGGGGCTGCCGCTCAACGTCGTCGGCCTGGTGCCCTCGTGCGAAAACATGCCGGATGCGAACGCCAACAAACCGGGCGACATCGTCACCTCGATGTCCGGCCAGACCATCGAGATCCTCAACACCGACGCCGAAGGCCGCCTGATCCTGTGCGACGCGCTGACCTACGCCGAGCGCTTCGAGCCCGACGCGGTGATCGATCTGGCGACACTCACCGGTGCTTGCGTGATCGCTCTCGGCGCCCATCCCAGCGCGCTGTTCAGCAACCACGATCCGCTGGCGCGCGAAATCGAACACGCCGGCGACCACGCGTGGGACCGCGTGTGGCGCATGCCGTTATGGGACGACTACCAGGATCAGCTGAAGAGCAGCCTCGCCGACATGGCCAACATCGGCGGCCGCCCGGCCGGCTCGATCACCGCCGCCTGCTTCCTGTCACGCTTCGCCAAGAAATACCACTGGGCGCACCTCGACATCGCCGGCACCGCCTACAAGGGCGGCCGCGACAAGGGTTCGACCGGGCGGCCGGTATCGCTGCTGGTGCACTTCCTGCTGAACCGCGCTGAAAAGTGACGTGACCGAAATCACCTTCTACACCTTTGCCGACGACCCGCTCGACGTCGCCCGCCGCGTCGCCGCCAAGGCGTACGGCCAGGGCAGGCAGGTGATGATTTATACGCCGGACGCAACGACCGCTGCCGCCATCGATCGCCTGTTGTGGACGACGCCCGCGCTCGGCTTCGTCCCGCACTGTCGCGACACCGACGCGCTGGCCGGCGAAACGCCGGTGCTGATCGGCGCGAACGTCGACGCGCTGCGCTCCGCCGACGTGATGATCAACCTGCACGCCGAACAACCCGCGGCCTTCGCCCGCTTCGAGCGCCTGGTCGAGATCGTCGGCCAGGACGATATCGGGCGTGAACGCGGGCGTGAGCGCTACCGCTTCTACCAGACGCGGGGTTACGCGTTAAAGACGCACGACCTGCGCCAGCACGCCGGATAGGAGGTCCCCATGAGCGAGCCGCTGTTGAGCAAGATGGATGCGCTACTGAAAAAGCATCGTGGCGGCAGCGACGATGCGCGCAGCGACCCGGCCCCCGAGCAGGCCGCGCCGCCGGATGCCTGGCTGCCGGTGCTGACCCAGGTGATCGAGCGCGGCACCCCACCCGCGGCTCCGGCCGCCCCCGTCCCGCCTGCGGCACGCCCCGTTGCCGAACCTGCCCCACCCCCGTCTACCGAGCCTGCACCGACGATCGTCACCGACACCCTGGCCGAGCAATTGATGAGCGAGCTGGCCCCCCGCCTGTCCGAAGTGATGGAAAAACAGGTTGCGGCCGAACTGCGCAGGAACATCGACCAGACCGTGGCCAGCCTGCTCTCCCAGCTCGACGTCAACGTGCGCGAAATCGTGCGCGACGCCGTGGCCGAAAAGCTCAAGCAACCGCGCGATCCGTCAACCTGATTCGACGACCGCCGCATTTTATTGAGCCGGCCCCGAACTTTTGGGCCTGTGCCCCAGGATTTTTGGGACGTGTCCCGGCCTTTTTTGGGATAATTGCGCTTTTGCCCGCACGTCATGGAACTCGCCAAATCCTTCGAACCGGCCGACATCGAGAAACGCTGGTACGCCCAGTGGGAGAACGCCGGCTACTTCAAGGCCGGCGCATACGACTCCACACGGGCCTCTCCCCTGAAGGGCACAAGCGCTCGTAGTGGATCGGAGTCCCCTTGTGGTGACAAGCCCGACGCCCCCGCCTACTGCATCATGCTGCCGCCGCCCAACGTCACCGGCACGCTGCACATGGGGCACGCCTTCCAGCACACCCTGATGGACGCGCTGACCCGCTATCACCGCATGGCAGGCGACAACACGCTGTGGCAGCCGGGCACCGACCACGCCGGCATCGCCACGCAAATCGTCGTGGAACGCCAACTCGACGCGCAGGGCGTGTCGCGCCATGACCTCGGCCGCGAGAAATTCCTGGACAAGGTATGGGAATGGAAGGAGCACTCCGGCTCCACCATCACCCGCCAGATGCGCCGGCTCGGCACCAGCCCCGACTGGAGCCGCGAGCGCTTCACCATGGACGCCGGCCTGTCGAAGGCCGTCTCCGAAGTGTTCGTGAGGCTGTACCGCGAGGGCCTGATCTACCGCGGCAAGCGGCTGGTGAACTGGGATCCGGTGCTGCAGACCGCGGTGTCCGACCTCGAAGTCGTCCCCACCGAGGAAGACGGTTTCATCTGGGAAATCAACTACCCGCTGGAGGACGGCTCCGGCTTCCTCACCGTCGCCACCACGCGCCCGGAAACCCTGCTCGGCGACACCGCCGTCGCGGTGCATCCCGAGGACGAGCGCTACGCGCACCTGATCGGCAAGCAGGTGCGCCTGCCGATCGCCGAGCGCAGCATCCCCGTCATCGCCGACGACTACGTCGACCGCGAGTTCGGCACCGGCGTGGTCAAGATCACCCCGGCGCACGACTTCAACGACTGGCAGGTCGGGCAGCGCCACAAGCTGGTCGCGATCAGCGTGCTGACGCTCGACGCCAGGATGAACGACCTCTGCCCGACCGAATACCAGGGCCTCGACCGCTACGACGCGCGCCAGAAGCTGCTCGACGAACTCCAGGACAAGGGCCTGCTCGTCTCCGCCAAGCCGCACAAGCTGATGATCCCGCGCGGCGACCGCACCCATGCCGTGATCGAGCCGATGCTCACCGACCAGTGGTTCATGAGCATGGAAGGCCTCGCCAAGCAGGGCCTCGCCGCGGTCGATTCGGGCGAGCTGAAGTTCGTGCCGGAGAACTGGACCACCACCTACCGCCAGTGGCTGGAGAACATCCAGGACTGGTGCGTGTCGCGCCAGCTGTGGTGGGGACACCGCATTCCCGCATGGTACGACGCCGACGGCAATTTCTACGTCGCGCACAGCGAGGAAGAAGCGAAGAAGCAGGCCGGCAGCCGCGAGCTGACGCAGGACAACGACGTGCTCGACACCTGGTTCTCCAGCGCGCTGTGGCCCTTCTCCACCCTGGGCTGGCCCGAGCAGACGCCGGAGCTGGAGCGCTACCTGCCGACCTCGGTGCTGGTCACCGGCTTCGACATCATCTTCTTCTGGGTCGCCCGCATGGTGATGATGTCGCTGCACTTCACCGGCAAGGTGCCGTTCCGCGAGGTGTACGTCACCGGTCTGGTGCGCGACTCCGAAGGCCAGAAGATGAGCAAGTCGAAGGGCAACGTGCTCGACCCGATCGACCTCATCGACGGCATTGGCATCGACGATCTCGTCGCCAAGCGCACCCAGGGCCTGATGAACCCCAAGCAGGCCGCCAGTATCGAGAAACGTACCCGCCGCGAATTCCCCGAGGGCATCGCCGCCTACGGCACCGATGCGCTGCGCTTCACCTTCGCGAGTCTGGCCACGCACGGCCGCGACATCAAGTTCGACCTGCAGCGCGCCGAGGGCTATCGCAATTTCTGCAACAAGCTGTGGAACGCCACCCGTTTCGCGCTGATGAACCTGGAAGGCCACGACTGCGGACAGGACGCCAGCCAGACGATGGATTTCTCGGATGCCGACCGCTGGATCGCCGCCCGCCTGCAGCAGGCCGTCGCCGACGTGCACGAGGCCTTCGCCGCCTACCGCTTCGACCAGGCCGCCCGCGCGGTCTATGAGTTTGTCTGGGACGAATACTGCGACTGGTACCTGGAGCTCGCCAAGGTGCAGTTGAACAACGGCACGCCGGAACAACAGCGCGCCACTCGCCGTACGCTCGCCAGCGTGCTCGAAGCCACGCTGCGTCTCGCCCACCCCATCATCCCCTTCATCACCGAGGAGCTGTGGCAGAAGGTCGCGCCGCTCGCCGGCGTGGCAGGCAACAGCATCATGCTCGCGCCCTATCCGCAGGTCGACGAAGCGCAGCGCCGTCCGGACAGCGTCGCGCGCATTCAACTGCTGAAGGAACTCGTCAACGCCTGCCGCACCCTGCGCGGCGAGATGGGCCTGTCGCCGGCGCAGCGCGTGCCGCTGGTGATCGAAGGCGACACGGCGGTGATCAATGCGCTCGCCCCCTATATCAGCGCACTCGCCAAGCTCTCCGGCGTCAGCGCCACCGCCACGCTCGCCGACGCCGACGCCCCAGTCGCGCTGGCCGGCGACATGCGCCTGATGCTGGTGGTCGAAATCGACAAGGACGCGGAACGCGCACGCCTCGCCAAGGAAATCGCCCGCATCCAGGGCGAGATCAAGAAAGCCGAGGGCAAGCTCGCCAACCCCAGCTTCGTAGACCGCGCGCCCGCGGCAGTGGTCGAACAGGAGAAGGCCCGGCTCGCTGATTTTAGTACCATGCTGCAGAAACTGGAGACCCAGCACGCACGGCTCGGCTGACCGCCTTTGCCCAAACAAAAAAGCGCGGTTGATCCGCGCTTTTTTGTTTGTTGGCTGGGTCAGTGTTTTTCGCGCATAAAAAAACCGGAGGCCGACGCCTCCGGTTTCTATCAGCCGAACAGAATAATTACATCTTCCAGCTGTACTGGATGCCCAGCGAGTTTTGGTACATCTTGATCGTGTCCACATTGGTACCAAAGGGTGCGCCAGGGCGTGCAGAGCTCACATCATTTTCAAACGCGTGCATATAAGACATCGTGACTTCGTTACCGGACGCCAACGTATACGTGAAGCCCAACGTGGCATGATTCTCGATTACCGCGGGAGCCAGAATGTTGAACAGCACTTCGCCCATGTCTGAGCCCTTGATAGGATTGTCGTTATGACTATATCCGGCGCGCAGTATCAGCTTCTGACTATATTTATACTCTACGCCCAGTTTCCACACATCGACATTGTCCCAGCCAAAGCCCGGGCCATTAGCAGAGCCGAGCGGTTGACCCAATACGAGCAAATTGCTGACCGGGTTACCGACTGCGGCCACATCGTTATAGTTGATACGCTGGTAGTCGAGCGCCAGTTTGACCGCAGGGGTCGCTTGCCAGGCCACGCCCAGGTTGTAGTTCTCGGGAATATCGAAGTCGCCCTGCTCGGCAAACAGGCCGGCGTATTCGCTAAACTCTTCAAAATCAATCTTGGATGCGTAGGCCGCACCGATTGTGATGGTCGGGGTGATCTTGCCCATGTAGCCGATCCGCACGCCATAACCGAAGGCATCATCATGGCCATTTTCGGTCACTTTGGTAGGCGAAGCAGAGTAGGCGGTAAAGGGCTGAATACCGGTGGCAGCAAAACGCTGATAGCCAATCAGAGGCGAAATGCCGATGGAGTGGTTAGGCGCGACCTTGTAAGCCGCGGTCGGCGCAATGATCAATTGCATCAGGTCAACACCCAAGGAGCCCGTGCCGCCTAGAATGTTAGTCGTGCCAAGCGCGCCACCCAGAGCCGGATAATCGGTATTCATGCCACCGTTGCCATAAACCGTCACGCCCAGCGCCAGATTGCTGTTGACCATACGGTTGTAACCAAATTCGGGAATCAGGAAGTATTCAGAGTCACTCTCGGAGGTAACAGGCGTACCGAAGTCGCCAGCATTCGATGTCTCGCGGATTGGGCTGAACAGATCCGCCCCCAGATCAATGCGATTGCCGGCAAAGGCAGCGGCGGCAGGGTTGTTGGCGCCGAAGAAGGCATCGTCATGCGAGGCAGTAGCTGCGCCCCCCATACCCTTGGCCTTCATGCCATAGCCGTGCGAAAAATAACCGTTGGTAGCGAAGGCGCTGCCGGCCAGACCTGCCAGCGCCATGAATGTGAATACGCGAGTGAATTTCATTGGTGTCCTCCTGGGGCGAAATTGCTATAGATCAATTTATTGAATGACCTGTGCGGAAGGCTACGCCCCGACTTGAATTTAGACAAGACAGCCAACTGGCACTGGCCAACATTCAAGCGCGCGTGTGGTACAAAAGACACATAAAAAAAGAGCCGACTGAGTCGGCTCTTTTTTTCATCATGCTGCAATCTTTTGTCAGATGAACAGGCAGATGTCGGTTTCGCCCGCGAACTCGAAGAAGGTGGCGGCGCCGCCGTATTCGAGACCGTCGATGAAGTCGGAGTGGTCGAAGCCAAACAGTTCGACCGTCATCTGACAGGCGATGAACTTGACCTCGGCTTCCTGGCACAGGCTGCGCAGGTCGGGGATGGTGGCCACGCCGTTGTTGGCAATGGTCTGCTTCATCAGTGCGGTGGCCACGCTTTCATAACCGGGCACAAGCGACTGGATGGCGTTGGGCATGTTCCAGTTGATGCTCTTGAACCACTTGGGGCCGAACGGCATCTTCATCGGCATGCCGGGGTTGCCGAGCGGGCTGACTTTCAGGCCGGACAGGTCTTTGCGGACGAGTTGGAGGCCATAGAAGGTGAAGAAAATCTGGGTTTCATAGCCCAGCGCAGCCGCCGTCGAGGCGAGGATGAACGGGGGGTAAGCCCAGTCCAGCGTGCCCTTGGTGGCGATGATGGCCATTTTTTTGGTATCCATGCTCTGTCTCTCCTGTACCGGTTATAAAAAAAACAGCGCCGCTGTTCTTGGCTGAGTGCTCCAGGAACTGACGGCGCCGGTTTTGGTTTTGTGCTTATTTTTTCTTCATGAAGAAGGTGAATTCGCCACCCGCTTCGGCGGTGGACAGCAGCTCGTTGCCGGTCTGCTTGGCGAAGGCGGCGAAGTCCTTGACCGAACCCGGGTCGGTCGACAGGATCTTCAGCACCTGGCCGCTGGCGACTTCAGCCAGGGCTTTCTTGGCACGCAGGATGGGCAGGGGGCAGTTCAGGCCACGTGCGTCGAGTTCTTTATCGAAGTTCATGTTGTTCTCCTTACATTAAATCGGTATGTACTAAAAAAACGCTGCGGTACCTTAAACCAGAAGCTCCCCTATTGCAACCGAAATCGCTGCGCAATAGGAAAATCCGGCCATTCCTTTTTGATTATTTGCCTTCCTCAACGCGGCTGGCTGAGCGCGTTGCCCGAGCGGGCCCACGCCATGATGCCGCCGGAAAGATTGTGCATGTTGTCGTAGCCCTTCGACGCCATGAAGGCGCAGGCCTGGGCCGAACGGGCACCCGAGCGGCAGTAGATCACCACGGGTTTGTCCTGGGGGATGTCCGCCGCGCGCAGCGGCAGCAGATGCAGCGGGATATGGATGGCGCCGTCGATCACGCCCTGGGCCACTTCGGCCTCGGTGCGCACATCGATGAGGTGGGCGCCCTTGGCGGCGAGTTCAGCGACATAGCCGGGATCGACTTCCTTGAAACCTGACAATCCGAACATGGGTGTCACACTCCTGCAATGGAGAAATTAGAATTTTCTAATATACCCCAAAGCAGGGGTCTCGCCAAGCCAAGCCCCTGATGTTCGTTGGGTTTTCGCTCAGCAGCGCTGGGCTCCGTGGTACAGATTCACGACGTGGCGCGCTTCTGCAAAAAACAGCCAGCGCTCGACTGCCGCACCGGCGATACCGGCGAATGCGGCGATCACTGCAGCGGCCTGTCCGCCTTGCTGGTTGAACACCCACACCAGCATCAGGCCGGGCAACACGAAGCCGACGACGAAAACGACGATCTTGAGCAGTCCGGCTTTCTGGCGCGCGATCTGGAAACCGAATTCCTGCGTCAGGAAGGTGCCGTGCGTGTGTCCGGTATCCAGCAGCTTGACCTTCGCACGGGTCAGGCCGGTCGCGGTATTGATCGTCGGCGTGAGGCCCGGGTTGCGGATCCAGAAATAGTAGATGGCCTTCAGTACGGCGGCGATCGATACGATCAGCGCGGACATGGCGATATACGGCGTCGCGTCGAGCCCGGCGATGACCGCGCCCAGCAACAGCAGCAGGCTGCCGCTGGCGTAGCCCATCGCCAGATAGTTGGCCGGCACCAGCGGGGTGTTCCACTGGCGGATGGTTTTCAGGCAGGCGTAGATCATGCCGGTGGAGAACACCGTGATCCAGGCCAGCACGGCGGTCAGGAAGCCGCTGGTCTCGCGCAGCCACAGCGGCGCGTCGAACATGATGCTGGCCAGGTAGATCAACGCCAGCGGCATGAAGACGACAGCGAACACGCCTTCGCGCGACAGCCACGAAGTGCGGAAACGCGAGAACGCACGCCAGGCATTCTTGGGATTGGCCAGGTGGAAGGTCGAGGACAGCAGGCCGAACACGACCAGGCCCATCGCGATCAGCCCCCCCGCAACGAGCTGGTCCTGGCTGAATCCGCCGCCGAGCTTGAAGGTATCCGCTATGAACAACAACGAGAACAGACCGAACCCCGCGCCCGAGGCCACGGTGAAGAAGATGACTGAAAATGCTGGATGCATGGTTATTCCTTAATTTTCATGCCGTTGATCAACGGCGCACCAGTTTGTTGGCGAACTGCTTGATGCTTTCCTTCAACCCGCCCTTGGGCTTGGCCTCGATCTCGATCACCGGCTTGCGGCGTGGCGGCAGGTAGGTGTTGGTCGGGTTGTAGTTGAGTTCGGGCATCAACGGGAAACCGCCACGCTCGCGCACGGTGCGCGACACGGCCGAATCGGGATCGTCGAAGTCGCCGAACATGCGGGCGTGCGCCGGGCAGGTCAGCACGCACGAGGGCTGGCGCTCCTCGACCGGCAGCTTCTCGTCGTAGATGCGGTCTACGCACAGGGTGCACTTCTTCATCGTGCCGCTGGAGCGGTCGAGTTCGCGCGCGCCGTACGGACAGGCCCACGAGCAGTAGTTGCAGCCCATGCACTTGGTCTGGTCGATCAGCACGATACCGTCCTCGGCGCGCTTGTACGACGCGCCGGTCGGACACACGGTGACGCAGTCGGCGTCCTCGCAGTGCATGCACGACATCGGGAAGTTGACCGTCTTGTTGTTCGGATATTCGTCCATCTCGTAATGGCGGATCCGGTTGAACCACACGCCCGACGGCTCGGCGCCGTAGGGCTGGTAGTCGGACAGCGGGCCGATGGTGCCGGACGCGTTCCATTCCTTGCAGGCGATGGCGCAGGCATGGCAGCCCACGCACACATCGAGGTCGATGACCAAACCTAGTCTCATGATGCTCTCTCGTCTTTATATTCTGGCTGGGCGGTTCAATTCTTTTCGTGGCTGCGGGCGTCGTAGCGCAACACGTTCGGGCGCTCGTAGCGCTCGTCGCCCGGGTAGGACTTGAGCACGTCGAACTGCGGCCACGAGCCGGTCTCGCCCGGTGCCGCTTTCCAGATCTTCACGCGCAGGTCGAACCACGCAGCCTGACCGGTGACCGGGTCGGAGTTGGTGACGCGGCGCTCGCCGGATTTTTCCGGCAGCAGTTCGGAAATCAGGTGGTTCAGGAGGAAGCCCTTGGTCGCTTCGGACGCGTCCTCCTTCAGGCCCCAGGCGCCCTTCTGCTTGCCAATGGCATTCCAGGTCCAGATGGTGTCTTCCTGGGTGCCTTCCATCGTCTTCACCTGGCAGCGGATCTTGCCGTTGTGCGACTCGACCCAGATCCAATCGAAGTCCTTGATGCCCATTTCCGCCGCCTTGCGCGCGTTCATGTACATGTAGTTCTGCGCCATGATCTGGCGCAGCCACACGTTCTGCGAGTCCCACGAGTGGTACATGAACATCGGACGCTGGGTGAGCGCGAAGAACGGGTATTCCTTCGCATCGACGCGCTGCTGTTCGAGCGGTTCGTACCACAACGGCAGCGGGTCGAAGTATTTCACCAGGCGCTCGCGGTCGACCTGGTTGTTCGGCTGCGGGCCGTCGTACAGCCCTTGGCCCGCCAGGCGGAACTTCTGCAGCGGCTCGGAATAGAACTGCATGATGATGGGCTCGACCTTGCCGACGAAGCCGGCGTCGGCCGCGACGTCGAGGTAGTCCTTGTTCGCGTAGCGCATGTACTTCTGGTTGTCGGGCCAGTGGTGCGCATGGAAGCTCTGGTTCTCGATGTATTTTTCCCACTGCTTCGGATTCGGCTCGCCCTTGAGCGACTTGGTGCCGTCCTTGCCGCGCCAGCCGGAGAGGAAGCCGATGCCGGGCGAACGCTCGTAGTTGACGATGAAGTCGGGGTAGTCCTTGAACTTGCGCGAGCCGTCCGGATTGGTGAACGCCGGGAATTTCAGGCGCGAGGCAAGCTCGACCATGACTTCCTGCCACGGGCGCACGTCGCGGTCGGGCTTGACCAGCGGATAGCGGATCGCGTCGGCAGCCGAGTCCGGCTCGGAAATCGGACGGTCGAGCAGCGAGATGCAGTCGTGGCGCTCCAGATAGGTGGTGTCCGGCAGGATCAGGTCGGCGAAGTTGGTCATCTCCGAATGGAAGGCGTCGACCACCACCAGGAAGGGGATCTTGTACTCGCCAGGCTCTTCCGGATCCTTGGCGCGCAGCATGTCCTGCACGTTCGACGTGTTCATGGTCGAGTTCCACGCCATGTTGGCCATGAACAGGATCAGCGTGTCGATCGCGTAGGGATCGTGGTTGGTCGCGTTGGTGATGACCATGTGCATCAGGCCGTGCGAGGCGATCGGGACCTCCCACGAATACGCCTTGTCGATGCGCAGCGGGTTGCCGAACTCGTCGACCACCAGGTCTTCCGGACGGGTCGGGAAGCCGAGCGGCGGACGCGACAGCGGGGTGTTCGGCGCGTTGATGATGTCGATGTTGTTTTCCGGCAGCTGGTGCGGCGGGATGGGCTTCGGGTACGGCGCGCGGGCGCGGAAATTGCCCGGCGCGTCGAGCGCGCCCAGGAGCATCTGGATGAAGTGCACCGCACGGCAGGCGTGGAAGCCGTTGGAGTGGGCGGAGATGCCGCGCATCGCGTACATCGCGACCGGGCGGCCCACGACTTTGTCGTGCTTGCGGCCCCACACGTCGGTCCATTCGATCGGCAGTTCGACCGTTTCCTGGAAGGCGACGTGCGCCATTTCCAGCGCGATGCGCTCGATGGTCTCGGCCGGCAGGCCGACTTCCAGGGCCACATTCTCGGGTGCGTAGCGCGCGTCGAGGTAGCGCTCGGCCACCAGCGACATCACGGTCTTGACGCGGCGGCCGTCGGGTGCCACGTATTCGCCGAACAGCGCGGGAGCGATGTCGCCGTCCATGCCGTTCTTGAACGCTTCCTTCTCCAGGTCCCAGATCAGCGGCTGGTTGTTCTCGTCGCGCAGGAACAGGCCGTCGCCCTTCTGTCCCGGGGTCTGCACCACCAGCCAGGAGGCGTTGGTGTAGCGCACCAGGAATTCATAGTCGAACTTTTCGTGCTTCAGCAGCACGTGCACCATCGACATGGCCAGGAGGCCGTCCATGCCGGGCTTGATCGGCAGCCATTCGTCGGCGATGGCCGAGTAGCCGGTGCGTACCGGGTTGACGGTGACGAACTTGCCGCCCTTGCGCTTGAGCTTTTCGAGGCCGATCTTGATCGGGTTGGACGAGTGGTCTTCCGCCACTCCCCACATGATGAAGTACTTGGCGTAGTCCCAGTCGGGCGCGCCGAATTCCCAGAACGAGAAGCCGATGGTGTAGAGCCCCGCCGCCGCCATGTTGACCGAGCAGAAGCCGCCGTGCGCTGCCCAGTTCGGGGTGCCGAACTGCTGCGCCCACAGGCCGGTGAGCGCCTGCATCTGGTCGCGGCCGGTGAAGAAGGCCAGCTTCGACGGGTCGGTCGAGCGGATTTCCTCCAGACGGGGCGTCAGGATGTCGAGCGCCTGCTCCCAGGTGATCGCCTCGTACACGCCTTCGCCGCGCTCGGTGCCGGGCTTCCTCATCAGGGGCTGGGTCAGCTTGGCGGTCGAGTACTGCTTCATGATGCCGGCCGAACCCTTGGCGCACAGTACGCCCTGGTTGGTGGGGTGGTTGCGGTTGCCCTGGATGAAGCGGACCTTGTTGTCCTCCAGCGTCACCTTGATGCCGCAGCGGCAGGCACACATGTAACACGTGGTGTACTTGATTTCCTGCGCATCGTGATTTTCGAGTTTGATCTTGGCGTTCATGCGGTCTCTAGGTCCAAAATTGCCCCCGGCGGCTCCTGTACAGGAGCCGCGCTTTCCCTACCCGGATATAACACTAGGTGACTGCTGGAAGCAGCGCCAGCGCATCAGCACTGGATGCTGCGGGGACGGCTTATATTAAACATTCCGAATATGCTGCTATTTTGCACGGTCAGCCGCCAGCCTGGCAAGCAAAATGGCTGATATGCCTATAAGCCCGGCTAATAAAATTCCTTATTTTCTGAGGGGTTAAACGCCCCAACTCAACATATCTATCGGGTTGAAATCCTGGCCTCGCCGAGCATGACCTCGATCACGTCCAGCGCCTCGCCCTCGTCCCATTCGGTCGGCCCGGTCAGCACGTGGCGTACCCGGCCTTCCGGGTCCAGCAGGAACGTGGTCGGCAAGGCAAACACCTTCCAGCGCTTGGTATTGCTGCCGTCGGGGTCGAGCAGGATGGGGAATCCGAGCTGCATCTTCGCCAGATAGGCATTCACTTCCTCCGCCGTCTCCGCGCTGTCGAGCGCGACGATCTCCAGCGGCCGTCCCGCCATTTTCGCCCGCAGGCGCTCCAGCGACGGCATTTCGCGCAGGCACGGCGGGCACCATGACGCCCAGAAATTGAGCAGCACCACCTTGCCCCGATAGTCCGCGAGCGTCTTCGGCACGCCCTTCAGATCGGTTGCGCGCAGCGCCGGCGCCGGCGTCGCCGCACGCGCCTCGAATCCGGCCGCCTGCGCGCCGGCCGACAGCAACAGGCCCACGACCAAGCCCATCAGCACTCGTTTCATTTGCATCCCCAGGTATCGAGTTCGCGCAGCAGCAGCCCCTCCATGCGACGGCTCTCGGCGAGTTCAAAATCGGTCGGCGTTTCGCGCGCCCACCAGCCTTCACGCAGGTTTTCCAGGATCGTGCCGCTGGCCGTCGCGCCCTGCTGCGTCAAATGGTCGAGCAAGCCCGCCAGCCAGGGCGTGGCTGCCGAGCGGCGCGGCTGCAACACCCGCACCTGCAGGCCGCCCAGATCGCCCAGATCGAGGTAGGCGGGCTCGGCAAGCGGCTCGGCCACGGTGTAGAGATTCGGATACAGCAGCATGACGCACAGGCGCTGCCGGCCGGCCGCATCCAGCGTGGCGGCGGCCCGCAGCAGCGGCACTGCCGCCCGCGCCACGGCGACCACCGCAACCCGTTTGCCGCTTGCGTGCGCGGCACGCAGCCAGTCCGCCAGATCAGGCACCGGCACCGCGTCCATGCTGCTCGGCAATTGCGGCAGGAAATAGGCACTGACGGAATCGAGCGACCACACCTCCACGCCCTGTGCCGCCAGCCGCTCCGCCGCGTCAAGTTCAGGTGCGGTGCGCCCGCGTTCGGACGCCATCCACAGCAGCAGGCGCTCGCCCGCCGCCGGGAAAGCCTGGTAGTCCGGCATGCCTGCGCGCGCAACCGCCGCCCACAGCCCCAACAACAGGAATCCCCACACCCGCATACGCTTGCCCGTCACCTTACACGCGACCATCTTGCCGCAGTGCGGCGGCGGCACAAAGATGACGTTATGACTAGACGCCTTCCGCGGACGGCGCGCGCCAGTGTCCGGAGCGCCCACCCTGCTTCTCCAGCAGGCGGATGTCGCCTATCGTCATGCCGCGGTCGACCGCCTTGCACATGTCGTAGATCGTCAGCAAGGCCACCGACACGCCGGTCAGCGCCTCCATTTCCACCCCGGTCTTGCCGACGGTCTCGGCCGTCACCGCACAGGCAATCCACGATCCGGCCGAGTCGTGGCTGAATTCCACGCCGACCTTCGTCAGCGCGATCGGATGGCACAGCGGGATCAGCTCGGCGGTGCGCTTGGTCGCCTGGATCGCGGCGATGCGGGCGATGCCGAGCACGTCGCCCTTGGCGGCCTGCCCCTCCAGGATGCGGGCTAGGGTATCGGGTAACATGTGGATGCGGCCACTCGCCACGGCCACGCGCCGGGTGTCGTCCTTGCCCGCCACGTCAACCATGACGGCGCGGCCGCGTTCGTCAAAATGGGTGAATTCGCTCATGTTAGGGCTCGTTTAATGAATAAATTGGGCATACGCTGGGGTTGCAGCGTATTCGGGCGGCTGCTGCGTTGCAAGGCTTGCAAATGGAACAACCATTCGCCACGCCTCGCGCCTTGCACCCATCCCGAATACGCAACAACGCATGCCCAATTTATTCATTTACGCGCCCCAGGGAACCTTGTGGATAATCCGCGCATCCTAATCGAAATGCCGTCGTCCGCCCTCATTCCCGCCTGCTGATGCTGCGTACCCTGCTCGCGTTCACCCTGGCCGTCCAGCCGGTTCTTGCTGCCGACCTGCCCGATCTGGGCGAGGTGTCGCGCCAGTATTTCTCCGACCAGGAAGAGCAGGCGCTGGGGCGCGCCATCATGCGCGACGTCTACGCCGACCCGCGCTACCTGGACGATCCGGAAGTCGAGAGCTACCTCAACCAGCTCGGCTACAAGCTGGTCTCGGTCAGCAGCCGCAACCAGCGCGAGTTCACCTTCTTCGTCGTCAGCGATCCCAGCATCAACGCCTTCGCCATGCCGGGCGGTAACATCGGCGTGCACACCGGGCTGCTGCTCGCAGCACAGAGCGAATCCGAGCTGGCGAGCGTGATCGCCCACGAAATCGCCCACGTCACCCAGGACCACATCGCGCGCATGGTCGCTGCGCAGAGCCAGAGCTACTGGCCGACCATGGCCGCGCTCGCGCTGGCGCTGCTGGCGTCGCGCTCCAATCCCAACGTGGCGAGCGCGGCGATCGCCTCCACCCAGGCCTATTCGATCCAGAACCAGCTCAACTACAGCCGCGACTATGAACGCGAGGCCGACCGCCTCGGCTACGAGATGCTGACCCGGGGCGGCTACGATCCGCGCGGCATGAGCGGCTTCTTCAACCGCCTGCAGCGCGCCAACCGCTTTTACGACACCAGCGCGCCGGCCTACCTGCGCACCCACCCGCTCACCAGCGATCGTATCGCCGACATGGAATCGCGCAGCGAAGCGGCGCCTTACCATCAGGTGGAGGACAGTCTCGATTTCCAGCTGGTGCGGGCCCGCCTGCGCGCGCAGGAAGGCAGCCCGCAGGACGCGGTGCTGGCCGCGCGTGCCGCCTTGAAGGAAAAGCGCTACAGCAGCGAAACCGCCGCGCGCTACGGCCTCGCCGCCGCGCTGGTGCGCGCGCGCCAGTTCAAGGAAGCCGAGACCGAAGTGCAGAAGCTGCTGTCCGGCAAGCCGAGCCACCCGATGATCCAACAGCTGGCGGCCCGCGCCGCCCTGGCCGCCGGCCAGTCGGGGCTCGCGCTGCAGCGCTTTCAGGCCGGGAGCGAAGCCTATCCCGGCTATCGCCCCCTGCAGTACGGCCATATCGCCGCGCTGCTCAACGCCGGACGCAACAGCGACGCGCTGGCGCGGGCGGACAAACAGCTGACCCTGTATCCGCTCGATCGCCGCCTGTGGCGGCTGGCCGCCCAGGCCCACGCCCAGCTCGGGCATCGCCTGCAGAGCCATCGCGCCCAGGCTGAAGCCCTCGCCCTGAGCGGCAATCTGGTGGCCGCGCTCGAACAGATCACGCTGGGCCTCAAGGCCGGCGACGGCGGCTTTCACGAAATGTCGGCCGCCGAGGCGCGCCGCCGCGAATGGCAGGAAATCGAGAAGGCGCAGCGCAAGAACTAGCCCGCACTGCCCCAAATCCAGTGCTGGCGCGGCACAGCTGGTAGGAATTTACCCTGCGGCTTTGACGCAAAAAAACATCGGGTGGCCTTGCATGGCAAAAACTAATTCCACTATGCTTCGTTTCATCCATCACTGGATAGCGTTCACTGCACATCACGCGGCAGGCGCTTTCATCACCACTTCAAAAATCAGGAGGATGACCATGCGAAAGTTTCATCAAGTAGCAGCGGCCTGCGCGATCAGCGCGATCATGTTGTCGGGGAGTGTGCTGGCCCAGAATGCGGCCGCGCCCAAGAAGGAAGAAACCGGCAAGGACATCGCGTTCAACCGCGTCAAGGGCAACTGCCTGGCCTGCCACGGCATGCCGACAGTGCCGGATGCGGAATCCACCGGCCTGTACGGTCCGCCGCTGATCGCCATGAGCGCCCGCTACCCCGACAAGGCCAAGCTGCGCGCCCAGATCTGGGATGCCACCGCCTTCAACCCCGCTTCCAGCATGATTCCGTTCGGCAAGCATGGCGTGCTGACGGAACAGGAAATCGATAAAGTGACCGATTTCGTTTACGGTCTATAAGAGACCACTGCATTTTCAACCAGGAGATATGCCCAAATGAATGCACTTCGTAGAAACGTACTGAAAGGCGCCGCCGGCGCCGGCACCGTGGCTGTGGCCGTGGCCGCCGGTCTGCTCAAGCCGACCCAGGCGCTGGCTGCCGCACCGCGCAGCGCCTTCGAGGCCAAGAGCGTCGGTGACGTCCTGAAAAACATGGGTGCCTCGGCACCTGCCGATTCCAAGAGCATCACCATCAAGGCACCGGACATCGCCGAAAACGGCGCGGTCGTGCCGGTGGAAGTCACCAGCGGCATCGCCGGGACTTCGATGATCGCCATCATCGCCGAGAAGAACGCGACCCCGCTGGTCGCCGACTTCAACCTTTCCGGCGGCGCCCAGGGCTATGTGTCGACCCGCATCAAGATGGGCCAGACCTCGCTGATCCGTGCTGTCGTGACGGCCGGCGGCAAGTCCTACACGGCGGCCAAGGAAGTGAAGGTCACCATTGGCGGCTGCGGCGGCTGATCGATCCCGCCCGCGACCTCCCAACATTCATATTCAGGAAAGGAAAGCCAAATGGCTGAACCCATGCGTATCCGTGCCACCATGGCAGGCGACGTCGCCGACGTCAAAGTGCTGATGAACCACCCGATGGAAACCGGCCTGCGTAAAGACGCCAAGACCGGACAGCTGGTCCCCGCCCACTACATCACCGAAGTGAACGCCACCGTCAACGGCGCCAAGGTGCTGGAAGCCGGCATGAGCGGCGGCGTGTCCAAGAACCCCTACCTCGGCTTCAAGGTCAAGGGCGTGAAGGCCGGCGACAAGGTCGTCGTCAGCTGGGCCGACAACAAGGGCGACAAGAACACCGCCGAAGCCACCATCGGCTGAGTCAGGCAACACACGAGCGGGGCGCCAAGCCCCGCTCCCGCTTCATTCATCAGGTTTATGGAGGACGGCATGAAACAACAACTCATTATGAAACTGCTGGCAGGGATGGCTGGTCTGGGCATTGCGCTGGGCGCCGCGACGGCACACGCCTCGCCCGAAGCCGATCGGCAGGAATTCATCAAGTACTACACATCCAAATATCCCGACGTCAAGCTTGAGGATTACGTCTACGGCGCACTGGCGTTCGATGCGGACAGCAAGGCCCAGTACGACGCGATCATGGAATTCCCCCCTTTTGAAGCCGACATCGAAAAAGGCCGCAAGATGTGGGAGACCCCGTTCAAGAACGGCAAGACCTACGCCAGCTGTCTACCCAACGGCGGTAAGCAGATCGCCGGCAACTACCCGATGTTCGACGACGCCAAGGGCAAGGTCGTGACGTTGCAGGATGCCATCAACGACTGCCGCACCACCAACGGTGAGGAGGCCTTCAAGATCAACGACATGAAGACCATGGGCGTGTTGACCGCGTACATGCGCACGCTGTCGGACGGCATGCTGATGAACATCAAGGTCGAAGGTCCCAAGGCGATGGCTGCGTACGAAGACGGCAAGAAGACTTTCTTCACCCGCAAGGGCCAGCTCAACTTCGCCTGCGCCAACTGCCACGTGCAGAACGCCGGCACCCGCCTGCGCTCGGAATTGATCTCGCCCGCCGTCGGCCACGCCGTGCACTGGCCGGTGTTCCGTGGCGGCGATAGCCTTGTGACCCTGCAACAGCGCTATGACGGCTGCTTCAAGCAGGTGCGCGCCGTGCCTCCCGCACAAGGCGGCACCACCATGAACAACCTGGAGTATTTCCACTCCGCGCTGTCCAACGGCATGCCGATGAAAGCCTCGGTGTTCCGCAAGTAATCCGGACCTCCGTCGCGCGAAAAGCCCGGGCAACCGGGCTTTTTCATTTGTGGCCTGTGCATACGGCCCAGCAGCGATGGGCCGGAGCTACTATTTACCGGCAAGCCGCTATAAATCGACAATACGGTCAAACACCATTCGTCATCCATTCCCGAGGAGTGCCCCATGCACATGAATCGCCGTGAGTTCCTGCAACTGCTGGCCGTCGCCGCCGCATCCGGTATGGCGCTGGACAGCAAATCTGCACTGGCCGGCAAGGCCCCCGCGAATTTCTACGACGTGCCACGTCACGGCAACGTCTCGTTCCTGCACTTCACCGACTGCCATGCCCAGCTGCTGCCGGTGTGGTTCCGCGAACCCAACGTCAACCTGGGCGTCGGCTCCGCCACCGGCAAGGCGCCGCACCTGGTCGGCCAGCATCTGCTGAAGCAGTTCGGCATCAAGCCCGGCAGCGCGGAAGCGCATGCCTTCACCTACCTCGACTTTACCGAAGCCGCCAAGGTGTACGGCAAGGTCGGCGGCTTCGCCCACCTGAAGACCCTGGTCGACAAGCTGCGCGCGCAGCGCCCCGGCGCGCTGCTGCTGGACGGCGGCGACACCTGGCAGGGTTCGGCCACCTCGCTGTGGACCAACGCGCAGGACATGGTCGACGCCTGCATCAAGCTGGGCGTCAACGTCATGACCCCGCACTGGGAATCGACCTTCGGCGCCGAACGGGTGCTGGAAATCGTCAACAATGACTTCAAGAAAGCCGGCGTGGATTTCGTCGCGCAGAACGTCGTCACCAACGATTTCGGCGACCAGGTGTTCAAGCCCTACGTCATGAAGGAAATGGGCGGCGTGAAGGTCGCGATCATCGGCCAGGCCTTCCCCTACACGCCGATCGCCAACCCGCGCCACCACGTCCCGGACTGGAGCTTCGGCATCCGCGACGACAGCATGCAGAAATGGGTCGACGAGGCCCGCGCCAAGGGTGCCAAGCTGGTCATCGTGCTGTCGCACAACGGCATGGACGTCGACCTCAAGATGGCCAGCCGCGTCACCGGCATCGACGCCATCTTCGGCGGCCACACCCACGATGGCGTGCCGCAGCCTGCCAAGGTCAAGAACGCCAAGGGCATCACGCTGGTGACCAATGCCGGCTCCAACGGCAAGTTCCTCGGCGTGATGGACTTCGACATCCGCGGCGGCAAGGTGCAGAGCTACAAGTACCGCCTGCTGCCGGTGTTCTCCAACCTGCTGCCGGCCGACCCGGCGATGGAGGCATACATCAAGCAGGCGCGCGCGCCGCACGAGGCCAAGCTCAGCGAAAAGCTCGCCGTCACCGACGACTTCCTGTATCGCCGCGGCAATTTCAACGGCACCTGGGACCAGTTGCTGGTCGACGCGCTGATGGAAGTCAAGGGCGCCGACGCCGCGTTCTCGCCCGGCTTCCGCTGGGGCACCACGCTGCTGCCGGGCGACGCCATCACCATGGAGCGCCTGATGGACCAGACTGCGATCACCTACCCGCAGACGACGCTGACCAACATGACCGGCGAAACCATCAAGACCATCATGGAAGACGTCGCCGACAACCTGTTCAACGCCGACCCCTACTACCAGCAGGGCGGCGACATGGTGCGCGTGGGCGGCATCGAGTACACCATCGACCCGAACAAACCCATCGGCCAGCGTATCAGCAACATGATGCTGAAGGGCAAGCCGGTGGACGCCGGCAAGACCTACAAGGTCGCGGGCTGGGCGCCGGTTGCCGAAGGCGTGCAGGGCGAGCCGGTGTGGGACGTCGTGGCCGGCTATCTGCGCGACAAGAAGGTCATCAAGGGCGTCAAGCTCAACACGCCGAAGATCATCGGCGTCGGCAAGAAGAACCCGGGCATCGCGGACTACGACGGCTCGTATTCCTGAAATCCGGCCAGCATCGACAAAAAAGGGGCGTCTGCCCCTTTTTTGTCGCCCTCAGCGTTCGGTCTTCTTCCACAGGGCATCCCACCCTTCGTGTCCCAGTTTCTCCAGCGTCTCGATGTTGCGCTGGTAGATCGTTTCGGCCTCGGGAAACGCCGCCACCGCCTTTTCGATACTCGCCTCGCGCAGCAGATGCAGGGTGGGAAACGGCGCCCGGTTGCTGAAGTTGCCGATGTCGTCGGGCGCCGTACCTTCGAACTGGAAACGCGGATGGAAACTGGCGATCTGGATCACCCCGTCCAGCCCGTGCTCGCCCACCGCAGCCTCGGCAAGCTGCAGGAAGTCGTTGAAATCGAGGAAATCCGCCAGCAAGGCCGGATGGATCAGCAGGGTGGTATCGACGTCATCGGGGTCGGCCGCAGCCAGGAAATCCAGCTCGCGGTCGAGGTCCTCGAGCAGCCCGTCGAGATGCGCTGCGCGGCTCACCACGAAGCGCACCTGGTTCTTCACGTAGACCGCCTTGGCGAACGGGCACAGGTTCAGCCCGATCACCGCCTTTTCGACCCATTGCCGCATCGCCGCAACCACTGCCTCGTCGTCCATCTTCCTCGCCCCGTCACGCCTGTAAGCGCGGAACTTTAACGGATACAATGCTTTATTGTCCGTTGTCCACGCACACCCCCATTAAAAATGAAAAGCAGCGCCATCCGCCAGAGCTTCCTCGATTTCTTCGCCTCCAAGGGCCACACCGTCGTCCCTTCCAGTCCGCTGGTGCCGGGCAACGATCCGACCCTGCTGTTCACCAACGCCGGCATGGTGCAGTTCAAGGACGTCTTCACCGGCCAGGACACGCGCCCCTACACCCGAGCCGTGTCGTCGCAGCGCTGCGTGCGCGCCGGCGGCAAGCACAACGACCTGGAGAACGTCGGCTACACGGCGCGCCACCACACCTTCTTCGAAATGCTGGGCAATTTCAGCTTCGGCGACTATTTCAAGCAGGACGCGATCAAATATGCATGGGAGTACCTGACGCAGGTTCTCAAATTGCCGACCGACAAGCTCTGGGTCACGGTCTACGCCGAGGACGACGAGGCCTACGACATCTGGCACCACGACATCGGCGTGCCGAAGGAACGCATCGTCCGCATCGGCGACAACAAGGGCGCGCGCTACGCCTCCGACAACTTCTGGGCGATGGGCGACACCGGCCCCTGCGGCCCCTGCACCGAGATCTTCTACGACCACGGTCCCGACGTGGCCGGTGGCCCACCCGGCTCGCCCGACGAGGACGGCGACCGCTACATCGAGATCTGGAACAACGTGTTCATGCAGTTCAATCGCGACGAGACCGGCACCATGCATCCGCTGCCCAAGCCCAGCGTCGACACCGGCATGGGCCTCGAGCGCATCTCGGCGGTCATGCAGCACGTGCACTCCAACTACGAGATCGACCTCTTTCAGGCGCTGATCGCCGCCGCCGCGCGCGAGACGCAGACGGCTGACCTGACGAACAACTCGCTCAAGGTCATCGCCGACCACATCCGCGCCTGCTCCTTCCTCATCGTCGACGGCGTCATCCCCGGCAACGAAGGCCGCGGCTACGTGCTGCGCCGCATCATCCGCCGCGCCATCCGCCATGGCTACAAACTCGGTGCGCGCGCCGCCTTCTTCCACCGCATCGTGCCCGATCTGGCGGCGGTGATGGGCGAGGCCTACCCCGAACTGGTGAAGGCGCAAACGCGCGTCATGGACATCCTGCGCCAGGAAGAGGAGCGTTTCTTCGAGACCATCGAACACGGCATGGGCATTCTCGAATCCACGCTGAAAACGCTGCCCGCCGGCGCCAGCTTCGACGGCGAGCTGGCTTTCAAGCTGCACGACACCTATGGCTTCCCGCTCGACCTCACCGCCGACATCTGCCGCGAGGCCAACGTCAGCGTCGATACCCCAGCGTTCGACGCCGCCATGGCGCGGCAGAAGGCGCAGGCGCGCGCCGCCGGCAAGTTCAAGCTCGGCGCTGGGCTGGAATACAAGGGCGAGGCGACCACCTTCCACGGTTACGATACGCTGACGCACGACGCCACCGTGTTGGCGCTGTACAAGGACGGCAGCGCCGTCAACGAACTGCGTGAAGGCGAACTCGGCGTGGTGGTGCTCGACCACACGCCGTTCTACGCCGAGTCCGGTGGCCAGGTCGGCGACCGCGGCACGCTGCAGAGCACCAACGGCCAGTTCGAAGTGGAAGACACGCTGAAAATCCAGGCACAGGTGTTCGGCCATCACGGCGTGGTGAAGACCGGCTCGCTGGTGCTCGGCGACGCCGTGCTCGCCCGCGTCGACGAGGTGGCGCGCGCGCGCACCATGCGCAACCACTCGGTCACCCATCTGATGCACAAGGCCTTGCGCGAGGTGCTCGGCGAGCACGTGCAGCAGAAGGGCTCGCTGGTCGACAGCGAGAAAACCCGTTTCGACTTCGTGCAGCCCAGCCCGATGACCGATGCCCAGATCCGCGAGGTCGAGGCGCGCGTCAACGCCGAGATCCTCGCCAACAGCGCCACCCAGGCGCGCGTGATGGGCATCGAGGACGCGCAGAAGACCGGCGCGATGATGCTGTTCGGCGAGAAATACGGCGACGAGGTGCGCGTGCTCGACATCGGCAGCTCGCGCGAACTATGCGGCGGCACCCACGTCGCCCGCACCGGTGACATCGGCCTGTTCAAGATCGTGTCCGAATCCGGCGTCGCCGCCGGGGTGCGCCGCGTCGAGGCGGTCACCGGCGACAACGCGCTCGCCTGGGTCCAGACGCGCGAGCAGGAAATCCGTCAGGCCGCCGCCGCCCTGAAGGCGCAGCCGGCCGAACTCGGCGCCAAGCTCACCCAGATGCTCGACACCGTGCGCGCGCTGGAAAAGGAGCTCGATCGCCTGAAATCCAAGCTGGCGTCGAGCGCCGGCGACGAACTGGTGCAGCAGGCGGCCGTGGTCGGCGGTGTGCGCGTGCTGGCGGCCCAGCTAGACGGCATCGACGCCCGTGGCCTGCGCGAGACCGCCGACAAGCTGCGCGACAAGCTGAAGTCCTGCGCGCTGGTGCTCGGCACCGTCGCCGACGGCAAGGTCAGCCTGATCGCCGCGGTGACGCCCGACATCACCGGCAGGATCAAGGCCGGCGAACTGGTGAATTTCGTCGCCACCCAGGTCGGCGGCAAGGGCGGTGGCAAGCCCGATCTGGCGATGGCGGGCGGTAGCGAACCGGGCCAACTGCCGGCCGCGCTTGCCTCGGTGCAGGCCTGGGTGCAGGCCAAGCTGGGTTGATTGCGGGTATAGAATTTGCAGAGCCAGCCGTTAAGTGGCTGAAATCAGGCCTCGTCATCTTCGGACCGTTTGCTCACCATGACCTCATTGGCAGATAAATTCGCTTCGCGCCTTGCCCAACTGACGCCCTTCGGCAAGCGAAACGACGATCCCTTGGCCAGCCTCAAGACGGCAAGCCGCTGGCTCGACAATCTGCCCGTCGGTGACGCATTCAAGTGCCAGGAAGCCATACTCGGAGCCCTCCGGCGCTTCAACGAAAATTCAACGCAATACACGAAAGATCGTCTGGCCGTCTTCATGCTGCTGGACGAAAAATCGCGCGACCTGCAGGACACGCTGGTGCGGCAGTACCTGCGCAACCCGCGCATGTCGCGCCAGGTGGAAAGCCAGCTCTGGCATGCCGTGTACGGGCTTTACTGGGAAATCGCACGCGGCTACCACGCCTTCGTGCTGCATATCGGCCGCGAAGCGGGCAAGTCCCAGCACGAAGAGCCGATTCCGCTGATCACCCTGCGCGCCATACGCGCCTTCGGCCAGTTGCTGAAGTGGTACGCCATTCGCTATCTGCCGCCCGGCGAGAAGCTCTGGCTGCGCCTGCACAATCTGTATCGCATCGCCGAAAGCGGCGGTTTCAAGCGGCGCTCCCAATTGGCCTACGCCGACGACACGGCCGAGTGCACCTGCGAAACCGCCTACCTGCACATCCTGATGCTCAATCTGGCCCACTCCGGCACGCTCTATCCGAAGCAGCTCGATCTGCTCGACCGCTGGCTGTGCGGCTGGCACGGCATGCTGCGCCTGGACGACGAGTTCGAAGCCGACACCCACAACTTCACCGTCGACCTGTCCGCCGATCACGGCCCGCGCCGCGTGCGCAAACCCGACAGCAGCAAGCCGATGCGCTACTGGGATACCAACGGTCTGCTGCAGCACCTGGGCACGCTGCAAGCCGATCTGCAGAAAGGGCTGGCGCCGGTCGACCTGGGCCTGACCGAAACCGCCCGCACCGCCGAAAGCCTGGAACTGTTCGACCATCTGCTACACCAGTGGGCCTCCCTGGCCAACCGCGAGCAGCGACGCGCACCGCGCGTCACGATCAAGCGGCTGGTCGACGTCACCCACGGGCTCGCTTCCATCCTCGCCCAGATCAAGGCGGCCGACGCCCCTGCCCGCGTGTCGCCCTACGGCACCGGACTCGATTACAACGAGGCCGACGACGTCCAGGTCTACGGCTTCGTCACCGACCGCACGCGGGAACGCGTCTCGCACATGAAAATGCCGGCCGCCATGCTGTCGCCCGACGTCGAGCGCTGGGTCATGCACGACGAGAGCGAATGCGGCTACGGCGCCATCGTCGAATCGCGCGACAAGGACTGGCTGCGCGTGGGCGCCCTGATCGGCATCAAGTCGCACGATGCCACGGCATGGCAGCTGGGCATCGTGCGGCGCCTGTCGCGCCTCGGCGACGACACCAGTTCGGTCGGCATCGAGACCCTGACCGAAGCGCCCGCCCTGACCATGTTGTACGACATGTCCACGCCGAGCTACACCGTCAACGGGCTCGACAACAGCGGCGCCACCCTGCCGCACGCCTGCCTGTGGCTGGACGGCTCTCCGGCCAGCCTCATCCTCGATCCGATCCATTTCACGCCCGGCAAGGTCTTCCAGGTTCACGGCACGGCGGAACGCAAGTTCATCGCCCTGGGCAACCCGGTCGAACGCAGCGAAGGCTGGATGCGCGTCCTCGCCGAACCGGTCAACAGCTGATCCCGCACTGATGCGCGGCCGCCACGCTTCGCCGTGCGCGGCCCCTTCCTCCGCCCACCCGGTTTAACTTTCACCGGCTCTCTGGCACAATCGTCGAAAATCCGACACGCGCACAACAACCCCTGCCTGCAGATGCAGACGCGCGCGCGGCACCATTCGACCTGGAGGATATGTGGTCCAAACCAACAAACCCAGTTTGCTGATCGTCGATGACGATCCGCTGATTTCCGACACGCTCACCTACGTCCTCAGCAAGGACTTCGACATCTCCGCCGCCGAGTCGCGCGCCCAGGTGAAAAGCCTGATGATGCAGTTGGACGAACCGCCGCAGCTGGCGCTGGTCGATCTGGGCCTACCGCCGCATCCGCATAAGCCCGACGAAGGCTTCGCCCTGATCGCCGACCTGCTCGGCATCTCCCCCAGCATCAAGATCCTGGTGCTTTCCGGCCAGAGCGACGAAGCCAACGCCCGCCATGCGCGCGCCCTCGGTGCGATCGATTTCGTCGCCAAGCCATGCGAACCCGAGCGCCTGAAGTCCCTGCTGTTCAACGCGCTCTTGGTGCAGGACGCCGAGCGCAGCGCCGACAAGGAACCGGCTCCCGCCAAGGACTCCGGCATCGTCGGCAACAGCCCGGCGATGGACAAGCTGCGCGAGCAGATCAAGCAATACGCCGCGGCGCCTTTCCCGGTGCTGATCGAGGGCGAATCCGGCAGCGGCAAGGAGCGCGTCGCGTCCAGCCTGCACCAGCTGTCGCCGCGCTCGGCCAAGCCCTATCTGGCGCTCAACTGCGCGGCGATTTCGCCGACCCTGGTCGAGCCCACCCTGTTCGGCTACGCCAAGGGCGCGTTCACCGGCGCCACCAGCGCGCGCGCCGGCTATTTCGAGGAAGCCGAGAACGGCACCCTGTTCCTCGACGAGATCGGCGAACTGCCGCTGGAACTGCAGGCCAAGCTGCTGCGCGTGCTGGAAAACGGCGAATACCAGCGCGTCGGCGAAACCCAGCCGCGCTTCTCCAACGCGCGCGTGGTCACCGCCACCAACCGCGACCTGCGCGCCGAGATCAAGTCCGGCCGCTTCCGTGCCGACCTCTACCACCGCCTGTCGGTGTTCTCCATCGCGGTGCCGCCGCTGCGCGAGATGGGCGAGGACAAGCTGATCCTGCTCAACCACTTCCGCGATTTCTACGCCCGCGAGGCCAAGAGCCAGCCGTTCTCGCTCGATCCGCGTGCGCAGCAGATGTGGGAGGACTACCACTTTCCCGGCAACGTGCGCGAACTGCGCAACATCGCCATCCGCCTGACCACCAAATACCCGGGCCTGCCGGTCAACGCCCAGCAGCTGGAAGCCGAGCTCGACACCGACCAGGCCTATCCGCAGGAGATCCCGCTCGCCAGCGACAGCAAGGCGCTGATCGAGCTGGCACGCAAGCAGCTGCAGACGCTGGCCAATTTCAATCTCGACGTCACCTTGCGCCAGTGGGAAAAGGCCTACGTCGAGGCCGCGCTCAACATGACCCACGGCAACCTGTCGCAGGCGGCCAAGCTGCTGGGCATCAATCGCACCACGCTATACAGCCGCATGCAAACCTACGGTACCGATTAAACCGATCCGTGTATTTCGACTTTTTCGGCCTGAAAGAAGCCCCCTTCCGCATCACGCCGAACACCGAATACTGGTTTGCGGGCGGCCAGCGCGGGGAAATCCTTGCCGCCCTGCTCTACGCCATCGGCCAGGGCGAAGGCATCATCAAGGTGGTAGGCGAGGTCGGCAGCGGCAAGACCATGCTGTGCCGCAAACTCGCGGCGCAACTGCCCGACACCATCGACAGCGTCTACCTCGGCAACCCCACGCTCGAGCCGGACGACATGCTGGCGGCCATCCTGGCCGACCTCGGCGAGTCGCCTGCGGACGGCCGCCAGGCCCGGCTGGCCCAGCTCAACGCCACCCTGCTGGCGCGCCATGAAAGCGGGCGGCGGGTGGTCGTGTTCGTCGAAGAGGCGCAAGGCATTGCGCTCGACAACCTGGAATTCCTGCGGCTGCTGACCAATCTCGAAACCGCCACCGACAAGCTGCTGCAGATCGTGCTGTTCGGCCAACCCGAGCTCGACACGCAACTCGCCGAACCGCGCATCCGCCAGCTGAAGGACCGCATCACCCTCAGTCTCAGCCTGTCGCCGCTGTCCGAACCGGAAGTCGCCGAATACCTGCGCGCCCGTCTCGCCGTGGCGGGCTACCGCGGCCCCGACCTGTTTCCGCCTGCGCTGATCGCCCGCATGGCCCGGCTCTCCGGCGGATTGTCGCGCCGCATCAACGTGCTGGCCGACAAGACTCTGCTGGCGGCCTACGCCAGCCAGACCCACAGTCTCACCCCGGCGCACCTGGATGCCGCTGCGGGCGACGCCGACATGCAACCGGCCCAGCCTCCGCGTGCCCACCGTCCTGCGCTGCCGCGCTGGGCATGGCTGGGCGCCGCGCTGACGCTCGCGGTCGGCGTTCTCGTCTGGCTCGCCTGGGAGGCGCTGTCGCAACCTGCCCCGCCCCCCGCCTCCCCCATCACCCGTCCGCAAACCGCAGTCGACCCGGCCGCCGAACTCGCCGAGAAGGCGCAGCAAACCCGGCGCTGGCTGGCGGTCGCCGCCCCCGGCACCCATGTCATCCAGGTCGCCTCGGCTAAAGAAGCCGCGCAGGCAGCCGTATTATTGGGGAGCCTGAACCACGCCACGCCGCAGCCGGTTCGGGTGTTGTACGGCCTGAGCCAGGGCGCGCCGGCCTGGATGATCCTGGCAGGCGAATTTGCCAACCGTGACGCGGCCATGGCGGTACTGCGCACGCTTCCCGCCTCGACTGCAGGCGTCCAGCCCCATCAGGGTGCGCCGTTTCTGCGCTCGGTCGGAAAAATGCGCACCGTAGTCTTGCCTACTGGATGATGATGAATACTGGGTTGAATCGCTCCCAATCGACGCGCCTGGCCCTGCTGGCCAGCCTGGTGCTGACGGGTGGCTGCGTGCCGCCGCAGGCGTTCGACACCTCGCCCGGACACATCACCCAGCCGGCGCAGCCGGTCGCCAGCCCGCCGCCCGCACCGGTCAGGGCCGCGCCCGCGCTGCTCCCGCCCAAGCCGAGCGTACCGGTGCCGACCTATACCGTGGTGGTCAACGACGTGCCGGTGAAGGATCTGCTGTTCTCGATCGCGCGCGACACCCAGTACAACATCGACCTGCACCCCGGCATCAGCGGAAACGTGTCGCTCAATGCCGTACAGGAACCGCTGCCCGCGATTCTCGACCGCATCACACGGCAGGCCAACCTGCGCTACGAAATGAACGGCCGCACCGTGTCGATCATGCCCGACACCCCCTACGTCAAGACCTACACGGTCAACTACGTCAACGTGGCCCGCAACACCACCTCCAGCGTCGGGGTGGCGGCGCAGATCGCCAGCACCGGCGTAGGCAACCTCAGCAATACCGGAACGGGCAGCACCACTGCCGGCACGGCAAGTGGCAATTCCTCCACCACCACCGTAGCCAGTCAGTCCAACAATGACCTGTGGAGCGTGCTGGCGGACAACATCCGTACCATCCTCGCCGGCACCCGCGCAATTACGCAAAGCAACGAAGAGCGCGCCGCGCGGCTGGATGCTGAAAAGGCCGCGCGCGCCGAGCGGGTGTCGCAGGCCGAAGCCGCCAGCAAGGCCGGTGCCGGTGCCGCCAGCCTGTTCACAGCCGCCTTCGCCAGCCAATCCAGCGTCGACGCCAAATACGATGTAGCCGTCAACCCGGTTGCAGGCACCGTCACCGTGCTCGGCACTGCCAAGCAGCAGGAACTGGTGCAGCAGTACCTCGACCGTGTGATGCAGTCCGCCCAACGCCAAGTACTGATCGAAGCAACCATCGTCGAGGTCACCCTCAAGGACCAGTACCGCGCCGGCATCGACTGGTCGAAAGCCCTGCAAGGCGCCACCGGTTGGAGCATCAATACGCTCGGCGGGGGAACCAACGCGCTGGCCGGCGCGCTCACCCCCTTCATTCAGGCCACCTACACCAATACCGGCAAGCATGGCTTCACCGCGGCGATCGACCTGCTGGAATCCTTCGGCAAGACCCGCGTTCTGTCGAGCCCCAAGCTGATGGCGCTGAACAACCAGACCGCGCTCCTCAAAGTCGTCAACAACCTGGTGTATTTCACCGTCAAGGCCGACACCAACCAGAACGCCAACAACACCACGACGACCTTCACCACCACCCCGCAGACCGTACCGGTCGGAGTCGTCATGTCGGTGCTGCCGCAGATCAACGAGAATGGCATGGTGTCGCTCACCGTCCGCCCCACTATTTCACGCCAGGTTGGTACAGTGCAGGATCCCAACCCCGACCTGAAAACGGTCGGGGTCACCAACAGCGTGCCCGTCATCCAAGTACGTGAAATGGAATCGCTCCTCCAAGTGCGCAGCGGCCAGACCGTCATCCTTGGCGGTCTGATCCAGGACGACACCAACAACGCACGCGACGGCGTCCCCGGTCTGTCTCGACCGGAAGGCGTCGGCGCCGTGTTCGGCCAGCACGAGCGCATCAACAGCCAGACCGAGCTGGTGATCTTCCTGCGCCCCATCGTCGTCGCCAACCCCACCCTGGAAAGCGACGAACTGCGACAGTTCCAGCGTCTGCTCCCCAGCGCCCGGAGCGTGCAATGACCCGAGCTGGCGTGCGGAGCCCCCAGTGAGCCTGCTGCTCAAGGCGCTGAAACAGGCCGAATCCGCGAACGCGGACAAGCCCGGGGCCGGCAATCGGATCGAGGGCGACCTCGAACTGGAACCCGCCGTCCCGGGAACGGCGAAAGCACGCGAATGGGTGGAGCCGCCCGGCCTGCTGTTCGGCAGCAGCGGCCTCACGCCCGAGCCGCGTCCCGCCCGCTGGCACTGGCCGCGCCTCTCGCTGGTGCCGCTCACCGCCCTGCTGGCCGCGTTGATTGGACTGGGCTACGGGGTGTATCTGTACTTCGCGCTGCAGCCGCCGGCCGTGCCGCCTGCAGTAGCGGTGGCCGACGCTCCCGCCCCTTCCGCCCCCCCGGCAATGTCGGCACAGCCCGCTGCCCCGATAGCCGCCCCCCCGGTATTGCCTGCAGCCCCCTTGCCCGAACTTGCGCCCGAACCGGCTGGACAACCCTCCCGTGCAGCCGAGCCCCCCCTTGCGTCTGCCCCTCGCAGCGCGCCGCCGGCCGCGCCACCCGCGCACGCCCCCCCGCCGTCTGCACCACGATTCCAGCCCGACCTGCAAGCCAGTCTGCTGACCCAGGCCTACGCCGCCTACCAGCGCGGCGCGCTGAACGAGGCCCAGCGGCTCTACACCCAGGCTGCCGCCCGCAGTCGCAGTGTCGACGCCCTGCTGGGTCTGGCCGCGATCGCCAGCGTGCAGAACCGCGAAGCCGATGCGCAGCGCCTGTACCGCGAGGTACTCGACCTGGACCCGCGCAACGCCACAGCGCAGGGCGCCCTGCTCGACCTGCTCGGCAATACCGACAGCCATGCCGCCGAAAGCCGCCTGAAAATGCTGATCGACCGCGAGCCCAGCCCGCATCTCTATCAAACGCTCGGCAATCTCTATGCCGACCAGGCGCGCTGGAACGACGCCCAGGCCGCCTATTTCGAAGCGTATCGCGGCGCCCCCGACAACGCAGACTACGCCTTCAACCTGGCCGTCAGCCTCGACCAGCTGCACCAATACCCTGCCGCCCTGACGTATTACGAGAAGGCGCTGGCCAGCGGCGGTACCCACCGTTTCGACCGTTCCCAGGCCGAAGCCCGCGCGCAGCAGCTGCGGTCGGCCCGCTGAGACCTCCGATGGAACGCCGCAAGAAACTCCGCATGGGCGAGACCCTGGTTTCCCAGGGCCTGATCACCCTCGACCAGCTGCGCATCGGCCTCAAGGAGCAGAAGACCACCGGCCTGCCGATCGGCCGCCAGCTGGTCGCACTCGGCTTCATCACCGAGGCGGTGCTGCGCGACCAGCTCGCCAACGCGCTCGGCAGCCAGGGCATCGACCTCACCCAGGTGGTCGCCGACCCCGAGGCGCTGCATCTGGTGCCCGAGGATTTCGCCCGCCGCCATCACCTGCTGCCGATCGCGCACGACGCCGCGCGCAACGTGCTGACGCTGGCGACCACCGACATGTTCAACGTGGTCGCGCTCGACCAGTTGAAGGCCGCGCTCGGCGGCCAGCTCGAGATCGACACCCTGCTGGCGGGCGAAGCGCAGCTACTCGAATGCATCGACAAGTTCTACGGCTTCGACCTCTCGCTCGACGGCATCCTGCGCGAGATCGAGACCGGCGAGGTCGACTACGCCAGCCTCAATCCCGAGACCGAGGAATACACCCAGCCAGTGGTGCGCCTGGTCGGTGCGCTGCTCACCGACGCGGTGAAGCGCGAATCCTCCGACATCCACTTCGAGCCCGAGCACGCCTTCCTGCGCATCCGCTATCGCATCGACGGCGTGCTGGAGCAGATCCGCAGCCTGCACAAGACCTACTGGCCTGGCATCCTGGTGCGGCTGAAAGTGCTGTCGGGGATGAACATCGCCGAGACGCGCGCGCCGCAGGACGGACGCATGTCGCTGACGCTGAACGGCCGCCCGATCGACTTCCGCGTGTCGTCGCAGCCCGGCATCCACGGCGAGAACCTGGTGCTGCGCATCCTCGACCGCGAGAAGTCCATCATGCCGCTGGAGCAGATGGGCTTCACCTCCGATGCGCTGCGCGAACTGCAGCTGATGATGGCGCGACCCGAAGGCATCCTCGTCGTCACCGGCCCCACCGGCTCCGGCAAGACGACCACCCTGTACTCGATGCTCTCGCACCTGAACAACGAGACCGTCAACATCATGACGCTGGAAGACCCGGTCGAATACCCGGTCACGCTGATGCGCCAGAGTTCGGTCAACGAGACGCTCAAGCTCGATTTCGCCAACGGCATCCGCTCGATCATGCGCCAGGACCCGGACATCATCCTGGTCGGCGAAATCCGCGACAAGGACACCGCCGAGATGGCCTTCCGCGCCGCGATGACCGGCCACCAGGTGTTCACCACCCTGCACACCAACTCCGCGCTCGGCGTGTTTCCGCGCCTGACGGACATCGGCATCCAGCCCGGCATCCTCTCGGGCAACATCATCGGCGTCATCGCACAGCGCCTGGTACGCAAGCTGTGCCCGCACTGCAAGGAGGCCTACACGCCGGACGAAGACGAGGCGCGCATCCTCGGCGCCGATCCCGCACATCCGCCGCAGATCTATCGCGCCGTCGGCTGTCCGGCATGCAGCCACAAGGGCTACCGCGGACGGCTGGCACTGATCGAACTGCTGCGCATGGACCCGACGCTCGACGAACTGGTCGCCAACAAGGCGCCGCTGCACGAAATCCGCCGCGCAGCCTTCGAGCATGGTTATCACCCGCTGGCGGAAGACGGCGTGAAGCGCGTGCTCGACGGCGTGACCTCGCTGGCGGAAGTGGCGCGGGTGGTGGATTTGACGGGGCGGGTGTGATGAAAAGCACGGGGGTCAGGATTCAGGATTCAGGGATCGGGGGGCCTTGTGCGGCTTCGCCGCGCACCATGAATTCATCGGGCGCGGCGCAGCCGCACCTTCCCTGCCCCCTGAATCCTGAATCCTGACCCCTGAAACCATGCCCTTCTTCGACTACCGCGCCATCGACCAGACCGGCCGCACCGTCCGCGGCACGCTGTCGGCCGTCAACGACGTCGACCTCGAACTGCGCCTGAAGCGCATGGGGCTCGACCTCATCACGCTGGCCGAGCTATCGCGGCAATATGCACCGCAGGGCCGCGAACGGGTGACGCGGCGCGATCTGGTGACGTTCTGCATCCACATGCGCTACATCACCCGCGCCGGAATTCCGTTGCTCGAGGGCCTGCGCGACCTGCGCGACAGCATGGAGAAGCGCGGCTTCCGCGACGTGCTGACCGCGCTGCTGGAGGATCTCGAAGGTGGCAAGGTGCTGTCGCAGGCGCTGGCCGCGCATCCGGCGGTGTTCGGGGCGGTGTTCGTGCACAGCGTGAAGGCGGGCGAACAGACGGGCCTGCTGGACACGGTGTTCGAGCGCCTCGCCGATTCGCTCAAGTGGCAGGAAGAGGTCGCAGCCAAGGCCAAGCGGCTGATGATCTACCCCGCGCTGGTGCTGGCCGTCGTCGGCGCGGCCATCCTGTTCCTGCTGGTGTATCTGGTGCCGCAGGTGCTCACCCTGGTCGAAACCATGGGTGTGGCCCTGCCGTTGCCGACGCTGATCCTGATGGCCGTCTCGGGCGCGGTGCGGTCGTACTGGATGGTCGGCGTGGTATTGATGCTGGCGCTGGGCATCGGGTTGCCGCTGTGGGTGAAGAAAAGCGAGGCGGGGCGCGAATGGTGGGACCGCACCCAGTTGCGGTTGCCGATCCTCGGACCCATCGTGCAGAAGATCGTGCTCTCACGTTTCACCAACACCCTGGCGATGATGTATCGCTCGGGCGTCACCGTGCTCGACGCGCTGCGCGCATGCGAGATGATCGCGGGCAACCGCGTGATCGCCAGCGGCATCCGGCGCGCCGCGCAGCAGATCGCCGACGGCCGCGGCCTGTCCGAGAGCTTTCAGTCGCTGGCGCTGTTTCCACCGCTGGTGATCCGCATGCTGCGTGTGGGCGAAACCACCGGCGCGCTCGACGAGGCGCTCGACAACGTCACCTTCTTCTATAACCGCGAAGTGCTCGATTCGATCGAGAATGGCCTGAGAATCCTGGAGCCGCTGCTCACCGCCATCCTCGGCCTGCTGCTCGGCGGCATCCTGGTGTCGGTGCTGCTGCCGATTTACGACCTCATCGGGAACCTGCCGCTGTGATGTTCGACCATCGACTGATCCTGCTTGCCACGCCCCGCCAGATCGGCGTGCTCGACTGGCGTCCCGGGCACATGCACTGGCTGGGCGAATTCCCCGCCAGCACGGATGGGCTGACCGCATTCCGCCAGGTCATCCTCAAGCATTCCCGTTTGCCGACGCTGCTGGTGGCCGACACCGTTGACGAGGATTATCGCAGCGAGATCCTGCCGCACGTGCAGGGCCGCGCACGCGACGAACTCCTGGCGCGCAAGCTCAAGCAGGTGTTCCGCAACGCCCGTTTCACCGGCGCCTGGAAACAGGCCCGCGAAACCACCGGCCGGCGGGACGATCGCTATCTGCTGGCCGCGCTGCCCGACGCCGATTGGCTGACGCCGTGGCTCGGCGTGCTGCAGCGCGAGCGCGTTCCGCTGGCAGGCATCGCGCCGCTGGCGCTGGCGTACCAGCATCTGTTGGAAAAATTGCGGGAGCAATCCGCGCACGTCCTGCTGGCATGCCGCCTCGGCAACGGCCTGCGGCTTTCGTACTACCAGGGCGGCATGCTGCGCTTTTCGCGCCTGATCGGCGGCGACACGCCGACCCAGCTGCCCACCAACGCGGCCGACGAAATCGCGAAAACGCAGCTCTATCTCACTGGCCAGCGCATCCTGCCGCGCGAGGCGCGCCTGCAGGTGCTGCTGCTCGACCCCAGCGGCCAGCTGCACAGCGCGCAGGCCCAGCTCAATGCCGACCCGGCATTCAACGCGCGGCTGGTCGACATGCCCGATCTGGCGCGCGCATTGCGCATCCCGGACGACTTCCTGGCAGTCACGCCGGACGTCGCCCCGCTGGCGGCGATTGCGGGCGAACCTCCGCTCCTCAATCTGGCGCCGCCCGAGCTGCTGCAGCACCATACCGAATTCCGCTGGCGGCGCGGCCTGCACGCGACTGCCGGCGTCGTCGCGCTGCTGGGCGCAGGCATGACGTCCGCCTACTGGCTGCACGCGCAGGATCTGGCGGCGCGCGCCGACGAGCTGGCGCGCCAGCACCAGCAACTCGCCGCCCGCTACCAGGCCATCGCGCGGGGCTTCCCATCCGGAGTCGCAGCCCCTGAACAACTCGCCCAGACGGTGGCATTGGCGCGCCGGCTCGAGGACGGACAGCCCGATCCCGCCCCGCTCCTGGCAACGGTCGGGCAGGCCATGCTGGCCGCGCCGGACATCGTGCTGGACGGCCTGAGCTGGAACGACGACGCGCTGACGCCGACCGGCGGGGCACGCATCACGCTCGACGCCGCCCTGACCCCGTTCGACGGCAACTACCGTGCCGCCATGCAGCGCATCGAGCATTTCATGCAGTCGCTGCGGTCCCTCCCAGGCGTGTCCGACGTGAGCCTGCGCAGCAGCCCGGTGAATGCCGACTCCGCCAGCACCCTGTCCGGCAAGACGCTCGATACCGACGCGGCCAACGCGCCGGCCGCGCGTTTCAGCCTCAGCATGCGTTACCGCGAGGCCAGGCCATGACCCACCCGCCCCTCGCCGTTCTCCGGCTGCCTCTGTTGCTGCTGCTGACGACGCTGCTGCTGGCGGGCGCAGGCATCCTGTGGATGCACCACCAGGCCGCCGAGGCTGCCGCGGCATTGCAGCAGCAGCAAACCGCGGTCAACCGCGCCCGCCAGCAACTCGACCATAGCCGCCAGCAACAGCAGCTCATCGCCACGCATCTGTCCGATTACCAGGCTCTTGCGGCACGCGGTTTCGTCGGCCAGGAAGATCGCCTGGCCTGGATCGAGGCAGCACAGCTGGCCAATCGCGACGCCGGACTCTACGGTCTGGACTACCGCCTGATGCCGCGTAGCGCGTCGCCGCCCGAACTCGCCCAGGGCCTGTCGCTGGGACAGACCAGCATGACGCTCACCCTGCCGCTGCTGGTGGAAACCGATCTCACGCGCTATCTCGCTGCGCTCAAGGCGCGCACGCCAGGGGTGGTGCGCGTTAAGGGATGCCACCTGGCGCGGCTCGACAGTGCCCCGTTCGAAGCCGCCAACCGTCCGCACCTGCAGGCGGAATGCGAACTGTTGTGGTTCACCGTTGCCGTTGCGAGCGAGGGAAGGACATGAAGCGCGATTCCTTGTTCGGCAACCGCCTGCCGATGAAGCACGCGCGGCAATTTGCCGGAATGCTGTGGACGGGCCTGCTGGTGTTGGGCGGCGCCGGCCCGGCCCTCGCCGGGCCGGCCGATCCGGGCCGGCTTTTCTACACGCCGGCGCAGCGCAGCCAGCTCGAAGCCGCACGCGCGCGCGCCACGCCGCAGAACAGCCAGGGCGCTCAGGCGGTCGCCGATGAGACGACACCGCCACTGCGTTATGACGGCGTCGTCATCCGCTCCGACGGCAGGACCACCCGCTGGATCGACGGCAAGCCGCAACGCGACGGCGCCGCAGCGCCGGGCCTGAAGCCGGGGCAGGTCCGTGCCGATGGCAAGGTGTACGAACCCTACGAGGTCTTGCGCCCTCTCCCGCCCACCCCCGGCGAAAAGGAATCCGCCCCATGACATCCCAGCGCGGTTTCACCCTGATCGAACTGGCCATCGTGCTGGTCATCGTCACCATCCTGATCGGCGGGCTGGCCGTGCCCCTTTCGGCGCAGATTCAGGCGCGGCGGATTGCCGAGACCAACAAGATTTTGGAAGAGGCGCGCGAGGCGATCATCGGTTATGCAATGACCCACAAAGTAGGTGGCGTCAAGCCCTATCTCCCATGTCCCGATACAAATGGCGACGGATTGGAAGAGGCTCGCAGTGCAAACAAATGTCCAAGCCGAATAGGCTTTCTGCCATGGGTGACGCTCGGCACAGGCGCTCAGGATGCCTGGGGCAACCGTCTGCGTTATTCCACGCACACCGATGTCAGTAACGATGACATCGGAATTGATAGCACCTTAGCCCCCGCCAATGGCTGGAATCAGGTATGCAGTTCACAGATCTGCACCACCTACATCGCCACCGATCTGCCCGTGGTCCTGATATCACTCGGCGCCAATGGCTGGGGAGCACGCAACGTCAACGGCAACACACTGGCCGCGCCCACGAGTGCGGACGAACTGGAAAATACGGATCCGGACAATCGCTTTGTCAGCCGGACTCCCACCCAGTCGGACAATCCGAGCGGAGAATTCGACGATCTCGTGACCTGGATTTCTTATTCCGTATTGTTTCCCCGTGTCTGTCCTACTGGTTGCGCTCCTCCGTAGCCTCCAAGCGGAACGCCACGCGCCCCGCCTGATTGTCAGGCAGCTCCAGCCGGTAGCCGGTACGCGCCGCCTGCCGCGCGGCCTGGTACAGCCCCACTCCCAGACCGAAATCCGAGGCCACCGGACTGAGGAAGAGGTTGCGCGCCACGTGCTCGGGCGCCGGTGCGCCGCTGTCGGTCACCGTCAGGCTCACCAGCGGCTGCACCGTCAGGCGCACTTCCACCGCCACGCCCAGCCCGCCCTGGCGCTTGCGCAGCGCATTGGTGAGCAGGTTGTCGGCCACGCTGTCGAACAGGTCCTGCGGCAGCGGCGTATCGTCGAGCGCCTCGGCGAAGAACTGCACGTCGTCGTGTTCGTAGCGCGTCTGCAGTGCCGCCCACCACGCCTGCGCGGGCATGTGCGCGACGTCCATCTCGGCCGGCTGCTTGAGCTTGTCGACCGTCTGCGACAGGCGCGCCGCCAGCTGCGGCAGCTGGCGCTTCATGAGCGCCAGCAGGCGCTCGCTGTCCTCCGGAGTCGAGGTGTCGGCGGCGGCGAGCAGGGTCTTCAGCGACTGCAGGATGTTCTTCACGTCATGCGTCAGGCGCGCGCCGGTGTCGTGGATCGCCTGGCTGTAGGCCTGCTCGCGCAGCGTCTGTTCGCGCACCTTGGCGGCGTAGAAATACCCCAACAGCTGCGACAGCAGCCGCACGTGCAGCGCCAGCGCGGGGGTCAGCGGCCGCGCCGAATACCAGCTCAGCGTCAGTCCGTGAAACGCGTGGTCCATGCGGTGGGCCGCGGGTTCGCCGAAGCTGCCTTCGCCGCGTGCCGCCTGCCAGTGGCCGCCGCGGATCCAGGTCAGTTCGTCGAGTTTGGCCAGCGCGTCGCGCACGAAGGATTCGGGATCGCGTTCGCGTTCGGCCAGCGTGGCAAGGCGCTGCGCCCAGCCTTCGAACGGCAGGCCCACCGACAGCAGGTAGCGCGAGGTCACCTGCCCCAGCCCGGCGAAGCCGGCGCGCGGATTCCACAGCCACGACAACGCCAGCAACAACGCCGCCATCCCCAGCAGGGTCTGCACCAGCGCCCAGGCATAGCTCACCTTGGCAACCGCGACCACGGCAAACGCGCCCAGCGCCATCACCATGATGAGCAGCGACAGCATCAGGCCGTAGATGAAGTCGAGCGTCGACGATGCACCGCGCTGCCGGCCAGCCGGCAGGAACAGGATCACCAGCGGCAGCAGCGGCAGGCCGTAGCGCACCGCAAGTTTCAGTTCATCGGGCAGCGACGTCTCGCCCAGACTTTGCGGCAGCACCCACGCCAGCAGCAGCGCCAACAGATAGCCCAGCGCCAGCAGGTACGCCAGGTGCTGGCTGCGCGCGTTCTGCGACGCCGCCACCGCGCCGACCAGGCCGGCCAGGATGGCCAGCCACAAAGCCATCACCCAGGTGCTGTCGACCAGCACCAGCAGTGCTGCCATCGCGAACACCGGCAGCGCCAGCCGCGGCTCGATGCGCGCCTCGCTGCGCACCAGCGGCTGCCATAACAGGAACAGGCCGTAATGCGCCAACAGAAAGGCCCGGGTGACCGCCGCCTCGGCGTCGAACACCACGGCGGCATGCAGGGAAAGCAGCATCAGCCCCAGCCAGCGCCCGGGCGCCACGCGCGTGAAAAGCGTGGCGAGAGACGTCAGCCAGGCCAGCTTCGGCAGAGTTTCGGAGTGTTCCGTCATGGACAAGTGTGGTGATTTGGATGGACGTTCAGCATGCCATGGCTATCGGCATTCCTCCGGGGAAATGGAGCACACGGCCGACACGAATTTGATGGAAAACTGGCAGCGGCGTCGTGATTTCATCAAACCGGTGCGACGATCCATGGGGTTTACCCAACATTCACATTGAAATTCAATAGATTAACCAAGTCACCCCCATGGCATGCATTTTGCATAAACGCCCCACAGGCAATAATAACCGGAGAGTCCCTCATGCCTCATCCCCATTTTCCGCGACGCCAGTCGGGCTTCACCCTGATCGAGATCGCCATCGTCCTGGTGATCATCGGCCTGTTGCTCGGCGGCATTCTCAAAGGCCAGGAACTCATCACCAGCGCGCGGGTGCGCAACATCATCGCCCAGCTGGACGGAACAAAAGCGGCCTTCTATGGATTCCAGGATCGCTTCCGTGCCCTGCCCGGCGACTTCAGCGCCGCGACCACCCAGATTGCCGGCGCCACCCAGAACGGTGACGGAGACGGCGTGATCGAAGCCACCGAATCGATCGCGCTATGGGACCACCTCTCGCACGCCGGCTTCATCAACGGCACCTTCGTCTACAACGCGACCGAGAGCACTGCCACCACCCCCAACAACCCCTACGGCGCCCGCCTGCAGCTGATCAACGACGCGGTCTATGCCGACAGCGGCACGGCGACCGCCCGCACCAACCTCAAGACCGGCCCGCAGATTCCGGTGGCGATCCTGGCCGAAATCGACCGCAAGATCGATGACGGCAATGCCTTGCGCGGCAGCATGCGCTTCTCCGTCTACGCCGCCGGCGGCACCGCGCCGACCGCTGCAAACTGCTACGACACCACGACCGGCGAATGGGAAGCCGGCAGCGGCGAGGCCAACTGCGGCGCCGCCATCCTGTTCTAACCCTGCAACACCCTGAACTCCGCCGCCGCCAGCCCATCGGCGGCGCCGCGCAGCACCAGCACGTCGCCGACCTGGATCAGGGTATCGGGCTGCGGGTCCACCCCCTTGATGCCCTGGCGGCGGATCGCCACCACTTCGACCAGCAACTCCTCCAGCGCCAGTTCGTCCAGGCTGTGCCCCGCCGCCGCCGCACCCTGCGTGATCAACACGGTATGCAAGCGCGGCTGGGTCTGCTGGTCGAGTTCGTCGTCGGCGTCGGAGGCGCCGCGGAAAAAACCGCGCATCATGGCGTAGCGCGTCTCCCGCACCTCGCGGATGCGCTTCAGGACCTGCGATAGCGGCACACCCAGCAGCATCAGCGCATGCGAGGCGAGCATCAGCGAGCCCTCCATCACCTCGGACACCACCTCGGCCGCGCCCGCCGATTTCAGCGCGTCGATATGGGTGTCGTCGATGGTGCGCACGACCACCGGCAGTTCCGGCCGCAGTTCACGCACATGGCGCAGGATGGCCATGCTCGAATGCAGATCGGCATACGTCACCACCACCGCCTGGGCGCGGCTGAGTCCGGCCGCGACCAATACCTCGCGGCGACTGGCGTCGCCATAGACCACCGACACGCCGGACGCCGCTACTGCCCGGATGCGTTCGGGATCGGCGTCGAGCGCAACGAAGCTGATGCCCTCGGCCTCCAGCAGGCGCGCCAGGTTCTGCCCGCTGCGGCCGTAGCCGCACACGATCACGTGCTGGGCCTTGCCGAAGGTCTTGACCGCGATGTCGTGCACTTCCTTGGCGCGTCCGGCCCATTCGCTGCCGGCGATCAGGCGGGTGAGCACATCCATGCGGTGGAACAGCAGCGGCGCGATCAGCATCGACACCACCATCGCCGCCAGCACCGGATGGGAAATGTCGGCGCCGAGCAGTTTCAGGTCGGTCGCCTGCGCCAGCAGCACGAAACCGAATTCGCCTGCCTGCGCCAGGCCCAGCGCGGTGCGCACGGCGGTGGGCCGGGTGCTGCCGAAAGCCATCGCCAGCCCGGCGACCAGCGCCCCCTTGCCGACGACCATGGCCGCCACCAGCAGCAGCACGTCGCCCCAGTTCAGCATCACCTGTACCAGATCGAGGCGCATGCCGATGGTGACGAAGAACAAACCCAGCAGCACGTCGCGGAAAGGCTTGATGTCGTCTTCCACCTGGTAGCGGTATTCGGTTTCCGACACCAGCATGCCGGCGAGGAAAGCGCCCAGCGCCAGCGACAGGCCGGCGCTCTCGGTGAGGAAGGCCAGCCCCAGGGTGAACAGCAGCAGGTTCAGGGTGAACAGTTCGGGTGACTTGTGTCCGGCCACCCACTGGAACCACGGCCGCATGATGCGCTGGCCGACGAACAGCAGGAAGCCCAGCACCAGGACGGCCTTCAGCATCGCCAGACCCAGCACCCACCCCATGTCGTCGGCATCCTTGGCAAACGCCGGAATCAGGATCAGCAGCGGCACCACCGCCAGATCCTGGAACAACAGCGCGCCGAAGATCTGGCGTCCGTGCGGGGTCTGGATCTCCAGCCGCTCGGCCAGCATCTTCGACACGATGGCGGTGGACGACATCGACATGATGCCGCCCAGCGCCAATGCGGTCAGCAGCGGCAGTTCGAGCAGCCAGGCGATCAGCGCGGTCAGCGCGATGGTCAGCACGACCTGCGCACCGCCGAAGCCGAACACCGTCATGCGCATCGTCATCAGGCGCGGCAGGCTGAACTCGAGACCGATGGAGAACATCAGGAAGACCACGCCGAATTCGGCGAGGTAACGCGCCTCCGCGCTGTCCGGAATCCAGCCCAGCGCGAACGGGCCGATGGCGATGCCGGTGACGAGGTAGCCGAGCATGGTCGGCAGGCGCAACGCGCGCGCCGCCGCGGCTACCAGCACGGCCACTGCAAGCAGGATCAGGACAAGCTGGAGGCTGGAATGCATCAAGTAAAACGGGGAGGGAAAAGCAGGCTTTAGTATACTTGCCGACCATGCGTCCCCAACCCTCCTCCCCCGAACATTTGCTTGCCCTGGCGCGTCAGGTGCTCGACATCGAAGCCGATGCCCTGCGCACGGTGTCGACCCGACTCGACAGCGGGTTCGCCGACGCCGTGCACGTGATCCTGGCCTGCAGCGGCCGCGTGGTGGTCTCGGGCATGGGCAAGTCGGGACACGTCGGCAGCAAGATCGCCGCCACCCTGGCCTCCACCGGCACCCCGGCCTTCTTCATGCATCCGGGCGAAGCCAGCCACGGCGACCTCGGCATGATCACCCACGACGACGTGGTGCTGGCGCTGTCGAACTCCGGCGAGAGCAACGAGATCGTCAGCATCGTGCCGCTCATCAAACGGCGCGGCGCCAAGCTCGTCGCGATGACGGGCAATCCCAATTCGACCATGGCGCGCGAGGCCGACGTGCATCTCAACGCCGGGGTCGACAAGGAAGCCTGTCCGCTCAACCTGGCACCCACCGCCAGCACCACCGCGGCCCTCGCGCTGGGCGATGCGCTGGCGGTGGCGCTGCTCGATGCGCGCGGGTTTTCGGCCGACGACTTCGCGCGCACCCATCCCGGCGGCAGCCTGGGACGCCGCCTGCTGGTGCATGTGCGCGATGTCATGCACCACGGCGATGCGCTGCCCCGGGTGGACCACGACGCCACGCTCAAGGCCGCATTGTTCGAAATGACGCAGAAGGGACTCGGCATGACCGCCGTGGTCGACGCCGCCGGCAAGGTGGCCGGCCTGTTCACCGACGGCGACCTCCGCCGCGCGCTGGAACAGCCGCTCGATCTGCAGCAGGCACGGATTGCCGACCTCATGACCCGCAACCCGAAGACGATCCGCGCGGACGAACTCGCCGTCGCGGCAGTGGAAAAAATGGACACCCTGAAAATCAACGGCCTGCTGGTGGTCGACGACACCGGCGCCCTGGTCGGCGCCCTCAACATGCACGACCTGCTGAAGGCGGGGGTGGTGTGATGGCAGCCGCCGGAATGGATGCGGCCCTGCTCGACCGCGCCAGGAAAATCAAACTGATCGCCTTCGACGTCGACGGCATCATGACCGACGGCACCCTGTTCCTGGCCGACGACGGCCAGGAATACAAGGGCTTCAACTCGCTCGACGGCCACGGCCTGAAAATGCTGAAGGGCAGCGGCGTGGAACTCGCCATCATCACCGGGCGCAGTTCGCGCGTGGTGGAGCATCGTGCCCGAAACCTCGGCATCGAGATCGTCCACCAGGGCGCGCACGACAAGCTGGCCGTCTACGAAGCCCTGTGCCGCGAACTGAACATCGACTGCGAAGCCACCGCCTACATGGGCGACGACGTGGTCGATCTGCCGGTGATGCGGCGCGCCGGCCTGGCGATCACCGTGCCCGCCGCACCCGAGTTGGTGAAGGCCTACAGCCACTACACCACCACGCGCGAAGCCGGCCACGGCGCGGTGCGCGAGGCTTGCGAATTCCTGATGCGCGCGCAGGGCACGCTGGATGCCGCGTTGGCGCCCTACCTGAAATGACCGCTCGCGCACGGCCCGCATTTCAGCCCGACATCCCGGTGAGCGCATGATCGGACGCGGCTCCCTGTGGCTACCGATGGCCATCCTGCTGGTATTGGCCGTGCTCAGCTTCTGGATCGAACGCTCGGTCCAGGTGGCGCCCAGCGGAACGCCGGCGGCCCGGACCGATCCCGAAGGCATCATGGAAAACTTCGAGGCCTTGCGCACCGACCCTGCCGGCCGCCCGCAATACCGCCTGTCCGCCAAGCGGCTCAAACATTACACCGGCAGCAAGCTGACCGAACTGGAAGCGCCGCGTTTCGTCCACCTCGATCCCGAGGCGGGCGAGGTCAGTGCCGTCGCCCGTCAGGCAACCGTATCTCCCGACGGCAACGAAGTCGATCTGCGCGACGACGTCAACGTGGTGCGCGCCGCACACGCCGGGCAATCGGCCATGAGCCTGCGCACGGCACGGCTGCTGGTGTTTCCCGAGCGTGACCTGCTGCGTGCGCCGGGCGCCGTGGAGATCCGCGATGCGACCCTCACCCTGCGTGCGAACACCATGGAATACAACGCCAGACAGCGCGTGATCAAGCTGACAGGACGGGTACAGGCCCGTTATATTTCGGGAAGGAACTAGCCCATGCGAACCACATCCACACTCCTGTCCGCCCTGCTGGGCGCAGCCCTGCTGACGCCGCCGGCCCATGCCGAAAAGGCCGACCGCGACAAGCCGGTCAACCTCGAAGCGGATACCGTCACCCTCGACGACATCCGGAAAACCAGCGTCTACCAGGGCAACGTCATCCTCAGCCAGGGCACCCTGATGCTGCGTGCCGACCACGTGCAGGTCACGCAGAATGCCGAGGGCCTCGACAAGGTCAGCGCCACCGGCCGGCCGGTGGCGTTCCGCCAGAAGCTCGACGGCCGCGAGGAATTCATCGAAGGCTTCGCCGACCGCATCGAATTCGACAGCGTCAGCAGCCAGCTCGAACTGATCGGCCAGGCGCGGTTGCGCCGCGGCACCGACGAATTGCGCGGCGCGCAGATCTCGTACAACGCCAACACCGAGTTCTACAAGGTCGTCGGGCAGCCCGGCGCCAGGACGCCGAGCGGACGCGTGCGTGCCGTCATCCGTCCGAAGCCCCGCGCCGACCAGCCTGCCGCCAAGCCATGAGCCAGATCACCGTCCAGAGCCTGCGCAAGACGTACGGCAAGCGCACCGTGGTGCACGATGTCTCGTTCGAAGTCAAAAGCGGCGAGGTGGTCGGCCTGCTCGGACCCAACGGCGCCGGCAAGACCACCTGCTTCTACATGGTGGTCGGCCTGGTCGCGGCCGACGGCGGCAGCGTGCACATGGACACGCACGACCTCACCCACATGGCGATCCACCAGCGCGCCCGGCTGGGGTTGTCCTACCTGCCGCAAGAGCCTTCCATCTTCCGCAAGATGACGGTGGAAGAAAACATCCGCGCCATCCTCGAACTCAAGTCCTACGGGAAGGACGAACGCGAGGAGCACCTCGACAACCTGCTGGAAGACCTGCACATCGCCCACCTGCGCGACGCCTCCGCGGTCAGCCTGTCGGGAGGCGAACGCCGCCGCGTTGAAATCGCCCGCGCGCTGGCCATCAATCCGCGCTTCATCCTGCTCGACGAACCGTTCGCCGGGGTCGACCCCATCGCGGTGCTCGATATCCAGAAACTGGTGCATTTCCTGATCGAGCGCGACATCGGCGTGCTCATCACCGACCACAATGTGCGCGAAACCCTCGGCATCTGCGACCGCGCCTACATCATCAACGAAGGCCGCGTGCTGATCGCCGGCACGCCAGACCTCATCATCCAGGACGACAACGCCCGCAAGGTTTATCTCGGCGAAAACTTCCGCTTGTAATTCGAGCTAGCGCCTGCAACTTAATCGCAGTACAGTCGTCTCAAGTCGGCACGATTTTTGCCGTAGTTCAGTCCCATGAAACACAGCCTCCAACTCAAGCTCGGTCAGCACCTTACCCTGACGCCCCAACTGCAGCAGTCGATCCGGCTGCTGCAGCTGTCGACGCTCGAGTTGAACCAGGAGCTGGAGCAGATCCTGCAGGACAATCCGCTGCTGGAGCGCGAGGACGAGGACGAGGCCAGCTACGCCGCGACCGAGGCGCCGGCCCACACGGCCGAAGCCGAAGCGCAAAGCACCGAGACGCCCCAGCCCGAAGCGTCCGAGTCTGCGCCGGCTACCGCCCTGGACGACGCCGACTGGAACGACTACAGCGCTGCAGGCAGCGACGACGACGAAGATAGCGACTACGCCCAGGGCTCGGTGTCGGGCGCAACCCTGCGCGAGCATCTCCTCAATCAGTTGATCGTCAGCCCGCTCACCCTGCGCGACCGCACCCTGGTCGCCGCGCTGATCGACGACCTCGACGATGCCGGTTTCCTCACCCAGCCGCTGGCGGACATCACCGCCAGCCTGCAGGACGAACTCGAAGAGCTCGAGCCCGAAGAGGTCGAAACCGCGCTCAAGCACCTGCAGAACATGGATCCGACCGGGGTCGGCGCGCGCAATCTGGCGGAGTGCCTGACCCTGCAGCTGCGCGCCCTGCCGCCCGACACCCCGGCACGCGACGCCGCCATGCAGCTGACCACGCACTACCTCGACCTGCTCGCCGCGCGCGACGTCGGCAAGCTGAAGAAAATGCTCGGCATCGACGACCCCACGCTGCGCGCCGCGCGCGCCCTGATCCTGTCGATGAATCCCCGCCCGGGTGCCGCCTTCGGCGCCAACGAAACGCACTACGTCATTCCCGACGTCTACGTGCGCAAGGTCAAGGGCATGTGGATCGCCAGCCTCAACGCCGACGCCATGCCCAAGCTGCGCGTCAACCGCGTCTACGCCGACATCCTGGCGCGGCATCGGGAATCCGGCGGCAGCCAGCTGGCCAGCCAGCTGCAGGAGGCGCGCTGGCTGATCAAGAACGTGCAGCAGCGCTTCGACACCATCCTGCGCGTCTCGCAGGCCATCGTCGATCGCCAGAAGCATTTCTTCGAGCACGGCGAAGTGGCCATGCGCCCGCTGGTGCTGCGCGAGATCGCCGACGCGGTGGAACTGCATGAATCGACGATTTCGCGCGTCACCACGCAGAAATACATGATGACGCCGCGCGGCCTGTACGAACTGAAATATTTTTTCGGCAGCCACGTGGCCACCGACAACGGCGGCGCCTGCTCGTCGACCGCCATCCGCGCGCTCATCAAGCAGCTGATCGCCGCCGAAAGCAGCAAGAAGCCGCTGTCCGACGGCCAACTGGCGGAAGTCCTCGGCCAGCAGGGCATCGTGGTGGCGCGCCGCACCGTCGCCAAGTATCGCGAATCGCTGCAAATCCCCCCCGCCAACATGCGCCGCGCCCTTTGATCGCAAAGGCTTTTCGGGACGCCGTGCGGCGACGGACCGCACCACGCTTGAATGTGCCCTGCTTTCGTCCCACAATGAAATTGGGCGTGATTCATCGCCCCTGAAGACCGGATCGATGCCGTTTTTCAGTTCTTATCAGCAGACCCAGGAGGCTTTATGAATTTGACGATTTCCGGTCATCACCTCGAAGTGACCCCCGCCATCCGCGACTATGTTTCCGAGAAACTCGACCGCGTCAAACGCCACTTCGACCACGTCATCAACGTGAGCGTCATCATGCAGGTGGAGAAGCTGGTCCACAAAGTGGAGGCCACCCTCCACGTCAAAGGCCACGATTTCCACGCCCACAGCGAAGACGGCAACATGTACGCCGCCATCGACCTGCTGGCCGACAAGCTGGACCGCCAGATCGTCAAACACAAGGAAAAAACCGGGGACGTCCACCAGGGTGACGGCGGACTGAAGCATCAGCCGACGGAAAGCGCCGCCTGACGGCTCCACACGAAGCCCGCGGCCCGGAGGCCAGACAACCGCCTCCGGGCGTATAATCCGCGGGCGCCGGATTTCCGACCCGGCCCTGCAACCGGCATGAACCTGATCGCCCCCCTCATCTCCCCCGACACGACCTTGCTGGACCTGAGCTTCACCAGCAAGAAAAAACTGTTCGAACACGCCGCCGACCTGTTTGCCCAGACCAACGGACTCAAGGCCTCGGACATTTTCAGCAGCCTGTTCGATCGCGAGCGCCTGGGATCGACCGCACTCGGCTACGGCATCGCGATTCCGCACGGCCGCATCAAGGGCCTCAAGGATGCAGTCGGCGCGTTCTATCGCCTGAAGACCCCGCTCGAATTCGACGCGCCCGACAACCAGCCGGTGTCGCTGTGCTTCATCCTGCTGGTACCCAAGGACGCCAACGAACGCCACCTGCAGATCCTGGGCGAGCTGGCCCAGCTGTTCGGCGACGAGACGATGCGCGCGAAAATGCTGGCCGCGCCCAGCGCGCCCGAGCTGATCGCGCTGCTCGACGCCTGGTCCAGCTAGCCACGCCGGACAGCGCATGGACGACCCCAGCCACGTTTCGGTCGAGACCCTGTTCCGCGACATGGCGGAACAGCTCGACATGCGCTGGGTGGCCGGACGCGAGGGCGGACAGCGCACGTTGTCTTCGGAAACCATCCAGAAACCGACGCTGGCCCTCATCGGCCACCTGAATTTCGTCCACCCCAACCGGGTGCAGGTGCTGGGTTGCGCCGAAATGGACTATCTGCGCGGACTGTCCGAATCCGGCCTGCAGGAAGCCATCACCCACCTGTTCTCGACCGAGCTCGCCGCCATCGTCATCGCCAACGGCGAGGCCGTGCCGTCTGTGCTGCTCGACAGTGCGGAGCGCACCGAAACGCCGCTTTTCACCTCGACGCTGGCCAGCCCCATCCTGATGTCCTATCTGGGGCATTATCTGACGCAGCAGCTGGCCGAGTTCACCGCGATTCACGGCGTGTTCCTCGAAGTGCTCGGCACCGGCATCCTGATCAAGGGCGATGCCGGCGTCGGCAAGAGCGAACTGGCACTGGAGCTCATCACGCGCGGCCACCGGCTGGTGGCCGACGACGTCGTCGAACTCAAGCACGTTGCGCCGCAAACGCTGGAAGGAAGCTGCCCGCCGCTGATCCGCGACTTTCTGGAAGTGCGCGGCCTCGGCATCCTCAACATCCGTTTCCTGTTCGGTGAAACCGCCGTCAAGCCGCAAAAAAACCTCAAGCTCATCGTCGAGCTGGTGCACCCGCAGGAAGTCGGCGAGGTCGGCCTCAACCGGCTCGACATGGTGGCCTCGACCGAGGCCATCCTCGGCGTCGCCATTCCCAAGGTGCGCATTCCGGTCGCAGCCGGCCGCAACCTGGCCGTGCTGGTCGAGGTCGCGGTGCGCAATCACATCCTCAAGAACCGCGGCATCAATCCGGTCGAACAGTTCATCAAGCGCCAGCAGGCGGCCATCGACGGGGGCGGCTGAATGCAGATCGTACTGGTTTCGGGTTTGTCGGGCTCGGGCAAGAGCATCGCCATCGCGGTGCTGGAAGACATCGGCTACTACTGCGTCGACAACCTGCCGCTCGCCATGCTGGAGCCTCTGGTCGACTATCTCGAGCGGGAAGGCCACGCGCGCATCGCCATCGCCATCGATGCACGCAGCAGCGCGAGTTTCGCGCAGTTGCCGCAGATCGCCGAAACGCTGCGGCAGCGCGGCGCCGACCTGCGCGTGATCTTCCTCGAGGCCAAGACGCTGACGCTGGTGCAGCGCTTTTCCGAAACGCGACGGCGCCATCCGCTCTCCAGCGACAGCGTGTCCCTGCAGGAGGCCATCCAGCTCGAGCGCGAAAGGCTCGCCGACATCGCCCCGCTGGCGCATCGCATCGACACCAGCGACCTCTCCGCCTCGGCCCTGCGCCTGTGGATCAAGGACCTGGTCGAACAGGACCGCTCGCGCATCACGCTCCTGTTCGAATCCTTCGGCTTCAAGCATGGCATCCCGCTCGACGCCGACCTGGTGTTCGACGTGCGCTGCCTGCCCAATCCGCATTACGTCGCCGACCTGCGTCCGCTCACCGGCCGCGACCAGCCGGTGAAGGACTACATCGAAGCCAGCCCCAACGCCATGGCGCTGCTGGCCGACATCCGCGGCTTCGTCGAGAACTGGCTGCCGTGCTTCATCCGCGACCACCGTGCTTATCTGACGGTCGCCATCGGCTGCACCGGCGGCCAGCACCGCAGCGTGTACTTCGCCGAAACGCTGGCGGCTGCCTTCCGCGAACGCGAGCAGGTGCTGGTGCGGCACCGCGAGCTCAGCTGATGGGCATGCTGCGCGCCGGCGACGTCGGCGTGCTGCTGGCAGGCGGCGTGGGGGTGGTCGCGCTGACGCTGTGGGCGTGGAGCGGCGAGCACGGCGACACGGCGGTCATCCGCGCCGCCGGCCAGATCGTGCAAACCATCCCGCTCACCCGCGACCAGAGCGTCGCGGTCGATGGCCCGCTCGGCACCACCCGGATCGAAATCGCGCCCGGCCGTGCGCGCGTCGCGGCCGACCCGTCGCCACGCCAGCTGTGCGTGAAACAGGGCTGGCTCACGCTGTCCGGCCAGGCCGCGCTGTGCCTGCCGAACCAGGTCAGCCTCGAAATCCGCGGCCGCACACCTGCCTATGACACACTGGGCTATTGAGCTGCCGGTCACGCCCGACGACCGCCGCCTCGCGCGCCTGGCCGCACTGGCGATCGGCCTCACGCTCGCCGAGGCGGCGATTCCCAGCCCGATCCCCGGGGTCAAGCCCGGTCTCGCCAACATCGTCATCCTGCTGGTGCTGCTGCAGGACGGCTGGCGCGCCGCGGCGTGGGTATCGGGCCTGCGCGTGCTGGCCGCCGGCCTGCTGCTGGGCACGCTGTTCGCGCCCGGCTTCTGGCTGTCGGCAGCGGGCGCGTGTGCGAGCCTCCTGATACTGGCCGTCGCCCATCATCTTCCCAAACGCCTGTTCGGCCCGGTCAGCCTGTCGGTTCTGGCGGCGTTCGGCCATGTCGGGGGACAGCTTGCGCTGGCCTCGCTGTGGCTGCTGCCGGCCGCCGCGATCCTCACGCTGTTGCCGCTGTTCGCCGCCGCCGCACTCGTGTTCGGCGCAGCGAACGGCGTGATCGTCGCGCGCCTGCACCTCGCGAACGCCCCCATCGTTCAAGGCTCGCCGCAGTAGATTATTGGCGGCATCCGGGCGACAATCCGGGCCATGCACACCTCCCTGAACACCGTTACCCTGGCGCTGTCCGGCGCCTCCGGCATGGCTTACGGCCTGCGTCTGCTCGAATGTCTGCTGGCTGCCGACGTGCGCGTCTATCTGCTGGTATCGCAGGCGGCGCACCTCGTCGCCAAGCAGGAACTCGGCGTCGCGCTGCCGGCGCGCGCCGGCGATCTCGAAGGACAGCTCTCCGAAAGCCTCGGCGCGCGCGACGGCCAGCTGCGCGTGTTCGGCCGCGAAGACTGGAACGCGCCGGTCGCCTCCGGCTCCAACCCGGCCGACGCGATGGTCGTCTGCCCGTGCTCGATGGGCACGCTCGCGGCGATCGCCCACGGCCTCTCCGACAACCTGATCGAGCGCGCCGCCGACGTCATGCTGAAGGAGCAGCGGAAACTGATCCTGGTCCCGCGCGAGGCGCCGTTCTCGACCCTGCATCTGGAAAACATGCTGACGCTGTCGCGCATGAACGCGGTGATCCTGCCCGCCAATCCGGGCTTCTATCACCGCCCGCAGTCGGTCGAGGACATCGTCGACTTCATCGTCGCGCGCATCCTCGACCAGCTCGGCATCCGGCACGAACTGATGGCACGCTGGGGAGACGACCGATGAGCGCCGCCGTCCAACCGGGCCTGCCGCTGTTTCCGCTCAACACCGTGGTATTCCCCGGCGGCCGGCTGCCGCTGCGGATTTTCGAGACGCGCTATATCGACATGGTGAAGCAGGCGATCGCCGACAGCAGTCCATTCGGCATCTGCGCCATTCGCGAAGGCCAGGAAACCGGCACGCCCGCCGTGCCCTACCCGGTCGGCACGCGGGTCCGCATCACCGACTGGGACATGCCCGAGACCGGCATCCTTCATATCGAGACCCAGGCGGAAAAACGCTTCGTCATCCGTCACACCCAGGTCGAACCCAGCGGGCTGCTGGTCGGCACGGTGGACGACGTCAGCGCCGAGCCTGCCGTCGCGATCCCCCACGAATTCGAACTGGCGGTGGAAATCCTGCGCCACATCGTCGACGAATACGGTCATGCGCACTTTCCCGCCCCGCACGCATACGACGACGCGGTGTGGGTCGGCTACCGCCTGTCCGAAGTGTTGCCGCTGAAACTCAGCACCAAGCAGAACCTGCTGGAGATGAACGACAGCGTGACGCGCCTGCGCATCCTCACCGAATTCCTCAAGCGGCAGGTCAACTGATGGCGCGCTTCTATCCCGCACTCGAAGAGAAACACCGCGCCTTCATCGCCGCACAGAAGATCTTCTTCACCGCCACGGGCACTGCAGACAGCCGCCTCAACCTGTCGCCCAAGGGCATGGACAGCCTGCGCGTACTGTCCGACCGCCGGGTCGCCTATCTCGACCTCACCGGCAGCGGCAACGAAACCGCCGCCCACCTGAAGCACGACGGCCGCATGACGATGATGTGGTGCAGCTTCGACGCCGATCCGCTGATCCTGCGCGCGTACGGCCGCGGCCGCTCCGTACGCCGGCAGGACGCCGAATGGGCCGCGCTGCGCCACCACTTTCCCGGCCTGCCCGGGGAGCGCCAGCTCATCGTGCTCGACATCGACTCGGTGCAGACCTCGTGCGGCTACGCCGTGCCCATGTATGCGTATCGCGGCGAACGCGACACCCTTGCGCGCTGGGCCGAGAAGAAAGGCCCGGTCGGTCTGCTGGACTACTGGCGCGAAAAGAATCTGGCCAGCATCGACGGCCTGCCCACCGGCTTGTTGGAGGATCAACCATGAAACGCCTGCTCATCCCCCTCGCACTCACCCTCGCCGCCTGCGACGCCAGCCCGCCGCCGCAGCCGCAAACCGAGAAACGCCAGCCCAACCCCGTGTTCGAGACGCAGATCCAGGCCGTGGACAAGGCGCACGCGGTGGAAGGCCAGGTCATGGAGGCTGCGGAGGCGCAGCGTAAACAGATCGACGAGACAAGCCAGCCCTAAAGGACTCCGATCCACTACGCGCTTAAGCACGTGTGGAGTCGTATGCCCTAAAGGACTCCGATCCACTACGCGCTTAAGCACGTGTGGAGTCGTATGCCCTAAAGGACTCCGATCCACTACGTGCTCAAGCACGTGTGGAGTCGTATGCCCTGAAGGACTCCGATCCTTATGGATAGAGCCCTACCCCTGGCGGGCATTCAGGCCGCAATCAAACGCTGTACGACGGCGCCCGCGAGCATGAGGCCGAACAACGGCGGCAAATAGCTGATGGTGCCGTTGACTGCGCGGGCCCTGCCGCGCCCTTCGACCGGCTGCGGCGGCAGCGGTGCGCGCCCCGGCTCGTCGGAGAACACGGTCAGCACGCCTTTGGCGATGCCGCGCTTCCTGAGCCGTTTGCGCATCACTGCGGCGAGCGGACACATACTGGTTTTTGAAATGTCGGCGATCCGGATGCGCGACGGATCGAGCCGGTTGCCCGCGCCCATGCTGGAGGCAACCCTCAGTCCACGCTGGACGCTCGTTGCCACCAGCGCGACCTTGCAATTGAGTGAATCGATGCAGTCGATGACGAAATCGACGTCGACCGGAACCAGATCGGCCACGGTTTCGGGAACGAGAAACTCGCGCAGTGCGGTGAGCTCGCACGCCGGGTTGATGTCGCGGACGCGTGCCGCCATCAGTTCGGCCTTCGGTTGCCCCACGGTCGACAACAGCGCGGGCAGCTGGCGGTTGATGTTGGACACGGCGACGACGTCGTGGTCGATGAGGGTCAGCCGCCCCACCCCCGCCCGCGCCAGCGCCTCCGCGCAATACGAGCCGACGCCGCCCAACCCGGCGACCAGGACGTGCGCGCCGGCGAGCCGCCCCTGCTCGTCGGCGTCGAGCAGAATGCGGGTGCGTTCAAACTGCGGCGGGGCGTCCATCGGCTAGAATCTCCTCATGTTGAAATGGCTTTTCACCCTGATCGCGGCCCTGCTGGTGCTGGGCCTGCTCACGCCCTGGCTCGAGCGCCTCGGACTGGGGCGCTTGCCAGGCGACGTGCGGGTCAAACGCGCACGAGGTACATTTTACTTCCCCTTCACCAGTGTCATCCTGTTGTCACTGGCGCTTTCGCTGCTTGCCTATCTGTTTGGCCGATGAACAAAGCCTTCGTCAAGGAAACCGACACCCCCGACACCGAGGAGGATGAGGCCGCCGCACCGGCGCTCCCTGCCGGCTCGAAGAACTACCTGACGCCCGCGGGTTATGCACGGCTGGACGCCGAGTTCAACCAATTGTGGAAAGTCGAGCGTCCCAAGCTGGTCGAAACCATCGCATGGGCTGCGAGCAACGGCGACCGCTCGGAAAACGGCGACTACATCTACGGCAAGAAGCGACTGCGCGAGGTCGACCGCCGCATCCGTTTCCTGTCCAAGCGGCTGGAACACGCCGAGGTCGTCGACCCGGCGACGCGCGAGGACACCGACCAGGTGTTCTTCGGTGCCACGGTCACCGTCGCGGATGAACACGGCAAAGAGTCCACCTACGCCATCGTCGGCGTCGACGAAGCCGATGCCGCGCGTGGCCGCATCGCGTGGATCTCGCCGATGGCGCGCGCGCTGTTGAGGGCGCGCGAGGGCGACACCGTCAGCGTGCAGACGCCGGAGGGCCGGCGCGAGGTGGAGATCGTCGAGGTGCGCTACGTCGCGCTGGATTAGGGGCTAGGGGCGCATTCAATTTCGCGGCCTCCGGCCGCTCATTCCCTAGCCCCTAAATCCTAGCCCCTAAATCCTGCCCCCTGCCAGTCAGTTCAGCGCACTCGCCAGCAGACGCCGGTAACGGCCGACGAGTTCGCCGCCGCCCAGCAGGTTGAACACCGACAACAGGGTCTTGCGGCCGACGTCGTCGCCGAAGCTGCGGTCGCGGCGCACGATTTCCAGCAGCTGATCCATGCCCTGCTCGTACTGTCCGGCGGCAACCAGCAGGTTGGCGAGTTTCAGGCGCGCCTCCAGATCGTCTCCGTTCGCCGCCACCCGCGCCGTCAATGCCGCTTCGTCCTCGTCCGCCGCGCCCATGAACTGCAGGCGTGCCTTCAGGGCCGGCACGCGCGGATCCGCGTCGTCCGGCACGCTGCCGATCAGGCGGCCGGCTTCGTCGGCTTCGTTCAGATCGAGCATGATCTCGGCGGCGTCGAGCCGCACGCCCACGTGGGCGGGATCGAGCTTCGACGCCTCCGCCAGCAGCTTCAGCGCGCCCGAAATATCGCCGGCCATGCGTGCATCCGCCGCCTGCTGGCGCAACTCGTCGGCCGGGCTGGGAATGATGCGATCGAGGAAGTCGCGCACCTCGCCCTCCGGCAGCGCACCGGAAAACTCGTCGACCACCTCGCCGTCCACGAACGCCTTCACGCTGGGAATGCCGCGCACGGCGTAGCGTGCCGCGAGTTCCTGGTTGTCGTCGGAGTTGACCTTGGCGAGCAGGAACTTGCCGCCGTATTCCGCCGCGAGCTTTTCCAGGATGGGCTTCAGCGACTTGCACGGACCGCACCACGGCGCCCAGAAATCGACCACCACCGGCCGCTGACGCGATTCGTCGAGAACCTTCTGGTTGAAGTCGGCGAGGCCGACGTCGAGGGCGTGTTCGGACATGTCGCCTCCGCTCAGATCTGCCGTGCGAGTTCCGCTGCGATGCCGGTGTAGGTAGCCGGCGTCATCGCCTTCAGCCGCGCCTTCTCGCCTTCCGGAATCGCCAGCCCGTCGATGAAGGCGTGCAGCGTTTCGCGCGTCATGCCGCCCTTGCCGCGCGTCAGTTCCTTCAGCTGCTCGTAGGGATTCGCCACGCCGTAACGGCGCATCACGGTCTGGATCGGCTCGGCGAGCACTTCCCAGTTGCCGCCGAGGTCAGCAGCGAGCGCAGCCGGGTTGGCTTCGAGTTTGCCGAGACCGCGCAGGCAGGATTCGTAGGCCAAGAGGCTGTAGCCGAAGCCGACGCCCATGTTGCGCAGCACGGTCGAATCGGTGAGATCGCGCTGCCAGCGCGAGATCGGCAGCTTCTCGGCAAGGTGGCGCAGCACCGCGTTGGCGAGACCGAGGTTGCCCTCGCTGTTCTCGAAGTCGATGGGGTTGACCTTGTGCGGCATGGTGCTGGAACCCACCTCGCCCGCCTTCACCTTCTGCTTGAAGTAGCCGACCGAGATGTAGCCCCAGACGTCGCGATTGAGGTCGACGAGGATGGTGTTGGTGCGCGCGATCGCGTCGTACAGCTCGGCCATCGCGTCGTGTGGCTCGATCTGGATGGTGTAGGGATTGAAGGTGAGGCCCAGCTCGCTCACGAAGCTGCGCGCGAAGCCCTCCCAATCCAGGTCGGGATAGGCCGACAGGTGCGCGTTGTAGTTGCCGACCGCGCCGTTGATCTTGCCCAGCAGCTCGACCGCGCCGATGGCGTCCCAGGCACGGCGCAGGCGGTAGACGACGTTGGCGAGCTCCTTGCCGACCGTCGTGGGCGAGGCCGGCTGGCCATGGGTGCGCGACAGCATCGGCAGGTCGGCCAGCTCGTGTGCCAGATCGGTCAGGCGCGCGATGAGTTTTTCCAGCGCGGGCAACAGCACGCCGTCGCGCGCACCCTTCAGCATCAGCGCGTGCGACAGGTTGTTGATGTCTTCCGAGGTGCAGGCGAAGTGGAAGAATTCGGAGACTGCGGCGATCTCGGCGTGGGTCTTCGTCTTTTCCTTGAGGAAATACTCGACCGCCTTGACGTCGTGATTGGTGGTCGCCTCGATGGCCTTCACACGCTCGGCGTCGGCTACCGAGAAGTGGTCGGCGATGGCGTCGAGCAACGCGATGGCCTCACTGGAGAACGCCGGCACCTCGGCGATCGCGGGTTCCGCCGCCAGCGCCTTCAGCCACTCGATCTCGACGATGACGCGGTATTTGATCAGCGCATATTCGCTGAAGAAGTCGCGCAGTACGGCGGTCTTGCTGCCGTAGCGGCCATCGAGGGGGGACAGGGCAGTCAGTGCGGTCAGTTCCATCGTGTCATCCGGTTTTGGTTTGTATATTCAGTTAAACGGCGCGCCGGTCGCGCACGGCCTGCGCCAGCGTGCCGCTGTCGACGTATTCCAGTTCGCCGCCGACCGGCACGCCGCGCGCCAGGCGGCTGACCTTGAGACCGCGCGCCTTCAGCAGTTCGCCGATGGTGTGCGCGGTGGCTTCGCCCTCGGGGGTGAAGTTGGTCGCCAGGATCACCTCCTCGACCGTGCCGTCGAGCGCCCGGTTGATCAGGCGGTCGAGATGGATCTCGCGCGGACCGATGCCGTCGAGCGGCGAAAGGCGTCCCATCAGCACGAAATACAGGCCGCCATAGCTCTGCGTGGCCTCCATCATGTTGAAGTCGGCCGGCATCTCGACCACCGCCAGCTGCCGCTTGTCGCGGCGCGGGCTCGCGCACACCTCGCACACTTCCGCCTCGGAGAAATTGTTGCACAGGCGGCAGTGGTGAAGATGCGTCAGCGCGTGGTTGAGCGCGCCCGCCAGCTGCTCGGCGCCACGGCGGTCGCGCTGCAGCAGGTGGTACGCCATGCGCGCGGCCGACTTGGGACCTACGCCTGGCAACACACGCAGGGCGCTGATCAGGTTTTCCAGCGCGGCAGGCTGCATCTCGCTGTTGCTTCAGTCAGATCAGAAGGGCAGCTTCATCCCCGGCGGGATCGGCAGACCGGCAGTCACGCTGCCCATCTTCTCCTGCACCGTGGATTCGACCTTGCGCACCGCATCGTTCATCGCCGCGGCCACCAGGTCCTCGAGCATTTCCTTGTCGTCCGACATCAGGCTGGGATCGATGGTGACGCGCCGCACGTCGTGCTTGCAGGTCATCACAACCTTGACCATGCCGGCCCCGCTCTGCCCCTCGATTTCCATTTCCGCCAGCTTGGCCTGCATCTTGGCCATGTTCTCCTGCACCTGCTGGACCTGCTTCATCATGTTGCCGATGCCGCCCTTCATCATGTCGATTCTCCTAATGGCTGTATGGTCGAGGCGTCGATCTGGCCACCAAACTGGTCGACCAACTCGCGCACGAATGGATCCGTTTCGATCGCGGCCACGGCTTCGGCCTGGCGCGCTTCCTTGATGCGCGTGCGCACCTGCTGCGGCGTCTGCTCGGCGGCGGCGCCGATCTCGAACTTGACTTCGAGCGTCGCGCCGAACGTATCGCGCAGCGCGGCAACCAGCTTGTCCTGGTAGGCGCGGTCGAGCAGATGTTTGTGCGTCTCGCCGACGCGTAGCGTCACCGCATCGCCCGCCTGCGCCACCAGCTCGCAGTGGTCGGCGAGCATCTTGGCCATGCCGCCGAGGCGCAGCTCGGACACGACCCGGAGCCAATCCCAGTCTCCGCGCGGGGCGGGTTCGCGAGCGACCTGCGCGGGGGCCGGGGGCGCACGGTAGTCCGCTGCAGCGGACGGTTCGGGCGCGGCCACCTCGGGACGCGGCGGCGCGCTCGGCACGGGGGCGGGCGGAGGCGGCGCTTCCGGTGCGGCCTCGCGCGGGACCGGCTCGGGGCGCGCGACGGGTGCCGTGCGCACCGGCACCGGCCGTGCCGCTGTCGCACCGCCCGGCGCAAAGGCCAGCATGCGCAGCAGCGTCATGCTGAAACCGGACAGTTCGTCCGGCGCATACGGCAGGTCACGGCGGCCGTTCAGCGCGATCTGGTAATACAGCTGCACCGTTTCGGCGTCGAGCCCCGCGGCAGTGAGCTGCATGCGCTCGGCATCCATGCCGGCTTCGACCGCATTGGGCGCGTGCAGGATCAAGGCGAGTTGCGTGAGCAGGTTGCCCAGATCCTGCAGCGCGGCGTCGAAGGCGATGCCGCGCTCGGCAAGCGTGCGCGCCTGCGTCATCAGGGCGTCGGCGTCGTGCGCCGCCAGCGCGTCGAGCAGGTCGAACAGGTAGTCGCGCCGCACCGTGCCGAGCATGGCCTCGACGCCGGCCGCCTCGATGCGGCCGCCGCCGTAGGCGATCGCCTGGTCGGTGAGCGAGAGCGCGTCGCGCATGCTGCCGGCGGCGGCGCGCGCCAGCAGGGTCAAGGCGGCCGGCTCGGCGTCGACCTGCTCCTGCGCCAGCACGTCGCCCAGGTGCTGCGCCACCAGCGCGGGTGGCATCGGCTTCAGGTTGAACTGCAAGCAGCGCGACAGCACCGTCACCGGAATCTTCTGCGGGTCGGTGGTGGCGAGGATGAACTTCACATGCGCGGGCGGCTCTTCCAGCGTCTTCAGCATGGAGTTGAACGCCGGCTTCGACAGCATGTGCACTTCGTCGATGATGTAGACCTTGTAGCGTCCCACCGTCGGCGCGTACTGCGCGTTGTCGAGCACCTCGCGCATGTTGTCGACGCCGGTGTTGGAGGCGGCGTCGAGTTCGAGCAGGTCGACGAAGCGGCCGGCGTCGATCTGGCTGCAGGCCGAACACACGCCGCACGGCGTCGCGGTGACGCCGGTCTCGCAGTTGAGGCACTTGGCGAGGATGCGCGCCAGCGTGGTCTTGCCGACGCCGCGCGTGCCGGTGAGCAGATAGGCGTGATGCAGGCGGCCCTGGGTCAGCGCGTTCGACAGCGCCTGCACCACGTGTTCCTGCCCCCTGAGGTCGGCGAACGCGCGCGGCCGCCACTTGCGCGCCAGCGCAACTGCGGGGGAAGCGGAATCGCCGAAGAGGTCAGTCATGTGGTCAGGGGCTAGGATCTAGGGGCTAGGATCTAGGGAATGCGGCGCCTGCATCCGCGGACACCCCCCGCGAACCCTGGCCCCTAGATCCTAATTCCTAGCCCCTGGAAAAATTAAGTGGCGAGCCTTGACCCCGGCACTGGTAACGATCCGCTATGGCTGCTTCCTTCCGGACCTGACCAGGTTCGCGGGGCTGCCATGCGGGGAGGCCCGCCATCGGCATTTTACCCCGGAAGCGGGCTTATTCCTCATCCGCCGGCACGGTCAGCCGGCGTTTTTTCACCGCGTCGGCCAGCATGCGCAGCAAGGGGACGGTGTCGTCCCAGCCGATGCAGGCGTCGGTGATCGACTTGGCGTATTCCAGCGACTGTCCCGGCACCAGGTCCTGACGGCCTGCATTCAGATGGCTCTCGACCATGGCGCCGATGATGCGGCTGTCGCCGCCCGCCACCTGCGCGGCGACGTCGGCGCCGACGTCGATCTGGCGCTGGTACTGCTTGCTCGAATTGGCGTGCGAGAAGTCGATCATCAACTGCTGGCGCAGGCCCGCCGCGGCCAGTTCGCCGCACGCCAGGTTGACGCTCGCGGCGTCGTAGTTGGGCGCCTTGCCGCCGCGCAGGATGACGTGGGTGTCCTCGTTGCCCGAGGTGCTGAACACGCCGACGTGGCCCGACTTGGTGATGGAAATGAAATGATGGCGCGCCGCGGCCGCCTTGATCGCGTCGACCGCGATCCTCAAGCTGCCGTCGGTGCCGTTCTTGAAGCCGACCGGACACGACAGGCCCGAGGCCAGCTGGCGGTGCGACTGCGACTCGGTGGTGCGCGCGCCGATCGCGCCCCAGCTCACCAGGTCGGCGATGTACTGCGGCGAGATCAGGTCGAGGAACTCGGTCGCGCACGGCAGGCCGATCTCGTTGATTTCCAGCAGCAATTTTCTGGCAAGCCGCAGGCCTTCGTTGATGTCGAAGCTCTCGTCCAGATGGGGGTCGTTGATCAGGCCCTTCCAGCCCACGGTGGTGCGCGGCTTCTCGAAGTACACGCGCATCACCACGATGAGGTCGTGCGCCAGTTCGTCGGCCAGCGGCTTCAGCTTGCGCGCGTAGTCGAGCGCGGCGGCCGGATCGTGGATCGAGCACGGACCGACCACGACGAACATGCGGTCGTCCGCGCCGCGCAGCACGTCATGGATGGCGCTGCGTGCGTGCGCCACATGGGAGAGCACGGCCTCGCTGGCGCGCAGTTCGCGCATGATCTGCATGGGGGCGAGCAGTTCGCCGCTTTGCTCGATGCGGGTGTCGTCGGTTCGGGTGGCAGACATGTCAGGCTCCGTTCGTTTGGGTCGGCCCGTGGCGGCGGCTCAGTAAACAAAAAAACCGCCAGCGGGCTGGCGGTTTCGTGAAGGCCGTGCTGTTCGCTTCAGCGCCTCCCGACCGCCCATGGCGTGGGATAAAAGCGGCTAAAGAAGAACATCTCGGCACGGATCATGCATGGCAGTCTACCAAAAGCCGGCAGTCCTGGCCAACCGCGCCGGAACTGCCGGATTTCCGTCGTGAACGTCACGACGGGCACACCCTATAATCGCGTCAAACCAAGGGGCAGGGGGAATCATGGCTCAAGGCACGGACAACCGGCACGCCGGACAGGAATTGCGGCGCGACAAGCGCTTCCAGGTATCGCAGGCGGCCATCATCACGCAGCCGGGGCACCATGAAATTGCCTGCGAAATCCGCGACTTCTGCCTCGGCGGCCTGTTTCTCAAGTTCACCAATCCGGAGGCGGCGATCACCGCCCTGGCCAGGCGCGCCGACGCCGAAGTCGACATCGTCTTCACCCCGGTTTCGATCAACGCCTCGCAGACCTTCCGCGTGCCGGCCCGGCTGCAGCGCCTGAGCCCGCTCGGCGTCGGCGTTGCGTTCGTGCGGCAGCCGGTCGACGCGCTGCGCGCCCTGCAGAAGCTGCGCATGGCCGAACACCGTCAGAAGCTCGCCGCCCTGCCCGCCTCCAATGCCCACCCGCATCTGCGCGAAGCCAGCACTACCCTGCTGAGCGAAACCCTGTTGCAGGTGCACGACCAGATGATGCGCCTGCTGGGCGACAAGCTGAACGCGGCTGCGCTCCATGCCTCCGGCATTGCCGAACATAGCGGCCTGTTGAGCGCATCGCACGAGTTCGCCCAGCACGCCGCGACCGTGCAGGCCCGCTTCGTGGAGCAGGTGCTGGACGCGCTGAAACAGGCTCGCCCGGTGCAGACCCAGGCCACCCGCGACACGCTGGGCGGCGACCTGGCGCTGGTCGACGAACTGGATTTCGAGGACTGGCTCGCCACCTCGAGCGAGGCCAACAAGCTGGAGGAACAGTTCCGCGAACAGCTGGCCGACATCGAGCCGCGCATCGGCCAGCTGTTCGGTTTCGCCTGTGACCACAGCAACAACCCCTTCGGCCCCGCCGTCATCGGCCACGCCTATCGCGCCGCCCTGCAGGACGTGCCGGTGCTGGCGCGCGCGCGCCAGGTGGCGTATGCCACGCTGCGCGACGTGCTGGCCGAGCAGCTGGCGCCGCTGTATGCCGAACTGCTCGCGCTGCTGCCGGTCTCCGAAGCCGAAACCGCGCACCCCCCGCCCATGGCGACGCCCGAACGCAGCGCGCCCGATACGTCGCATCCCGGGCAGACGGACATGCCCGCCCCTGCGCCCGCCGCGCAGCAAGGCACACTCAGCCGGCTCACCGGCTCGCTGATGGATTTCTTCCGTGGCCAGCCGGCCGCCGCAGCGGCCGGGACGTCCGCCCCCACGGGTGCCGCGCCGCCGTCCCCCGGCACCGGTGTCGGGACCCCGGGCTACGGCGCGCAGGGTCCGGCCGCCGCTTCCGGCCAACCCGCGATGATGGCGGGCATCGCCCCCGGCGTCGCGCATTCGCCGGTACTGCAACGGCTCGCTGCGGCCGGCGCGCTGCCGCCCGCCGTCACCGTGGAAATGCAGCGCTCGGTCGACATGTTCGGCGCGCTGTTCGACACCATGCACGCCGAGAAATCGGTCAGCGAAGGCATGCGGCCGTTCTTCCAGCAGCTCGAAGCCAGCCTCATCAAGCTGGCGATGGCCGATCCGCAGTTCCTGAGCTCGCCCGCCCACCCGGCGCACAAGGTGCTGAACACGCTCGACCGCATCAGCATGGTGGCGGGCGACGACGGCAAGATCGCCGACCAGCGCCTGCTCAGGCTGATGAACCGCTGGACCGATCGCATCAACGCCGAAGCCGACAAGAACCCGGGCGTGTTCGACGAGGCGCGCACCCAGCTCGAGCGCGTGGTGAAACCGCTCCTGAACGAGCGCGCCGCGCGCATCTCCCGCCTGCAGGAAATGTGCGAAGGCCGCCAGGGTGCCGAAGTCTCCAAGCAGCGCATCCTGCGCGAACTGCTGGGACGCCTGGACGAACGGCCGATCCCCAATGCCGTGATCGAGCTTTTGAACGGCGGCTGGCGCAACGTGCTGCTGATGGCCGAGATGCGCCACGGCAGCGACAGCGACCAGGCGCGCGAAGCCTGGCGGGTGCTGGAGCAGCTGTGCGTCTGGCTGGACCCCGAGCACGCCGGCGCCACCACCGCCGAGATCCAGACGCTGCTGCAGCGCATCGACCAGGCGCTCACCCAGGTGTGCGCCGACAAGTTCGCCCAGGACCGCATCGTCGACCAGCTCGCCAGCGTCCTGTTCGACGAGGACAAATCGCAGCACCCGCGCACCCCCGTCGCCGCCCGCCTCACCGACGCCGCCGCCGAGCCGTTGTCCGAGGCGCAGGACAACCTGGCCGAGCGCCTGCGCGTCGGCGACTGGCTGCAGTTCAAGTCGCTCGACAGCCCGCTCAACCTGATCTGGATCGGCGACCAGCCGCCGGTCTACGTGTTCGCCAACTACCGCGGCATCAAGAAGCTCGACCTCAAGCGTCAGGACCTGCTGCAGTCGCTGGAAGACGGCGACGCGCAGTGGACCGAGGACCTGGAACTGCCGCTGATGGACCGCTCCTACAGCGCGATGATCCAGAAGATGCAGCGCGACCTGTTGTGGCAGGCCTCGCACGACCCTGCCACCGGACTCGCCAACCGCAAGAGCTTCTTCCGCGCCATTCGCCGCAACTGGCTGCGCAGCCAGACCCCCGACGGCGGCTACGCCATCGGCGTGGTCCAGCTCGACATCAGCAATCCCGCCGGCCAGACCGTGGGCGCCGAGATCCGCACCCCCATCCTGCGCGAATACGCGCAGTTCCTGCCCAAGCTGCTGCCGTCCAATGCGCTGCTCGCCCGCGCCGGCGAATCCGGCATCGCGTTCTGGATCGAGGCGGCCGGCCAGGCCTCCGCCCAGGCCCAGGCCGAGGCGCTGCTGCACGCCATCGCCGACCAGCCGCAGGAGATCAGCGGCGTCCGCTATCCTGTCCACGCCGCCGCCGGCCTGATGTGGGCGAGCGACTGCCTGAGCCCCGAGACGTACTACGACAATGCCAACGCCGCCTGCGCCCGCGCACGCGAATCCGGCGTGGCCGTCGTCACCTACGACAGCGAAGCCGACACCGGCGGCGTGCTGGCGCTGGCCGAATGGGCGCACGAACTGACCGACATCCTCGCCCACAACCAGCTCAGCCTGAACTGCCAGCCGGTCGTCGCCGTCGCCGACCCCGCCCGCACCGCGCTGTACTACGAAGTGCTGCTGCACCCCGTCACCCACGGCGAGCGCAGCATCGCGACGCGGGATCTGATCGCGGTCGCAGAACGCCTGCAGCGCGTCACCGAGATCGACCGCTGGGTGGTGAAGAGCGTGCTGCAATGGATGCGCGCGCATCCCGAAAAAGCCGCGAATATCGGCGGCTTCTCGATCAACCTCTCCGGCCAGTCGGTCACCAACCCGCTGTTCCTCAAATTGCTGCTGGCCGACCTGGCGCGCGGCGACATCCCCGGCGACAAGCTCATCTTCGAGATCAGCGAAGCCGACGCCGTCGACGGCCACGCTCAGACCCAGCTCTTCATGCGCCAGATGCAGCGCCACGGCTGCCGCTTCACCCTCGACGAATTCGGCGCCGGCACCAGCTCCTACACGCGGCTCAAGAGCATGAAGCTCGACTACCTGAAGATCGACCGCGCACTGGTGCGCGAGATCGGCACCAGCATGATCGACGAGGCGCTGGTGCGGTCGATCCTGGAGACCGGGAGTTTCCTCGGGATCCGGACGGTGGCGGGGTTTGTCGAGGATGCGGAGATGCTCGCCAAGCTCGGCGAGATGGGGGTGGATTGCGTGCAGGGGTATTTGATCGGGGAGCCGAGGGCGCTGGAGAGTCTGGCCTGAGGCGACCTACTGGCACCGTTCGGATGAACCTGGCGAAGCGCGCCAATTCAAGCCCGTTCGCCCTGAGCTTGTCGAAGGGCTGGTCGTTGTAGTGGAGGTCTTTGCAGGACCACTGACCATTGGCCGGGGGTAGCCCGGCAGCTAGTTGCGCGGTTCCCTCGCTTGTCTCGCGCCGTCTTGATGGATGAACATGCCAAGGCATGTTCATCGAAAGTAACCAGTAGAAGGCGACCCCGACATCCCCGAATTCCCGAAAATTAACCAGCGACTTGCCGCTTTAGCGGCTTAGTCGATTGGCTATGCACAGCCAAGCCCGCCGAACGGGCGGCGAAGAACTCGCCCCGCCTTGCTGTTTTTAATTTTTTTTGTGGACGGGACTCAAACACCTTCGCCACTGATCCGCCCGTCAGGCTCGATTTCCGGCTGGGCTGTAAGGGGAAGAAAGTCAAAACCAGGGCTGTAATGACTGGACGGCCATACATATTCGCATGGGTCATCCGGAACAATGCTCTTCGACTATTGGGGCCTATAGTTGCTAGCAGCTTGCCGGCGTTTGTCCTTTCGATGGAGAAGTTAAGTGCGGCAGTTTGCTAGCCCGCAACTCCTCCACGGAGGACAAGTAGAACATATTGAACTGCTCGATAACATCCCTCAGTGAAACCGTATAGAAGGTTGGCACATTAGCCAAGCTGTTGCGCTTTAATCCGAGAGCGAAGACAACAGGCTCCTCAGCGCCAATACGATTTATTTCGCTATTGATAAATGAATGCTTATAGGCATTCGCGATGTCATTGATAGTGGAAAGAAAAGTCGCATGTTCGGCGGCATATGGCGGAAGAGGCTCAATTGCAAGTAGTGCCCCAATTGAATCGGGATTTACAGCCGTAGGATAGGCCCCACTCACCCGACATCGAGCAATAACTGTGTTCAGGGAGATGAGTTCATCGCAAGACTTGCGAAGCCAGTACACAACCTCTTCCTGCAAAAGCAAATGCTCCGTTAGGTTCGGGGTTATCGCCACCCGACTGATCCCCTCGAAGCTTGCGTAGACCCTTTTTATCGTTCGGTTCGAGTGATCAAGCCGCTCAATAAGCTTCAAAAACTTTAAGGCCAGATTGCCAAATGGAGTATCCGAAGGCAGTGGCAATATGTGCCGGGCATGAAGATGCTCATCGGTTAACTTGCCAATATGCACTTGAGGAGCCGATGACATTGCCTTGGACCCTAAAACTCTTGGGCGCTACAGCCTGACGACGATCATAAAAGACAGAGTATGGTGCCGTCTGTTTGCATGGCGGCCTTACGCCGTCCCGCCCACCGTCAACCCATCGATCCGCAGCGTCGGCTGCCCCACGCCGACCGGCACGCTCTGTCCTTCCTTGCCGCAGGTGCCGACGCCGGAATCCATTTCCATGTCGTTGCCGATCATGCTGACGCGCGTGAGCGCGTCGGGGCCGTTGCCGATGAGGGTGGCGCCTTTCACCGGGTAGGTGATCTTGCCGTCCTCGATCATGTAGGCCTCGGCGGCGGAGAAGACGAATTTGCCGCTGGTGATGTCGACCTGGCCGCCGCCGAAGTTGACGGCGTAGAGGCCGTTCTTCACCGAGGCGATGATTTCGTGCGGGTTCTTGTCGCCGCCGAGCATGAGGGTGTTGGTCATGCGCGGCATGGTGAGGTGGGCGTAGGACTCGCGCCGAGCGTTGCCGGTGGGCTGCATGCCCATCAGGCGCGCGTTCATCATGTCCTGCATGTAGCCGGTGAGGATGCCGTCCTCGATCAGCACGGTGCGCTGGGTGGGGTTGCCTTCGTCGTCGACGTTCAAGGAACCGCGGCGCAGCGGGATGGTGCCGTCGTCGACGACCGTCACGCCGGGCGCGGCGACGCGTTCGCCGATGCGGCCGGAGAAGGCCGAGCTGCCCTTGCGGTTGAAGTCGCCTTCGAGGCCGTGGCCGATGGCTTCGTGCAGCAGGATGCCGGGCCAGCCGGAGCCGAGCACGACCGTCATGCTGCCGGCGGGCGCGGGACGCGCGTCGAGGTTGACCAGCGCCTGGTGCACGGCCTGGCGCGCGTACTTTTCCAGGATGTCGTCGGTGAAGTAGCTGTAGTCGAAGCGGCCGCCGCCGCCGCCCGAACCCTGCTCGCGACGGCCGTTCTGCTCGGCGATGACCTGCAGCGACAGGCGCACCAGCGGGCGCACGTCGGCAGCGAGGTGGCCGTCGGAGCGGGCGACGAAGATGACTTCGTATTCGGAGGCGAGGCTCGCCATCACCTGGATGACGCGCGGATCCATGGCGCGCGCCTTCTTCTCCAGGCGCTCCAGCAAGGCGACCTTGTCGGCGTCGGCCAGCGAGACCAGCGGGTCGACCGCGTTGTAGAGCAGACGGCCTTCACCGCGTTTTGCAATGGCGGCGCTACGCGCTTGTCCTGCGCGCGCAATGGCGCGAGTGGCGTCGGCAGCGGCACCGAGTGCATCGAGGCTGATGTCGTCGGAATAGGCGAAGGCGGTCTTCTCGCCCGAGATCGCGCGCACGCCGACGCCCTGGTCGATGTTGAAGCTACCTGACTTGACCTGGCCTTCTTCCAGGCTCCAGCCTTCGGAGCGGCTGTACTGGAAATACAGGTCGGCGTAGTCGACGTCGTGGGTCAACAGGCGGCCGAAGACGGGTGACAATTTGTCGGCGTCGAGTCCGTTCGGCGTGAGCAGCGTGGATTCGGCGGAACGGAACAGCTGTTCGGCCGTCTGGATGGGAACGAAGGCGTCGGTAGGGTTCATGGTGGGGTCCTGGATTATTTGCCGGACTCGCCCCCGGTCGGGGACAAGCGTTTGGCCAGCACACGGCGCTCGACCACGTCGACCTCGATCTGCCGGCACTGGATGTAGCGATGCTGCAGCGCGGGCAGGCTCTTCCTGAGGCTGGCCTGGTAGGCCGGGTTGAGGTTGGCGATGACGACGCCGGAGCCGCGCGGCAGGCGGTCGAGCACGACGCCCCAGGGGTCGACGATCATGCTGTCGCCGTGGGTCTCGCGGCCCGACAGGTGATAGCCGCCCTGCGCCGGGGCGACGACGTAGGCGAGGTTCTCGATCGCGCGGGCGCGGATCAGGGTCTCGAAATGCGCCCGCCCGGTGGTGGCGGTGAACGCCGACGGCACCACGATGATGTCGACGTCGGGCATCGTGCGGTACAGCTCGGGGAAGCGCAGGTCGTAGCAGATCGACAGGCCGATGCGACCGAACGGGCTGTTGATGACGACGACCCTGTCGCCCGGCTCGATCAGCTTGGCTTCCTGGTAACGCTCGTTGCCGAGGTCGAGACCGAACAGGTGGATCTTGTCGTAGCGCGCCACCTGCTTGCCGCGCTCGTCGTACACCAGGCAGCTGTTGCGAACCTTGTTGGCGACGCTCGCCTCCAGCGGAACCGAGCCGCCGATCAACCAGATCTTGTGCTTCTTCGCCATGCGCGACAGGAAGGACTGGATCGGGCCGCTGCCTTCGGCTTCGCGCGCCTTCACCACGTCGGCGTCCTTCATGCCCATGATGCAGAAGAATTCCGGCAGCACGACCAGGCGCGCCCCGCCCTCGACCGCCAGCTCGATCAGGCGCTCGGTCTCGGCCAGGTTGGCGGGCACGCTGGGGCCGGACGCCATCTGGATGGCGGCCACGCGCACGGTGCCTGCCTGCGGCGCGGGCTTCTTCACTTG
>JAJZPG010000010.1:0-4646 GCA_021811235.1 Pseudomonadota bacterium | reverse complement strand
TCGATCGTCAGGCCCTGCGGCGCGCCGCGTGCGAGCACTTCGAGCCGGCCCAGCGCGCGTTCCTGCAACCGGAAGTCCTCCACGATCAGGTCCAGCGTGGGGAACTCCGCGGCCTTGAGATTCGTCCCCCCCGCCTGCCCGGTGGCGGGGGCCGCCTCGGGGATGATCAGCTGCCGGAATTGCGCCGACACGCGTGCCGGCTGCTCCCTAAAGGACTCCGATCCACTACGGGCTGAAGTCCCTGTGGAATCGAATGCCCCAGCCGGGCGGTAAGTCAGCACCCCGTTCATCCCGCGACCGGCGATCTGGGTGCGCAGCAGGCCGCCGCGCATTCGCCCCTGCAGGCGCACGTCCTGGAAGCGCCGTCCCATCAGGTCGAAGGCGTCGAAATTCAGGTCGATGGCGGACAGCGGCAAGCCCTGCTGCCCTTCGCCGCCAGGCAGCAACGCCAGCCAGCCCGAGAGGTCGAGACCGCGCCCGCTGCCGGCGAGACGCAGACCCGGTTCCTGTGGCATCACAGCCGCCCCGCCGAAGCGGATCTCGCCGCGTGCCACGCGCCCGCCCTCGCTGCGCCATACCGCGCCGACGGTTTTGCCGAGCCGCACTTCGTGCTGCTGGCCGCCTGCCAGCGGCTGGCCGGTCACCAGCAGCGGCAACGGCTGGGCAGCCGCCTTGGCGAGCGGCGCCGGCAGGCTGCTGCCCAGTCCGACCAGGTCGGACTCGACGCGGATGCGCTCGCCGGCGGGTTCCAGATCGAGCAGGCCGCGCCAGGTCGCCTGCCCCGACAGCCGCTTGTCCCACGCCGTCCCGAGCCATGAAGTGAGCCCGCCTGCGCTGGCGCGCCCCCGCGCCGAAATCTGCACGCGGCCATTGCGGGTGGCCGTGTCGATGCGCAGCGGGCCGCCCAGGAATTGCGCGGAGACCGCCTGCGCGCTCAGGCTGTCTCCGGTGAATTCGATATCGCCGCGCACCTGTTCGAACCGCGGCAGGGCGTCCGGCAACAGGGTATCCCCCAGAAAGGACAGCCGGCCTGCGAGCGTGGTATCGCGGCTGTGGCGCAACGGCACCTTCAGGCTCAAGGCCAGCCTCATCGGCCCACTGCCGCCCAGCCCGTCGGTGAAGCCGCGCAGCCGCTGGCCGACGGGGCTGGAATTGGCGAACAGGATGAAATCCTCGATGGCTCCCTGCGCCACGCCGTCGACATGCAGGATTTCCTCGCGGTGGACCAGATCGGGGATGACCGCCCTGACCGGCGACAGCGCCACCCCGAAAATCCGCGCCTGGCTGGACGTCACCTCCATGGACTTGCCCTGGAACTGCACGCGCGCCTGGATGCCGTCGATGCGCGGCCAGCCGGGGACATACTGGATCACCGCGTCCTTGACCTGCGCATCCACGCGGAATATGCCATCGCCGCGATCGAACGGAAACCGATCCAGATCGCCTTTCAGGACAAGCTGCACGCTGTCGGCATGTCCGGCCACGACCCCCTGCTTCACCCAGTTGACCGTGTGATCGCCGATCTTGTGCGGAAAGTAGCGATACACCGCGGTGCCGTCGGCGCGGCTCAGCTGCGCCGTCAGGTCGACCACGCCGTGACGTCCCGGGATCATTTCGTAGTGACCCTGCGCAATGCCGGCCATGTCCGCGTTGGCGAATGCCAGGTCGTCGATCACCAGGCGGCGCCCGCGTGGCGTCTTGTTCCAGCTGCCGCGCCCGCGCAGGCTGTCGAAGGCGAATGCAGGCTCTCGGAATACAGCCGGCAGGCTCAGCCCCAGCTGCGTCGAATCGATCTCGAACGTGCCGCCACGGGCGTCGCCCTCGATCTGCCCGGTGAGATTGGCCAACCCCGGCTGGTTGTCGACCGTCGCCACGCCCAGCCCGCGGAAGCGGGCCGCAACGCTGAAATTGTCGAGACTCGGCTCCGCTCCGTTCCAGCGCAGCCGCAAGGTGTCGAAGCGGCCCTGCGGCTGCAGCGTCTGCAGCCGCGCACGCAGGGCGGCGTCCATCGGCAGGCTCGGCAGGATGGCCTGCCAGCCGCCCAGGCTGAACGCCCGGGCCGTGATCTCGCGCCCCGCGGCGCTCCAGCCGAAACCGATATTGAAGGGTGCGCCCAGGGCGCCGCCCTGCTGCGCCACGCGCAGGTTTTCGAAGGCGACGCGCTGGCCGCCGGCGTCGCGCTGCCAGACGGCCTGGCCGCGCACCTGCGCCAGCCGCAGCGGCGGCAAGCCTTCGCCGAGCGCGGTTTCGATCGCGCGCAGATCCATGCCGGCCGTCACGCCGGCGAACGCGCCGCGCGCCACCCGGAATGTCAGCGCCAGCGCCCCCCAACCCCGGCTCGGCTGATAGGGCAGCGCCAGCCAATGGGCGAGGCGCGGAAACGAGACGCCTGCCACCGTCGCGTCGACGGTGCCGTTCCAGGTCCGGATGTCGTCCGTGTCGCGGCTGTTGAGGCGGGCTTCGACCGTCAGCGGCCGCGCCAGCCCGGCCGGCGGGACCGCGCGCAATTGCAGGCGATGGGTACGGCGCGTGTTGGCGAGCAGGAAATCGACGTCCTGCAGGATGAGCGGCGGCGCGTTGCGCACTTCGTCCAGCCAGGTCAGCGTGGCCGCGCTCACGTGCACCCGGCCCTGCCGCAACAGCCAGCTGGAGAAGCCGCTGGCGGGATCGGCCGGGTTGACGGGGATGCCCCCGACGTAGAAATGGCCGTCGCGCGCGCGCCGCACGCCGAGCGACAGGCCCTGCAGTTCGATGCGGTTGAAGCGCGGCTCGAGGAACAGCAGCGAACGCCAGGCGAACGCGGCTTCGAGTTCGGGGAGGTAGAGCGCCGGCCGGCCCTGCGCGTCGTACAGGCGCACGCCGCGCAGGCGGAACTCGGGGCGCGCCTGCTGCCACACACCCGACACGGCCTCGAGCGTCACGCGCTGGCCGAGCGCGCGCGACATCAGGTTCGCCACCGTGTCGCGATGATCGGCAATATTCGGCAGCACCCAGAAGAACATCAGCGCCGCTGCGGTCGCGAAGCCCAGTGCGCCCAGCGCAGCCAGGGCGGCCAGCCAGCGCGAGGCGCGGCGCAGGAACACGGAAAGCGCAGGGGAAACGGTCATGAATGAAGGCTCTTGGTTTTCGCGATTCTATGCGTTCGACCGCACCTTGCGGCGACCCGTTGCAGATAATCGACGAACCTCATTCCCCCGTTCGGGGACACGCACCGGTGAAGCGATGAATCTGCCGGCGGTCGCGCTTGGTCGGCCGCCCCTTGATCGCAGCGGCCGGGTTGGCCGCGAGCTTGCGGTCGCTCACCTGCTGCTGACGGCGTGCACGGCTGTCAGCCTCCTCCTCGTACAAGGCCTGCGCGACCGGTGCCGGCCCGCGCAGCATCGCCAGCGCGCGTACCGTGAGCGTCCAGTCGAATTCGCCGACACGAAGTTCCAGCCGGTCGCCCGGCCTCACCTCGCGCGCCGGCTTGGCACGCTCGCCATTGAGTTTCACGCGGCCGTTGTCGATCGCCTGGACGGCGAGGCTGCGCGTCTTGAAGAAACGGGCAGCCCACAGCCATTTGTCGAGACGCATGCGTTCGAGCGGGGCTTTCTCAGCGGACATCGTGCACCTGTGCGGGGGGTTGCAGCATATTGCGTATCGTTCGTGCGGTTTTCCGAATTGTGCCGCGTTTGCTTTCCGCCAGCCACGCCAAGGAAGCGCCCGCTACAATTCGGCGTTTCTGATGCAAGGAAACGCCATGCCCAGGATCCTCGCCTTTTCCGGCAGCATTCGTCGCGATTCGTGGAACCGCAAGCTCATCCGGGTGGCCGTCGACGCCACCCGCGCGGCAGGCGGCGACGTCACCCTGATCGACCTGGCGGATTACCCGCTGCCGCTCTACAACGGCGATCTCGAGGATCGCGACGGCCTGCCCGACAATGCTCAACGCCTGAAAGCGCTGTTCAAGCAGCACGATGCCTTCCTGATCGCCAGCCCGGAATACAACAGCTCGATTCCGCCGCTGCTGAAGAACACGATCGACTGGGTGTCGCGCGAATGGCAGGGCGAATCGGGCCTGGTGCCCTATCAGAACAAGGTTGCCGCCATCCTCGCCGCCTCGCCCGGACAGTTCGGCGGCATGCGCATGCTGCCGCACCTGCGGCAGATCCTGAACACGCTGGGCGTGCTGGTGCTCCCCGGACAGTTTTCGCTGCCCCGCGCCGATACGGCGTTCGACGACGCGGACGGCACGCCAATGCTGAAATCCCCGGCCCGGCTGCACAGCCTGGTGCTGGAACTGGTCACCACCGCAGCCGCGTTGAACCGCGCATAAAAAAAAGGCGCCCCGAAGGGCGCCGGCCCCTGCAGAGCAAACCTGTCGTCTACTTGTAGACCGTCACCGTCCGGGTGGTCACGTTGCCCGCCACATCGGTGATACGCACGGTGACCGTGTGCGCGCCACTGGCCACGTTGCGCGTATTCCAGCTGTAGCCGAGCTGGCTGCCGTAGCTGACGGCCACCTCCTTGCCATCGATCTCCAGCGAGATCTTGGCGACCCCCTGGCTGTCGGTGGCGATCACGCCGACCGGCTGCCGGGTGGGCGAAATCGTCATGCCGTCGGTCAGGGTGAACCGGGTGATCGCGGGCGCGCTGCCGTCATTGCC
>JAJZPG010000009.1 GCA_021811235.1 Pseudomonadota bacterium | reverse complement strand
CCTAGCCCCTAGCCCCTAGCCCCTAGCCCCTAGCCCCTAGCCCCTAGCCCCTAGCCCCTAGCCCCTAGCCCCTAGCCCCTAGCCCCTAGCCCCTAGCCCATGCTGCACGATTTCATCGACTGGATCCTCGCCACCGTCCACGACTGGGGTTACACCGGCATCTTCATCCTGATGGCGCTGGAGTCCACCGTGCTGCCGGTTCCGAGCGAGCTGGTGCTGATCCCGGCCGGCTATCTCGCGCACCAGGGGCAGATGAATTTCGGGCTGATCGTGCTGGCCTCCACCGTCGGCAGCCTGGTCGGCGCGTCATTCAACTACGTGGTGTCGATGTGGCTGGGGCGGCCTTTCCTCGAGCGCTGGGGACGCTATTTCTTCGTGCGCCCCGAACTGCTGCACAAGACCGACGCCTTCTTCCTCAAGCACGGCGCGGTCTCCACCTTCACCGGCCGCCTGATCCCCGGCATCCGTCACCTGATTTCCATTCCCGCCGGGCTCACGCGCATGAATCTCGGCGCGTTCGCCTTCTACACCAGCCTGGGCGCCGGGCTGTGGTCGCTGATCCTGACCCTGTTCGGCTACTTCCTCGGCGGCAACGAGGCACTCATCCGGGAATACCAGCACCACATCACCGTCGGCGTCATCCTCTTCGTCGCGCTGATCATCGGCGGCTATGTCTGGTGGCAACGGCGCGGCTGATTCTGCCGCCTTGCCCCCTCCCGCCCCGGTCGGCATGAACCGGCGAAGCACACGCCCATCCGGATCTTGAAGCTGCTCGCCTTGCTGTGGGGGTTGGCCGAAGCGACGCTTTTCTTCATCGTCCCGGACGTGCTGCTGTCGCTCCTCGCACTGAGAAGCCGCCCACGCGCGCTCGTTGCCGGCGGTTTTGCCGCGGTGGGCGCGCTGCTGGGCGGCTGGCTGATGTATCGATGGGCCGCTACCGATGCCGGCCTCGCGCGCGACGCGCTGGTTTCCGTCCCTGCGATTTCAGCCGACTTGCTCGCTCAGGTGCGGCAGCAGCTTGCCAGCCAGGGCCTCCCGGCCATGTTCGCAGGCGCCTTCAGCGGCGTGCCCTACAAGATCTATGCCGTGGAAGCGGGCGCGGCGGCGCTTCCCCTGGCGGCCTTTCTCGCCTTGAGCCTTCCGGCACGCGCGCTGCGGTTCCTGCTGGTCATCGTGGCGGTGGACTGGATTGCCCGGCACTGGGCGTGCGGGATGCGCCCGGCAGGACGAACCGCCCTGGCCCTGGGTTTCTGGGGACTGTTCTATGCCGGGTATTTCAGCGTGATGGCGTGACACGCTCCCGGCACGGAACCGCGGAGGCATTCAAGCGGATCGATTGCCCGACAGACCGCTCCCGGTGAAATAGCTGATCCGTGTGCGCGGGTCGAGGTAGGCGAGCACCGCCCTATCCAATTCGGCGGGGCGCAGGGTCTTGACCACGGAGAGGTCGGGAGCTTCGCGCAGATCCAGCCACAAGGCCTCCTCCTTCGGAACATGCGGGTCATAGATCAACAGCGAGGGGTGCAGGAGGCAGCCCGGGTTGATGCTCATCACCAGGCCAATCTGGCCATTGTTCAACTGCACGACGCTGCCGGGCGGGTAGATGCCCATGCAGCGCACGAACAATTGCATCAGCACGGGGTCGTATTTGCCCATTTCCTTCTTGAACATGAAGGAAATGGCCTCGGCCGGCGTCATGGAGTCCGCCGGATTGGCGCGATTGCAGTAGCTGTCGTAGGCATTGGCGATGCAGGCAATGCGCGCGAGGCGACCGATCCGCTCGCCTGCGAGCCGGCCGGGATAGCCGCTCCCGTCCAGCAGTTCATGGTGCATGGCAATGACGTCCAAGGCTGCAGCCGACATGCCGGGCAATGGCCGCGCCATGTCGAGACCATACGCCACATGCTGCTGATAGAAGCTCAGCTCGGCCTTCGTCCAGGGAGACTTGTTCAACAGGATCTTGCTGGGGATCTTTTCCCGGCCGATGTCATGCAGCAGCGCACCGAGGCCCAGCGCGCGCATCGCCTCGGCGTCCAGTTGCGCTTCCTTCCCCAGGATCAATGCCAGCATCGTGACATTGAGGGCATGGTAATACGCGTTTTCGTCCCCCGCCTTGGCATTCACCAGATGCAGGACGATGTCCTTGTCCGCCAGCATCGAATCCACCATGTCCGACACCAGCGCCTGCGCCTGTTGCATCGACTCGTCCGGGCGGGAAAAGAGATTGCGCAACAGGGATTGGACGGTGGAGGCCCCTGCGGCGAATTGTCGTTCGCAGCGCCCCAGGGCCTCGCGCTGGCGCGAGAGTTTATCCCGGCGCGCCTTCTTTTCCGCCCACATCGCCTCGATTTCAGGATCGGCCTGTACCGGCGGCGGCGGCGCGGGTGACGGCGCGTTTACCGGGGGCGGAGGCAGGGGGGGCAGATCGCTCTTGCTGCTGTCATAGAGCACATGCGTAATCCCGAGGGCGCGCAGTTGCTGCAGCTGCTTCTCGTTGCGTATCTTGAAGCTGCTGAACAGGAAGGGGTGATCCATCCAGGATTCGATCCGGATGTAGAGCCCCACTCTTAGCTGGTCAATGCTGATGCGTTCTATCTGTTCGCTCATCGTTCAAACAACCGGGGTCGGTTCACGCCCCACCATCAGATTGCGGCTTCGACCATCAGCCGCTTCATCTCCGCCACGGCTTCCTTCCAGCCGACGAACAGCGCCTGCGCGACGATGGCATGGCCGATGTTGAGCTCATGGATGCCGGGCAGCGCGGCGATCGCCTGCACGTTGTGGTAGGTGAGTCCGTGGCCGGCATTGACGGTGAGGCCGAGGCTGCGGCCGTAGGCAACGGCCATGCGGATGCGTTCGAATTCGGCGATGCGCGCGGCGTCGGTCACGGCGTCGGCGTAATGGCCGGTGTGGATCTCGACCACCGGCGCGCCTGCGGCATGCGCGGCGTCGAGCTGGGCGAAATCGGCATCGACGAACAGCGACACGCGGATGCCGGCGTCGGCGAGACGCTTGCAGGCATCGGTCATTTTCGGCATCTGTCCCTTCACGTCGAGCCCGCCTTCCGTGGTCAGCTCCTCGCGCTTTTCCGGCACCAGGCAGACGTCCTGCGGTTTGGTCGCGATGGCGATGCCGAGCATTTCCCCGGTCACCGCCATTTCGAGGTTCATCTTGGTCTTCAGCACCTGGCGCAGGATGGCGACGTCGGCGTCCTGGATGTGGCGGCGGTCCTCGCGCAGATGCAGGGTGATCGAATCGGCGCCGGCGGTTTCGGCCAGGAGCGCAGCCTCGACCGGGCTCGGGTAACGGGTCTTGCGCGCCTGGCGCAGGGTGGCGATGTGGTCGATGTTGACACCGAGGTGGATGCTCATGGGTTCAGCTGGGGTCGATTGGATTGGGCGGATTCAGGTCGGTGAGTTCACGCAGCAGCTGGCGAGTATAAAGCGGCTTGGCGCCGAGGGTATGGTTGATCAGGCTGCGCATCAGGGCCTTGGCCTCGGTGAGCGTGGCCGGCCGCTCGAAACGGTCGGCGGCCAGGTCGATCAGCGTCTGTCCGGACACCGGGCAGCCGGGCTGCCCGACCGACCGCAGCGCGCCGCGTTCGGGTTGGAACACGTAGCGCCCCTCGGGGTCGATCGGCTGCCCGCTGTCGGCGTCGACATCGAAGGTGGCGCCGTAGCCAATCTCACTCAACAGGTTCTTTTCGAAGCGGCGCAAGATCCGTTCGTAGTCGGTGGCGCAGGCCTCGCCCGCCAGCTGGTCGAGCGTACCGACGTAATGGTCGTACAGCAGTTCGTGCGCGTCGCCGCGCGCCAGCAGGCGCAGCAGCAATTCGTTGAGGTAGAAGCCGCACATCAGCGCCCGCCCATGCGGCGAGACCAGGCCGCCCTGCCATTCGGCGGCATGCAGGGTCTTCACGTCGGATTTGCCGAACCAGGACAGCAACAGCGGGGTGAAAGGCTGCATCAGCCCGCGCAGGGCCGAGGCCGGCCGTCGCGCCCCGCGCGCGATCAGCGCGACCCGCCCGTGGCCGCGGGTGAAGGACTCCGCCACCACGCTGGTTTCCTTGAAGGGGTAAACGTGGAGGATGAAACCGGGTTCGTTGTTGATGCGGGCGTCGGTGGACATGCTTTATGGGTCGACGAAGCGCACGAAGAAAGACGAAGGGAAACCCCGCATCGGCGAATATTCGCCGATCGCTTCTCCGGGCTGTGTGGGCGTTCCTGCGTGCACTTCTCGGAAGAAACCTAATCGATCCCCAGCGTCTTCAGCATCCGCACGTCGTCGGCCCAGCCGCCCTTCACCTTGACCCAGACCTCCAGATACACCTTGCTGTCGAAGGCACGCTCCATGTCGAGCCGCGCCTGGGTCGAGATGGTCTTGAGCTTTTCGCCGCCCTTGCCGATGACGATGGCCTTGTGGCTGTCGCGGTCGACCAGGATGGTGGCGAAAATGCGGCGCAGGTTGCCCTCTTCCTCGAACTTGTCGATGGTAACGGCGACCGCATAGGGGATCTCCTCGCCGCACAGGCGGAACACCTTCTCGCGGATCAATTCCGCAGCCAGCTGGCGCTCGGTCTGGTCGGTGACGTCGTCCTCGCCGAACAGCGGCGGATTCTCCGGCAGATGCGCCTGCAACGTCTTCAGGAGCTCGTCGAGGTTGCTGCCCTGCTTGGCCGACACCGGAACGATCTCGGTGAAGGCGTGCGCCGCGGCGACTTCCTGCAGGTAGGCCATCAGCGCAGCGCGATCCTTGGCGTAGTCGATCTTGTTCACCACCAGGATCAGCGGGCGGTCCTTCGGCAGCAGCTCCATCACCTGGCGGTCTTCGCGCATCAGCCTGCCGGCTTCGACCAGCATCATCACCACGTCGGTGTCCGACAGGGTCTCGCGCACGCGCTTGTTCATCGCGCGGTTCATGGTGCTGCCATGACGGGTCTGGAACCCCGGCGTGTCGACGAAGACGAACTGCGCCTCGTCGGTGGTATGGATGCCCATCACCCGGTGGCGCGTGGTCTGCGCCTTCTTCGAAGTGATGCTGATCTTCTGCCCGACCAGCTTGTTGAGCAGCGTCGACTTGCCGACGTTGGGGCGGCCGACGATGGCGATCAGGCCGCATTTGAATTCTTGTGACGTCTCGCTCATTTCTGTAGCTGTGCACACGCTTGGCGCGCGGCTTCCTGTTCTGCGGCTCGGCGGCTCTTGCCGACGCCGCGTGTATTGAGCGCGGGCTTGGCCAGCACGCATTCGACGATGAAGCTCTGGTCGTGCGCTTCGCCCTGCGTTCCCACCAGCCGATACTCGGGCAAAGGCAGACGGCGCGACTGCAGCACTTCCTGCAGCTGCGTCTTCGCATCCTTGCCCGATGCCCTGGGGTCGATTTGCGCCACCAGCGGGTCGAACAGGCGGCGCACCACGCGCTGCGCCTCGTCGAAGCCCGCATCGAGGAAAACCGCGCCAAACAGCGACTCCAGCGCATCGGCCAGGATGGACGGGCGGCGGAAGCCGCCGCTCTTGAGTTCGCCTTCGCCCAGCAGCAGGCTGTCGCCCAGTTTCAGGGTCGCGGCAATCTCGGCCAGGGTCTCCTGCCGCACCAGGTTGGCGCGCAGGCGCGACAGGCTGCCTTCGGGCAGCTCGGGGAATGCGTCGTAAAGCGCGCGGGCGACCGAGCAGTTGAGCACCGAGTCGCCGAGGAATTCGAGCCGTTCGTTGTTGGCCGCGCCGTAGCTGCGGTGGGTCAGCGCCTGGGTCAGGAGATCGGCCCGGACGAAGGTATGGCCCAGCGCCTGCTGCAGGCGCTGGCTCAGCAGGGGATTATTCAACGTTAGGGGGCGCCGCGTTGGGGTCGGAACTGGCGCTGAAATCGACGACCAGGCTGACGTTGCCGACCAGCTTGGTGCGGAACTGGTAGTCGGCAGAGATGACCGGAACGCCGCCGCTGCGATTGATGCTGAGGTCCTCGGGCTTGACCACGGTGACGTAGCCGATGCCGGCACGCTTCACAAAATCGTTACGGATCTCGGCATTGCTTTTCGAGCGGATGTCGGACTCCTGTCCCATCGTGGCCAGAATCTTCTTCACCGAGAAGAACTCGATATACGCGGGCACCAGCTTCATCGCCAGCATGGCGACCGCCACCAGCACGATGGCGACGAACAGGAAGCCGAACATGGTCAGACCGTGCTGCTGCTTTTTCAGGCTGGCGGGGTGGTGCATGGTGTCTCCTTATCGAATGGTGGTGCCGATGCGGCCGAAATCGTCAAAGTTCATCCAGATGAAGAAGGCCTTGCCGACGATGTTCTCGTCCGGAACGAAGCCCCAGTAGCGGCTGTCGTTGCTGGCGTCGCGATTGTCGCCCATCATGAAATACTGGCCTTGCGGCACCTTGCAGACGAAGCCTTCCCCGTCGGCATTGTAGGAGCAGTTTTCGCGGTAGGGGAAGTCCACCACCTGCGGCGGATAGACCGAGGGCTTGCCGGGTTCGGTCATCATCGCGTGGCCGGCTCCGTTCAGGCGCTCGTCATACACCATGGCCGTGACGTAGTTGAGGCCGTTGCCGACATAGCTGTAGGTGCCCGTGTGGTTCGTCGGCACCGGCTGGCCGTTGACGCTGAGCTTCTTGTCGCGGTATTCGACCACGTCGCCCGGGACGCCGATCACGCGCTTGATGTAGTCGAGGCCGGGGTCGGCCGGGTAGCGGAACACCATGACGTCGCCGCGCTCGGGGTTGTTCAGCTGGACGACCTTCTTGTTGATCACCGGCAGGCGGATGCCGTAGGTGTACTTGTTGACCAGGATGAAATCGCCGACCAGGAGCGTCGGCATCATCGATCCTGACGGGATCTTGAACGGTTCGACCAGGAAGGAACGCAGCGCGAACACCACCAGGATGACCGGAAAGAAGCTCTTGGCGTATTCGACCAGCAGGGGCTCCCGGGCATCCCTGTCGCGGCCACGCTTCAGCAACAGCACGTCGAGCAACCAGATGCCGCCGGTGACGGCCAGTGCGATGAAAAGGATGAGCGCAAAATTCATGGTGATTACTTGTCCGAGACCTGGAGGATCGCAAGAAAGGCTTCCTGCGGGATTTCGACGTTGCCGACCTGCTTCATGCGGCGTTTGCCGGCCTTCTGCTTTTCGAGCAGTTTCTTCTTGCGCGTGATGTCGCCGCCGTAGCACTTGGCCAGCACATTCTTGCGCATCGCCTTGACGTTCTCGCGCGCGATGATGTTGGCGCCGATCGCCGCCTGCACCGCGACGTCGAACATCTGGCGCGGGATCAGCTCGCGCATCTTGGACGCCAGTTCGCGCCCGCGGTACACGCTGGTGGCGCGATGCACGATCAGCGACAGCGCGTCGACCTTTTCGTTGTTGACCAGGATGTCGAGCTTGACCAGGTCGCCGGCGCGGAACTCCTTGAATTCATAGTCGAGCGAGGCGTAGCCGCGGCTGGTCGACTTCAGCTTGTCGAAGAAGTCCATCACCACCTCGTTCATCGGCAGGTCGTACACCAGCATGACCTGCTTGCCGTGGTACTGCATGTTCACCTGCATGCCGCGCTTCTGGTTGCACAGGGTGATGACGTTGCCGACGAATTCCTCCGGCACGAAGATCGTCGCGGTGATGATGGGCTCGCGGATCTCCTCGATTTTGGATGGCTCCGGCAGCTTGGACGGGTTCTCGACGTTGATCGTGGTGCCGTCCTTCAGCACCACCTCGTACACCACCGTCGGCGCGGTGGTGATGAGATCCATGTCGTACTCGCGTTCCAGCCGCTCCTGCACGATGTCCATGTGCAGGAGGCCGAGGAAGCCGCAGCGGAAGCCGAAACCCAGCGCCTGGCTGACTTCCGGCTCGAACTGCAGCGCGGCGTCGTTCAGCTGCAGCTTGGTCAGCGCGTCGCGCAGTGCCTCGAAGTCGTGCGACTCGACCGGATAGAGGCCGGCGAACACCTGGGATTGGACCTTCTTGAAGCCGGGCAAGGGTTCGGCAGCAGGATTGTCGACCAGGGTGATGGTGTCGCCCACCTGCGCCGACTTCAGTTCCTTGATGCCGGCGATGACGAAACCCACCTCGCCCGCCGAAAGCTGGGGCTTGTCGACCGACTTCGGGGTGAACACGCCGACGTGCTCGGTCAGATGTTGGGCACCGGTCGCCATGAAGCGGATCTTGTCCTTCGGACGCAGCACCCCGTCGACCACCCGCACCAGCATCACCACGCCGACGTAGTTGTCGAACCACGAATCGATGATCAGCGCCTTCAGCGGCGCGTCCTCGTTGCCGCGCGGCGGCGGCACCTGCTTCACCACCACTTCGAGGATTTCCGGGATGCCGATGCCGGTCTTGGCCGAAGCGCGCACCGCGTCGCTGGCGTCGAGGCCGACGATGTCCTCGATCTCCTCGGCCACCCGGTCGGGGTCGGCGGCGGGCAGGTCGATCTTGTTCAGCACCGGGATCACCTCGACGCCGAGGTCGATCGCGGTGTAGCAGTTGGCCACCGTCTGCGCTTCCACGCCCTGCGAGGCGTCGACCACCAGCAGCGCGCCCTCGCAGGCGGACAGCGAGCGGCTGACCTCGTACGAGAAGTCGACGTGGCCGGGGGTGTCGATCAGATTCAGGCGATAGGTCTGGCCGTCCTGCGCCTTGTAGGTGAGCGCGGCGGTCTGCGCCTTGATGGTGATGCCGCGCTCCTTCTCCAGGTCCATCGAATCGAGCACCTGCGCCTCCATCTCGCGCTCCGACAGCCCGCCGCAAAACTGGATGAGGCGGTCGGCCAGGGTGGACTTGCCGTGGTCGATGTGGGCGATGATGGAAAAATTGCGGATCAGGTTCTGCGACACAGCAAAACGGGCACGTTTCCGTGCCCGGTCAGGGATGAGATAACTTCCCGAATTTTAACGGATTTGGGGACGCTATGGTTGCGCACGCAGCCAGGCCTGCAAAGCCGGCCGGTCGAGCTGATGGCGGCAGATTTCGGCATCGACGTCGAACAGCAGCGGCACGTCCCAGCCGTATTTCGCCTTGAGCGCAGGATCGGCGTCGACGTCGACGGGCAGCAGGCGGTGTCCGGTCCCGCCGAGCATTGCGCCGACCTCGGCCGCCATTTCCTCGCACAGCGGACAGCCGTCCCGCGTGTAGAGGGTGAGCGTCCTACTCACCCGAGATCTTCAGCGGAACGTACAGCGATCCCTCGCCGCGCCGCACCAGGATGGCCGCGCTCTTGCCCTTGGGAACGGCGGCGATCGCCTTGCGGAAGGCCTCGACCGTGGCCACCTTGCCGTTGTTCACCGCGAGGATGACGTCGCCGACCCGGATGCCGGCGCGCGCGGCATCGCCGGTCACCTCTTCCACCAAGAGGCCATGGTCGATCTTCAGTTCGCGCCGCTGGTCGGGCGTCAGCTCGGACAGGGCGAGGCCGCCGCGCGAATAGGTCTTGCCGCCCTTGCCGGCGAGCTGCTCCTCACCCGGCAATTCGCCCAGCACCACCTGCAGTTCCTGCGTCTTGCCGCGGCGCCACACCTGCAGCGGAATCTTGGCGCCCGGCTTGGCCATGCCGACCATGCGCGGCAGATCGCCGGAGTTCTCCACCAGCCTGCCGTTGAACGCCAGGATCACGTCGGACGCCTGCAAGCCCGCCTTCGCGGCCGGACTGTCCTCCTGCACCTGCGACACCAGTGCGCCGCGCGGCCGGTCCAGCCCGAACGACTCGGCCAGATCGGACGTCACCTCCTGGATCACCACGCCAAGCCAGCCACGCGATACCTTGCCACCCTGTTTCAGCTGGTCGACCACTTCCATCGCCACGTCGATCGGGATCGCGAACGATACGCCCTGGTAACCGCCGCTGCGGCTGTAGATCTGCGAGTTGATGCCGACCACCTCGCCGCGCATGTTGAACAGCGGCCCGCCCGAATTGCCCGGGTTGATCGGCACGTCGGTCTGGATGTAGGGCACGTAGCTTTCCGACGGCAGCGAACGCCCCTTGGCGGAGACGATGCCCGCAGTCACCGAATTCTCGAAGCCGAAGGGCGAGCCGATCGCCGCCACCGCCTCGCCCACGCGCAGCCGGGCGGGGTCGCCCAGCCTGACTGCAGGCAGATTGCTGGCAGTGATCTTGATGACGGCGACATCGGTGCGCGCATCGGCCCCCACCACCTTGGCGATGAACTTGCGCTTGTCGATGAGCTTGACCACGACCTCGTCCGCGCCCCGGACCACGTGTGCATTGGTCAGGATGTAACCGTCGCTGCTGACGATGAAGCCGGAACCGGCGCCGCGTGCCGGGATCTCCTGCATGGGGCCGCCCGGCCCGCCGGGGAAAAAGCGACGGAAGAACTCCTGCATCTCCTCGTCGTCGGGAACCTGGAACGGAAATCCTTCCGCCCCCCGCTTCACCAGCTTGGTGGTGCTGATATTGACCACCGCCGGTCCCTGTCTTTCGACCAGATCGGCCACGTCCACCACATCCTTCGCTGCTACCGGCGCCGCCAGGGAAAACAGCAACGCCGTCATAGCCAAAGCCTGTTTCATCATGGTTATCCTTTCCTCATGTGAATGCGCTTGTCATCTTCGCGTCTCAACACGACGGGCCGCGCCGCGCGGCCGCCGCGCGCGACCAGCCCGCCAGCCAATCCTCCGACCAGCATGCCGGCCACGGCAGACGCGTCTCCGGGCGCGATCGCCTGCGCGATCAGGGCACCCGCCAGCATCAGCCCCAGTGGCAGGCCATAGATGCGCAGTGCGCTCCTCAATACGCTGCCATGGGCGATGCCGACCACCACCCGGTCACCCGGGGAGAGCGACAGATCGCAGTCGACCAGGAACTGGCGGGGGGTACGCTGGAACAGCTCGGCAATGCGGCGCGACGAACAGCCCTGCCCACCGCAACTGCCGCAGCCGGACGGCTCGACCGCCCGCACCCAGACGCCGTCTGGCGCGGTCCTGACGATCTCGGCGGTTTGTTCCAGCATACCTGCGTTCGCTTACTTCTTTTTGACCGAATTGCCGGTTTCGATCAGGGCCAGGTTCGGCACCTCGCCCAGCGTCGTCACGGCATAGCCGTCAACCTGGCGGGCATAGACCCCGATCGCCCCCTCGGCCGACAGGCCCTGCAGGCGTTGCACCTGCGGCTCGATCGGCTCGACGAATAGCGACAGCACGGAAAGCCCGTCCGAAAACACCAGATGGGTAACCGGCGCCCGCTTGCCCGGCAACGTGCGCACCGCTTCCTGCACCCGCTCGTAGCCTGGCGGGGGCGTCACGCTCCAGCCCACCTCGACCGGCTGGTCGAGGTGGGCTTTCTGGATGCGCTTGCCCGCGATGTCATTGCGGAACAGCTGGACATCGGGCGCCTTGCCGATCTGGACTTCGGAGAACACGAACATCGACACCACGCCGCCGTTGCTATTGACGATGCGCGACTTCAACGGCAGCCCGGTTTGCCTGTCGACCCACAGATTGAAGGCATAACGATAGCCGTCGCGCGGCTCCAGCGTCACCACCTGGCAGGTGCGACCGGCGACGCGCTCGATCCCGCCGAGCTTCGCCTCGTAATAGTCGAGCAGGGCGGCCGGCTGCACCGGCAGCAGGGCGGGGAAGAAACGGCGGGCGGCATTGCGTTCCAGCCGGACATGCTTGCCGTCCGGCAAATGGCAATAGACATCGTTGTTGATGCGCAGAAACTGGCGCGGCGTGCCGTCCAGCACTTCGACCTTCTCCTGCTCGCCGCTCGCATCGGTGCGATGGAAAACGCGCAGCACCTCGACGTGCTCGCCATGGTGGTACACGTAGACGCCGCTGTAGTTCTGCTGCTGGGCGGCGGTCGCAGCCCGTTTCAGCCATTCCACCGCCGCCTCGGCACGGGCCATGCCGGAGACCAGCATCAATCCGGCGAACCCCGCGACCAGCCAGCCCTGCCGCCACGCCACGGCCTGCATCAGCGCGGCTCCACCGCAACCGCCACGACGCGCTGGTAGGGCGACGCCACGGCCATCGGCGCAAATTCCTGGTGTGCCACCAGATAGGGGGCCAGGCGGGCGTCGTCGCGCTGCGGCGGGGACGCCAGCGTGGCCTGCTGGAAGCCCGGCGCCACCGCCATCGGCGCGGTGACCGGCGCATCCGTCGACATCAGGCCGGTCAGCGAGACCGTCCCCCAGACCGCCAGCGACGCCAGCGACGCCACCGCCACGCGTTGCGGCCATACGCTGCGGCGCGGCGCCAGCACCGTTGGCTCGGCCGCCAGCTGCGCCGAGAAACGTGCCATGAAGTCATCCCCCGCCGGCGCCACGCCGCGCATCAGATCGCCGATCAGGTGATATTCGGACCAGGTTCGTCGCAGGGCATCATCCTCTTTCAGGGAGGCAATGTAGTGCTCGATCTCGGCTCGGGAGGTTTCGCCGTCGAGCATGGCCGACAGCGCCGACTGGCTGTCGTCGTCGGCCTGGTGGGCGTGGGAGCGGGATTCGGGTTTGCGAAGTGCTGACATGATTACCACCTTTTGTCCTGACTGGTGCCCAACATCGGGCGTATTTTCTCGGCGATGGCCTCGCGTGCGCGGAAAATCCGCGAACGCACGGTGCCGATCGGGCAGTCCATCATCTGCGCGATCTCCTCGTAGCTCATGCCCTCGATCTCGCGCAGCGTGATGGCGGTCCGCAATTCCTCGGGCAGCGCGTCGACTGCCTCGTTGACCGCTTTGGCGATCTGCTTGGTCTGGAGTTCCGCGTCCGGCGTCGCGATGTCGCGCAGCAGTTCGCCGTCCTCGTAGTTCTCCGCGTCCTCCGCCAGCACGTCGCTCGATACCGGCTGGCGCTTGTGCGCCACCAGATAGTTCTTGGCCGTGTTGACGGCGATGCGATACAGCCAGGTATAGAAGGCACTCTCGCCGCGGAACCCCGGCAGTGCCCGATACGCCTTGATGAATGCTTCCTGCGTAATGTCTTCCACCTCGGCAGCATCGCGCACCATGCGCGACAAAAGCCGCCCGAGCTTGCGGTGATACTTGCTCACCAACAGCTCGAACGCGCGCTTGTCGCCGCGCTGGGCGCGTTCGACCAATATCTGATCCAGTTCGCGGTCCGACATATCTCCCTGCTGCTTGTGTTTATAGTGAAAGTATACGTGACCGCATCTTCCGCAACGTGTGAGCGGACGGGATCGAAAAAGTTCATCCCGAACAAGGTTATTCGGGCGCGCCCCAAGCCTGCTATCATCCCGCGACCAATCATGCACAGACACGACGTCCTCATCCTCGGCAGCGGCCTTGCCGCGCTGACCACCGCGCTCAAGCTCGCCGACCAGCGCCGCGTCGCCATTGTGACCAAGCGGCAGATGACCGATGGCGCCAGCGACTGGGCGCAAGGCGGCATCGCGGCCGCGGTCGACAGCGGCGACTCGGTCGAAGCCCACGTCCACGACACCCTGGTCGCCGGCGCCGGCCTGTGCGACGAGGCGGTGACGCGGCGGGTGGCGAGCCAGGCACGCGAGATGATCGCCTGGCTGACCGCCAACGGCGTCGCCTTCACTCCCGACCCGCAGGCGCCCGGCAGCCTGCACCTTGCCCGCGAGGGCGGCCACTCCAAGCGCCGCGTGGTGCACGCGGCCGACGCCACCGGCCACGCAGTCCAGACCAGCCTGTTGGACAAGGTGCGCGCCCATCCCAACATCGAGACCTTCGAGCAGCACGTCGCCATCGACCTCATCACCGGCAAGCGTGCCGGCGGCCAGGAACGGCAGATCCACGGTGCCTATGCGCTCAACAAGGGCACCGGCGAGGTCGAGACCTTCGCCGCCGGCCACACCGTGCTCGCCACCGGCGGCGCCGGCAAGGTCTACCTCTACACGACCAACCCCGACACCTCGACCGGCGACGGCATCGCGATGGCGTGGCGCGCCGGCTGCCGCGTGGCCAACCTGGAATTCGTGCAGTTCCACCCGACCTGCCTGTACCATCCGCACGCCAAGTCCTTTCTCATCAGCGAGGCCGTGCGCGGCGAAGGCGGACGCCTGTTGCTACCGGACGGCAGCCGTTTCATGCAGTTCCACGACGAACGCGCCGAACTCGCGCCGCGCGACGTGGTGGCGCGCGCGATCGACTTCGAGATGAAGAAGCGCGGCATCGACTGCGTCTACCTCGACATCAGCCACAAGCCGGCCGACTTCGTGCGCGAGCATTTTCCGACGATTCATCGCCGCTGCCTCGAACTCGGTATCGACATCACGCGCCAGCCGATCCCGGTGGTGCCGGCCGCGCACTACACCTGCGGCGGTGTGGTCACCGATCTCAACGCGCGCACCGACCTGTGCAACCTGCACGCGGTCGGCGAGGTCACCTTCACCGGTCTGCACGGCGCCAACCGGCTGGCATCGAACTCGCTGCTCGAATGTCTGGTATTCGGCCACGCCGCAGCAGCAGACATCCTCGCCACGCCGCCCGCGCCCTCGCTCAGCCTGCCGGACTGGGACGCCTCGCGCGTCACCGACCCCGACGAAGAGGTGGTGATTTCGCACAACTGGGACGAGCTGCGGCGCTTCATGTGGGACTACGTCGGCATCGTGCGCACCAACAAGCGGCTGGCGCGTGCCACCCACCGCATCCGCCTGCTGCGCGCCGAAATCGACGAGTTCTACCGCAATTTCCGCGTATCGAACGACCTGATCGAGCTGCGCAATCTGGTGCAGAGCGCCGATCTCATCATCCGCTGCGCCCAACTGCGGCAGGAGAGCCGCGGCCTGCACTACAGTCGCGACTACCCCGACACCATGCCGATCGCCGGCAACACCGTGCTCAACCCGCGCCCGGGAACGATGTGCCCGAGCGTGTGCGGCGTGCCCAGCGAAGCGACACCCTGAGCCGGCGCAAATCCTCCGCGCGGGCACTGTCGGGCAGCAGCGTGAGGCTGCGCGCCGGGCGACCGTCGATCCGGTAGCGCATCACCACCAGGCCTGGCGCAACGAAACTATCGCCTTCCACCTCGGCGTCGCGCCATTCACCCTCATCGTCCAACGCCTGCAATCGACCCTCTGCAGTCAACCGCAGTCGCGCACCCTGGTCCGCCTGTGGCCTATTCCACACTGCCAGGCCAAGGACCGCTGCGGCCAAACCCAACTGCGCGCCCGCCGGGATCGCGGCCAGCCAGACGACGGCCAGCGCGAGCGCAGTCATGGCTGCCAGCAACAGCCCCAACAGGCGTGAGGGCTTGAGCTCAATCTCGCGCATCAGCGTGTACACTTTTGCGCTTCATGGCACCGACTTTCGGACTGGACACATCGTGATCGACTCCTGGAAAAACTTTCTGCACACCCAAGGTGCGGTGATCGAGAACGGCACCGCGCTCAACTACGGCGATCCCGCCGCCGAACGTGCAGCCGCGGCGAGCGGCACCATTGTGGCGGATCTGTCGCAGCTTGGCGTCATCGCCTTCCGCGGCGACGATACCGCAAGCTTCCTGCAGGGTCAGCTCACCAACGACGTGCGCAGCCTGCATGCCGATGTTGCGCAGTGGAACGGCTACTGCAGCCCCAAGGGGCGCCTGCTCGCCAATTTCCTGATATGGCGGCAGGGCGAGGATACCTGCCTGCAGCTCTCCGGCGACATCGTCGCCAGCGTACTGAAGCGTTTGTCGATGTTCATCCTGCGCGCCAAGGTGCAGGGGCGGGATGCCAGCGACGAGACGGTAAGGCTGGTGGTGGCCGGCCCCCAGGCGGCCTTGGCGGTCGACGCTGCGATGGGCGCCCTGCCGGAAACTGCGATGCACGCGGTCGCCAGCGGCGCCGGCCATGTCGTCCGCGTCGGCGAGGACAAGTTCGTCCTGTCCGTCGCGCCCGAGCAAGCGGCGGCCGTTTGGCAGACGCTGCGCCAGCAGGCCACCCCGGTCGGCGCGCCGGTCTGGGACTGGCTGCGCCTCAATGCCGGCATCCCGATGATCGTCGCCGCCACCCAGGAACAGTTCGTACCGCAGATGGTGAACCTCGAAGTCATCGGCGGGGTCAGCTTCCAGAAAGGCTGCTACCCCGGCCAGGAAATCGTCGCGCGCAGCCAGTACCTGGGCAAGCTCAAGCGCCGCATGTTCCTGGCGCATGTCGATGCCGAAGCCGCCCCGGGCGACAGCCTCTATAGCGCCGACTTCGACGGTCAGGCCAGCGGCACCGTGGTCAACGCGGCGCCCGCGCCGACGGGAGGTTTCGACGTCCTGGCGGTCGCCCAGGTCGAAAGCGCGAAGTCGCATACCCTGCACCTGAATTCCCTCGGCGGCGCCGCGTTGAGCCTGAAACCCCTGCCCTACGCGCTGCCCGACTAGGTGCGACACGCCTATATCTATTACCGCGTCGCTCCTGCGCAGGCGTCTCAGGCCGCCTCCCGCGTCGATACGCTACTGCAGGCGCTGGCCGCGCATTGCACGCAGCCGCCGCGCCGGCTCGCGCGCTGCGACGATGCGGCGACATGGATGGAGGTCTACGAAGGCATCGCCGACTGGCCAGCCTTTGAAGCTGCGATGCAGGCTGCCTTGAAGGCGCTTCAGCTCGACGTCCATATCGACGGCGCCCGTCATCTGGAATGTTTCGTCGCGTCCGCGGACACAGCATGATCTTTTCCACCCGGCCCTCGCCGCCCTGCCCCCTGGAGTCATTCTCCGGCTTGAAGTCGAACAGTCCGGCCTACGCCGGCTGAGCCGCCTGGGTCAGGAAAAGACCGGTGGCGCATCCCTGCGCAACGCAATAGCTTTCACGATGCCCCCCCAGGTTCGGATTGGGCCCGCTTATGGTCTTTCACCTTTGCCGCTGGGGAGGCGCCTTGGTTTTTTATGGCCGCGGCCTATAAAAAAGTCACCCTGGACGAAAGGAGACCATCATGCTGGACATCAACAAACTGGTGGCGCAGGAACACACGGAACCCTCCATGCGTGGCCATTTGGGCGAACTGGACCCGTGGACAGAAGAGCTGGCGATCGAGATGGCGCGCAAGGACGGCCTGGAACTCACCGACGACCACCTCGGCATCATCCGCTATCTGCGCGACTGCTACGCCGACCACGGCGGCACCATCAACGCGCGCATGCTGGTGCACTCCCTGGAAGAGGAGTTCGCCGGACTCGGGGGCCACAAGTTTCTCTACAACCTGTTTCCGCTGGGACCGATCGCGCAGGCCTCACGCTATGCCGGCCTGCCCCTGCCGCCGGGTACGCGCGACCCGTCGTTCGGCACCACCCACTAGCTCATTCGGTTTCTTCCACCGGCACCCGCGCGGCCAGGGCGCACAGCAGCTCATAACTGCTGGTGCCGGCAGCGGCGGCCACCGCATCCACCGGCATCCCGTCGCCCCACAACACGACCGGGGTGCCGATGCCGGCATCCGGGCTGTCGCTCAAATCCACGCACAGCATGTCCATCGACACCCGGCCCAGGGTGCGGCTCGCACGGCCATTGACCAGAACCGGCGTCCCCGTCGGCGCGTGGCGCGGATAGCCGTCGGCATAGCCGCAGGCGACGATCCCGACCCGCATGGCGCGGTCGGCACGGAACAGCTGGCCATAGCCGACGCCTTCTCCGGGCTGCAGCGCCTGCACGCCGATAAGCTCCGATTGCAGGGTCATCGCCGGCTTCAGCCCGAGCTGGTCAGCGCTCGTGTCGGTAAACGGCGATGCGCCGTACAGCATCAGTCCCGGGCGCACCCATCCCCCCTGGGTTTCCGGATAACGCAGCAATGCCGCCGAATTGGCGCTGGTCCACTGCAGGCCGTGGCCGGCCATTTCCCGCAGGAAGGGATGCAACTGCCACGCCACCCCTGCTGCCTCGTCCGCCTGGGCAAAATGGGTCATCAGGGTGATGCCGGCCACACCCGGGAGGGCACGCACCCGTTCGACGATCGCCGCATGCCCGTCGAGCGGAAAGCCCAGGCGGTGCATGCCGCTGTCGAATTTAAGGAAGATCTGCAAAGGCCGGGACGGCGGCAGCTGCTGCAGCCAATCCAGCTGCGCCGCGTGATGCAGCACCGGCCACAAGTCGAGCTCGGCGCAGGTCGCGATTTCGTCCGCGCCGAACAGTCCCTCCAGCAGCAGAATAGGCTGCTCCACCCCCATCAGGCGCAGGTTGGCCGCCTCCTCCAGCGTCAGCACGGCGAAGCCGTCCGCCGCCGCCATTGCACGCCGCGCACGCGACAGGCCGTGTCCGTAGGCGTTGGCCTTGACCACGGCAAACACGCGCGCAGCGCCCGCATGGCGGCGCGCCACGCGCAGGTTGTGCGCCATCGCGCCCACGGAAATCCGCGCTTTGATGGGGCGCATGAATCAGTACGCGCCGGGTTGCGCCAGCGATTCGAAGCGCGTGTATTCGCCGAGGAAGGCCAGACGCACGGTGCCGATGGGGCCGTTACGCTGCTTGCCGATGATGATTTCGGCAGTACCCTTGTCCTGGGTATCGGGGTTGTAGACCTCGTCGCGGTAGATGAACAGGATGACGTCGGCATCCTGTTCGATGGCGCCTGATTCGCGCAGGTCGGACATCACCGGGCGCTTGTTCGGCCGCTGCTCGAGGCTCCGGTTCAACTGGGACAGCGCGATCACCGGTACGTGCAGTTCCTTCGCCAGCCCCTTCAGCGCGCGCGAGATTTCGGAGATCTCGGTGGCGCGGTTCTCGCCGCCGCCGCTGCCCGCCATCAGCTGCAGGTAGTCGATGATGATGAGGCCGAGCTTGCCGCACTGGCGCATCAGGCGGCGTGCGCGCGCCCGCAGCTCCAGCACGTTGAGTCCCGGCGTCTCGTCGATGAACACCGGCGCCTCGTTGAGCTTGCCGAGCGCATAGGTCAGGCGCTGCCAGTCGTCCTCGCCCAGCTTGCCGGTGCGCAGGCGGTGCTGGTCGAGCTTGCCGACCGAGCCGATCATCCGCATCACCAGCTGGGCGCCGCCCATTTCCATCGAGAACACCGCCACCGGCAGGCCGGTGTCGAGCGCGACGTTCTCGCCGATATTGATCGAGAACGCGGTCTTGCCCATCGACGGCCGCCCCGCGACGATGATGAGGTCGCCCGGCTGCAGGCCGGAGGTCTTCTGGTCGAGGTCGTGGAAGCCGGTCGGCACGCCGGTGACGCCGGAGTCGTTATCCCGATGGTAGAGCTCGTCGATGCGCTCGACCACTTCCTTCAGCAAAGGCTTGATCTCGGTGAAGCCTGCCTGGCCACGACTACCGGATTCGGCGATCTCGAACACCTTGGCTTCGGCTTCGTCGAGCAATTGCTGTGCGCTTTTGCCAGCCGGCGCATAGGCGCTGTCGGCAATGCCGGTGGCGACTTCCACCAGACGGCGCATCACCGAACGCTCGCGCACGATTTCGGCGTAGCGACGGATGTTGGCCGCCGACGGTGTATTGCTCGCCAGCGCGACGATGTAGGCCAGCCCGCCGACGCTTTCCAGCTCGCCCATGGACTGTAGTGCCTCGGCCACCGTCACCGAGTCGGCCGGGCGGTTCTCGGCGATCTGCCGCACGATCGCGCGCAGTATCTGGCGGTGGTCCTGGCGGTAGAAATCGCTTTCCCCAACCACATCGGCAATGCGATCCCACGCGCCGTTTTCGAGCAACAGGCCGCCCAGTACCGCCTGTTCGGCTTCGAGCGAATGCGGCGGCAGGCGCATCTGCGCCAGCTGGGGATCGGATTGGGTGTTCAGCGTGTGGATGGCAGCCATGGCGGCATTCTAGTCTTCACCCCCACCCCCACCAAGGGACAAGCCTGTGGAAAAGAAGTGGACAAGCAGGGGACAAAAAAAGGGAGCCGCAGGCTCCCTTTTTCGGCAGACCGGGCGGGATTACTGTTCGCCGACCACCACCACCGTGATGTTGGCGGTGACGTCGGTATGCAGCGCCAGGACGACCGGGTATTCGCCGGCAGCCTTGAACGGGCCTTCGGGCAAACGGATTTCCGCCTTGGCCACTGCATGGCCCTGGGCCTTCAGCGCATCGGAGATGTCGGCGTTGGTCACGGAACCGAACAGACGGCCATCGACGCCAGCCTTTTGGCTGATCGTCACGCTGCTGCCTTCCAGTTTCGCGGCGCGGGCCTGCGCGTCGGCCAGCTTCTCGGCGGCGACGCGCTCGAGCTCGGCCTTCTGCGCAGCGAACGCTTCGAGGTTGGCCTGCGTGGCGCGGCGGGCACGACCGGTGGGAATGAGGAAGTTACGGGCATAGCCGTCCTTCACCCTGACCACGTCACCCAGGTTGCCCAGGTTGACGACCTTGTCCATCAGAATCACTTGCATCGTCGTCTCCTCAGTGCAGATCGGTGTAGGGCATGAGCGCCAGGAAGCGGGCGCGCTTGATGGCGGTGCTCAGCTGGCGCTGATAGTGCGCCTTGGTGCCGGTGATGCGGGCCGGGATGATGCGGCCGTTCTCGCTGATGAATTCCTTCAGGACGTCGACGTCCTTGTAATCCACCTCGACCACCTTCTCGGCGGTGAAGCGGCAGAACTTGCGACGCTTGAAGAGGCCGCGGTTGCCGCTGTCGCGGCGCTTGTTGGCGAACTTGCCGCCGGATTTACCACCCATGGGACGTGCCATGATTCATTCCTTTTCGATTCGATTCAATATCAGGATCAACTGTCTGCTGTTCACGCTGCGCCGGTTCAGCACCCCCTCCAGTTTGACCTGCGTTCCCGGTGGCATCTGGGCCAACTGGCCGGCAAGCACTCCGCTCGCCTGCACCGTCAACTCGCATTCCACCTGCCTGGGCTGGCCTGCCACGCTCTGACTGCTGCGATGGGTTATCACCGCTTCGGCAATCGGCACGCCGGCCGGGCTGTAACGCAGAGGGTCAACCTGGATGAGGGCGCCGCTGATGAGCAGCCTGTTCACTCATTCAGCTCGGCACGCACTCAGGCTGCAGCAGGCGCCTCGGCAGCCGCTTCCGGCTTGGCGCTGTCCAGCATGTCGCGCGACTTCTCTTCCTTCATCATCGGCGAAGCGGTGGTCACGGCTTCGTCGCGCTTGATGGTCAGGTGGCGCAGCACGGCGTCGTTGAACTTGAAGCCGTGTTCGAGTTCTTCCAGGGTTTCCTGGTCGCATTCGATGTTCATCAGGACGTAGTGGGCCTTGTGGACCTTCTGGATCGGGTAGGCCATCTGGCGGCGACCCCAGTCTTCCAGGCGGTGGATGCTGCCGCCGCGGCTGGTGATGTTGCCCTTGTAGCGCTCGATCATCGCGGGCACCTGCTCGCTCTGATCGGGATGGACGATAAATACGATTTCGTAATGCCGCATCGAGTTTCCTTTCGGTTCAGCCCCCCGCTGCGGTGCGGTGGAGCAAGGTTTTTAAGTACAGCCAAGGTGAAAAAACAATCCCCGGCAAACCGGGGACTGCGAATCATACGCTTTTTGCCTGACAAATCAAGCCTCAGCCCATGTCCAGGGCCGGATCAGATCACGCAATCGACGTAGTAGCGGGCCTTGCCGTCGACCACGTCCTCGACCAGGCCGTGCACGTCGGTCTCGAAGCCGGGGAATTTTTCGTTGAATTCACGGGTGAACTGCAGATAGCGCACGATGGTGGCGTTGAAACGCTCGCCCGGAATGAGCAGCGGGATGCCCGGCGGGTATGGCGTCACCAGCATGGCGGTGATGCGGCCCTCGAGCTTGTCGATCTCGACGCGCTCGATCTCGCGGTGCGCCATCTTGGCGAAGGCGTCGGCCGGTTTCATCGCCGGCGCCATTTCCGACAGATACATCTCGGTCGTCAGGCGCGCCACGTCCTTGGCCTTGTAGATGGCGTGGATCTGGTCGCACAGGTCCTTGAGACCGGTCTTCTCGTAGCGCGGATGCTTTTCCACGAATTCGGGCAGCACGCGCCACAGCGGCTGGTTCTCGTCGTAGTCGGCCTTGAACTGCTGCAGCGCGGTCACCAGGGTGTTCCAGCGGCCCTTGGTGATGCCGATGGTGAACATGATGAAGAAGGAATACAGGCCGGTCTTCTCGACGATGACGCCGTGCTCGGCCAGGTACTTGGTGACGATCGCCGCCGGGATGCCCCAGTCGGCGAACGCGCCGTCGACGTCCAGGCCCGGCGTGATGACCGTGGCCTTGATCGGGTCGAGCAGGTTGAAGCCGGGCGCGATGTTGCCGAACTCGTGCCAGCGCTCGCCGGCCTCCAGCATCCAGTCCTCGCGGTCGCCGACGCCCTCATCGGCGAGTTTCTGCGGCCCCCACACCTTGAACCACCAGGAATCGCCGAACTCCTCGTCGACCTTGCGCATGGCGCGGCGGAAATCCAGCGCCTCGCGGATCGACTCCTCCACCAGTGCGGGACCGCCGGGCGGCTCCATCATCGCCGCCGCCACGTCGCACGAGGCGATGATGGCGTACTGCGGCGAGGTCGAGGTGTGCATCAGATAGGCTTCGTTGAAGCGGTGGAAGTCGAGCTTGCGCGTCTCCGAGTCCTGCACCAGGATCTGCGAGGCCTGGCTCAAACCCGCCAGCAACTTGTGCGTCGACTGGGTGGCGAACACCAGCGCATCCTTGGCGCGCGGGCGGTTCTTGCCGATGGCGTGCATGCCGCGGTAGAAGTCGTGGAAGGTCGCATGCGGCAGCCAGGCCTCGTCGAAATGCAGGGTGTCGATGTAGTCGCCGAGCAGGTCCTTGATCATGTCGACGTTGTAGAGGATGCCGTCGTAGGTCGACTGGGTGATGGTGAGGATGCGCGGCTTGCGCTTCACGTCCTTCGCAAACGGATGCGCCGCGATCTTCTTCTCGATGTTCTCGGGGCGGAACTCGTCGAGCGGGATCGGCCCGATGATGCCGTAGTGGTTGCGCGTCGGCGTGAGGAAGATCGGGATCGCGCCGCACATCATGATCGCGTGCAGGATGGACTTGTGGCAGTTGCGGTCGACCACCACGATGTCGCCCGGGGCCACGGTGGCGTGCCACACCATCTTGTTCGATGACGAGGTGCCGTTGGTGACGAAGAACAGATGGTCGCAGTTGAAGATGCGCGCGGCGTTGCGCTCGGATGCCGCCACCGGACCGGTGTGGTCGAGCAGCTGGCCGAGTTCGTCGACTGCGTTGCAGACGTCGGCGCGCAGCAGGTTCTCGCCGAAGAACTGGTGGAACATCTGGCCGATCGGTGACTTCAGGAAGGCCACCCCGCCGGAGTGGCCGGGGCAGTGCCATGAATACGAGCCGTCGGCGGCGTAATGGGTGAGTGCGCGAAAGAACGGCGGCACCAGCGAGTCGAGGTAGGCGCGAGCCTCGCGGGCAATGTAACGCGCGAGAAATTCCGGCGTGTCCTCCAACATGTGGATGAAGCCGTTGAGTTCGCGCAGGATGTCGTTCGGGATATGGCGGGCGGTACGGGTTTCGCCGTGCAGGAAGATCGGGATCTCGGCATTGCGGAAACGCACTTCCTCAACGAAGCCGCGCAGTTTTTGCAGTGCGGCATTGGCATCCTCGGCCGACCCCGCGAGTTCCTCATCGTCGATCGACAGCACGAAGGCCGACGCGCGCGCCTGCTGCTGTGCGAACGAGGTCAGGTCGCCGTAGTTGGTGACGCCCAGCACTTCCATGCCTTCCTTTTCGATCGCCTCGGCGAGGGTGCGGATACCCAGCCCCGACGCGTTTTCGGAGCGGAAGTCTTCGTCAATGATGACAACGGGGAAACGGAAGCGCATGGCGGCTCCTGGAAAAGGCCCTGAGAAAAACGCGGATTGTACGTCGCGCGTGCGGCAGACGGATTAAATTTTGCGGACTGTCAGATCTTGGGCAGGGTCACGCCGACCTGGCCCTGGTATTTGCCGCCACGGTCGCGATACGAGGTTTCACACACCTCGTCGGACTCGAGAAACAGCATCTGTGCCACACCTTCGTTGGCGTAGATGCGCGCAGGCAGCGGGGTGGTGTTGGAAAACTCCAGCGTCACGTGGCCTTCCCACTCGGGTTCGAGCGGCGTCACGTTGACGATGATGCCGCAACGGGCATACGTGCTCTTGCCGAGGCAGATGGTCAGCACGTTGCGCGGAATGCGGAAATACTCCACGGTACGCGCGAGCGCAAAGGAATTCGGCGGGATGATGCAGGACTCGCCCTTCACCTCGACGAAGGAGTTCGGGTCGAACGCCTTGGGATCGACGATGGTGGTGTTGATGTCGGTGAACAGCTTGAATTCGTTGGCACACCGCACGTCGTAGCCGTAGCTCGACGTGCCGTACGACACGATGGACTTGCCGCCGGCCTGCTTGACCTGCCCCGGCTCGAACGGTTCGATCATGCCATGCTCAGCCGCCATGCGGCGGATCCATCGGTCGGACTTGATGCTCATCAGGTGTTGGAAATGACGATGTTGGGGAACTTGGCGGAATGATCCACCGCGGTTTCGCCAATCTTAACAGCAACGCGACGCGCGATCTGCTTGTAGATCTCGGTCACGCGGCCGGTCGGGTCGGACACCACCGACGGCTTGCCGGAATCGGTGTCGGCACGGATGCTGCCGTCGAGCGGCAGGGCACCGAGGAATTCCACGCTGTAGTCCTTGCACATGCGCTCGCCGCCGCCTTCACCGAAGATGCGCTCTTCGTGGCCGCACTTCGAGCAGATGTGCAGGCTCATGTTCTCGACCACGCCGATGATGGGAATGCCGACCTTCTCGAACATCTTCAGGCCCTTGCGCGCGTCGATCAGCGCGATGTCCTGCGGCGTGGTGACGATCACCGCGCCGGTCACCGGCACGCGCTGCGCCAGCGTCAGCTGGATGTCGCCGGTGCCGGGCGGCAGGTCGACCACCAGATAGTCGAGGTCGTTCCAGTTGGTGTTGTTGAGCAGCTGTTCCAGCGCCTGCGTCACCATCGGGCCACGCCAAACCATGGGCGTCTCGACGTCGATCAGGAAGCCGATCGACATCGCCTGGATGCCGTGGCCCATCAGCGGCTCGAGGTTCTTGCCGTCGGTCGATTCGGGCTTGTCGGTGATGCCGAGCATGGTCGGTTGCGACGGGCCGTAGATGTCGGCGTCCAGCATGCCGACACGCGCGCCCTCGGCGGCCAGCGCCAGCGCCAGGTTGACGGCGGTGGTCGACTTGCCGACGCCGCCCTTGCCGGAGGCGACGGCGATGATGTTCTTGACGTTGGGGATCAGCTTGACGCCGCGCTGCACGCTGTGCGACACGATCTTGAAGCTGACGTTGGCGGTCGCACCGGTCACGCCGTCGATGCTCTTGAGCTTGTCTTCGACCTGCTGCTTGATCATGGCCAGCTGGCTCTGCGCGGGATAGCCCAGCTGAATGTCGACGGAGACGGTTCCGCCGTCGATCTTGATGTTGCGGGCGGATTTGGTCGAGACGTAATCCTTGTGGGTGTTGGGATCGACCAACTCTTTCAATGCGGTCTGCACCTGAAGTTCGGAAACGGCCATGTTTGCTCCAGCGGGTAGTTAATCAGCAATCGCTCATTTTAACGAATTCTGTCGCTTTGGGTGAACGGAAACGCAGAAAGGACGCGGGATTCCCTGCGATCTGCAGGGATATCCGGACAAATTCCAGGATCGGTCGTGGTACCGACCGCGGTCGGAAAACCTGCTAGCGCGGCTCGGTGTGATGCGCGACCAGCACCGCCTCAGGCACGCGCAGGCGGATGGCCGCGACCAGTTCGCTGATCGCTCCCGGACGCGGGCGCAGCGACACCCACAGCAGGTTGAGCTTGAGGTTGAGATCGGCAAACACGACGTCCTGATGCAGCGCCAGGACGGCCTGGATGTCGCGCGACGCGCGCTCGATCTCGAGCGGCGGGCGCAAGCGCAGACGCGGGATCAGCATCATGAAATCGGTCAGCAGGCGGCCACTGCTATCGTGCGTGGGGGCGACCTGCCACAAGGGCAGGCCCGGCGACATCCCTGCGGCAAGCGTGGTTGAAGTGTGGATCCGCATCTTCATCTCACGCCTCCCGCAGCCAGGATTTCAGGGCTTCAACACAAGATCGCGCGGCGTGCTGCGGCGGTCGCACAGGCGCCGCGCCCGCTGCCGCAGAAAGCGCACATCCTTGTGCAGATAGCGCTCGAGCTCCTCCAGCGCCAGACGGTAGACCTCGCGCTTGAAGTCGACCACCGCCTCCATCGGCACCCAGTATTCGTTCCAGCGCCAGGCATCGAACTCAGGATGATCGGAGGCCCGCAGCGAGACATCGCTGTCGCGGCCGGTCAGCCGCAGCAGGAACCAGATCTGCTTCTGGCCGCGGTAGAGCCCGCGATTGTCGCGCCGGGTCCAATGCGCCGGCACGTCGTAGCGCAGCCATTCGCGCGTGCGCCCGAGGATGCGCACATGTTCGGGCTGCAAGCCCACTTCCTCTTCCAGTTCCCGGAACATGGCCTGTTCCGGCGTTTCCCCTGCATTGATGCCGCCCTGGGGAAACTGCCAGGCGTGCTGGTTGACGCGCTTGCCCCAGAAGACCTGGTTCTGCGCGTTGCACAATATAATGCCTACGTTCGGGCGGTACCCTTCTCGGTCGATCATGGCCGCCACCATCAATAAAGTTCGATTACCTGCATTCTTTCACAGCCGCCGGAAATTGCAAACCTTCCATGCCGCGAAACATGCCGTTAATCATTGTTTTGATTGGCTTTTTGAGCGGATGCTCGAACCTGACCCCGACCGAGCCACCGGCTCGGGTCCTGAGCGGCGCCCATGCATTCGGCACCACCGCCCTCGCCTACACGGCGGATGGACAACGTCTTCTCAGCGGCGGCTTCCGCGGCGAACTGCGGATATGGGATGCTTCGACCCTGCGACCGCTTGGCGATGCCCATGGGCACCGCGCTGCCGTGCGCGCGATCCTGCCGCTGGACGCCGGTGATTTCGTCAGCGGCGGAGACGATGGCCGCCTGATTCTGTGGCACCACAACCGCATCAAGGCGCTGGCAGAGGGGGCTGACGTGACCGCGCTGGCGCTGTTCCAGGGGCAGGTCGTCAGTGGGCACGCCGATGCGCGCCTGCGGGTGTGGTCGTCAGAAAACCTGGCACGCCTGCGCACGCTCCCGCTCGACGGCAAGGTCGTGGCGCTCAGCGCCCGCGGCGACCGCCTGGCCGTCGGCCTCGATCATGCCATCCTGCTGCTGGACCCGGCCTATTCGACCCGCAAGGTCCTCGTCACGGCACGCACTCCACACGACCTGCAGTTCAGCCCCGACGGCCGGACGCTGGCGGCGGGCAGCTGGTTCCGTCTGAACCTGTGGGACATCGCCAGCGGCACCTCCCGTTCCATCCCGACCGAGCACAATGGTCTGGTGACCTCGATTGCCTTCAGCCCGGACGGCCGTTACCTCGCCACGCTGGGACGCCATACCGATTCGGCCATCCGCGTGGTCGACACCAAGGCGTTCAAGGTGGTGCGCCGCTATCAGGCGCATGAACTGTGCGGAACCGCGATCCGTTTCAGCCCGGACGGCCACACATTGGCGTCGGCGTCGGACGACGAAAGCGTGCGCCTCTATCGCCCCGAGCCTGAGCCTTATTTCAGCAAGGGCGCAATCCCTTCAGCCCACTGAAAGTCGCGCGCGAAGCCGCGCAGATCCAGCCCCCAGCGCTTCGACAGGTCGGCCAGACGCGGCTGTGCCTCGGCCAGCCGAGCGGGCGCGCCCGACTCGGCGAAGGCGAACACGATGACGTTGGTCTTGTTCTGCACCGAAATCCAGCCGACCTCGCCATCGAACGCCCGCGACAGGCGCGCGAAATACTCGGCGAACTCGCTGTCGCGCCCCCACAGGTTGACCACCAGCACGCCGCCCGGCTTCAAGGCGCGGCGGCAGGCGGCATAGAAGGTCTGCGTCGCCAGCGCCTCGACCTGGTTGCCGGCGTCGAAGCCATCCAGCAGGATGACGTCGGCGCTCGCCGGATGCTGGCGCACATAGAGCGCGCCGTCGCCCTCGATCACGTCGAGCGTGGCGTCGTTGCCCGGCAGCTCGAAATGGCTGCGCGCCGCGGCGATCACCCGCGGGTCGATCTCCACTGCAGTGATGTGCGTCTGCGGCCGCTGCTTGCGGATGAACTTGGCGAGCGAACCGCCGCCGAGGCCGATCATCAGGACCTCCGGCGGCGCCGGCTTGAACATCAGGAAGCCCATCATCGCCCGCGTGTAGGCGAGTTCCAGATCCCACGGGCGGCTGATCCGCATCGCACTCTGGATCGCTTGGCTGCCCAGATGCAGCGTGCGTATCCCCCGCTCCTCGGTCACTTCCAGCCCCTCATCCACCGCCCGGCGTTTCCCAAACTTCAAGCGCATTGCCATTCCACTCCAAAATCGAGCGCGAAAGATTACACGCCCGCGCGGTAAAATGCCGCCTTTTCCCTGAACAGCCTCACCATGCGCGCCACCCAGTTCTTCATTTCCACCACCAAGGAAGCCCCGTCCGAAGCCGAGCTCGTCAGCCACAAACTCATGCTGCGCGCCGGCCTCATCAAGCGCCTGGGCTCGGGGCTGTATACCTGGATGCCGCTGGGCCTCAGGGTGCTGCGCCGGGTGGAAGCCGTGGTGCGCGAGGAGATGAACCGTGCCGGTGCGATCGAGCTGCTGATGCCGGCTGTGCAGCCCGCCGAGCTGTGGGAGGAAACCGGACGCTGGGCGGTGTTCGGCCCGCAGATGCTGAAAATCAAGGACCGCCACCAGCGCGACTTCTGCTTCGGCCCCACCCACGAGGAGGTCATCACCGACGTCGCGCGCCGCGAAATCAAGAGCTACCGCCAGTTGCCGGTCAACTTCTACCAGATCCAGATGAAGTTCCGCGACGAGATCCGCCCCCGTTTCGGCGTCATGCGCGCACGCGAATTCCTGATGAAGGACGCCTACTCCTTCCACGCCAGCAAAGACAGCCTCGCCGCCACCTACCAGACCATGTACGACGCCTACGGGCGCGTCTTCAGCCGGCTGGGGCTGACCTTCCGCGCGGTGGCCGCCGACACCGGCGCCATCGGTGGCTCGGCCTCGCACGAATTCCACGTGCTGGCCGATTCCGGCGAGGATCTGATCGCCTACTGCCCGGATTCCGACTATGCCGCCAACGTCGAGCTCGCCGAGGCGCTCGCCCCGGCGGCGGCGCGCGCCGCTGCGCAGGAAGCGATGCGCGAGGTGGATACGCCGAAGCAGACCACCTGCGAGGACGTCGCCGCCCTGCTCGGCATTCCGCTCGAACGCACCGTGAAACTCATCGCCGTGATGGCGGACGAGCAGATGGCCGTGCTGCTGCTTCGCGGCGACCACATGCTGAACGAGGTCAAGCTCGGCAAGCTGGCAGGCATGGCCGACTTCCGCCTGGCGAACGAGGCCGAAATCCGCGCTGCCTTCGACTGTCCGCCCGGCTTCCTGGGGCCGGTCGGGATCGACCGCGCCAAAATCAAGCTCATCGCGGATCGCACCGTCGCCGCGATGAGCGACTTCGTCTGCGGCGCCAACAAACCCAAGTTCCACCTGGCCGGGGTCAATTTCGGCCGCGACCTGCAGGAACCGGACCTTGTGGCCGATATCAGGAATGTGATGCCCGGCGACCCCAGCCCCGACGGCAAGGGATCGCTCGCGCTGTGCCGCGGCATCGAGGTTGGCCACGTATTCCAGCTGGGCAGCAAGTATTCGCAGGCGATGAACGCCACCTACCTCGACGAAGCCGGCAAGGCCCAGGTGATGGAAATGGGCTGCTACGGCATCGGCGTCTCGCGCATCGTGGCCTCGGCCATCGAGCAGAACCACGACGACCGCGGCATCATCTGGCCGGTTACGATGGCACCCTTCTTGCTCGTGATCGTCGCCATCGGCTACGGCAAGAGCGAGACGGTTAAAACGGCCGCCGATACGCTCTATGCTGATTTGATGGCTGCCGGGTTCGACGTGTTGCTGGACGACCGCGACGAGCGTCCCGGCGTGATGTTCGCCGATGCCGAGCTGATCGGCATCCCGCACCGCGTGACCCTCGGCGAGCGCGGCCTGAAGGACGGCGTGATCGAATACCAGCCGCGGCGCGCAGCGCCGGGGCAGAGCGGCGAAGCGCAGAAGATCGCGCTGGCCGAAACGAAGGACTTTTTGACAGGATTGTTGGGGCACTGACATGAACAAGACGACCCGCATCGGCCTGCTGCTTGCCGCCGCCCTGCTGCTGGGCCAGCCCGCGCACGCGGGCGGCCAGCGTGAGGAGGCGCTATCGGCCAATGTGCGGGCGTCGCTGCAGCGCGCGCTGGCCGACACCGCGGTGACGCGCACCGCGTTCCGCAACCCGGCCGACGAGGCTGCCTGGCTGAAGGAGATGTCGCGCCGGCTCGCCAAGCGCATGCCGGACGAGGCCGAACGGCTCGAATTCCTGACCACGCTGCATTGGGAAGCCTCGCGCGCCGGGGTCGACCCGCAACTGATGCTCGGCCTGATCCAGGTCGAAAGCGGTTTCCGCAAATACGCCGTGTCGCCGGTCGGCGCGCGCGGCTACACCCAGGTGATGCCGTTCTGGGTCAAGTCCATCGGCAGCCCCGACCACAACCTGTTCCAGCTGCGCACCAACTTGAGATATGGCGCGCTGATCCTGCGCCACTACATCGACATCGAGCGCGGCGACCTCTTCCGTGCGCTCGGCCGTTACAACGGCAGCCTGGGGCGCCCGGAATATCCCAACCTCGTCGTCGGCGCCTGGAAACGCCACTGGGATTACACCCCACGCACCCGCTCGGCCGACAACCGGAGCAGCACCGCCTCACGCAGCTGACCCTCGGCAACCTCCCCGTCCAGCAGATCGTGCCGGACGGCGCTTGATTTTCCCGCCTGCACGCGCCATTTTTAAATTATTGGCGCATCATTCCTGCATCCTGAGGGGAGATATCGAATGAACATCCGACTGAGCGCATTCGTGTTGGCCGCAGCCCTGGCTGGGCTGGCCGGCTGCGAAACCCATCCCTATTACGGCGACGTGCGCGTGCACGACCGCGATTACGACGTGCGCGTGGCGTTCAGCGACCGCGACCGTGCGATCATCCGGGATTACTACCGGGGCTATTACCGCAGCCTGCCGCCAGGCCTGGCCAAGAAAGGCAAGATCCCGCCCGGGCACGCGTTCAAATTGCGGCGGCATGAGGGAATTCCGCCCGGCGTGGCCTGGGAATACCTGCCGCCCGACGTGGAAAGGCGCTTGAGCCGCTTGCCCGATGGCTATGTGCGCATCGTGATCGGCGCCGACGTGGCGATCCTGCACACCCGCACACGCGTCGTATTGGACGTGATCGACGACCTCCGCGACTGAGACGCGCCCCGGCCTCCCGCACGACAAGCTCGGCCGGCGCCGGACCGAGCCTGTCGAAATTTCGACCAGCCGTCATCCAGCCGTCATTTTTCCCTCTCCACGGCCTCTCCGCCCGCTGGGCCATTCCTTCCGCAAACCTTGCCAGCCAAGGATCCCCGCACTGCCCTCCGTCTTGGCACAGCCTATGCAAAGTGCTTGGCACAGGCCAAGACCTGCAACACAACAACGGAGGCGACCATGGAAATGACCCTGCAATTGTCCCGCACGATGAAGGGACAGGACGAAATCTTCAACAACGGCCATACGCTGCGACCGAAATATCGGCAGTTGCTGTTCACCATCGGCAACGGTATTTCCTTCGGCGAGCTGTGCAACAAATCGCCGCACTGCAAGGAACTGGAAGCCATGGTGAACGAGCTGCTGCAAAGCGGCTTCATCCAGGCGCTGCGCAACATGGCCAATCCGCAGCCGGCCCCCGTGGCGCAGGCGGCGCCCGCCGCACCTGCCACCCCGCTTGCGCAGGCGGTGCCGGCACAAGCCGCTTCGGCCAATCTGGAAAGCGCACGCGGCTACGTCCTGGAATTCATGGCCGCGCTGGTCGGCACCAAGTCGCCGGCCTACCGCAAGATGAGCGAAGTCCAGGATCGGGCGGGGTTCGACGCCATTCTGCCGATGTGCCACAAGGTGATCGCTGCCGTCGCCTCGCCGCACCAGGCGGCGGAGATGGAAGCCGAAGTCGCCAAGCGGCTGGCGAGCTGAGGTCCGGCGCCCAGGCCGATTGCACGGCCCTGCCCCCACGTAGCGTGTCCGCGGGGAATAGAGGGTCAGCGGCTCATCACCACCAGTGGCCTGGGCTGGCAATCCGCCGTCACGACGGTGCCCGGCCCACCGGGCACCGCCTTCACCACGCCATCGAAAGGCGCCCTGAGTTCGGCATCGACAAGATTCTTGTGCGCGATCGTGCGGCGCGCGCCGGCCACTGTCAGGGCAGCCTTGGTGCGTTCATGCCGCAGCGTGGCCGCCTCGAGTTCGCTGGTCGACGAGACGGTGCGGTTGTACAACTCCTGCGCCCGCTCCAACTCGCGCTTGGCGTCCGCCTCGTCGGCCTGCGCTCGCAATTGTTCGGCCGCCGCTTCGTCGAGGTGCGCCTGCAGCACCGTTCGCTCGATCCGTAACAACACGGCCCCTTTCCTGACCCGCTGACCGGGCTTCACCAGAACTTCTTCCACTATGCCGGACACGCGGGTGGTCAATTCGACGTCCGCCGCCCACAGCGGATTCGTCCCCATCAATATCCCCCCGGCCAGCGCCATGGCTGCCATTCGCCGTCTCATTCCTGTACTCCCTTCACGGGCGGCAGGCTGCCGCCGGACAATGCCTCGAGCCGCGCCAACGCCAGCGCCAACCGGTATTCCACCTGCTTGCGGCGCAGCTGCGCCACCTGGGTTTCGGCCATGCTGTTGCCCAGATTGGTTTTCAACTCCAGTTCGTATTCGGCGCGCGCGCGTTCCAGCGCCCAGTCACGGTATTCGATCTGCTTGTCGGCTGCGGGGCGACCGCTGTCGCGCAGCCACTCGATTTCCTGCAAGGTGGCGAGCACGGCCTCGGCCAGGCCGAAACGGAGTTTCTCCAGTTCGGCGCCGCTGCGCTCCTTCTGCGCCAGTTCGCGGGCAACGCGGGCATCCACGCGCCCCCCCTGGTAGAGCGGGACATTGAACACCAGACCGGCACTGACATCATCGCGTGTGGACGATTCGCGGCTGTAGCCGCCGCCGACCACCTCGGCATCGAGCATCGGATTACGCTCGGCGCGGATCGCCGCCAGCCGCGCGTCGGATGCCGCCCGTTGCGCCTGCAGCGCAAGGATGCGCGGATTTCTTTCCATCACCCAGGCCAGCAGGGAATCGTATTCAGGTAACGGTCGGGCATTGCCCTCGAGCGCCGGGTCGGCGAGTTCGGTCGGCAGCGTGCCGGGGCGGTTGATGGCGTGTGCGAGTTTCTGCCGCGCACTGCGCATGCGCTGCAGGCTGGCGTTGCGGCGTTCGCGGATATCCTGGAAAGCGGCTTCCAGCTTCAGCAATTCGGGCTGGCCGATCTGCCCCACTTCGAAACGGTCCTGCGCGTTGTCCCAGGCCACGTAGGCAACGGCCATGAATTCGTTGTCGGCGGCGTACTGCATGTCGGCCAGCAGCACGTCGAAGTAGCGCGCCATGATGTCGATGCGGCGCAGACTCTCGACGTTGAGCAGCATCGCCTGACGCGCGGCGATATCCTGATCCGCCGCCGCGACAGCCTGGCTGCTGCGGCCAAAGTCGAACAACGGCTTGCGCGCGACGAGGCGGGCGACGTTGTCGGGTTTCCACTCCCCCTCCGGCCGGCGGCCGCTGCGCAGGCTGCCGTCCAGATACAGGCTGAAATCCTGCCGGCTCGCGGCCTGGTCGCGGTCGGCGCGCGCCAGCGCCAGCTCGCTCTCCACCATGCGACGGTCGGGATGCGGCGCGGCGACGGTCGCCAGCGCCTCATCCAGCGTCAGGCGTTCGGCCCATGCCGGAGCGGAAAGTGCGGTCAGCAGCGCGAGCCAGGCCGCCCGCTTCATTTGCCCTGCTTGTACTTGGTGAAGGGCTGGGTCGCGTAGGCGCCTTCGGCGACATAGCGTCCCAGCAGCAGAAACTCGGCCTTGTCCTTGGTCGGCCCGGTGTGGCGGGCGACCAGCTTGCCGTCGAGGTCGAAGAACAACAGCGTCGGCGTGGCGCGCACGCGGTGGGAAAAGGCGAAGGCCTTCTCGGTGGTGTGCTTGCCCTGGAAATCGGTCAGCTCGGTATCGCCGTTGACATCCATCGGGTACAGCAGGAACTGCGCACGATAGGCATCCTGCACATCGGACTGGTTGAGGATGGTGGTCTTCATGCGTTCGCAGAACGGACAGTCGTCCATCTCGAAAAACAGGAAGATGCCCTTCTTGCCCTGCTTTCTGGCTTCCTGCAGATCGGCTTGCAAGTCCCCGAACTTGGGCTGGAAGAAGTGATTGATCGGGTCGCGCGTCTCCGCCCAGGCCGGGGCAACGAGCAACAGAATGAACGCAATGAACAACTGGCGCATGGGGTCTCCTCGGACGAGTGGGTGCAGGCTTATTTCTTCGGGCGGGCCGTCTTGCTCGCGATGTAGCTTTCCACCGCCTCGCGCGTGATCATTCCCACCTGCTGGGCGACCATTTTACCTTCAGGGTTGTAGAGATAGGTCGTCGGCAGCCCCTGCACCGGGCCGATCTGGCCCACCACCTGGCTGTTGCCGAGCACGATGGGATAGTCGACCATCAACCCTTCGGCGAAATCGGTCACCTGTTTGGCGTTGCGGTAATCCATCGCCACGCCGATGACGACGAGGTTGTTCTTCTTGTTCCCGTGCAGCTCGATCAGGTCAGGGATTTCCTCCAGGCAGGGCGGGCACCACGTCGCCCAGTAGTTCACCAGCACCCATTTGCCCTTGTAGCCGGCCAGCGTATGGGTCTTGCCGCTGGTGTCGGTCACCTTGAAGCCCCCCGCTTGTGCCCAGCCCGCCGCCAGAATCAGCAGCAGCCCGGCCAGCCACATCGGATAAAATCGCCCTTTTCGCATCGTCTGCATTGGTTTTTCCATCATGAATGATTTCCGCATCGAGAAAGACTCGCTCGGCGAAGTCCGGGTTCCCGGGGACGCGTGGTACGGCGCACAGACCGAGCGCGCCGTGGCCAATTTTCCCATTTCAGGCCGGCGCCCGGATAAGGATTTCGTACTAGCCCACGTGCGCATCAAGCTCGCCGCCGCGCGCGCCAACTGCCAGCCGGGCTGGCTCTCCGAACAAAAGCGCGACGCCATTGTCGCCGCCTGCGAGAAGATTCTCGCCGGCGAGTATAGCGACCAGTTCGTGGTCGACCGCTTCCAGGCCGGCGCCGGCACCAGCCACAACATGAACAGCAACGAGGTGATCGCCAACCTCGCCAACGTCGCGCTGGGCGGCGAAAAAGGCGCGTACAAGCCGGTCAACCCCAACGACGACGTCAACATGGGGCAGTCGACCAACGACACCATCCCCACCGCGATCCGGCTGGCCGTGCTGGCCAAGCTGCCGCGCCTCGTCGCTGCAGTGCACGCCATGGCAGCTGAATTCAGCCGTCTCGCCGAGCGCGAGAAGGACACGGTGAAATCCGGTCGCACCCACCTGCAGGACGCCGTGCCGACCACGCTGGGCCAGGAATTCGCCGGCTACGCGTGGACGCTGACCCGCTGCGCATCAAGCCTGGATGCCGTGCGCCCGGCGCTGTGCGAGATTGGCCTCGGCGGCTCCGCCGCTGGCACCGGGCTCAACACCTCGCCCGACTATCCGGTGCGCGTCGCCGCGGAACTGGCGAAGCTCACCGGCGAGCCGATCCGCGTCGGCCAGCTGGTCGCGCAGATGCAGTCGATGAACGACCTCGCGCGGCTCTCCGGCGAGATCCGCAACCTCGCGCTGGAGCTCACCCGCATCTCCAACGACCTGCGCCTGCTCGCCTCCGGCCCGCGCACCGGCCTCGGCGAAATCCAGCTGCCGCCGGTGCAGCCGGGCTCCTCGATCATGCCGGGCAAGGTCAACCCGGTGATGTTCGAGATGCTGAACCAGGTGTGTTTCCAGGTACTGGGGCAGGACGCCGCCGTCTCCTACATGGTGCAGGCCGGGCAAATGGAACTGAACGTGATGATGCCGGCGCTGGGCAGCGCGCTGTTCGACGCCATGGACTGGCTGACGAACGCGATGAACGCCGCCACCGAGAAAAACCTCAAAGGCATCGTCGTGAATCGGGAAAGATGCGCCTTCTTCATCCACCAGAGCGTCGCCCTCGCCACCCTGCTCAACACGCAGATCGGCTACAACCAGGCCGCAGAGGTCGCCAAGGAGTCGGAGAAATCCGGCCGCCCGGTGCGCGACATCGTCGCCGAGCGTGGCCTGATGAACGCCGCCGACTTCGACGCGCTGGTGCTGCAGGCGGCGCACGGAGTGGGCAGCGGCGGTGGCGGCGGCTGACGCCTCCTACCCTTCTAGAGAGCCCGAACGACATGCCGATCCAGTGGTTCCCCGGTCACATGACCACCGCGCGCAAGAAGGCCGCGGAGACGATGGCGCAGATCGACGTGGTGGTCGAGGTGCTCGACGCGCGCCTGCCCGAGGCCGGCAGCAATCCGATGATCCACGAGCTGCGGCACTTCCGGCAGCGGCCCTGTCTCAAGCTGCTGAACAAGGTGGATCTGGCCGACCCCGAGGCGACGCGCGCCTGGCTCGACTACTACAACCAGCAGCCGGGCGTGATGGCGGTGGCGATCTCGGCGAAGAAGCCGGGCGACGTCGCCAAGCTCGCCGGGCTGGCGCAGAAGCTGGCGCCGCACCGCGACGATGCCTTCAAGCCACTGCGGCTGATGATCATGGGCATCCCCAACGTCGGCAAGTCGACGCTGATGAACACCTGGGTCAAGCGCAAGGTGGCGGCGGTAGGCGACGAGCCGGCGGTAACGAAGTCGCAGCAGCGTATCAACCTGTCACCGCGGCTGATCCTGGTCGACACACCGGGGATGACCTGGCCGAAGATCGAGCACGATGCCGACGGTTTCATGCTGGCTGCGAGCCACGCGATCGGCCGCAACGCGGTGATCGACGAGGAGGTGGCGATCTTCCTCGCCGGCATCCTGCTCGAACGCTATCAGGGGCTCTTGAAGGCGCGCTACGGTTTCTCGCTGGAGGGACTCGATGCAACCGGGGTGCTGGAAGCGGTGGCGAAAAAACGCGGCTGCATCCTGAAGGGACGCGGCGGCGAACTCGATCTGGAAAAGGCCGCGATGATCCTGCTCACCGACTACCGCAGCGGCACGCTCGGCCGCATCAGCCTGGAAACGCCGGCGTCGCGCCAGGCGATGCTGGCGGCCGCCTCCGCAAAGCCCAATAGAACCACCGCCCAGGACATCGAACCGGCAGCGTGATCAGTCGTCCGCCGGCCAGGCCGCGGCGTCGAGCCAGGCGACGGTTTCCGCCATCCCGTGCACGGCCGTCACCGGCAGCGCCTCGCCGCTATCCCAGCGCCGCAACGCATGCCGCTTGCCCGGTCCTGTGATGACGAACCATACCCGCGCGCTGCGATTGAGTCGCGCCGCCGTCAGGCTTACCCGCCCGGGCGGCGGCTTGGGCGCGTCCGCGATCGCCAGCGCGTCCGGACTGCCCGCTTCCGTTCCCCAGCCATGGCCAGGGAAGAGGCTGGCGGTGTGTCCATCCTCCCCCATGCCGAGCAGGACCACGTCGAAATCCGGCACGTCGGCCAGCCACCCCGCATATAGGACGGCTGCCTCTGCCGCGCCGCGCTCGGCCGGGATCGGCCGGCGGTTGCCCGACGGGATGCGCGAGTGCGCCAGCCAGGCAGACTCGATCATGACGCTGTTGCGATCGGGATGGTCCGCCGGCAGGCAGCGTTCGTCGCCGTACCAGACCTGCCAACGCGCATCGCCCACACTGCCTGCGGCCAACGCGCGGTAAAGCGCGAGCGGGGTGCTGCCACCGGCCAGCACCACGTGGAACACACCGCGCGCGGCAATCGCCTCGGCCGCCTGCTCAAGCAGCGCCGCCGCCAGCGCCGCCACCAGCTCGTCGGGATCGGGAAACACCCGCCATTCGGGCAGCGTCATAGCTCGTTGCGCCAGGTCTGGTCGTCGCTGTCGAACAGGCGGTTGGCCTCGGCCGGCCCCCAGGAGCCGGCCGGATAGGTGGGGATGAACTCGCGCTCGACGGTCCAGTTCTTGAGGATGGGATCGACGACCTGCCAGGCCCATTCGACTTCGTCGAAACGGATGAACAGCGAGCGGTCGCCTTCGATCACGTCGAGCAGCAGGGTCTCGTAGGCATCGAGCGTCTGCTCGTCGGTTTTCAGGAAACTCGCGTTCATCTGCATCACGCGCGTATCCATGTCGAGGCCGGGCTGCTTGACGTGGATTTCCATGTGCATCGACTCTTCCGGCTGAATGGAGAGCAGCACCCAGTTGGGCGCGATCGATTCGAGCGGCGTTTCGCGAAACAGCTGCTGCGGCGGATGACGGAAGCGGATCGCAATCATCGAGGTCTGGCGCGGCATGCGTTTGCCGGTGCGCAGGTAGAACGGCACGCCCCGCCAGCGCCAGTTGTCGATGTAGAACTTGGCTGCGACGAAGGTTTCGGTGATCGAATTCGGCTCGACGTTGTCTTCCTGCTGATAGCCCTGCACCATCTGCCCTCCCACGGTGCCGCGCGCATATTGCGCCCGCACCGCGTGCGCATGCACCGCGCGCTTGGCGATCGGCCGGATCGAGCGCAGCACCTTGACCTTCTCGTCGCGCAGCGCATCGGCCTCGAGCGCAGGCGGGGGCTCCATTGCGACGACGGTCATCAGCTGCATCAGGTGGTTCTGCAGCATGTCGCGCAGCGCACCGGCGCGATCGTAGTAGTCGGCGCGCTTGTCAATGCCGATCGACTCGGCCACCGTGATCTGCACATGATCGATGAAGTTGCGGTTCCACAGCGGCTCGATCAGTGTGTTGGCGAAGCGGAATACCAGCAGGTTCTGCACCGTCTCCTTGCCGAGGAAATGATCGATGCGGTAGACCTGCTCCTCGTCGAAGTGCTGGTGCAGCAGGCGATTCAGCATCTGTGCGGATTCCAGGTCCTCGCCGAAGGGCTTCTCGATCACCACCCGGTTCAGGCCGCGCGGCTTGTTGAGCCCGACGGCCTCGAGGTTCTGGATCACCGCACCGAATTCCGCCGGCTTGATCGCCAGGTAGAACACCGTGGCAGAACACGCCGATTCCGGCGGCAGACGTTCCGCCAACGAGCGGTAGGATGCGACGTCGTTGAGATCGCCCTTGTGGTAGGCGAAGCGCGCGATGAAGCGCTCGAACACCGGGGTATCGAACGAGCCCTTGATCTTGTCCCGCAGCACCTCGCGCATGTGCTCGCGCCAGCTTGCCGTGGTCCAGTCGCGACGCGAAAACGCGATGATGGTGAGCGACTCGGCCAGCCGTGCCGCCGCCTCGAGGTGATACAGCGCGGGCAGCAGCTTGTTCGAGGCGAGGTTGCCGGTCGCGCCGAAAATGACGAACGAACACGGCAGGTCGTCGGGACCCACGGTCTTGGCCAAATTCATCTCATCCCTCCTTCACCGCATGGCCGCCGAAGCCCTGGCGCATCTTCGCCAGCATTTTCGCGGCGTAATCGTTCCTGCCCTGGGTGGCGAAGCGCATCATCAGGGCCAGCGACATCACCGGGGTGGGAATGCCCTGCTCGACCGATTCCAGCGCCGTCCAGCGCCCCTCCCCGGAATCGGCGACGAAGGGCTCGATGGAGGCCAGCGTCTGGTCCTTTGCCAGGAAATCCGCCGACAAATCCAGCAGCCAGGAACGCACCACGCTGCCGTGCCGCCACAGTTCGGCGATCTCGCCGATGTCGAGATCGAAGCCGGGCTTGTTCTTCATCAGGGCAAAGCCCTCGGCGAAGGCCTGCATCATGCCGTATTCGATGCCGTTGTGGACCATCTTGACGAAGTGCCCTGAGCCGACCGGGCCGGTATGCAGCCAGCCGGTGGCCGGCGTCGGCGCCAGCGCTTCCATGTAGGGCTTGAGCCGTGCGGCCGCCTTGTCGCTGCCGCCGAACATGATGCAATAGCCGTTCTCCAGCCCCCATACGCCGCCCGACACGCCGGCATCGGCGAAGTCGAGCTGCCGTGCAGCGAGCGTCTCGGCGCGACGCAGATCGTCCTTGTAATACCCATTGGCGCCGTCGACCACCAGATCGCCCGGGCTCAGCAGCGGCGCCAGGGCCTGCAGCGCCTGGTCGGTGGCTTCGCCTGCAGGCAGCATCAGCCAGACGATACGCGGCGTCTGCAAGGCCGCAACCAGTTCGGACAACGCGGCACAGGCGAGGTGGCCGGTCTCGGCCGCGATGGCCGTGCTCACCTCGTGGCTGCGGTTGTGCACCGCGATGCGGATACCCTTGCGCGCCAGCCGCCGCGCCATGTTGCCGCCCATGCGACCGAGTCCGATAAGTCCGAATTCCATGCTTCGCTCCTTGCCTGGATGAGGGTTTGCGTGGCGCAGACATCATGCCAACAGTATGTGCATGATAGAACGCGAGAATGACGGGTGCATGGCGCGCGACGCGCCCCCCGACGGTGCACCCTGCACCCCGGGCGGTCGTTCAAGCCAGCAGGCCCGGGAACAACCGGCCGAGACCGCTCGCGATCATCTCGATCGAAATCGCCGCGATGATGAGTCCCATCAGGCGCGTCACCACATGGATGCCGGTTTTTCCCAGCCTGCGGGCGATGGTCGGCGCGGCGCGAAACGCCAGCCACACCGACAGCGCCACCAGTGCGACCGGAATCAGCAACGCCGCCTGCTGCAGCATCTCGCCTTTCGCCGCACCGGCCGCCACGATGACGTGGGTGATCGCGCCCGGCCCCGCCAGCAAAGGAACCCCCAGCGGCACCACGCCCACCGCGTCCTTCTCCTCCACCTCGACCGCCTCGTCTTCGGTCTGCCGCTGCGGGCTGACGTGCGCCTGCACCATCGACAAGGCGAGCAGCAGCAGCAGCAGGCCGCCCGCCACCGAGAAGGCCGCGAGACGGATGCCGAAGAACATCAGCAAGGGTTCGCCCAGAAAGGTGAACAGCGTCAGCACGCCCAGCACGGTCAATGCCGCGATGCGCGCCGCGGCGCGGCTCTGCGCAAGGGTGTAGCCGTGGGTGGCAAGGAGAAAAATCGGAATGACGCCGACCGGGTCGACGATGGCGAACAGCGCGAAGGCCGCCTTGACGAGTTCGAGGATGTCCATGCGCACATCATAGCCGCATGGCCGCGCGAATCAGGTCCGGCGAAAAACCAGATCCCATACGCCGTGCCCCAGGCGGATGCCGCGCTGCTCGAACTTGGTGAGCGGACGGGTGTCGGGGCGCGGCGCGTAGTCGGCCACGGTATTGGCGAGCTGCGTCTCGGCGGAGAGCACGGCGAGCATCTGCTCGGCGTAGTCCTGCCAGTCGGTCGCCAGGTGAATGTAACCACCGGGTGCGAGCCGGCTCGCCAACAGCTTCACCAGCGGCGGCTGGATCAGGCGGCGCTTGTGGTGGCGCTTCTTGTGCCAGGGGTCGGGAAAGAAAATGTGCACGCCGGCGAGGCTCCCGGGGTCGAGCATGTGCGTCAGCACCTCGACGGCGTCGTGCTGGATGACGCGCACGTTGGTCAGCCCCCGCTCGCCGACCTGCTTCAGTAATGCACCAACGCCGGGCGTGTGGACCTCGACGCCGAGGTAGTCGTTTTCCGGATGGGCGGCGGCGATCTCGGCCAGGCCCTCGCCCATGCCGAAGCCGATTTCGAGAAAACGCGGCGCGGCGCGGCCGAACACCGCGTCGAGTTTGAGCGTCTCGGCCTGGTACGGCAGCATGAACTGCGGCCCGAGTTCGGCCAGCGCACGTGCCTGGCCGGAGCCGACGCGCCCTGCGCGCAGCACATAGGAACGGATGCGCGGATGCGCGCTGGTGTCTGTCGACATGCTTATTTGCTGCCGGTAATCAGGCCGCTGGTGGGCGAACTCGGACTGGCCTGGTAGATCTTCTTCGGCATGCGTCCGGCGAGGAAGGCCTCGCGCCCGGCCTCGACCGCCTTCTTCATCGCCGACGCCATCAGCACCGGGTTGCCGGCACCGGCGATCGCGGTGTTCATCAGCACGGCGTCGCAGCCGAGCTCCATCGCGATAGTGGCGTCGCTCGCGGTGCCGACGCCGGCGTCGACGATCACCGGCACCGACAGGCGGTCGATGATGATCTGCAAATTCCACGGGTTGAGGATGCCCATGCCGGAGCCGATCAGGCTCGCCAGCGGCATCACCGCGACGCAGCCGATGTCCTGCAACTGCTTGGCCACGATCGGATCGTCCGACGTGTAGACCATCACCTGGAAGCCGTCCTTCACCAGCACCTCGGCAGCCTTGATCGTTTCGGCCACGTTGGGATACAGCGACTCGGCGTCGCCCAGCACTTCGAGCTTGACCAGCGAATGGCCATCGAGCAGTTCGCGCGCCAGGCGCAGGGTGCGGATGGCGTCGTCGGCCGTGTAGCAGCCGGCGGTGTTGGGCAGGTAGGTGTACTTCGACGGCGGCAGCGCGTCGAGCAGACTCGGCTGGCTGGCATCCTGGCCGATGTTGGTGCGGCGGATGGCGACGGTGACGATTTCCGCGCCCGAGGCTTCGACCGCGAGGCGGGTTTGTTCGAAATCCTTGTACTTCCCGGTGCCGACCAGGAGGCGGGAGGCATAGGATTTTCCGGCAATGACGAGTGGTTCCATATTCAGTGGCTAGGAGTCAGGGGCTGGGGGTCAGGTAAACGGCGGCTCTCAGCCGCCGCCGACCGCGACGACGATTTCCAGGCGGTCGCCATGGACAAGCCCGGTTTCGGCATGCTGGCTGCGCGGAACGATCTCGCCGTTCTTCTCGATGGCGATGCGCTTGCCAGCCAGATCGAGCGACTCGACCAGCTGGGCCAGGGTGAGCGGTGCAGGGAAGGTACGGGGTTCGCCGTTGATGACCAGTTCAATCACAACTTCTATCCGGCAGGACTATTCAGTAGAATTGGCCATTCTACCCTGAAGGCAACGGGTACCGCGCGGGCGTCGTATAGTGGCATTACCTGAGCTTCCCAAGCTCATGAGGAGGGTTCGATTCCCTTCGCCCGCTCCACACTGCATGCGGTTGCCCCGTCACTTGGTCAAGCTCAATTATTCGATTGGCAGGGCCGTTATTGCGTCACGGCCATGAATATCCAGCCCGTCCCCCTTTCCCCTGCTGCGCTGTTGCGCGAGACCGATGCGCGCATGGCGCAGGCATTGGACAATTTCTTCCAGCGCAGCCGCGCCCCGATCCAGGATGCGATCGTGCGGTCGCTGGCGGAACAGATGACTCCGTCGAACCTCGCCAAGGGTCAAACCTGCCTGGACTGGCTCAATGCCTATCCCGACGCACTATCCACCGCATTCGCCGACCAGTTCCGTCTGCATCTCGCACGGCCCGAGACATTCGATCAGCAGCATGAAGACCGGCCGGCCGAACTGCAACTGGTGGACGACGAAACATTCAGGCGGCAACTGGCCGGGGAAAAAGCGGCCGCCCGTATGACCGAAGCGCTGCAGCCGGAGAGGCTGCTGCTGGCCAGCCGCCTGCGGGCAATCCGTCAGGCCGCCATGGAGGACGAAGCTGCCGCCGAAGCCTATGGTCCGTTGCCCGTCATCCGCGCCCTGTCTCGCGCACTCGATAACCTGGGCATGGATCCGGCCTGTGGAACCGTCCTGCTCCAGTGCGCCAGCGTGCCCCTGCAGGACACGCTGAAACACACCTACGCGTCGCTCAACCAGTTTCTCGGCTCGCAGGACATTCCCGAACTGCCGGCCCCGCCCGCGGTTCCGTCCGCGTCTGCCCGGCGTGCCCAACCCGATGGCGGGCAGGACGTCCTGGCATACCTCCAGTCCGTCGCCGGCCGTTCGGTCGAACCCGGCCCTGCCGCCACCGGTCTGGCGGGCCCCTCGCATCGACTGATCGACAGCCTGGCGGGCTGGCAGGCGGCAGCGCCGGCCGTGCCCGCCCGTTCCGCTGGCGCGCCGATCCTGGTGCTGCAGCAACTGCAGCAGGATGCGCGCGCAGCCGGGGCTGGCGCCTTCGATCTTGCGGTATTGGACGCCGTGACGGCATTGTTCGGGTTCATTCTCGACGACCCGGCCGTCTCGCCGCGCTACCAGGCCGCTATCGCCCACCTGCAAATTCCAGTGCTGCGGGCCGCGCTTGCCGAACCCGACTTCTTCGGCGACGAACAGCATCCGGCACGCCATCTGATCGACCTGATGGGACGGTTTTCGCGCCGCTTCCCCGAGCATGCCCCCTCCCACCCGGCCGCACTCGAACAAATCCAGACCGCGTGTGCCGCCATCCTCGACACGCCAGGCTACTCAACCGCCGCATTCGCAGACGCCCACGCCAGGCTGGCCACCTGGTTGGCCGCCGAAGAGGCCCACACCGAAACCGCACTGTCCGCCGACGTGGCACACCTGGAACAGATCGAGCGTCAGGAACTGGGCACCCTGCTGGCGCTGGAAAATCTGCACGACCTGACTGAACGCTATCCTGCGCCGGAATCCGTGCTGCGCCGGCTGGAAGCCGCCTGGGTACCGTATATGACGTCCCTGTATGTGGCCGAAGCCGGAGAAGGCCCGGACTGGCGCGCCGCCTGCCTCACCCTGCTGCAGCTGTTTCTCAGCCTGCAGGCCCCCGACAGCGCCGCGACGCGGGAAACCCGTCTGCAATCGATCCCGCAGATCAATGCGGCCTTGCGGCGCGGGCTCCTGGCACAGGGGGCCGAGCCCGCGCAACTGAAGGATTTCTTCAGCGCCATCACCGCCACCCAGGAATGCTGGATCCGCCCGGACATGGGCCATCCCGAAACGGCGGTCAGCACCTTCACGCCGCGGCACATCCTGCCCGAACAGATCGAATCCCTCGCCCGCCAGGCGTCCGAATCGCCGCTCGACGACCCCGCTCTCGAACAGGCTCGACAGCTGCTCGAAGGCGACTGGGTCGATTTCGACCCGCCGTACGAAGGCCTGACCACGGCTCGTGTCGCCTGGGTCGGCGTGCAGGGTTACCTGTTGTTCTGCGACAGCGCGGGGGAGCAGCGTTTTTCGCTCGACTGCGACCGGCTCGCGACCGAAATCCGTGCCGGTCGCGCCCATATTCCGGAGCAGTCACTCACTCGCAAAGCCATGCTGCGCCTCAAAACGCAGCTGTGCGCCAGCCCTTCCTGAAATTTCGGACCGAAGGCCCTCAAGTTTTCCCGGCTCGCGGCCGATATGCCAGTTATGCGGTTTTGTGTCGATTTTCCGACGCAATCGCCGACCACCGAACAGGGCAAACCCGCCGCGAGACGGGGACGCAAAGTTACCGGTCTCAGCCCCCGCCCCAACAGGAGCCGAGACAGCGGGACCGCCGGCAGTCTTACTGTCACGCGCTCCCCCCCGTTCCTGGCCGGCCCGCCGCCGATACCGCGAGGTGATCCCATGGAGCGCGAGATGCCAGACAAATCAGTCGTAGTAAACCTCAATCAATTCGAACGTTCCCGCCGTGCGCAGGTCTCCGCCGAGACGCTGTCTGTGCTGCACGGCTGCCGCGATCTGTTGATCGAAGGCGCGACCCGCGTACTCACCCGGCAGGCCGAAGCGATGGAGAACACCCTGCTGGCGATGGCCGATCGCGCGCCGCTGCTGGAAACCCGCAATACCTACTATGCGGCCCAGGGCACCCTCAACAAACGCGCCAACGAATTGCTCAGTGCCTGCAAGGATGAATATTGCCAGTCCTTCAGCGATTTCGCGCACAACCGCGACAAGCCCGCTGGCGGGGAACTGCTCGAGTTGTCGCTGGTGGACGACCAGGCTTTCGAGATCACCCTGGTGATCGACAAGGCCACTTCGCGCCTGCGCTACAACTGCGCCGAGGAACTCGTCGCCCTGGATGCCCGTATCGCCCATCTGCTGGGCCGTTCTGACCTGTCTGAGAACGACAATCCGCTCGGTCCGCGCGCACTGTGCGAAGCGCTGCTGAAAGGCATTGCGCGCATGCAGCTGGAGCAGGACGTCCAGGTCGTGTTGCTGAACCAGTTCGACTTGGTGCTGACCACCGAGCTCGCGCATATCTACCAGACCATCAACCGCGATCTGATCGACCACGGCGTCCTGCCCGACCTCAAGGTCGGCGCCAAAAACCGTGCGCAGGGAACGCCCCCAGCCCAGGGCGGCGGTGCTCCGGCAAGCGCGGCACCCGGCATGGCGAGCCAGTCTGGCGGAGACATGTTCAGGATGTTCGAGCAGCTTGCCCATGGCACCGCCCCGGCAGGCGGCGTGCCGGGCGGTGGCGTGCCGGGCGGTGGCGTCGGGGTGCCGGCAGGCCTTGCCGGCTTCAGCCTGCTGGATTCGCTCGGTCAGTTGCAATCCGGCGGCCTGACGCTGCCCGGTGGTGCGCGCTTCGAACTCCCCCTGCTGGAAGCTGCCAGCGTCCACAACGTGCTGCGCAGCCTGCAGCAGAGCCCGGTGATGCAAGCCGCCAGCCCGCTCGACGCCGTGCTGGTGGATGCGGTGGCGATGCTGTTCGACGTGGTGTTCGACGAAGCCACGATCCCCGATCGCCTCAAGGCGCAGATCGCGCGCCTGCAGATTCCGGTGCTGAAGGCGGCGATGCTGGACCGCAATTTCTTCTCGCAGCAGAACCACCCGGTTCGCCGCATGCTGGATGCCATCGCCACGCTGGCTGTCCACCTTCCCGACAACGAGGCCGGCAACGCCCGTCTGGACGCCATCTCGCAAGTGGTGAGCCGCGTGCTCGACGGTTTCGAGCAGGACATTTCCGTGTTCGACTTCGCCGCCGCGGAACTGGAGGCAATGGGCACCCTGCTGGAGGACTCGCTGGAAGAAACCGTGGGTGCCTGCCTGCAGGAGGACATCGACCACCTCAAGCAATCCGAACGCGCGGAACTCGCGCCGGTGATCGTGCACGACTTCATCAACCGCGCGCTCAAGGACCAGGAGGTGGTCGAAGCGGTGCGTGAATTCCTGCGCCGCGACTGGGCCCAGCTGCTGACCACGGACTACATCAACGAAGGCGAGGCGGGTGCGCATTTCAACAGCCATGTCGAAACCATGCGCGAGCTGGTGTGGAGCGTGCAACCCAAGGCCGACATGGACGCGCGGCTGATGCTGGTGCGCATCCTGCCTGGCCTGTTGAAGCGCCTGCGCGAGGGTGTGGCCGAGATCGACCTGCCGCAGAAACTGGCCGACCGCTTCTTCGCCACCCTGGTCATCCTGCACGCCAATGCGGTTCGCCCCAACGCGCAGCCCGTCCCCCTGCCCGACATCACGCCCGAGGAAATCGAGGAACTGGCGCCTGTCGAGGAGGTGCCCGCGCCGCAAGCTCCCGTCGCTGCCGTCGAAGCCGAACCCGTTGTACCGGAAGTCGAGGACGAATTCACCCTGCGTGCCCGCGCCCTCAACAAGGGCGACTGGGTGGAATTCCACTACGACGACGGCACCTTCCGCTGGGCCCGCCTGGGCTGGGTCAGCAGCATCAAGAACACCTACCTGTTCTCGGACCAGGACGGCATGAACAGCTTTTCCATCGGTCTGCATCGCCTGGCCGACAAACTGCGGCGTGGCGAAGCGGTGCTGGTCGAGCGCAAGTCGATCACCGAATCGGCGTTCGGCAAACTGATGAATCTGTTCCGGCAGAAACTGGGGCATGCCTAGGAAGCACGAGAAATTGCTTGCCTGAGTGTCGCGCCGTACCACCCAGGCCTGCCCCGGGCAGGCCATCCACGCCTTGCCATTGCGTCCCATCATCACCCCGGATACTCTGCCGGGGTGAATTCGTTTGCTTCCCGCATCATCCGCTGGCAACAACGCCACGGACGCCACGCCCTGCCCTGGCAGGACACGCGCGATCCCTATCGCATCTGGCTGTCCGAAATCATGCTGCAGCAGACCCAGGTCGCCACCGTCATTCCCTATTTCGAGCGCTTCGTTGCACGCTTTCCCGATCTCGCCGCGCTGGCCGCCGCGCATGAGGACGAGGTGCTTGCGCTGTGGAGCGGGCTCGGCTATTACAGCCGCGCGCGCAACCTGCACGCCACGGCGCGCAGGCTGGCCGCCGAACGGGACGGCCTATTCCCGGACTCGCCGGATGCCATCGCGCAACTGCCCGGCATCGGCCGCTCGACCGCAGCGGCGATCGCCGCCCTGGCATTCGGCCAGCCGTGCGCCATCCTCGACGGCAACGTCAAGCGCGTGCTGGCGCGACATGGCGGGATTGCCGGCTGGCCCGGCGACAAGAAGGTGGAAGCCGCCTTGTGGCAACTGGCCGAATCCCGGCTGCCGCGCGCGGCCATCGAGCCCTACACCCAGGGCATGATGGACCTCGGCGCGCTGGTCTGCACCCGCAGCCAGCCCGCTTGCACGAACTGCCCGGTCGCCGCCGATTGCGTCGCCCGTGAATGCGGCCGCACGGCCGAGCTGCCGACACCGCGCCCGAAAAAGGCGCTGCCCGACAGGCAGGTGCAGATGCTGATGCTGCTCGATCGCGGCGAACTGATGCTGGAAAAGCGTCCCGCCCAAGGCATCTGGGGCGGCCTGTGGAGCCTGCCTGAGCTCGCGCCCGGCACCGACCCGATACGCCACTGTCGCGAGCGCTTCGGCTTCGTCGCGCTCGAACGGCAGGAGCTGCCGCGGTTCGTTCACAGCTTCACCCATTTCAGGCTGCACATCCGCCCGGTACGCCTCCATCTCGCGCCGCGCGCCGCCACCCCGCCCGGCCAGATCTGGCTGCCGCTCGCCGACGCGCTGGATGCGGCGCTGCCCGCTCCTATCCGCAAACTGGTGAACCAGCTTGACTGCCCTTGAGCCGCGACTCCGCTGGGCGCCTTCCATTTGCCGTGCTATAAAGCGGCAAACCAACAAGACCGCATTCCTACGCCCAGTGGCCCATGCGCGCTTTCTACTCTGGCAATTGATCGCGCTGGCGCTGCTGGCCAGTCCGTTTGCCGCATCGGCCGGCATCATCGTCCACCCCAGCGTCGAAGGCCGCAGCATCAGCATCGCGAGCCTGCGCAACATCTACACCCTGCGCCAGACGCTCTGGCCCAACCGGCAACCCATCGTCATCTACGTCCTGCCGGACGACCATCCGGTGCACGAGGCCTTCGCCAAGGAGACGCTCGGCCTTTATCCCTACCGGCTGCGTCAGACCTGGGACCGGCTGAGCTTCAGCGGCATGGCCGGCGCACCGATCGAAGTCAAGGACGAAAACGAAATGCGGGCACGCGTGCGTGCCACGCCCGGCGCCATCGGATATACCAGCAAGGACACAGCTTATGACGGCATCAAGACACTCAGGCTGGAATAGCCTGCTGCTGAGTGTGCTGCTCGCCGCGCCGCCCGCGTGGGCGGGCACGGACGACCTGGCCGGCCCGCGCTATCGCATCCAGGGATTCGCCGCCCAGGGCCTGATCGGAACCACCAACAACCGCTTCTTCGGCGACAGCCGCGATGCGGCCAGCGCCGAGTTCACCGAAGCAGGCCTTCATGGAACCTGGCAACCGCTCGATGCCCTGCGCATATCCGGACAGGCCTTGTACCGGCGCGCGGGCGAAAGCGACGAGGCAGGCCTGCGCCTGGATTACGCGCAGGCGGACTGGCAGTTCTACCAGTCCGATGTCACCCGTTTCGGCCTCAGGTTCGGCAAGGTCAAGCTTCCCTACGGCCTGTACAACGAAACGCGCGACGTGCCCTTCACCCGTTCGGGCATCCTCCTGCCGCAGTCGGTCTACGTCGACAACAGTCGCGAATTGTTGCTCGCCGCGCCCGGCGCGTTCCTGCACGGCGCCAGCGTGCAGAAATACGGCGCCACCGATTTCCAGATCGGCTGGGTACGCCCCGCGTTCGACAGCGAGTCGGTCGAGTACAGCTTCCTCGGCAACGCGCGTCCCGGCAAGCTGGAGGGGCGGGGCGCACTCGGCGCGCGCCTGCGCTGGGACCTGCCGACCGAGACCACCCTGATGCTGACCTACGCTGACGCCCGGGGGGAATACTCGCCCGCCAGCGGGGACCTCCTCGCCGCAGGCAAGGTGAAGTTCCGCAACACCCTGTTCACGCTGCAGCAGCGCCTCGACACCCTGACGCTGACCGCCGAATACGGCGAACCGCGCTTCACGCTCAGCGGCTTCGGTCCCTGGCTGCCCGACTCGCAGCGGCACGTCCAGGCGGCGTATCTCCAGGGCGAATGGCGTTTCCGCCCGGACTGGGAGCTGATGTTGCGACACGACGTGTTCTATCGCGACCAGGACGACAGGAACGGCCGCCAGTTCCAGGCCGCCACCGGCCTGCCGGCACACAGCATGTTCGCCCACGACTGGACGCTCGGCCTGCGCTGGGACGCCACCCCCAGCCTGATGCTACGGGCGGAATACCACCACGTGAACGGCACCGCCTGGCTGCCCGGCCCCGACAACCCCGATCTGATCAACCGCGAGCAACACTGGAACATGTGGCTGCTGCAGGCGGCCTGGCGCTTCTAGCCCGATGGCCCCGCCCGTTTTCCTCAGCCTGAAATGGAAGTTGCTGCTGCCGCTCACGCTGGCCATGGCGCTCGGAACGGTCGTGTTGACCTGGATCAACGACGCCAACCTGCGCCGCGAAGTCCAGCAGACGCGCCGCGACAGCGCCGTCCGCAATGAAGCCCTGCTGCGTTTTCTGATTGCGCAGAACGAGCGCCAGCTGGTGGATGCAGGCGCCGCGCTGGCCGATTTCCTGGTCGCCAGCCGGCGCGGCCCGCCCGACCTGCAATCCGGCATGACCCTGCAGCCCTACTGGGAACAAATCAGCCTCAACCAGGGCTTCGAGAGCCTGCGTCTGTACGACGCCGGCCAGCGACTGCTGGCCGGTTTCGGCAGCACGCCGGCGCCCGACGATCTGATGACGGCCCGGCTGACCGAGGTCCTGACCAACGACCAGCCTGCCAGCGGCCTCTATTGCGCCGAGCGCTGCCTGTTCTATGGCATGGCGCCCGTGCTGTACGAAGGCGTCACCGCCGGCGTGGTCGTAGTGTCGATGGACCTGTCCAGCCTGCTGAGCGCCTTCGGCCAGAGCAGCGGCCGCGATCTGGCGGTCGCCGTCGAGCGTCCCCAGGGTCTGCAGCTGTTCGCCACCACCTCAGCGGATATCCGAACCACGATGGAACAGGCGGCATTTGCGCCCGACCCCGCGCAACCGCAGCTCGAATCGGCGCTGAGTCACCATGCCAGCAGAATATACGAATGGCAGAAACTGAAACCGCTGGTCGATACGCCGAACACCCCTTACTTCATCGCACGCAAGGACGTGACCGACGCCGAGTTGGCCATCAGGCGGGCGTTCCTGTCCAACCTGGTCACGGGCCTGACGGTGTTCATCCTGGCCGAAGGCGTGCTGCTGGTATTGCTCGGCTGGCTGATGCGGCGGATGAACCGGGTCAGCACCGGCCTGCCGCTGCTGGGCGAAGGGCGCTGGCGCGATGCGCGCCAGCATCTGCAATTCCGCGACAAGCCGCCGCGCGACGAACTCTCCACGCTGGAAGAGGCCGCGGTCAACCTTGCCAGCCAGCTCGAATTCCTCGACACCGCCTCGCGCACCCAGCAGAACGATCTCGCCAGGCTGGTCGACACCCTGTCGCACGAACGTGACTTCATCTCCGGCCTGCTGGATACCGCCCAGGCACTGATCCTGACGCAGGACCGGCATGGCGTGATCCGCATGGCCAACCACTATGTGGAAACGCTCACCGGCCTGACCGCGGCCCAGTTGATCGGGCAGGATTATTTCAGGCAGATGATCGCCCAGCAGGAAAGCCGCGACTGGCGCTCGCGACTGCTGTCCCATTTTTCCGGCGACCCCTCGCCGCTGCGCTTCGAGGCCTTGCTCGCCACCCCCGGCGGCCTGCGCAACATCACCTGGGTGCATTCCCTGATCGGCCAGGAAAGCGGCAGCGAACCGCTCATCCTGTCGGTGGGACTCGACCTGACCGAACTCAAGAGTGCCCAGGCGCGCGCCAGCTACCTCTCCGACTACGACACCCTGACCGGCCTCTACAATCGCCAGGGGTTCCAGCGGCGGCTCGCCCATGCGCTGACCGAGCTGAAGGGCGGCGCCCTGCTGCTGATCGACCTCGACGATTTCAAGGCGATCAACGATCTGGCCGGACACAGCGCCGGCGATGCGGTGATCCAGCACGCGGCCGAGCGCCTGCGCGAACTCAAGCCGGCCCCCAAGCTCGCCGCGCGGCTGGGCGGCGACGAATTCGCGCTGTTTTTCGAGCCGCTGCCGGACGCGCAATTGCTGCAGACGGCGCGCTTCCTGTGCAAGGGCGACCGCGAACGGCACATCGCCACCGCCTGCGTCGGCATCGCGGCGGTACAGCCGTCGTGCACCACCGAAAGCCTGCTCGGCCATGCCGATCTGGCGCTTTCCCAGGCGCGCGCCAAGGGGCGCTCCAACTGGCACTTGTACAACCCGGCCGACGGCACCCGCGAAAGCCTGCTCGACCGCACCGAGCAGCTCGCGCTGATCACCGACGCCCTGCACGACGACCGCCTGGCGCTGTTCCTGCAACCCGTCACGGCAATCCAGGCCGGGCAGACCACGCACTACGAAGCGCTGCTGCGGGTGCGCACGGTCGACGGCAAGATCCTGCCGCCCGCCCCGCTGATCGCCGCGGCCGAAGCCTCCGGGCTCATCCGCGAGATCGACCAGTGGGTGCTGCAGCATGCCATCGCGCTGATCGCGAGCCGGCCCGGCCTGCGCCTCGCGGTCAACCTGTCCGCGCGCAGCCTCGACAACCCCGATTTGCCCGCGCTGCTGCAAGGCCTGCTGCATGAACACGGCGTCGACCCGCAGCAGCTGATCCTGGAAATCACCGAAACCGCGACGCTGAACCAGATGACGCATGCCGAAATCCTGCTCACCGGCATCCGCGCGCTCGGCTGCAAGCTGGCACTCGACGATTTCGGCGTCGGTTTCTCCACCTTCCAGTATCTGAAGCACCTGCCGGTGGATTTCGTCAAGATCGACGGCTCCTTCATCCGCACGCTCGACCATAGCGAGGACGACCGCCTGTTCGTGAAAGCGCTGGTCGAGGCGATCCACGGCTACGGCAAGCTGGCGGTCGCGGAATACGTCGAGACCGCGGCCATCCTGCAGTGGGTGCGTGAGCTCGGCGTCGATTACGCGCAGGGCTATCACTTCGGCCGGCCTCAGCCGGCAGACGTCGTTCTTTCGTCCAGCACTGGCTGATTGCGAATGGGGTGCTATATCTAAGCCTAGGATCCCTCTCGACAGGAGGCTGTCATGAGCATGCGCCTGGACGCACCCGGCACCGCCATCTTCGACCCCGACGGGTTTCTGCTCGATCCGGCCATGTGGAGCGAAAGCCTGGCCGACCGCATCGCCCAGAACGACGGCCTGGGCGAACTGAGCGAATTGCAGCTCGGCCTGCTGCACGCACTGCGGCGCGAATTCGCCCGCCACGGCACGGTCACGGCGTTGAGCCACGTCTGCCACCTCACCGGGCAAAGCGCCGACTGCATGCAGCACCTGTTCCCCAGCCCGCGCGAAGCCTGGCGGGTTGCCGGCCTCCCCAACCCCGGCGAGGAGGCCAAGGCCTACCTTTAAGCTGCGGCGGAATGCGACAATGACGGGATGAATCCTGTCCTGCCCGCTTCCGACCCCAACGTCTGTCTGCTGCACGAACCCATCGTCGGCGCCTTCGGGCTGCCTGCCGACACGCCTTTCGTCAGCATCAAGGGCGACCCGAGCCTGCGCGAAACCGTGCCGCTGCGTCCGCGCCAGCAGTCGCGGCTCGACCAGATCGCGGGCGAAGTCCTCGAAACCTGCGCCACGCTGCTGCGCGACACCGGCGTGTACGCGATCTACGTCGGCTTCAACAGCTCGGAAGTGCGCACCGAGTCGATCTTCAACCCCTTCGCCTACGAGGTGCACGACGCCGAGGATCTGGTGAAGCCCGGCTACGCGGCGCGGCATTTCGTGGCCGTGCCCTACGCGGAAAAACTGCGCACCATCGCCTGGGTGCGCGACAGCATCCAGACCAGTCCGCTGCGGCATTACCTGCCCGCCACCTGGCTGCAGTTGATGGACGAGGCGCGCACCAACTGGCAGCCGCTGGCGGCCGACCGCATCGAGGAAATCGTGCACAGCTTCAACGTGCTGCGCAGCATCGAGGGCTACTACCTGCGCAATGCCGCGATTTCCCTGTCGGAAGGCATCGTGCGCGCGTCGTACAACTGCGACGGGACCTACATCGTGCGGGCGGACTATTTTCCCGAATTCGTGCGCATCAACACGCCCTGAGAGGCCCGGATTCAGTCCAGCGGCGTATCGACATAGGCCCGTCCCTGCGGACACCCCGAGTTGTAATGTTTCACGCCTGCGCGCGCATAGGACAGCGGCCGCCCCGGTGCGCCGCTCGCCGGATCGCGCTCGAAATAGACACGCACCTCGCGCAGCATCGGACGGCGCTTGGCCGGTACCGGCGTGCGCGGGGTGCGACAGTCAAAGGTGACGGCGTCCCTCAATGCGGGATCGCGTTTCGCCAGCGTCGCACGCAACCCGGCCAGATCGACCTCGCGTCCCCTGTGGCGCGCAATTTCGGTTCCGATCGCGCGGTTGACGCGCTCGGTCAGCGCGGCCGAAGCGGCGAAATACGCGCCTTCGCGCAAGCCCGAGCAGCTGCCGTGCTTCATCCACTGGTAGCGGTCGAGGCAATCGGCCATGGCCGGCATCGCCCGCCGCAGCCGCTCACGCGTGTCCGCCGGCAGGTGCAGCGGCGGCAGGCGGCAGAACGCACCACCGGATTCGCCACCGCAATAGGCCGGATGCCGGCGGTCGGCACGGTTCGGCCACAGTCCATGCAGGGTCAGCGGCAGCGCCTGAGGCCCCGGCGCGGACAGGGCCCGGCACTGTGCGAACTTCCGCTTGCGCTGCGGCTCGTCCTCGCAGAACGCCGGCGCCACGGCGAGCGCCAGCAGGTAATAATCGAAACGCGCCGGCTCGGCACGGCCCGCAAGCGGTGCCAGCAGCAGCGCGACGGCCAGCCAGGTCCATCGCATTTTCAGTCTCCAGGGATGGCAACATCGTGCCACAGGCCGCTTCGGACGCTGCAGATTCCGGTAAAATTCCCGCTTTCCGTTCGTTTTTAAAGAAAGCCCCACCATGTCCATGGCCGACCGCGACGGCGTCATCTGGTACGACGGCAAGCTCGTACCCTGGCGCGACGCCACCACCCACGTCCTCACCCACACCCTGCACTACGGCATGGGCGTCTTCGAGGGCGTGCGCGCCTACAAGGCCGAACAGGGCACGGCGATCTTCCGCCTCAAGGAGCACACCGACCGGCTGTTCCGCTCCGCCCACATCCTCGGCATGAAGATGCCGTTCGACAAGGACACGATTTCCGAGGCGCAGCGCACCGTGGTGCGCGAGAACAAGCTCGAATCCGGCTACCTGCGCCCGATGGCCTTCTTCGGCTCGGAAGCGATGGGCATCTCGGCGAAGAACCTGTCGGTGCACGTCATCGTCGCCGCCTGGCCGTGGGGCGCGTATCTCGGGCAGGAAGCGCTCGAGCGCGGCATCCGCGTGAAGACCAGCTCGTTCGCGCGCCACCACGTCAACATCACCATGTGCAAGGCCAAGGCCAACGGCAACTACATGAACTCCATCCTCGCGCACAAGGAAGCCGAGATGGACGGCTACGACGAGGCGCTGCTGCTCGACGTCGACGGCTTCGTCGCGGAAGGCTCCGGCGAGAACGTCTTCATCATCAGGAACGGCAAGCTCTACACGCCCGACCTGACCAGTGCGCTCGAAGGCATCACCCGCGACACCATCGTGCAGCTGGCCGGCGAGATCGGCCTGCCGGTGATCGAGAAACGCATCACGCGCGACGAAGTGTATTCCGCCGACGAAGCCTTCTTCACCGGCACCGCCGCCGAGGTCACGCCGATCCGCGAACTCGACAACCGCGCCATCGGCGAAGGCACGCGCGGCCCCCTCACGGCCAAATTGCAGGCCATGTATTTCGACTGCGTGCACGGCCGCGCCGCCGCCCACACCGACTGGCTCACCCCGGTCAGATAAGCGAGACCGGCATGAGCGAGCGGCACGACAACACCCAGCGCGTCATCGAGGTCACCGAGGGCGATCTGCCCCTGCACTGCCCGATGCCGCAGCATGCGGACTGGAACGCGCATCCGCGCGTGTATCTGCCGATCGAGTCGCGTGGCGATGCGCTGTGTCCGTATTGCGGCACGCTCTATCGCCTGAAAGGCAAGCCCAGCGGCAGCCATCACTGAACAGATAGATACCGCGCCCCGGGACGGACGATCCAGCCATGGCGTCCGTCCAGCCGGCCGCCCGCGCGGCGCTCCGCGCAACCCGAGAATCATGTCCGCCCCCGCCTACCCCACGCCCGAAGCCGCCGAAGCCGCGTTCTACGCCGCCTTCGAGGCACGCTCCCTCGACGCCATGATGGCAGTCTGGTCCCGCGACGACAGCATCGCCTGCATCCATCCGCTGACTGCGCCGCTGACCGGCCCCGCCGCAGTCACGGCCGGCTGGCGCAGCATGTTCGAGGCCGCCGGCCAGTTCCGCATCCAGGTGGAAACCGCGCACGACATCCGGGAAGCCGGCCAGGTCATCCGCATCGTGCGCGAATACCTCATCATCGGCCAGGAAACCGAGCCGCGTCCGCCCATCCTGGCCACCAACGTCTACCGCGAGGAAGCCGACGGCTGGCGCATGGTGCTGCACCATGCCTCTCCGCTGCAGGTCGGCGGGACGCCGCCCGCCCGCACGCCGCCCGTCGTGCTGCATTGAACGGCCGGTGAAACGCGACGCCGCGCCCTCCGCTTATCGTGCGCCGGCCTGGCTGCCCGGCGGCCATGTGCAAACCATCTACAGCAGCCTTTTCATCCGCGTGCCGCCGATCGACTACCGGCGCGAACGGCTAGAACTCCCGGACGGCGACTTCCTCGATTTCGACTGGGTCGACGGCCACGCCGGCCGCCCGGTCGTGGTGCTGTTCCACGGTCTCGAGGGCAGCGCCGACAGCCATTACGCGCGCGACCTGATGCGCACCGTACGGCGGCGCGGCTGGCACGGCGTGGTCGCCCATTTCCGCGGCTGCTCGGGCGAAGACAATCGGCTGCCGCGCGCCTATTTCGCCGGCGACAGCGCGGACATCGGGCGCATGCTGCGCCACGTCAAATCGCGGCATGCCGAGGTCCCGCTCTACGCCGTCGGCGTCTCGCTCGGCGGCAATGCGCTGCTGAAATGGCTGGGCGAACAGGGGGACGAAGCGAACGCGTCGGTCGCAGGCGCCGCCGCCGTCTCGGCGCCGCTCGACCTCAGCGCCGCCGGTCCCGCGCTCGACCGCGGTTTCAACCGTCGCGTCTACACGGCGCGTTTCCTGGCCACCCTCAAGCAGAAGGCGCTGAAGAAGGCCCGGCTGTTTCCGGGCGTGCTGGATGCGCCGGCCATCGCGGCGGCGACCACCTTCCGCGAGTTCGACACCCTGGTCACCGCGCGCCTGCATGGCTTTCGCGATGCCGACGACTACTGGCTCAGGGTCTCGTCCAAGCCCTTGCTGAAATCGATCGCTGTGCCCACGCTCGTCATCAACGCGAGGAACGACCCCTTCCTGCCGGCGTGGGCGCTGCCGGCCGCCGCCGAGGTCTCGCCCGCGGTCACGCTGGAGCAGCCGGACACGGGCGGCCACGTCGCCTTCCCATCCGGCCCTTTCCCCGGCAACCTCGACTGGCTGCCGCAGCGGCTGATGCAGCATTTCGACACGCAGCGCGGGTAGAATCGGCGCATCAACAACAAGGGAGCGCGTTGTGGAATACCCCAAGGAAATCTTCAAGGCCTACGACATCCGCGGCATCGTCGGCAAGAGCTTCACCCCTGAAATCGTCGAAGCCATCGGCCACGCCATCGGTTCGGAAGCCGCGGCACGCAACCAGAAAGAAATCTGCATCGGCCGCGACGGCCGCCTGTCCGGCCCCGATCTCGCCGCGGCGCTGGCGCGCGGTATCCGCAAGGCCGGCATCGGCGTGGTGGATCTGGGCATGGTCGCCACGCCGATGACCTATTTCGCGGCGTATCAGCTCGGCACCCACAGCGCGGTGATGGTCACCGGCAGCCACAACCCGCCCGACTACAACGGCCTGAAGATGGTGCTCGGCGGCGAGACGCTGTCGGGCGACACCATCCAGAAGCTGCGCCAGCGCCTGGTCGACAACGATCTCGCGCACGGCGCCGGCGCCTACCGCCAGTACGACATCGCGCCGGAGTACCTCGCGCGCATCGTGTCGGACGTGAAGCTCGCGCGCCCGATGAAGATCATCATCGACTGCGGCAACGGCGTGCCCGGCGCCTTCGCACCCAAGCTCTACCGCGACATGGGCTGCCAGGTGGAAGAACTGTTCTGCGAAGTCGACGGCACCTTCCCCAACCATCATCCCGATCCCTCGCAGCCGAAGAACCTGCAGGACCTGATCGCCGCGCTGAAGACCAGCGACGCCGAGATCGGCCTGGCGTTCGACGGCGACGGCGATCGCCTGGGCGTGGTCACCAAGGACGGCAGCATCATCTTCCCCGACCGCCAGCTGATGCTGTTCGCCGACGACGTGCTCTCGCGCAATCCCGGCGCCGAGATCATTTTCGACGTGAAATCCACCCGCAAGCTGTTCGGCTGGATCCGCGAACGCGGCGGCCGCCCGCTGCTGTGGAAGACCGGTCACAGCTTCATCAAGGCCAAGATGAAGGAAACCGGCGCGCTGCTCGCGGGCGAGATGTCCGGCCACGTGTTCTTCAAGGAGCGCTGGTTCGGCTTCGACGACGGTCTCTACGCCGGCGCGCGCCTGCTCGAATATCTGAGCAAACAGGCCGACATCAACGCCACCCTGCACGGCCTCCCCGACACGGTGAACACGCCCGAGCTCAACATCAAGATGGCCGAGGGCGAGCATTACGCGCTGATGGAGCGGCTGCAGAAATCCGCGCGCTTCCCCGACGCGCAGGAAATCATCACGCTCGACGGCCTGCGCGTCGAATACGCCGACGGCTTCGGTCTCGCCCGCCCGTCCAACACCACGCCGGTGATCGTGCTGCGCTTCGAAGCAGACAACGCCGCCGCGCTGGAGCGCATCCAGGCCGACTTCCGCCGCGTGATCCACCAGGCCGCGCCTGAGCTCACCCTGCCATTTTGAGCGACACCCATTCGCCGCCACGCAGCCTGCACGTCATCGGCGGCAAGGGCCTGGGCGGCGCCGAACGTTTCTTCGTCCGCCTGGTGAACGCGCTGGCGCGCCGCGGCGAGCCGGTCGCCGCCGTCACCGTGGCGGGCGGCGAGATCGCCCGCGCCATCGACCCGGCGGTGCGCCAGTATCACGCGCCGATGCTCGGCGTGTGGGACCTCTACTCGCGCTGGCGGATCAATCGCGCGATCCGCGATTTCCGGCCCGACGTGGTGCAGACCTACATGGGCCGCGCGACGCGCATCGTGCATCTGCCCAGGGACCGGGCACCGGTGCATCTGGCCCGCCTCGGCGGCTACTACACGCTCAAGGGCTACCGCCACGCCCACGCCTGGATCGGCAACACGCGCGGCATCCACGATTACCTGACGACGCACGGCCTGCCCGCCCACCGCGTGCACCACATCGGCAATTTCGTCGATACGCCGGAGCGCCTGCCGCCCGATGCGCTGGCCAGCCTGCGCCATCGGCTCGGCCTCGACGGCTGCCGCATTCTCGTCGGCATCGGGCGGCTGCATCCCAACAAGGGCTGGGCTGACCTGCTGCGCGCCTTCGCGCAGCTGCCCGCGGCGATCGGGGAAGCGCCGCTGCATCTGCTGATGGTGGGCGACGGCCCGCTGCGCCAGGAACTGGAACAGCAGGCCGATCGGCTGGGCGTCGCCGCGCGCGTGCACTGGGCCGGCTGGCAGCACGATCCGGCCCCTTACTACCAGCTGGCCGACGTCTTCGTCTGCGCCTCGGTACACGAGCCGCTCGGCAACGTCATCCTGGAAGCCTGGGCCAACCGCGCGCTGCTGGTCTCCACCCGCGCACAGGGGCCGCTCGAACTGATGCAGGACGGCGTCAACGGCCTGCTGGCCCCGCTGTCCGACCCCGCCGGCCTCGCCGCGGTGCTGCACGCCGCGCTGACGCTGGACGATGCGCACCGGACCCGCCTGATCGAGGCCGGACGCGCCGAGGTGGAACGGCATTATTCCGAGGCGGCGATCGTCGCCGCCTATGTCGAGCTCTACGCCGGGTTGCGCGGCGCGCCGCGCTGATCCATCAGGGCAGCGGCGCCGGAACGGCAGCCCAGGTTCGGTCCGGACGCCATTCGGACTAGAATCCCCACTCATCGCTCCCCGCCGCCGGAGGCCAACATCAACTGCCTGCTTTTCCGCGACGCCCAGGCGCAGCCCGAGGCCATCGCATTCGACGACATCAGCGAACACGTCGGTCAGCCCGACCGCTTCATCTGGGTCGAGCTGAAATCGCCGGACAGCCAGGCCATCACCCGCCTGGGCGAGGAACTCGGCCTGCATGCGCTGGCGCTGGAAGACGCGATCTCCACCCACCAGCGCCCCAAACTCGAGGAATACGACAAGCACGTGTTCATCGCCGCGCGCACCGTGCAGCTGTGGGAAACGCGCATGGAACTCGGCGAGACCCACCTGTTCGTCGGCGGCAACTACGTCGTCGCCATCCGCCACGACAGCGGCAGCGGCTACCAGCGCGTGAGCGAACGCCTGCAGCGCCGCCCAGCCGGCATCCGGGCGGGCACGCCATATGCGCTGTATCTGGTGCTCGACCTCATCGTCGACCAGTTCAGGCCGGTGATCGAGAGCATGCAGGACCGCTTCCAGTCGCTGGAAAGCCAACTGATGAGCGGAACACAATCCGGACGCGACACGCTGGAAAAGCTGTATGCGATGAAACGCGACCTGACCCTGCTGCGCGACGTCGCCGAACCGATGCAGGACATCACCCAGGACCTGATCCGCCTGCACCCCAACCTGTGCACCCGCGAGCTCAAGGCCTACTTCCGCGACATCCACGACCACGCGATACGCGTGTCCGCCGCCATCGACCGCCTGCGCATCGCGACCTCGGACGCGATGCAGTTCCACCTCGCCTCGCTGTCGGTGAAGCAGAACGAATCGGTGCAGAAACTGGCGGGCTGGGGCGCCCTGCTGGCGCTGCCGACGGTGGTGTTCAGCCTCTACGGCATGAACTTCGAATTCATGCCGGAGCTGAAATGGCCCTGGGCCTATCCGGCCCTCCTGGGAATCACCAGCGTGGCGGTCGTGGTGCTGTACCGGCGGCTCAGACGGCGCGGCTGGATCTAATCGACTTTTCAGCGCCGCACGGCGCGTGCGTAGCGGACGCGCGTGCCCGCCGCCTCGTCGCGGTCGAGCCACACCACGTGCAGGTTCCCCGCGGCGTCGAATGCCGCCACCGGATCCGACTGCGCGCCCGGCCCGGCTGCCGCCGGCACCGCCGCGTTGTCGCCGAATGCCTCGCCGTCCCAGTCGGCCAGCCATACGTCCGGCGTGCCGTCGCGCGCATCGTCCCACAGCGCGACCAGCCGCCCGTCCGCTGCGCCGATGATCGATGCGTGCCACTGCGCCATGTTGTCGCCGAAGCTGTCCTGCACCCGCAGGTTTTTGCCGAACCGCCGCGTCCCGCTGTCGAACGCCGCGTAGACATCGTAGCCCGAGAGGAAATCGCGCTTGTCGAGCCAGACCGCGGCGGCGCCTTGCCGGCCCCATGGGGCGAGCGTCGGGCGCATCGCGCCGGTACCCGCCCCAAGCCCTCCCGGTGCGCTGCCGCTCTTGATGTCGGTCAGGCGCACCGGCGGCGCGAAGCTCCTGCCGCCGTCGCGGCTGTGGCTCGCCATCGGCACCGTATGGCGGGCGCGCCGGTCTTCCCACGCCACCGTCACGCTGCCGTCGCCCGTCACCGCCAGCGCAGGCCAGCCCTGCTCGTCGGCGGGCTGCCCGGCTTCGACGCCTTGGGTTGTCCTGACCGCGAGGCCCTCGCCCGCCGCTTCCAGGCGCGCCACGACGATGCGGTGGAAGCGGCCCGCCAGCTCGGCCCAGGCCGCAAACACCTTGCCGCCGCCCGCCGCCAGCGTCACCTGCGCAGCGCCGGCCTGCGACAGGGTCAGCGGCGTGCCGCCGGGCACGGTCTGCGCGCGCACCTTGCCGGCTTCCTCCCACGCCGCCACGAAGCGGCCTGCGCCCAAGGCCAGGAGGACGGGCTCGTAACATTCGCCCCGGCTCAGGCGGGTCTCCGGCTGGAACGCCGCGGCCTGCGAAGGCTTCAGTGCCAGATAACACTGCGGGCTGCCGTCGCGGTTGTCTTCCCACACCACGCCGATGGTGTCGCCCGACACCGCCACGCCTTGCCGGTTGGCCGATTCCAGATGCGGGAAGATCGCCGCGCCCTGCACCGTGTTGACGGTGAGCGGCGCCCCCCACTCCCATGCCGCGTGCGCCGATCCCGCCAGCGCGGCGAACAGCAGCGCCGCGATTCTCACGACTTGCCCCCCAGGAACTCGAGCAGGGTCTTCTGCTTGTAGTGTCCGCCGCGCACGTAGCGGTCGTAGTCGCGGAAATCCTGCACGGTCTTGAAGCCGGGCACCTGCATGATCTTCTCGCCCTGCGGCGTCATGTAGACGAACAGCGGGGTGGCGAAGGCCTGCAGGCGCGCGCCCAGCTCGGCCTCGGTGAGGCGCTCGCCCGAGGGCAGCGTCAGGCGCCTGCCCGACTCGGCATCGACGTACACCAGCACGTAGTTCTCGCTGTAGAGTTTTTTCAGCGCGGCGTCGGAAAACGTCTTCTTGTTGGTGTGGTCGCACCACGCGCAACCGTAGCGCCCGAAATACATGAAGATCGGCTTGCCACTCGACTTCGCCGCCGCAAGACCGGCATCGAAGCCGACGAAGTCGTAGCCTTTCGGCGGATCGGCCAGCGCCGCGCCCGCCCACAGCATGCATGCCGCCACCGCCATCCTGATCCCTCGCATCGCCGCCTCCTTATGTTGGTCTTCCCCATTCTGATAAATTCGGGATCTTGTGCAACCCTCTTTTCTGACCACATGAGCCACGATTCCGTACGCATCGGCCTGGTATCGATCAGCGACCGCGCCAGCAGCGGCGTCTACGAAGACAAGGGCCTGCCGGCGCTCGAAGCCTGGTTCGGCGAGGTGCTGGCCAACCCGGCCGAGTTCGTCACCCGGCTGATCCCCGACGAGCAGGCGCAGATCGAGGCCACGCTGATCGAGCTGGCCGACAGCGAAAAATGCGCGCTCATCCTCACCACCGGCGGCACCGGCCCGGCGCCGCGCGACGTCACCCCGGAAGCGACACTGGCCGTCGCCCACAAGGTGCTGCCCGGCTTCGGCGAGCAGATGCGCGCGGTGTCGCTGAAATACGTGCCGACCGCGATCCTGTCGCGCCAAGTCGGTGTCACCCGCGGTGCCAGCCTGATCCTCAACCTGCCGGGCCAACCCAAGGCGATCAAGGAAACGCTCGACGGCGTGTTCGCCGCGGTGCCCTATTGCATCGACCTGATCGGCGGCCCCTATCTGGAGGCGCGTCCCGACACCATCGCCGTGTTCCGCCCCAAATCCGCCTTGCGGCCGCAGCCATGATGCTCGACGCGCTGGCCCGCGCCCTGCGCGACCTGTTCAGCCTGCGCGTACTGTGGGTGGTGGTGTGGCCGATGGGGGTCGCCGTGCTGCTATGGCTGGGGCTGGGCGTGGCCTTCTGGGGCACGTTCTCAGGCTGGATCGCGCAAGGCCTCGACGCGCTCGGCATCCAGGCCTGGCTGACCGACCTGGAACCGGTGTGGATCGCCCACGCCATCCAGCTGATCGTGCACCTGCTGCTGTTCGTGCCGCTGGTGCTGCTGACCGCGCTCGTCATCACCGCGCTGTTCGCCATGCCCGCGCTCGTCCGCCTGGTCGCCGAGCGCGATTATCCGGAACTCGCACGCGAACGCGGCGGCGGCCTCGTCGGCAGCGTGTGGAATGCGCTGATCGCCGTCGCGCTGTTCGTCGGCCTGTGGCTCGCCACCCTGCCGTTGTGGCTGATCGGCGCCGGCGTGATCGTGCCCTTCGTCGCGGCGGCCTACCTGAACCAGCGCCTGTTCCGCTACGACGCGCTCGCCGAACACGCCAGCGCGAATGAAATGGCGACACTGTTCAGAAGCGAGCGTTCAGGGTGGTGGGGATTGGGATTGTTGACCGGGCTGCTGCAGTTCGTCCCGCTGCTCAATCTGCTGGCCCCGGTGTTCGCCGCGCTGGCCTTCATCCACTACGGTCTGGCGGCGCTGAGCCGCAAGCGCCTATCAGCCGCCTGAGGCAAACCGCCGCCTGAAGCCCTCGTCGAGATTGATCTCGTACGCCGTCTGCGCGCCGATGACGCAGCGTTCCAGGCTGGGCGGCATCACCGCCCGTCCGCTCGGCGCCAGCAGGCGGCCCGCCATGATTTCGGCGTCGCGGCGCGGCACCCCGGGCGGCAGGTCGGGCTCGGCGTAGCCCTGCGGATAGATCGGCCGGCCCTCGGCATCGTACTTGTCGGTCGCCCCCAGCGTGTGCAGCAGTTCGTGCGCGATCACGATGTTGTTCTGGCGCGCCTGGCCGGCGCTGGCAAACGCGTGCACCACGCCGATCAGTCCTTTCTGCAGGCCCAGCGAGTGCTCCAGCGCGACGCCGTCCTGCGGCGCGTGATACAGCACGAACAGCTTGATCGTGCCGATCTGCGGCAGCCATTGCCCCGACTGCCGGTAGACCCACCAGCGCAGCTTGAGACTCCAGAATACGGTTTTGAGCACATTGCCGTCGCGCGGCGGCGCCGGCGGCTTTTCCCTGATCTCGGGCAGCAGCGACACCTGCATCGCCCGTGTCTGCACCACGCCGTAGCGCGCCGTCTCGCGCTGCATGAAGGCGCCGATGTCGTCGAAGTCGCTCGCCCGCAGCGCGCGTATCGTTGCGGCCGCCTCGTTCGAGCCATCGCCGTTGATCGGAATCACCGTCACATCCAGCGGCGCCCGCCAGGCGCGCACCATGGTCTGCTCCAGCCAGGTCAGGCCCACGGCGCCGGCGAAGATGCCCAGCAGGACGAGGATGCGGAAACGGCGGAAGCTCATGGCGGACAGACTCGCAAGGGAATGCCTTGAGCTAACGGCAGAATGGCGCGGAGCTTGATACTGCGACACGCATGGCCGAGCGGCTGGCGGCCCGTCAACCTGCCTTCCGTCCCCCATCCCGTCGCGGCACGCAACCTGAAATTGACAGCCCGTCCCCGCACCGTACAGAATGCCGCCATGGTTCAAATGCTTCCCGCCTCCGTGATCGTACGCCGACTGCCGCTGTGCACGTGGCTGCGCATGCGCACGTCCGGGGCCCAGAGGAAACTTGATCCAGCACGATCGACCCAGCAGTAAGGATTTCGATTTCCCTGAAAGGCCGCGGACCCGCAAGGTTCGCGGCCTTTTCGTTTTTGTCGTCCGGAAAGGAGCGGTTCATGAACATCAAGCAGTGCGATTCTCTGGAACAGGTGCGCAGAGAGATCGACCGTGCGGACAGGCACGCCGCCTTGCATCCCCCCTCGACCTGACCCAGGAGCAGAAAAATGTCCGTACCGGCCGCCTATCTCACCGTCATCCTGATCTGGGCCACCACGCCGCTGGCGATCAAGTGGAGCGCCCAGGGCACCAGCTTCGCCTTCGCCGTGGCCTCGCGCATGCTCATCGGTTTCGCCGTCGCTGCCGTCGCGATCGCCGTCTGGCGTATCGGCCTGCCGCTGCACCGCCGCGCCCGTGCCAGCTACCTGGCCGGCGGCCTCGGCATGTTCGGCGCCATGACGCTCACCTACTGGGGCGCGCAGTACATCCACTCCGGCCTGGTCTCGGTGCTGTTCGGCCTGACTCCGCTGATCACCGGCCTCATGGCCCTGCTCTGGCTGGAGGAGGAAGCGCTCACCCGCGGCAAGGTCGCCGGCATGCTGCTCGGCCTCGCCGGGCTGGCCGTGATCTTCGGCGACAGCCACGAAATGGGCGGCGCCCACGCCCTGGCCGGCGTCGCAGCCATGGTCGCGGCGGTGACGCTCTATTCGGCCAGTCTGGTCTGGGTCAAGCGCATCGGCGACGACAGCCCGCCGCTCGCCACCACTGCCGGCACCCTCGCCGTGGCACTGCCGCTGTTCGGCCTGGTGTGGTGGACCATCGACGGCCACGTCCCCGCCGCCGTGCCCGCGCGCGCCAGCGCCGCGATCGTCTACCTCGGCGTGTTCGGCTCGGTGCTCGGCTTCGCGCTGTACTACTACGTCATCAAGCACATGGAAACCGGCAAGGTCGCGCTCATCACCCTGGTCACGCCCGTGCTCGCCCTGCTGCTGGGCAGTGCGCTCAACGGCGAACACGTCGGCACGCGCGTCTGGCTCGGCGCCGCCTGCATCGGACTCGGCCTCAGCGTGCACCAGTGGCAAACCCTCGCCGGCGTGCTGGCGCCGCGCGGAAAATAGGAGAACGCATGCACTGGGACGCCCAACGCTACCTCGACCGCCACGGCTTCATTATCGAACGCGGTCAGGCACTCATCGACCTGCTCGCTCCGCAAGCGGGCGAGCGCGTGCTCGACCTCGGCTGCGGCACCGGCGACATCGCCGCCGCCATCGCAGCAAGCGGCGCCGACGTCGTCGGCGTCGACGCCTCGCCGGCCATGATCGCCAGCGCCCGCGCACGCTTTCCGGAACAGGACTTCCGCATCGCCGATGCCGCCGAACTGTCGTTCGAAGAGGCATTCGACGCGGTCTTTTCCCACGCCGTCCTGCACTGGGTGACGCGCCCCGCCGACGCCGCGCGCGGCATCGCCCGCGCCCTGAAACCGGGCGGCCGCCTCGTCGCCGAGTTCGGCGGCCACCGCAACTGTGCCGCGCTGGAAGCAGGCTTCGCGCAAGCCCTGTTGCAGGTGGCTGGGCGCCCCTACCCAAGCCCGTGGTACTTCCCGCGCCTGCCCGACTACACTGGCCTGCTAGAGGACATCGGCCTCGTCGTCCGCGCCGCGTGGCATTTCGAGCTGCCTACCCCGCTCAAGGGCTCGGACGGATTGCGACAGTGGATCATCCAGTTCCTGCCGCATCATCTGGACGGCCTGAGCGACGCAGAACACGAGGCCGTGCTGACGGCGACCGAAGCGGCGCTGAGACCGGCAATCTGGCACGATGGCGCCTGGTGGGCGGATTACCGGCGGTTAAGGGTGGTGGCGGAGAAAACCGGGCAGGCCGCGTCGGATCACAAGGTGTAGGCGAAGCCGGGAATCCAAGCTTGCGTAACGACGCCAGCGAGGCTGACTGGCTGAAATGCAAATAGGGTGTCACCCATATCCCCGGACTTTTTTGTTACCTATCTCCCCGACCGCTCACAGCCGTGCGCCGCCAAATGTCTGACCTACCGAAAGAATAGCGCCATAGCGCCAGCAATAAGGGAAGGGTCAGCGCGGTTCCAATGGCAAAGACAAGGGCAAAGGCAAGACGCCACTCAGAAGGCTGCTGGAGGAGAGACGCGGCGCCATAAATCAGACTCAGGACGGCAAAACCAAAGTAGCCCATCCAGAAGTACCGAGGTCCGAGCGGCCGGCGGCGTAGATATCCCCAAAGGCCGGCGATCGCAATAAGGTTGAAGAGCCAGTGCAGCCAGTCATCCATTCCGTCATGGAAGAATGGGGAAACTGCCGCAAGTAGTGCAGTGAGCCAAAAGTAGTACCACCACGCAAAGTGGACTTTCTCGCGATCCATAGTGCCGCCTTGTCGGAAATCAGCGGCGCCGGTACGGCGTACCGTCAACCAGCAAGTTAGCCGCGCACATCTTGCGGCACTACTTGCTCTGTGATGCGGACGTGCGCATCAGTTACGTGGACGCCGAAGACCTCCAAGTCCGCGATACACTCAGCGACATCTACCCCGGGCATGGACTCACCTTGATGCATTTCAATCGTCTTGAAATGTGCCCAAGGGGCAAACTGCGGAGGTAGATTGGCGCCCGAATTATCACAGGTGAAGCCAAAGACGCGGCCGGGCCCGCGAAACATATGTACTTGCATGGGGGAAATCTCTCAGCTCTTTGGATGATATTCCAGGCAATGGCAGAGCGGCCTAACGTCGGAAATCAGCGGCACCGGTACGGCGTCCGCTGGATTGATTTATTAGGCACGTTCGCCGGCGCGCCATTTGGCTGTATATGGAAGCACGAACAGGTACAAGCCGGAAAACAACTGAAGAAAGAGGGGGGGTAGCGGCGAGTAGGTCAGCCACGCTGGAGGCTCGCCCGATGTCGCCGCCCTGTACGCGAAATTGGCGATTACGGTGAGCGTGAAAACGATGGATAGCCACCGGTGGCTTTGTCGCATCCAAAGGCTCCAGTTCATTTCGACTCCTGCGACATTGACTTTGGCCTAGCTTCGATCATCTTCCATCCGTTGCCGGACGGATCACGAAAGCCTGCGTCCACGGCGCCGTAACGATCCACAGGCTCCTGTATGAACTCGACGCCATACCCGCTCAGCCGTTCGTAGGCGGCACGGCAGTCATCGACCACGAGTACCAGCGGCGGCATGGCGCCCTTGGCCACAACCTCGTGCAGTGCCTGTGCGGTCGCCGCATCATGTACCGGCGGTCCTGGCTTGAACAAACCAAGCTGGAACGAGGGCTGTTCCGGGTGCTGCACGGTGAGCCAGCGATAATCGCCGTTGCGAACGTCGGTGTGGACACGAAAACCCAGCTTCTCGACATAGAACGCAAGCGCCTCGTCCTGGTCCCTCACGTACACGCCGACCACATCTATACCTTGAGTCATAGGACCTCCGTTGATTGGTTCTCCATTCTCCCAGCGGTCGTTCGCCGGCGCTTCTCCGAAACTGCGGTCTTGAGGTCTGGTCGGTGGGCGGCGCGCACAATGCACTCGGGCGTGTGCTCCCGCCCATGCGGAACCGACCTCTCGCGTGTTCGAAGATTTCCTGGGTTCTCTCCCATGATGTCGCGGAAGATTCGGCCAAAGGTACCCAGGCTCTTCCAGCCGGTCTGGAAGGCAATGTCCGTGATGGGCAGATCGGTGTCGCGCAACAGCGCAACCGCTCGTTCGATGCGGCGTGTGAGCAGGTAACGGTGCGGAGGAACGCCGAAAGCGTCTTTGAATGAGCGCGCGAAGTGTGCCTCCGAAACGGCACTCACTTGCGCCAATCGATGAACAGGCCATTCCTCATGGGACGCGCCATCCATCCGATCTTTCGCTCGCAGCAACCGTCGCAATAGTTCGGGACTCTGAGTCATACGTCATCGCGCCTACGTTTGAGTTCAAGCCGCGGCCCGTCAGGGCCATCGCGCCTACAGCGAAGGGTTAACCGCATTCTCTACAGCAATTTTGTGCCTAGCGGAACCTGAGCATCTGGAACACAGAGCACTACCTGGCCGTGCTCGTTATGAAAGCCTGTCACCAGACACTCGGACATAATTGGTCCGATCTGCTTCTTAGGAAAGTTAAGCACCGCCACAACTTGGCGCCCTACCAGTTCCTCAGGGGTATAGAGAGACGTGATCTGTGCGCTCGATTTCCTAACCCCGATTTCCGGTCCGAAGTCGACCTGTAGGATATACGCCGGCTTCTTCGCCTCTGGAAATTGCGAGGCACTGATTATGACGCCAACACGAAGCTCTACCTTCATGAAGTCGTCCCAGGTTATTTGGTGCAACGGCGCCTCCTAATGCGGCTAACGTGGAAGTGAGCGGCCTGCGCGGCTTTTCGCGCAGGTCCGCTCGACTGCCGGGTTGGGGCGCGGGCAGTGACTTGGCTTGGTGCTGACATAGGGCGCAGAAAAGTCGTTGTCGTAGGTGCCTTTCCACGATCGCACACGCAAGGCGTTCGCATAGTAGTACTCATAGTTTGCGTCTGGGATTTCCGCAGCCGGGACAGCGGCCCCTGAAAATACGCCGTCTTTGATTAGGTTGTCTCCGCTGCAGAGGTACGAGACGACCACAAGCTCCTCATTCAGCAATTGTTGAATGAAGGCGATGGCGCCCGATGGCTCTTCGGTGGAGGGAAGTATCGACGCGTAGTGACGGTGGCAAGAGTCAAAGTAAACGGTGATCTCTTCGTTGTATTGCGAGGTGACTCCCAACGGTCCGTTCGTTGCTTCGGGCAACGGCGGCACTTCGACACGGAAGTAGTTGATGCCGTCTTCGGCAACAACAGAGAGAAATTGCTTCCAATCGGGAAATACGGAGAACAAGTCTTCCGCCATCTGGCGCGAGTACGGCTCAAGTGCCTCGATCATGAAGCGCCCCAACAGTTAATAGAGAGACCCATGGGTCCGGACGTTTTTTAATAAAGAGGCAGACATTTTTACATTCTATCGCCTTGATTCTTATATGGATGTTTGTCTGGCCGTCTCTTTATTACGTTATGCAAAAGGAGACGAAGGGCGTCCGGATTATGCTCCTGATTTTTTCCCTCTACCATCAGGGGCGAACCTCATGGGGTCAACCAACGTCACCCCGCCTGCCCGGCCAGGTTTCCAGCGTCTGGGATAGCCTTACCGACTGCTCTTGCACATGAAGCTGACGTGATGTGGGGGTGTCAGGATAGGCCACTTCAAACCTTGGCCGACGCCACCCGAATATATTCCTCCAGCAAGCGTCCGTCCTGGCTGTCGAAGCCTTCATCCAGCATCGTCAAATCCGCCATGCGGTCGGGGCGGAACGAGCGGTATTCGCCGCGCAGTTCGCACCAGGCGCCCAGGGTCCAGGTCATGCCCCAGAAGAACAGGCCGAGCGGCCAGATGGCGCGGGTGCTGGCCTCGCCGTCTGCGCGGGTGTAGGCGAAGCGCAGTTTGCGCTGGTCGGCGATGGCGCGGCGCAGCAGGCCGAGCGGTTCGACCATGGCGGGCGGGACGTGGAAGTCGGGCACCAGCAGGGCCGGGCGCGCCATGCGGCGCTTCAGGGGTTCCGGCAGTACGGCTTCGATCTTGAGCAGGGCGCGCTCGGCGGCGCGGCCGAGTTCGTCGTCCGACCAGCCCTGCACCATGCGGCCGCCGAGGACCAGGGCGGCAAGTTCGTCGGCGTCGAACATGAGCGGCGGCAGCTGATAGTGGCCGCGCATCAGGTAGCCGACGCCGGCCTCGCCTTCGACCGGCACCCCGGACAGCGAGAGGTCGGCGATGTCGCGGTAGACGGTGCGTTCGGAAACGTGCAGCGCTTCGGCCAGTTCGCGTGCGGTGACGGCACGCTTGCGGTTGAGCAGCAGGACGAGGTTGAACAGGCGGTCGGCTCGGCGCATGGGGGTGACGGGATGGGGGCGGTCGAAGGCAGGATAACGCATTGTTTTACCGGTCTGCTGACAGCATGCTGTCAGCAGACCGGGCGCAGACTCCGCGCTCCATTACCCGACGAGGAGACCGTCATGCAAACCGCGATCAGCTGGTTCGAAATCCCCACCGCCGACTTCGAGCGCGGCATCCGCTTCTACGAAACCGTGCTCGGCGTGAGCCTGAAGCGCAAGGACATGGGAGCGCTCCGGCTGGCGATGTTCCCCTGCGGCGAAGGCGACACCGTCGGCGGCGCCCTGACCCGCATGGAAGGCGGCAACCCGCCGGGGCCGATGGGGTCGGTGGTGTACCTGCCGGCGGGCGACGACCTGAGCGTGGCGCTCGGCCGGGTCGAGGCGGCCGGCGGCCAGATCGTCGTGCCGAAGACGGCGATCGGCGAGGACAAGGGTTATTTCGCGGTGCTGAGGGACAGCGAGGGCAACCACACCGGCCTGTATTCCCTGCATTGAAGGCGGACGCATGAGGCGCTACTGGATCGGCTTGGCTTCGAGGGAACATGTGCGCCTCGGCATCGCGGGCGGGTTTTGCCAGCTTTGCCATGGCAAGGCCCAGCCACTCAGGCGCATGTCGATGGGGGACTGGATCGTGTATTACTCGCCCGGCGAACGATTTCGGGAAGCCGCCCCGTGCCAGAAATTCACGGCCATCGGCGAAGTCGTCGGCGCGGACACCTACCCGTTCGACATGGCGCCCGGCTTCGTTCCCTATCGGCGCGACATCCGCTTTCTCGACGCGGCAGACGTCCCGATACGCCCCTTGCTTGACCGGCTGTCCTTCATCGCGGACAAGAACAGATGGGGGTACGCTTTCCGCTTTGGACATCTGGAAATACCTGAACCGGATTTCAAGCTGATCGCCACGGAAATGCTGGGCTACGACCCGGCGGAGAGGAAAGACTGAGCGATGACCCACACAATACGCTGCGCCTGGTGCGGATCGGATCCGCTCTACCGCGCCTATCACGACGCGGAATGGGGCGTGCCGCTGCACGACGAGCGCGCGCTGTTCGAATTCCTGACCCTCGAAGGCGCGCAGGCGGGGCTGTCGTGGCTCACCATCCTGAAGAAGCGCGAGAACTACCGGCGCGCCTTCGACAAGTTCGACGTCGAGCGCGTTGCTCGCTATGCCGAGGCCGACGTGGCGCGGCTGATGGCCGACGCGGGCATCGTGCGCAACCGGCTGAAGATCGAGGCGGCGATTGCCAACGCGCGCGCGACGCTGGAACTGCGCGAACAACTCGGCGGGCTGGACGCGTATTTCTGGGGCTTCGTGGACGGCCGCGCCGTGGTCAATGCCTGGCAGGACATCGGGCAGGTGCCGGCCACCACCCCGCTGTCCGACACGATCAGCAAGGACCTGAAGAAGCGCGGCTTCAAGTTCGTCGGCTCCACCATCGTCTACGCGCACATGCAGGCCACCGGCATGGTCAACGACCATACGGTGGATTGCTTCCGCCACCGCGAACTGGCGGCCGGCTGATCCGGCCGTGCTACGCCTCGCGCGCCATGTCCCGGAGCTTGAGCACAGTGTTCCAGTTGCGGCTGGTCATCGGCACCCCCAGCAGGCGCTCCATGCCGGCGGCCAGTTTCGACCGCCCGATGCCGTCCGGTGCGTGCAGGTAGAGCACGTCGCCCGCCAGGAGAAAGCGCTCGCTGGCGGCCCGGCGTTTTTCGAGCCCGTCCAGGTCGGGCTTGGGCGGAACGGCGGCGAGGAAATTCACGTACAGGGTGGCGGGCGCGGCTTCCGCCTCCGGATAGGGATTGCGCTCGATCGCCTGTTGCAGCAACGGCGCCTCGAGCAGCCGCACCCACGGCGCAAAGCCATGGCTCTTTTCGATGGCGGCGGCGATTTTCTCCGCCAGCTGCGCGGTGGCCATGACCTCGCCGCGGAACACGGCGTTGCCGCTCTGGATGTAGGTCCTGACGCCTTGCAGGCCCAGCCCTTCCAGCACGGCCACCAGGTCCTTCATCGGCAGCTTGCCGTTCCCGCCGACGTTGATGCCGCGAAAAAGCACGATATAGGTTTTCATCATCCAGCTTCCTCCAGGGACGCCCAGGCTACCGCGCCGCCGGTGCCTGGGCCGGCGCGGCCGCCGCCAGCTTGCCCGCCCCCAGGGTCATCTTGCTGCCCACGAACTTGTCCTTGAGTGTCTGCCTGGCCGGCGCGCCGATGCCGACGCGCGCCGGGTCGAGTCCCAGCTTCAGGAGGGCGTTGCGCATGGCCTGGCCGCGCGCCTGGGCGAGCCCGACGAGCGCGGCGTCGTCGATGGTCGTCTGCCGGGTCAGCCGCTCCAGCAGTTCGGCGTGGAAGGCGGAGACGGGCCCCGTGTCGCGGGTCTTGAAGCGGCGGGCGAGGCGTTCGACCATTTCGCTTTCCATCACGCGGGCGGCGGCGCCGGCGCGCTTGTCCTGGAAGCTGGCGCGCAGCTTCTTGTAGTCGTCCTTGCCGGCGACCTCGGCGTAGCGATCTTCGAGCCAGGTCTGGATCGCGTAGTTGTTCACGTCCACCGGGCCGGGCGCCTCGTTGGCGGCAAGCTTGATGCCTGCAACCGCAACGGCCTCCGTGCGCATGGCCAGCTCCTGCGAGGCACGCCGGTCGGCCTCGGGGTCGTAGCCGGGCTCCAGCGTGAGCGTCAGCGCAGGGCGCTTGGCCAGCGCCTCGGCGAGCGTCTTGAGCTTTTCCTGTTCCGGCGGCAACAGCGCGGCGCTGCCGGGGTCGAAGTCGATGGCCTCGAGTTTTTCCGAGCTCACCCCGAGCAACTTGCCGAGCGCGCGGAAGGGGGCGGTCACCAGCTTGGTCAGCACGTTGACGATGGCTTTCCAGATGATCCTGCCGTAGCTGAATTGCGGGTCGTCGAGGCTGCCCGACACCGGCAGGTCGAGGTCGATGATGCCGTTGCTGTCTTCCAGCAGGGCGATGGCGAGGTCGAGCGGCAGATTCATCGCGTCCGGACTGTCGACGCGTTCGCCGAGCTTCAGCTTGTTGACGATGAACTTGTTCTCGCCCGCCAGCTGGCGATCCTTGATCTTGTATTCGAGATCGACCGACAGCTTGCCGGAGTCGATCCTGCGTCCGGCGAACTTGCCCGAATACGGCGTCAGGTTGGTCATTTCCAGGTTGCGGAAAGTCAGCTTGAGGTCGGTGAACTCGGTCGCGCGGAACGGCTGGATCGTGCCGCGCACGCGCGCCGAGCCGTAATCGTCGACCTTGCCGTCGAGCTCCACCTGGGCGGTCGTCGCCGGGTCCGTGGAAAGGCCGGTGATCACGCCGCCGAGGTCATGCATGCGGGTGCCGAACTGCGGCGTCAGCGAGAGGTCGGCGAACTCCGCATTGGCGCCGACGATGCGCACGCGCTCGACGGCGACCGGGAAAGCGGGGGGCTGATCGGCGGCCTTGGGTTGCGGCTTCGGCGCCGCCTTCGCGGCCGCTGCGTCGGCCGGCTGGGTGCGCAGGACGCGCTGCAGGTTGACCGTCTTGTCCTCGAATATGATGACCTTGCCAAACGGATTCAGCGCCACCAGCTCGTTCATATGAAGGCGATTCGGCGCGAGCCGGAGCGCCAGACTGCTGGACGACAGCTTCTTCCAGCCGAGGAAGGCCTCCTCGGTCTCCTCCTCGGTGATGGCCAGATCGTCGATCGCGAAACCGCCGTTGAAGTTGAGCTTCATCCCGGATTTCGCCTGCTCGAACGCCAGCTTGCCGCGCGTCGACGCCGTGCCCGAATGCAGGTTGAGCCGGGCGAACTGGTTGACGTAGGGCGCAAACGGTTTCAGCGACAGCCCCACGAGCTTGAGATCGAGCCTGCCCGACGCCTTGCCCGGAACGACGCTGCCGCTGGCATCGAGACGGCCGCCCTGCTCGAGCGCAAAGCCGGCCTCCAGCGGCACCGCCTTGTTCAGGTCCAGACTCAGGTCTTTCAACGTGGCGTAGCCCTTGGCCACATGGGCTTTGACCGGCCTGGGAGGAGACTGGTCGACGATGTCGACTTCGAGGCCGTTGAGGCTGAGGCGCGCGAGCCGAACGTCCAGCGGCGAAGCCGATGCCGGGTCTGCCCTGGCCGGCGCGGCGGCAGGCGCACCGGGCGCCTTTTGCAGGATGGCGGCCCAGTTGAGACTCTTTCTCTTGTCCAGGGTGAGGGTGGTTTTTGCGCCATTCAGCTCGACCGCCTCGATGTCGAGCCGGTTTTCCACCAGCTTCATGCCCGCGTTGATCAGCGCCGCGTGCTGCAACTCCGCCACCGGCTGCGACCCCGACAGCACCCGGAGCGGGCCCAGCGCTGCGTTCACCGGGCCGACGTCGATGGCGGTGGTCGCGCCCACTTCGCCGGTCAGCGCCGCGGTCAGGCCGAAGCCCTCTGCCGTGAGGCCGAGCGGCGTGGCATAGCCCTGATCGGTGAAGCGTGCCTCCCACTCGGCCAGCTTGATTTCGCGCACGCCGATTTTCCATGGAGCCATGGGCGCAGCGGCTTCGGCTGCCGCCGGTTTGGGCGCCGCCGCACTTTCCGTTACGGCAAACAGCGTTTGCCAGTCCAGCATGCCCTTGACGTCGCGCGTCGCCGCGAACTTGCCGCCGACCAGGCCCACGCCCGCCACGTCGACCCGCCGCGTGGCGAGATCGAGGTTCGCATCGTTGACGCGCGCCTCGGTGAGCTGCAGCACAGGTTCCCCGCCGCTACGCGGCGCCAGCGCCAGGTTCTGCACAATGAGGTTGGCGCCGTTGACCCGCAGCCAGGGCACATCCTCGCCGGTTTTATCCTGCACCATGGCGAAGCGGTAGCGCAGTCCTGCAGCGAGGGTGCCGGACGGCAATTCGAAATTGCGCGGGCTCTTGATCACCCGCAGCAGATTGGTCAGCCGCACCCCCTCCAGCCCGAGTTCGCCACTCGACGCGACGGGATTCAGCCCGACGTCGCCCTTCCATTTGAGCGTGCCGCCCTGCTCCGGCAGCTTGGCCGCGATCAGATAGTCGCCGCGATCCTCGGGCAGGGTCGAGAGGCCGTCGAGCTCGATTCCGAGCGGTTCCAGCACGGCAGTGAACGGCTTGCCCGGGCGGTTGGCGTCGACATAGGTGACGTGGCCCTTGTCGATCCTGATATGGTCGATCAGCACCCGCGCGAGGGTGTCGGACGGCGGCTTCTTGTCTTCATTCAGCTTGGCGATCAGCGCCGCCCAGTTGAGCTTGCCGCCACGCCGAACCTCAAGGTTGGCGTGCGGCTGATCGAGCTGGATGTCGCGGATGCGCCAGGCCCAGCGGAACAGCCCGGTGGTATCGACGTTGACGTAGAGCCGCTCGAAACTCGCCAGCGGCGCACCGCTTGCCTCGGCCAGCTTGAGGCTGTCGACCGTGGCTTCCAGCGTCAGCGGATTGAATTCGACCCGCTCGGCGCTCAGCTGGCTGGCGAGCGTGTTCTCGCCTATCCAGGGCAGCAGTTTCTGCGCCAGCGGATTGACCAGGAAGAAGCCGAAGACCAGATACAGGCCGAACACGCCGGCAACGACCAGGAACGGCAGGCTCCAGGCAATTTTGACGAGGCGTCCCCACATGCACTTCTCCCGGTTCAGAACCTTTTTTGTCCGCGAAGGGCGCGGCCATGCGCGAAGCGGTTGTTGGATGTTCTTCGTGTGTCTTCGCGCACTTCATGCCCTTAGGGTATGCGCGGGTCAATCCGTTTTTTGCATCGCCGCGCGGATCACCCGGAATATCTCACGGAAGGCCTTCGGCGGCTTGCTGCGCGCCGCCTCGTCGCGCGCATTGCGGATCAGCTGCCGCAGGTGCGTGGCGTCGGTGTCGGGATGGTTGTTGAGAAACAGCGTCAGCGCCTCGTTGTCGGCGATGAGCTTGTCGCGCCACTTCTCGGCCTGGTGCAGCCTGGCGTTTTCCGCCGCGGACACGCCGTTGAAGACGTCGAGCTGAGCCTGGATCGGCGCCGGGTCGATGCCGCGCATCAGCTTGCCGATGTATTGCTTCTGCCGGCGCAAGGCGCCGTTCTGGGTGATCTTGCGGCAGTCGGCCACCGCCGCGCGCAGTTCTTCCGGCAGCTCGATGCGCTTGAACTGCGCATCCGGCAATTTGACCAGTTCTTCGCCCAGGGCTTGCAGGGCTTCGACTTCGCGTTTCTTGTGGCTCTTGCTGGGGCCGTCGTAGACCTCGTCGGGGTCGAATTCCAGCTCGGCATCGGGGTCGATCAGGCGCACTGTGGGGCTTTCGGTTGCTGTTATTATCGTCATTGTAGTTTCTGGCCATAAAAACGTGCTGATTCGAACCGTATTGCCCCCCACTTTCCTTGCGTAAGCCGACATGTCCCGCTCCCAATTCAGCTATACCCGCGACCAGCTCATTGCCCTGTCCCGGATCGTCATCGAGCATGCTGCCCGGCAGGGCGCCACCGCCGCCGACACCGAGATTTCCGAGGGCGTCGGCCAGAACGTCAGCGTGCGCCAGGGCGAGATCGAGACCATCGAGTACAACAAGGACAAGGGCGCCGGCGTCACCGTCTATCTTGGCCAGCGGCGCGGCCATGCCTCGACGTCCGATCTGTCCGAAGCCGCGCTGAAAAGCGCGGTCGACAAGGCGCTGACCATCGCGCGCTACACCGCCGAGGACGAAGCGGCCGGGCTGCCCGACGCCGACCGCCTGGCGCGGGACGTGCCCGATCTCGATCTCTACCATCCGTGGACGCTCAGCGTCGAAGAAGCAGCCGAACGCGCCAAGGCCTGCGAGGCCGCGGCGCTGGCAGTCGACAAGCGGCTCACCAACTCCGAAGGCGCCGGCGTCTCCACCCACGCCTCGCACTTCATCTACGCCAACAGCCTCGGCTTCTGCAACGGCTACGCGGGATCGCGCCACGGCATCTCGGTCGCCGTCATCGGCGAAGACAAGGGCGCGATGCAGCGCGACTACTGGTACACCAGTGCCCGCAACGCCGCCGCGCTGGAATCCGCCGAGAGCGTCGGCCGCATCGCCGGCCAGCGCACGGTGCGCCGGCTCAACGGCCGCAAGCTCGACACCCGCACCTGCCCGGTGCTGTTCGAAGCGCCGATCGCCGCCGGCCTGATCGGCAATTTCGTCGCCGCGGTCTCCGGCGGCAGCCTCTACCGCAAGTCGTCCTTCCTGCTCGACAGCCTCGGCCAGCAGGTGTTCGCCCCGCTGGTGAACATCCGCGAGGCACCTTTCATGCCGGCAGGCCTCGGCAGCGCGCCCTTCGACAGCGAGGGCGTCGCCTGCCTCGATCGCGACGTGGTCAAGGACGGCGTGCTGCAAGGCTATTTCCTGTCGACCTATTCGGCCAAGAAGCTCGGCATGGCCACCACCGGAAATGCAGGGGGCAGCCACAACCTGCTGGTCGCCCCCGGCGAACTGGATTTCGACGGCCTGCTGAAGCAGATGGGCACGGGCCTCCTGGTCACCGAACTGCTCGGCCACGGCGCCAACATGGTCACCGGCGACTACTCGCGCGGCGCCGCCGGTTTCTGGGTGGAGAACGGCGAGATCCAGTACCCGGTCGAGGAAATCACCATCGCCGGCAACCTCGCCCAGATGTTCAAGGGCATCGTCGCCATCGGCAAGGATATCGAGCGGCGCAGCTCCAAGCAGGTCGGCTCGATCCTGATCGACCACATGACGGTGGCCGGCAACTGACATGATGGTCTCCGCGCACCGTTTTTTCGTTGCGCTCGTTGCCGTTCTCTTTCTTGCCGCGTGCGACCGCGCGCCGACGCTGCCCAAGCTCAGCCCGCACGACGTCATCGTCGCCTTCGGCGACAGCCTCACCCACGGCACCGGCGCCAGCGCCGACACGGCCTACCCCGCCGTGCTGGCTTCGCTCACCGGGCGCACCGTGATCAATGCGGGCGTGCCCGGCGACACCACGGACTCGGCCCTGCAGCGCCTGCCCGCGGTGCTGGACGCGCACAAACCGCGCCTGGTGCTGCTGTGCCTGGGCGGCAACGACATGCTGCGCAAGCAACCGGAATCCGCCACCGAGAACAACCTGCGACTGCTGGTGCAGACCATCCGTGCGAGCGGCGCCGAGGTGGTGCTGATCGGCGTGCCCGAACCGAAGCTGTTCGGGGGCGCCCCCGATTTCTACGCCCGCGTCGCTCAGGACATGCGGCTGCCGCTGGAAGACGAGGTCTTCAACGACGTGCTGAAGGACAACCGCCTCAAGGCCGACCCCATCCACGCCAACGCCGCCGGCTATCGCCTGGTCGCCGAGCGGCTCGCCGAGTTCCTGCGCGAGGCGGGGGCGCTGTGAGAACACTGCTCGCCCTGGCCCGCCTGATCGACGCGCTGACCGAACGCACCGGCCGCCTCGTCATCTGGCTGGTACTCGCCGCGACGCTGATTTCGGCGGGCAATGCGCTGGCGCGCTATGCGTTCGGCGAAAGCTCGAACGCCTGGCTGGAAATCCAGTGGTACCTGTTCGGCGCGATGTTCCTGCTGGCGGCGGGCTACACGCTGAAGCACAACGGCCATGTGCGCATCGACATTTTTTACAACCGCTTCGGCCCGCGCGGCCGGGCGTGGATCGATCTCGCCGGCGGCCTGCTGTTCCTGCTGCCGATGGCGGGCCTGCTGACGTGGCTTTCGTGGCCGATGTTCCACGAAGCCTGGATTACCCATGAGATGTCGCCCGACGCCGGCGGGCTGCTGCGCTGGCCGGTGAAGCTCTTGTTGCCGACAGGCTTCGCCCTGCTCGCGCTGCAGGGGGTGGCCGAAATCATCAAGCGCATCGGCGTGCTCACCGGCCATCTGGTGTTGCCGCGCGAAGCGCCGGAAGAGGAAGTGTGATGGAAGCCATGCTGCTGGAATACATGGCCCCGCTGATGTTCCTCGGCCTGGTGGCCTTCCTGCTGCTGGGCTATCCGGTGGCGTTTGCGCTCGCTGCCAACGGCCTCCTGTTCGCCGGCATCGGCATCGCGTCCGGGCTGTTCGACGCCTCGCTCCTGCACGCGCTGCCCGAGCGCGTCTACGGCATCGTCGCCAACCCGACGCTGCTCGCGATCCCCTTCTTCGCTTTCATGGGGCTGATCCTCGAGCGCTCCGGCATGGCCGAGGACCTGCTCGACACCATCGGCCAGCTGTTCGGCTCCCTGCGCGGCGGCCTCGCCTACGCGGTGATCCTGGTCGGCGGGCTGCTCGCCGCGACCACCGGCGTGGTCGCCGCCACCGTCATCGCCATGGGCCTGATCTCGCTGCCGGTGATGCTGCGCTACGGCTACGACAAGCGGCTGGCCTCCGGCGTCATCGCCGCCTCGGGCACGCTGGCGCAGATCATTCCGCCCTCGCTGGTGCTGATCGTGCTGGCCGACCAGCTCGGCGCCTCGGTCGGCGACATGTACAAGGGCGCCCTGCTGCCGGGCCTGGGGCTGGTCGGCCTGTATCTGGCGTTCGTGTTCCTGCTCACGCTGTTCCGGCCGCATGCCGCGCCCGCCATGCCGGCTTCCGCGCGCACCCTGCACGGCTCGGCGCTGCTGCTGCGCGCACTCACCACCTTGCTGCCGCCGCTGGTGCTGATCTTCCTGGTTCTCGGCACCATCTTCATCGGCGTCGCCACCCCCACCGAGGGCGGCGCGATGGGCGCCGCGGGTGCGCTGCTGCTGGCGCTCGCGCGCGGACGTCTGAGCCGCCTGCAGCTGACGCAGGCGATGGACAGCACCACCCGCCTCACCACTTTCGTCATCTTCATCCTGATCGGCTCGACCATCTTCACCCTGGTGTTCCGCGGGCTCGATGGCGACGTCTGGGTCGAACACCTGTTCAACCAGCTGCCCGGCGGCGTGCTCGGCTTCCTCATCGTCGTCAACCTGATGGTGTTCACGCTGGCGTTCTTCCTCGACTTCTTCGAGATCGCCTTCATCGTGGTGCCGCTGGTGGGACCGATCGCCTACAAGCTCGGCATCGACCCGATCTGGTTCGGCGTGATGCTCGCGGTGAACATGCAGACCGCCTTCATGCACCCGCCCTTCGGCTTCGCGCTGTTCTACCTGAAGAGCGTGGCGCCGAAGACCATCCGCACCGCCGACATCTACCGGGGGGCGATCCCCTTCCTCGTCATCCAGCTCCTCATGGTCGCGGTGGTGCTGGCCTTCCCCCAGGTCGTGCTGCGCGACGCCCCGCCCGAGTCCAGCAGCGTCACCGAAATCCCCGTCGACGTCGACCCCGACGGCAGCTACCTCCCGGCCGAGTGGCGCTAAGCCACGTTTCCGCCCCGGCCGGGAAACATGAGAAAATAGCCGCCCTCGCGCGCCGGCCCTCGCCGTCGCATCCAGAATTCCCCACGCAAGGACAGCATCCATGAGCGAACTCATCATCGAAGATATCGTCGTCGGCAACGGCGACACCGCCAACGCCGGCCAATACGTGTCGGTGCACTACACCGGCTGGCTCACCAACGGCCAGAAGTTCGACTCCAGCGTCGACCGCAACGACCCGTTCGAATTCAAGCTCGGCATGGGCCAGGTCATCCCCGGCTGGGACCAGGGCGTGGCCGGCATGCAGGTCGGCGGCAAGCGCAAGCTCACCATTCCGCCGAACCTGGCCTACGGCGCACGCGGCGCCGGCGGCGTGATCCCGCCGAACGCCACGCTGGTGTTCGAAGTGGAACTGCTGTCCGTCAACTGAGTCTCTTGTCCGCGTCACTCGCGGATATCCCATGACCCACGCCCTGTTCTCCCACCGCAAGCACTGGGCGGCGCGCTTCGGCACCGCCCCCTTCCTGCCGATGTCGCGCGCCGAGATGGCCGCGCTCGGCTGGGACGCGTGCGACGTGATTCTCGTCACCGGCGACGCCTACATCGACCATCCCAGCTTCGGCATGGCGCTGGTCGGGCGGCTGCTGGAGGCGCAGGGCTACCGCGTCGGCATCATCAGCCAGCCCGACTGGCACTCGGCCGAGCCTTTCCGTGCGCTCGGCCAGCCGACGCTGTATTTCGGCGTCACCGCGGGCAACATGGACTCGATGGTCAACCGCTACACCTCCGACCGCAAGATCCGCTCCGACGACGCCTACACGCCCAACGCCGAGCCCAACAAGCGCCCCGACCGCGCGGTCACGGTGTACGCACAGCGCTGCCGCGAGGCCTTTCCCGGCACCCCGGTGATCATCGGCTCGATCGAGGCGTCCCTGCGCCGCATCGCGCACTACGACTACTGGTCCGACACCGTGCGCCGCTCGGTGCTGCCGGATTCGAAAGCGGATCTCCTGATCTTCGGCAACGCCGAGCGTGCGCTGCTCGACGTCACCCATCGCCTCGCCAAGGGTGAAAAGATCGGCGACATCCGCGACGTGCGCGGCACCGGCTTCATGGTGGCGCACGACTGGAAGCCAGAAGAAGACTGGATCGAGGTGCTGTCGACCGAGCTCGACACGCCCGGCGCGATCGACGCCCACGTCGATCCCTACGCCATGTCACCCAACAGCGCGACTTCGCAAACGCCGGAATCTGCGCCGGTCCGCATCGTGCCCCGCGCTGAGCGCCTCGCGGCGAAACAGGCAATGCGTGAGCGCACCGTGATCCGCCTGCCCGACTACGACCAGGTGAAGAACAACCCGGTGCTGTACGCGCACGCTTCAAGGGTCTTCCACCTCGAATCCAACCCCGGCAACGCGCGTGCGCTGCGGCAGGCGCACGGCGAGCGCGACGTCTGGCTCAACCCGCCGCCGATTCCGCTTTCCACGCCCGAGATGGACGCGGTCTATGACCTGCCCTACGCGCGCGCGCCGCACCCGAGCTACGGCGACGCCAAGATCCCGGCGTGGGAGATGATCCGCTTCTCGGTCAACATCATGCGCGGCTGCTTCGGCGGCTGCACCTTCTGCTCGATCACCGAGCACGAGGGCCGCATCATCCAGAGCCGCTCCGAGGATTCGGTCATCAAGGAAATCGAGGCGATCCGAGACAAGACGCCAGGGTTCACGGGCGTCATTTCCGACCTCGGCGGGCCGACCGCCAACATGTACCGCATGGCGTGCAAGTCGAAGAAGATCGAGCACGCCTGCCGGCGCCTGTCCTGCGTGTTCCCCGATATCTGCGACAACCTCAACACCGACCACACGCCGCTGATCCACATGTACCGCCGCGCCCGCGCGCTGCCGGGGATCAAGAAGATCCTCATCAGCTCGGGCCTGCGCTACGACCTCGCGGTGCGCTCGCCCGAATACGTCAAGGAACTGGTGCAGCACCACGTCGGCGGCTATCTCAAGATCGCGCCCGAGCACACCGAGGCCGGGCCGCTGTCGAAGATGATGAAGCCCGGCATGGGCGCCTACGACCGCTTCAAGGAGATGTTCGAGGCGGCGTCGAAGGCGGTCGGCAAGAAGCAGTACCTGATCCCCTACTTCATCGCCGCGCATCCCGGCACCACCGACGAGGACATGCTGAATCTGGCCTTATGGCTGAAGAAGCACGACTTCCGCCTCGACCAGGTGCAGACCTTCCTGCCGACGCCGATGGCGCTGGCCACCGCCATGTACCACACGGAGAAGAACCCGTTGAAGAAGGTGCTGGGCGGCAAGGCTGAGGCGGTGTCCGTCGTCAAGCAGGGCCGCACCCGCCGCCTGCACAAGGCCTTCCTGCGCTACCACGATCCGGACAACTGGCCGCTGCTGCGCGAAGCGCTGAAGGCAATGGGCCGCGAAGACCTGATCGGCAACAGCAAGAAGCATCTGATCCCGCTATACCAGCCCGCCGGCACCGGCAAGCAGCCGGAAGGCACGCGCACCCCGCGCGCCGAAGGCGGACGCGGCAGACCGGCACCCGGCAAACCCGGCTCGGCCAAACCCCATGCGGGCAAGCCTGCGCCGGCCGACCGCGGCCGCCCCCCGCAAGTGCCCAAGCACCCGCTCAGCCAGCGCCGCGGCGGCGGCAAAGCGCGCTGACGTTTCCCTGATCCCTGATCCCTGATCCCTGATCCCTGATCCCTGATCCCTGATGCCTGATCCCTGATGCCTGATCCCTGAAATGACCCCCAGCGACATCCTCCGCGCCAAGCTCAACCTCGAAACCGCCCAACTCGCCTGGCCCGAACTCGAACGCCACTTCGCACGCGGCGACGTCATCAAGGTCGCCACCGGCCTGGACCTGATCGATGCCGCCCTCCACATTGCCGAGAACCATACCGCCACCGTGCAGCAATGGCTGGCCGAGGGCCGCATCGCGCGCGCCCAACTCAGCGACGCCGAAGACTGGCATGCGCGCAAGCCGATGTTCTGGGCCGTGGTGGTGGCGCCGTGGGTGCTGGTGCAGGAAGTTTCCGGGCAACTGGAGGCGGATTGAACAAGCCCCCATCCGCTTCAGACATGCACCTGATCCAGCTCCTCATTCCCATCTACGACAATGAAGGCCGCCTGTTTCAGCGGGACAAATTCGACGGCGTCAGAGCGCAACTCATCGAGCGCTTCGGCGGCTTGACGGCGTTTGTGCAGTCTCCTGCGCTGGGCCTGTGGAAGGACACGGAGAATGGAACGACCGCGCGCGACGACATGATCCTGATCGAAGTGATGGTTGAAACCTTGGAGCGGGAGTGGTGGTCTGCGTACCGCACGGAGCTTGAGCGCATTTTTCGTCAGGATGAGGTGGTCGTGCGGGCGCTCGCCTGCGAGCGGATCTGATCGCCGGAATACGCGGCCTCGAACCGGCGGGATTCCCGCTCGAACTGCAAAGGCGACGACGCCAGGACCCGGGGAGATTCCCGTACCGCTCAGTGGCCGTGCCCCTGGTGCAGGTGGCCGGGCGCGGCCGCGGCCTTGCGTATCCATGTCTGGGCCTGCGCATCCTCCTCCATGTCGCCGATATCGGCGTAATCGACCAGCTGGTATCCGGCCAGCGTAGCCGCCGTGGTGGGCGCGACAGGAGGCGCGCCTGCGTGGCGGCGCAGCAGCCGGATGGTGACGGTCTGGTCGGGGTAGCGGTACTGCAGCCGGGCCGGCAGGGCCAGATCGGGAATCCACGCGACATCGATTTTGGCGGACCCCAGGGTGCCGGTGTAGCGGCGGGTTGCCAAACCGGCGTGGCGCCCCGCTGCCCCGCGCTTGAGGCGTTCCAGATCGGCTGGCGACAGGAGCGCGCCGATGCGCACCCAGTCGGGCTCGCGTCCGATCAGCGTCAGGTCGACCGGCGAATATTCGATGGCCCGGCGCTCGTCGTGCATGACGTAAACATAGTCGATGCGGCCGTCGCCGAGACGCCGCCACAGTTCGCTGAAGGGTGCGCCGTCCCCGCGCAGCTCGATGGTCTGGCCGTCGCGCAGCAGATGCCATTGCCTCGATACCGGCTTCTTGCACGGAATCGCGCAGTGCGTGGTTTCGAAATGGGCAGCAACCGCCGGCAGGGGGGTGGTAGGCAAAGGGGGAGACACTGCGGCTGCCCGGGCCGGGCCGCAACACAGCAGGAGAAGAAGCACAATCGTGTGGCGCATGATGTTTTCCGGATGATTGAACAGGTGCTTTGAAAATGGCTGCGGTCGGCGTGGCGCTGGACGCCACGCCGACCGCAGGATCAAGTCGGGTCTGCCTATCGTGCGGTGCCGAGGTCAATCGCGCGTCTTGCCACGCTCTTCGCCGCCGCGGAATGCGTCCTGCATCACGTGGAAAATATAGTTCTGTTCGCGCGTGCCATGGAACAGGTGGGCTTTCGGACCGCCGGCGTAGATCGCGACATCTTCGCCCGCATGGGTCTCGGAACCGAGCGGCACCAAGGCTTCCTGATGGAAGTCCGGATCGGTCGTGTCCACGGTGCGCATGTCCGCCACGCGGCCGGCAGCGACCGGCTCACCGTAAACGTCATCGCCCGGCACGTCGACGTGGTAACCCCGGCCGTTGGCATAGGAAACCGTGGTGTAGGGGTTGCCGTCCAGTGCCAGGGCATAGTCGGGCGCGTCCTTGCCCGGCGTCACCACTTTTCCGAGGATGGGGTTGCCGCGCTTGGGATAGCCGGCGATGGTGAACACGTGGCTGTGGTCGGCCGAGACGACGATCAGCGTGTCTTCCGGATCGGTCATTTCCATCGCCTTCTTCACCGCATCCGACAACGCGATGGCGTCGGTCAGCGCGCGGTAGGCGTTGCCGGCGTGGTGCGCGTGGTCGATGCGGCCGCCTTCCACCATCAGGAAGAAGCCCTTGTCGTTGCGCTTGAGAACATCGATGGCCTTTTCGGTCATCTCGGCAATCGAGGGCTCGCCGCCGGTATCGTTGGCGCGGTCGTGTTCATATTCCATGTGGGACTGCTCGAACAGGCCCAGCAAACGCTTACCCGAGGCCGGATCGAAATTGTCGAAACCGGCCCTGTCCCAGACGAACTGGCCATTGAACTTGCGCTCGAATTCGGCCGCCAGGTTGCGGCCGTCGCCGCGCCGCCCCTTGGCGCCTGCGTCTTCCGGGTCGTTCAGCGTGCTGGGCAGGAACTCGCGACGGCCGCCGCCGAGCACCACTTCGATGCCGTCGCCGACCTTACCGGCGCCGAAATTGTCGATCAGCTGGGAGGCGATGTCCTTGACCGTCGCGTCGGCAGGCACCTGGGTGTCGCGCTCCCAGTTGCGCTCGGAGATATGGGCATAGGTGGCCCCGGGCGTAGCATGGGTGAGGCGCGCAGTGGTGACCACGCCGGTGGCGCGGCCGCTCTGCTCGGCCAGATGCAGCAGCGAAGGGACCTTGTTGGCGTCGAGGACCGCAGCGTTTTTCTCGCCGCGCTTGACCGCGGGCGCGACGCCGAACATGCCGTCGTTGGTCTTGATGCCGGACACCATCGCCGTCATGGTCGGGGCGGAGTCGGGCGTCTGCTGGTTGACGGAATAGGTCTTGGACAGCGCCAGATAGGGCAGGCGCTCGAAGGCGAGCTGGTTGCGCTCGCCGTCGCGGTTCTGCAGCTGGCCTTCCAGAATGCGCGCAGCGGTGACCGTGGACACCCCCATGCCGTCGCCCACGAAGAAAATCACGTTTTTGGCGCGGCGCATGTTGGGATGCAGGCGCTTGGCTTCCGCGAGCGCAGCCTGGCCGTCCCGATACCAGAATGCCGCGTCTTCCGCGGCAAATGCGGGCACGGCCGCGGTGGCGAATGTCGCCGCGACGGCGGCGCAGAGCAGCTTGATGGCATGGGGACGCATGGGGATGTTCTCCTTGAAGAATTGGGGTAAGGCCGTCAGGTCGACACCGTCGGGACGCATGCAACAGTACTGGGCGACTGTGGCAGCGTCATGACAACGAAGATGGTCCTGGCCGCCGAGCCCGCGGTGCGGGACGTGCCGCAGAAACATCCATAAAAAAGCCCGCAAATGCGGGCTTTTCGAGGGCACAAACCGCTCAGCCCGCCAGGCTGTCCTTGACCCGCATCAGCCGCGCACGCGCTTCGCTGGCGACGCCGTGCACGGCGGTGTTGGACACCAGCTTGACCATGATGCCGGGGTCGAGGAAGGACACGGTTACCTTGCCGTCGGCTTCTTCGCGCACGACGACGTTGCACGGCAGCAGCATGCCGACGTCGGGCTCGGCGCCGATCGCCTGGTTGGCCAGCGGCGGGTTGCAGGCGCCGAGGATGCGGTAGGGGCGCATGTCGACGTCGATCTTGGCCTTCATCGTGGCTTTCACATCGATGTCGGTCAGCACGCCGAAACCTTCGCTCTTGAGGGCGGCGGTAACCTTGTCGATGGCTGCGTCGAAGGGGCCGCTGATCTGGGTGTCGAATCCGTATTCGCTCATGGTATTGCTCCTGGTTGGGGTGATTTCAATAGCGGCATTTTACCTGCTCCCGTGTGACAGGGACTGCAGTGCGATCAGGGTTCCAGCGACTGCCGCTCCATCTTCGACCACAACTGGTATACCTTGTCGGACCACAGCGACTTGATGTAGGCGACCACGTCCTGCATCTCCTGCTCGGTTAGCTTGCCCCTCCACGCCGGCATGTTGCCCTGCCCTCCCGGGCTGCCTTCGCGAATCACTTGCAGCAGCACCGCGGTGGGGTGATGCCAGGCATGCGCGCTATCGTCGAGCGGCGGCGGCGGAAAGCGGCCGTCGGCGTCGCGGATGCGCCAGTCGCCGGGCGGACCTTTGCCGTCGCTGCCGTGGCATGCGATGCAGTTCGCTTCGTAGACGGCCTTGCCGCGCGCGACCTGCGTCGGATCGAGCTTGCGTTCGACCACGACCTCGTCGGATTCGGCCAGGCCGGTCGAGGGCATATCGTCGCAACCGGCCAGTCCGAGTCCGACCACCAGGGTGGCGAAGATTTTCCATTTCATGCTTGCCATGATTCTGCTTCCGTACGGGATGGAAGGAATGAGCGCATGCCGCGCCTTAAGTTCCGTCTGGCTGCTTGCCCGCAACCGTCGCAACGGAAATTCCGGACGTGAAAACGCCACCTCGACGGTGGCGTTTTTTTCAAGCCGTTCAGCAATCAGTGCTGGGGCTTGATCGGCTTGGCGGCAGCCTTGGGCGGGGTGATGAACGATCCCACCGGAACGACAGCCTGTTTCGGTTTCTTGGGTTTCTTTGCTTCCTTGTTTCCACGTAACTGGCCTTTTGCCATGGTGACTCTCCTTGCAGTGGCTTGAATGTGTCGGCCGGGTTTCGCGACCCCTGTAAACACGACACTTGCTGATCATAGGCGCTTAAACGGCAAAGCGCGGCTTTATATTCCACCGGCCCGGTAGGCGCCGCGGGCCGACTGCACCTCGCGCGGCAGATGCCCCAGCGCAAATGCGGTGTAAGCCGCCACTTCGCGCGCCTGCCAGACGGCGTCGTGGCCCAGCGCGTCGGCCAGCAGCGCGGCCACGCGGGGCGCGATCTCGATGCTGGCGCGCGCGTCCAGCAGCAGGGCGCGGGTGCGCCGTGCGAGCACGTCCTGCACGCTGCGCGCCATCTCCTGGCGCGCCGCCCACACCACTTCGGCGCCGATGTACTGCAGCCGCGGGTGCAGGCGCGCGCCCCACTCCGGTCGCGCCTGCGCCAGTGCCTGCAGCGCGGCGGCGTCCGAACCGTAGGCGCGCAGCGACGGTACAAGTTCTGTGGTCGCGCCGTGCAGCGGCAGGTCCGCCGTGCGGCACGGGCGGCCGGGCAGCTGCGCAACACGCGCAGCCAGGTCGACTGCCTGCTCGGCCATTTCGCGGTAGGTCGTCCACTTGCCGCCAGTGATGCTGACCAGCCCGGATTCCTCGCGCAGCAGATGGTCGCGCGCCAGCGCCGACGTGCTATACCCGCTGCCGGCCCGCACCAGCGGACGCAGCCCGGCAAACACGCTCAACACGTCCTGCAGGCAGGGTGCGTCCCGCAGGTAGCGCCCGGCGTGGTCGAGCAGAAAATCGATTTCCTCCGGCAACGCGCGCGGTTCCGCCTCGGCATCGTCGACCGGCACATCGGTGGTACCGATCAGCAGCCGGTCCTGCCAGGGAATCGCGAACAACACGCGGCCGTCGTCGGTCTTCGGCACCATCAGCGCCGTGCGGCCGGGCAAAAAGCGCCGGTCGAGCACGATGTGCGCGCCCTGGCTCGGCGCCACCCAGGCGGCCGCGCCCGGCTCGGCCATGCGGCGGATCGAATCGCAGAACACGCCGGTGGCGTTGACCACGACGCGCGCCGGGATCTCGTGCTCGGCACCGCTTTCGCGGTCGCGCGCCAACACCCCGGTGACCGGCGTGCCCGCCCCCCCGGCGCGCAGCAGGCCCGCCACCTGGCAATAATTGATCAAGGTGGCGCCATGGTCCCACGCGCTGGCGGCCAGGCTCACCGCAAGACGGGCGTCATCGAACTGGCCGTCGTGATACAGCACGCCGCCGCGCAGCTTCTCGCTGCGCAGCCCCGGCAGCTCGCGGCAGGTGGCCGCCGCATCGAGCCGGCGCGAGCGCCCCAGACTGGCGCGCCCGGCCAGGCGTTCGTAGACGCCGAGGCCGAAGCCGTAGTACAGGCTTTCGCCGCGCTTGTAGGTGGGGATGACGAAGGGCTGTTCGCTCACCAGGTGCGGCGCATTGCCCAGCACGCGCCCGCGTTCGCGCAGCGCGCCCATCACCAGTTTCAGATTGCCCTGACGCAGGTAGCGCACGCCGCCGTGCAGCAGCTTGGTGCTGCGGCTGGAGGTGGCCTGCGCGAAATCGTCGCGTTCCAGCAGCAGGGTGGCATAGCCGCGCGTGGCGGCGTCGAGCGCGATGCCGAGGCCGGTGGCGCCGCCGCCGATCACGACCATGTCCCACGGGGTGCACCTGTCGCGCAGGCGCGCAAGGGCTTCGTCGCGATTCATGCGGGGTCCGCTTCCGCCTGCGCCCAGCCCTTGGACCGTTCCACCGCGCGCGCCCAGTTGCCGCGCAGCGCGTCGACCTGCTCGCGTCCCATCGCGGGTTCGAACACGCGCTCGACCTGCCATTGCGCGGCAATCTCGTCGAGCCCGCTCCAGTAGCCGGCCGCCAGGCCGGCGAGATACGCGGCGCCCAGCGCGGTGGTTTCGGTGACCCTGGGGCGCAGCACCGGCACCCCCAGCAGGTTGGCCTGGAACTGCATCAGCGTGTCGTTGGCGGTGGCGCCGCCGTCGACGCGCAGCTCGCTGAGCGTGAGACCGGCATCGCCCTGCATCGCGGTGATGAGGTCGGTGACCTGGTAGGCGATCGATTCCAGCGCAGCGCGCGCCAGATGGCCGGCGGTGGCGCCGCGCGTAAGGCCGTGGATCGCGCCGCGCGCGTAGGGGTCCCAATGCGGCGCGCCGAGGCCGACGAAGGCCGGCACCAGATAGACCCCGCCGTTGTCCGGCACGCTCGCCGCCAGCGTCTCCACCTCGGCTGCGCTGCGGATGATGCCGAGGCCGTCGCGCAGCCATTGCACCACTGCGCCGGCGATGAAGATGCTGCCTTCGAGCGCGTAGCGCGGGCGCCCGGCGAGGCGCCACGCGGTCGTGGTGATCAGACGATTGCGCGACGGGATCGGCATCTCGCCGGTGTTCATCAGCATGAAGCAGCCGGTGCCGTAGGTGTTCTTCACCATGCCGGGCCGGGTGCAGGCCTGGCCGAGCAGTGCGGCGTGCTGGTCGCCGGCCACGCCGGCGATCGGAATGCGCCCGCCGCCCAGCAGGTCGGTGTCGCCGTAGATGCCGCTGGAATCGCGCACCTCGGGCAGCAGCGCGCGCGGCACGTCCATCGCCGCCAGCAGTTCGTCGTCCCACGCCTGCTGCGTGATGTCGAACAGCAGCGTGCGCGACGCGTTGGTCGCATCGGTAACGTGCAGCGCGCCGCCGCTCAGCTTCCACAACAGCCAGCAGTCGATGGTACCGAACGCGAGTTCGCCCGCCTCGGCGTGGCGCCGCGCATCGGGCACGTTGTCGAGGATCCAGCGCAGCTTGGTGCCCGCAAGGTAGGCATCGAGCACCAGGCCCGTCTTGCGTTGGAACAGTTCTTCGTGGCCCGCCGCGCGCAGCGCGTCGCACAGGCCGGCGGTGCGCCGGTCCTGCCAGACGATGGCGTTGTGGATGGGCTGGCCGGTGCGGCGGTCCCATACCACGGTGGTCTCGCGCTGGTTGGTGATGCCGATCGCGACGATGTCGCGCCCCGACAAACCGGCGCTCGTGATCGCCTCGGCGGCGACGCCGATCTGCGACGACCAGATCTCGTTGGGATCGTGTTCGACCCAGCCCGGCTGCGGGAAAATCTGCCGGAATTCCTTTTGCGCGATGGTTTTGATCCGGCCCGCGTGATCGAACACGATCGCGCGCGAACTGGTGGTGCCCTGGTCGAGGGCAAGCACGTATTTCATTTTCATCTCCGGTGGTGAGCCGTGAGCGACCCTGGTTTTCAATCAAGTGCGGCGCGGCGCAGGTGCCGTGATTTCAGGCAAATGCCGCCGGGCTCAACGCCGCCGCGACCCGTGGACAGGCCGCTGCCTTCGTTGCAGGTCATGCTAACACGCGGGTATTCAGACTTCTGGGGGGCCGGCCCGCGCGTCAATCCCCGGGCGCCGTATGCAATGGCGGTTACTATCTGCCTTCGTCCATCCACAGAAACACCCGCCGCATGCAAAGTGAAGTCAAAGCCCCGCCCCAGTATGCCGTCGTGGCGGCCGTTCAGCTGCCGAACGTAAGCGACATCGAGTTCGAGGCATCGCTGACCGAACTGCGCGAGCTCGCCAAGACGCTGGGGTTCACGGTCACCCGCACCTTCACCCAAAAACGCGCCGGATTCGACTCGACCGCCTACCTGGGCGTCGGCAAGCGCGAGGAGATCCGCCGCTTCGTCCACGGCGCGGCCGGCGACGAAACCGAATCCGAGCGCGCGCCGCAAAACCCCTTGTATCGGCTCCCGCTCGCCGAAGCGTCGAACGACGAAGCCATGGGCTCGCCCGAGCCGATCGATGCCCTCTTCGTCGACCACGAAATTTCGCCGTCGCAGGCGCGCAACCTCGAAAACGAAGTCGGCTGCCAGGTGATGGACCGCACCATGGTCATCCTCGAAATCTTCCATCGCAACGCGCGCTCCCCCGCCGCGCGCGCGCAGGTGGAAATCGCGCGCCTCGGCTACATGGCGCCCCGCCTGCGCGAAGCGGCCAAGCTGGCCGGGCCGCAGGGGCGGCAGCGCAGCGGCGTCGGCGGCCGCGGCGCCGGCGAATCGCACACCGAACTCGACAAGCGCAAGATCCGCGACCGCATCGCAGAACTGCAAAAGGAAATCGCCGCGATGGACGCGGACCGCAAGACACAGCGCGCGCGCCGGCAGGCACACCAGGGCCTCGCCAGCGTGGCGCTGGTCGGCTACACCAACGCGGGCAAGTCCACGCTGATGCGCGCCCTCACCGGAAGCGAAGTGCTGGTCGCCAACAAGCTCTTCGCCACGCTCGACACCACCGTGCGCACCCTCTACCCCGAGAGCGTCCCGCGCGTGCTGGTCAGCGACACCGTCGGCTTCATCAAGAACCTGCCCCACGGCCTGGTCGCGTCGTTCAAGTCCACGCTCGAAGAAGCGCTCGATGCCTCGCTGCTGCTCCACGTCATCGACGCCAGCGACCCCGGCTTCGAGCGGCAGATCGAAACCACCGACGAAGTGCTCAAGGAAATCGACGCGCAGGACGTACCGCGCCTGCGCATCTTCAACAAGATCGACCACGTCGGCGACGCCGCCGCACAAGCCGAACGCGAAGCCGCGCTGCGCGCCGACTACCCCGGCTGCATCGTCATGAGCGCCCGCCGCCCCGACGACGTCGCCAGGCTGCACCAAGCGATCGTTGCGTTCTTCCAGAAGGACCTGATCGAGGCCGAACTGTTTCTGCCGTGGTCGGCGCAGCAGCTGCGCGGCGCAATCTTCGCGCGCTGCGAAGTGCTGGAGGAGCGAGCTGACGAAGACGGTGCGTTCTTCCGCGTGCGCGGTGAGCTGGATACTCTGAATGGCCTGCAGGAGCAGTTAAGCCAAAAGTGATGAGCGGATCACTTGTAGACAGTTAGCTTTCTGCTCTGCCAGACCTTGTGACAAACCTCGCTTGACGCCTTAATTTCCTTACAATAAAGTAAGGAGACATGAAAAGGAGGCCGCCATGTCAACCGCAACCATGACCACCAAAGGGCAGATCACCATTCCAGCCGCTGTACGGGCCGCGCTCGGCGTTGAGGCCGGGGATCGCGTCGAGTTTGTCCAGGTTGAGCCTGGGCGTTTCGAGCTGGTGCCTGCAACGAGCCCGGTCACGGCGCTCAAGGGGCTTGTGCGCAAGCCCACCTCGCCGGTAACAGTCGAGGACATGAACAAGGCGATCACGGCCCAGGGGGCAAAGGCAAGATGATTGGCCTGGATACCAACGTCCTCGTCCGCTACATTGCGCAGGACGACCCAAAGCAGTCCGCGAAGGCGACAAAACTGATCGAGTCCTTGACCACGGACGCGCCAGGCTATGTAGGCGTCGTATCCGTTGTCGAGTTGGTATGGGTGTTGACCGGCTGCTACGCGTCCACCAAAGACGAGATTTGCGACGTTCTGGAAACGCTGCTGCGCACCCGGGAAATTGTCGTGGCGCAGTCCGACACCGTTTGGAAGGCAATCCACCTGTTCAAGGGCGGCAAAGCCGACTTTGCCGACTGCCTGATCGAACGCTCAGCCGCCGAAGCCGGATGCAGCCACACGGCAACGTTCGACCGCAATGCCGCGATGGACTGCGGCATGCGCTTGATCGATTAAGCGGAGCAACGGCCGGCGACCGAACCAAGGCGGGAAGTCAAGCCGCGCGGCAGGCTGCGTGTGCAACGCGACGAATCCCCTGCGCACGACGCGGTGTGAGGAGAGTTTCGGCTTGAGTAGGCTCTTGATTTTTTCTGCAAGAAGCAAGGCGTGACCCGTGTCGTGGAAAAGCGCCACCATTAATACGTTCTGTTTCGTTCGATTAGTCGCCGCCACCGGCGCCTCGGCGAAACTGTCCGCGCAAGCTAATGGCTAACAAAATCAGCAGGCCAGATTCAATATGGACTGGCTAACGCCCTGTAAAAACACCTTCCCATCGTATACCTGTACCCACGTATTCTTTGGCGACAAGAAGGCAACAGGGTTAAGACTTTGCGAGGACAAAGCCCACCAAGGGCGGTTTAGCTCCCACCTATGAGAAGGTGCCTTCTCAGCTGTCATATAAGGTTGCTCAACGATTGCAAAGCGTACGTGGCCGGATGCCAAGTCTTGCTGCGCTTGCTGGTAGTAGCCAAAGGTGAACAACGAGGCGCTGCTGAAGCTGTTCTATCTGGCGCTCAGGAACATCAGCCAGAAATGGACCATGCCGATCCGGGATTGGAAAGCCGCACTCACCCGATTTACCATCCAGTTCGAGGAGCGACTTCCTCAGCTGTGAATAAAACGCCGTTTACACAAAATATCGGACAGGCCCTCCCTAAAATCATCGTGCAACAGACTCGCGAAGCTTTCGAAATCCTCCTTTGTCTCAAGCCTTGCATCGTCGCACCTGTGTGGCGGTTCGAATGGACAGTTTTCGGGCACGGCTGTCTTCCCTGGTAGTAGATCTGTGGCTCCCATGTTGGCTTCACTTCCAGAAAAGAGCAAACAGCCCCCACATCCCAGGAGACTTCTAAGTCACAACCACCAGGGTCTTGCATTAACACATTCCACCAGAAATCCACACGCCCAAAATGTCGGCTCGTGATATCGAGCCACAGTTTTAAAGCCTTTCCCAAGCGTCGAGTTCAGACCCGGGCAAGGGCTCGAAGAATGCCTCGTCTATATGCCCGGCCAACCTGCCGGGCATGCGCTTGGACTTTTCCGGCTGTCCCAGTGGAACCATGCGCGCATAAGGCTTGCCAGCTTTCAATAGGATGATTTCCTGGCCGGCGTGTGCTTGCTCCAGCAAGCGGTAAAAGTGGGTTTTGGCTTCGCGGACGTTGACCTTAATCGCCATCATGGAGAAACCTTCAGGTCGCGCGTCAAGCGGCCGCCCGCTCCGACCAGGGCACGATTTTTTGCAGCACCTTCCCGGTTGTTTCGAGCTGGGCTTTTTCCATGTCGTGGTGCGACTGCAGGTTGAGCCAGGACTGCGCATCGGTTCCGAAGAAGCGAGCGAGCCGTAGCGCGGTATCGGCGGTGATGGCCCGCTTGCCGTGGACGATCTCGTTGATGCGGCGCGGCGACACACCGATCTCGATTGCGAGCCGGTACTGACTTACACCCATGGGCTTGAGCCATTCTTCCAGCAGAATTTCGCCGGGAGTCACGAGTTGCAGTTTTTTCATCGCCGCAGCCTTTTATTGAGAGTTCACGATCACGCCACCGAGAGAAGCGTTCAACCCTGACTCGTTTGCGAGTCCCCAGGGAGGGGACTTCGTTAAATCCGGCTCGCCGTCTGCCGCATCACATCCGCAGCAAAACGCATCGCCATCTTCACCGGCATCGGCAGCGGCGCACCGCCGTGGTCGATGGCGGTCTGGGCGTGCTGGGCTTCGTCGGTTTTCATCTGCTCAACGACGGCGCGGCTTTTGGCATCGGCTTCCGGCAGCTTTTGCAAGTGGCCGTCGAGGTGCGCTTCGACCTGGCGTTCGGTTTCGGCGAGAAATCCGAGGTTCCACTTGTCGCCCAGCATGCCGGCGACGACGCCCATGCTGAAGGCGCCGCCGAACCACAGCGGGTTCAACAGGCTTTTGCGGCCGCCCAGTTCGTTGATGCGCGTTTCGCACCAGGCGAGGTGGTCGGTTTCTTCACGCGCGGCGCGTTCGAGTTCGGCGCGGACCTGCTCATTTTTCGTGGTGAGCGCCTGGCCGGCGTAGAGCGCCTGAGCGCAGACTTCGCCGACGTGGTTGACGCGCATGAGGGCAGCGGCCTGGGCTTTTTCCGCCTCACTCAGCTCGGCTTCGGGGCCGGCGCCGGGGTAGGGGCGGCCGGCGTGGGGGCTGGCGAAGACGGTGCGCAGGCCGAGGTCGAAGGTGGTGATGAGCTGGTCGAGTTTGTTCATGGGGGCCTCGGTTCTTCTACAAGTTATTTAGCCACCGTTCGGGCTGAGCTTGTCGAAGCCCTGTGCCCACTCGGAGAGGCCCTTCGACAAGCTCAGGGCGAACGGTGCTTGGGGTAAGCGCCTAGATCATTTTACGTAGTAGTTGAAATTCGAATACGCCGCCTCGTTCACCTTGAACCACTGGAACTCGGTATCGCGGAACTGCTTCCACGGACGGTAGATGGCGGCGAAGTCGGGATTGGTTTTCGCTTCTTCCTCGTACAGCTCGAAGGTGGCGCGGCGCGCGGCGAGCATGACGTCCTTGGGATACGGATGCAGTTTCACGCCCTGTCCGACGAGGCGCAGCAGGGCGGGCGGGTTCTTGGCGTCGTATTGCGCGAGCATCAGCTGGTTGGCTTCGGCGGTGGCGACTTCGAAGGCCTGGCGGTACTGCTCGGGCAGCGCTTTCCAGCTGGCCTGGTTGACGTAGAAGGAGAGCTGCGGGCCGCCTTCCCACCAGCCGGGATAGTAGTAGTGCTTGGCGATCTTGTGGAAGCCGAGCTTCTCGTCGTCGTAGGGGCCCACCCATTCGGCGGCGTCGAGCGCGCCGCGTTCGAGCGCGGGGTAGATGTCGCCGCCGGGCAGGGTCTGCGGCACGGCACCGAGCTTGGCCATGATCTGGCCGCCGATGCCGGGGATGCGCATCTTCAGGCCTTTGAGGTCGGCGAGCGACTTGATCGGCTTCCTGAACCAGCCGCCCATCTGGGTGCCGGTGTTGCCGCCGGGGAACTGCACCACGTTGTACTTTGCGTAGAGCTTGCGCAGCGCCGAGAGTCCGCCGCCGGCGTACATCCAGGCGTTCTGCTGGCGTGCGGTGAGTCCGAAGGGCACGGCGGTGTCGAAGGCGAGCGCGAGGTTCTTGCCGACGTAGTAGTAGCCGGCCGAGTGGCCGCATTCGGCGGTGCCGTTGCCGACGGCGTCGAGCACCTGCAGGCCGGGGACGAGTTCGCCGCCGGCGAAGACGCGGATCTGGAACTTGCCTCCCGTGAGCGCGGCAACGCGCTTGGCGAGCGTCTCGCCGGCGCCGTAGATGGTGTCGAGGCTCTTGGGAAAGCTCGACGCCAGCCGCCAGCGCACGGCCGGAAGGTCGGCGGCCTGCGCGGCCGGCAGCGGCAGCATGGCGGCGACGCCGGCACCGGTCAGGAAATCTCGTCTTTGCATGGATGGGCTCCGGTTTTGTCCCGATTATACGAGCCGCAAGCCCCCGGGGCCGCGTGGTAAAATCGCGTTTTTTCTGCAGCCTTTCCGACCGCCATGTTCAACCGCCAAGACACCCTCGCCAAGACCGATCCCGACCTGTGGGCCGCGATCCAGAAAGAAGACCAGCGCCAGCAGGACCACATCGAACTGATCGCGTCGGAAAACTACACCAGCCCGGCGGTGATGCAGGCGCAGGGCTCGCAGCTCACCAACAAGTACGCCGAGGGCTACCCCGGCAAGCGCTACTACGGCGGCTGCGAATACGTCGACATCGTTGAGCAGCTGGCGATCGACCGCGTGAAGGCGCTGTTCGGCGCCGAGGCCGCCAACGTGCAGCCCAACTCCGGCTCGCAGGCCAACCAGGCGGTGTTCATGGCCTTCCTGAAGCCCGGCGACACCATCATGGGCATGAGCCTCGCCGAAGGCGGCCACCTCACCCACGGCATGGCGCTCAACATGAGCGGCAAGTGGTTCAACGTCGTCGCCTACGGCTTGAACGAAAAGGAAGAGATCGACTACGACAGGATGGAAGCGCTGGCGCGCGAGCACAAACCCAAATTGATCATCGCCGGCGCTTCGGCCTACGCGCTGCGCATCGACTTCGAGCGCTTCGCCAAGGTTGCCAAGGAAATCGGCGCGGTATTTATGGTTGATATGGCGCACTACGCGGGCCTCGTCGCCGCGGGGGTCTACCCCAACCCGGTGCCGCACGCCGACGTGGTGACCTCGACCACCCACAAGACCCTGCGCGGCCCGCGCGGTGGCATCATCCTGATGAAGGCCGAGCACGAGAAGGCGATCAACTCCGCCATCTTCCCCGGCCTGCAGGGCGGCCCGCTGATGCACGTCATCGCCGGCAAGGCGGTGGCGTTCAAGGAAGCGTCGACCAAGGAATTCAAGCGCTACCAGGAGCAGGTGATCGATAACGCGCTGGTGATGTGCAAGGTGCTGGTCGAGCGCGGCCTCAGGATCATCTCCGGTCGCACCGAGAGCCACGTGTTCCTGGTCGACCTGCGCAGCAAGAACCTCACCGGCAAGGAAGCCGAAGCGCTGCTCGGCCGCGCCCACATCACGGTCAACAAGAACTCGATCCCCAACGACCCGCAGAAACCCTTCGTTACCAGCGGCATCCGCATCGGCACCCCGGCGATGACCACGCGCGGCTTCACCGAACTCGAAGCCGAGCAGCTCGCCCACCTGATCGCCGACGTGCTCGACGCGCCGGCCGACGAGGTGGTGATCGAGCGGGTGAAGGGCGAAGTGGCGAAGCTGACGGCGAAGTTTCCGGTTTATGGCTGAGTGAGGATTTAGGGACTAGGAGATAGGGGCTAGTGAGCGTCGCTTCGCGCCTGCTTTAAATTGCGCGGCCAAAGGCCACTCATCCCCTAATCCCTAGCTCCTAGCTCCTAACCCCTATGAAATGTCCCTTCTGCGGTTCCCTCGACACCCAGGTGATCGATTCCCGTGTCAACGAGGCGGGTGACGCGATCCGTCGGCGCCGCCGCTGCACGCAGTGCGACAAGCGGTTCACCACCTGGGAGACCGCCGAGCTGCGGCCTCCACAGATCGTCAAGACCAACGGCACGCGCGAAGACTTTTCCGAAACCAAGCTGCGCGAGAGCTTCCGCCGCGCGCTGCACAAGCGACCGGTGCCGACCGAACTGGTCGACGCCGCCGTCGAGCGCATCCGCCAGCGCCTGCTGACGCGGGGCGCGCGCGAGGTGCCCGCGCGCGAGATCGGCGAGCTGGTGATGAACGAGCTGAAGAAGCTCGACAAGATCGCCTACATCCGCTTCGCCTCGGTGTACAAGAGCTTCCAGGATCCCGACGACTTCCGCGATGTGCTGCACGACCTCGAACAGGCACCGCCGCAGGGCGTGGACGACCTGTTCGAATAGCCTGTCCTTAAGGTTTTCTTAATCTTCGGGTCTCCATACTCCCCATTTTCGTCAACCGAGGGAGAACCCGATGCTGCACCGCCTGTCCGCCATTGCCCTGTCCTGCCTGTGCCTCACTGCCTATGCGGAAGGTCCGCACTGGACCTACGAGGGCAAACACGGCCCCGCCCACTGGGCCGAACTGGACAAGAGTTTCTCCGAGTGCAAGCTCGGCCATGCGCAGTCGCCGATCGACATCCGCGGCGCCAAGCGCAAGGCCGACGCCCCCGATCTGGGATTCGCCTACCAGGCCGCCCCGCTTGCCATCATCAACAACGGCCACACGGTGCAGGTCAACGGGGCCGGCAGCGGGACGCTGACGATCGGCGGCCACGCCTACACGCTCGCGCAGCTCCATTTCCACACCCCGAGCGAGGAACGCATCCGGGGCAAGGCCTACGACCTGGTGGCGCACCTGGTGCACAAGGACGAGGCGGGCAAGCTCGCCGTGGTCGCCGTGCTGTTCAAGGCGGGGCATGAAAATGCGGCGCTGAAGACCGTGTTCGACAACATGCCTGTCGGCGCCGGGCCGGAGCACAAGGTCGAAAGCGTGCAGTTCAACCCCGCCGATCTGTTGCCCGCAAAGCATGGTTACTACCACTTCCAGGGTTCGCTCACCACGCCGCCCTGCTCGGAAGGCGTGGCCTGGTATGTGCTGAAGACCCCCGTCGAGGCCTCGCGCGCGCAAATCGGCCTGCTGCACAAGCTGTACAAGCACAATGCCCGCCCGGTGCAGCCGCTGAACGGCCGCGAGGTGATCGAGCACCTTTGATCGACGCCTGCCCGGCAACGGGTTGAGCGGTCGCCGACGCCCCCTTGCGGGGCGTTTTTCTCGGGTGCGGGTCCGGATGCCCGCATCCAGTCCGCAAAATTGCCCCCGGCCTGACCGGCGCACGGCCAGCCGTGCTATGTTCACGCGGTCGCACATTTTGCCCGCACGGAGATGAGATTTTCCGCCGCCGATTCCCTTCACATGGCGCGTGCCCTGCAGCTCGCAGCGCGCGGCCTCTTCACCACCAGCCCCAACCCGCGCGTCGGCTGCGTCATCGTCAAGGATGGACACGTCGTCGGCGAGGGCTGGCATGAGCGCGCGGGCACGCCGCACGCCGAAGTCCACGCGCTGAAAGCCGCAGGCGGCGCGGCGCGCGGCGCCACCGTCTACGTCACGCTGGAACCCTGCTCGCATCACGGCCGCACCCCGCCGTGCGCCGAGGCGCTCGTCAACGCCGGCGTCGCACGCGTGGTGGCGGCGATGACCGACCCCAATCCGCTGGTCGCGGGCGGCGGCATTGCCATGCTGACGCTGGCCGGCGTCCAGGCCGAAGTCGGGTTGCTGGAGGCCGAGGCACGCGCGCTCAATCCTGGTTTCATCTCGCGCATGACGCGAGGCGGCCCGTGGGTGCGGTTGAAGACCGCATCCACGCTCGACGGCAAGACCGCGCTCGCCAACGGCGCCTCGCAATGGATCACCGGTGAGGCCGCGCGCGCCGACGTGCAGCGCCTGCGCGCCCGCGCCTGCGCCATTCTCACCGGCAGCGGCACCGTGCTCGCCGACAACCCGCGCATGAACGTGCGCGACTTCGACATCGGCCGGCAGCCGCTGCGCGTGGTCGTCGATTCCGGATTGCGCACCCCGCCGGACGCGACGATCCTGCCCGCGCTCGTCGCCTGCCACCGCGCCGACCCCGTTGCGCGCGTCGCGCTCGAAGCCTCCGGCGCCGAGGTGGTCGAACTGCCGGGCGCCGACGGCCGCGTCGATCTCGATGCCCTGCTGACGCTGCTGGCGCAGCGCGGCGTCAACGAGCTGCACGTCGAGGCCGGCGCCGCGCTCAACGGCGCGCTGCTCGCGGCCGGACGGGTCGACGAATGGGTGGCCTACGTGGCGCCGATGGCGGTGGGCGACACCGCACGCGGGCTGTTCGCGATGCCGCCGCTCTCCACGCTGGCCGACGCCGCACGCTTCGCGCTGGCCGACGTGCGGCAGGTCGGCGGCGACCTGCGTCTGACGCTGCGGCCGGCATGAGTGCATCCTTCAAGGACCATTTCTCGTCGGCGGCCGGACGCTACGCGGCCTATCGTCCCGACTATCCGGCCGGACTGTTCGCCTGGCTCGCTGACCGGTGCAGCGAACGCGACGCCGCGTGGGATTGCGCCACCGGCAACGGGCAGGCTGCACTGGGGCTGGCGCCGTATTTCCACCGCGTCGTCGCCACCGACGCCTCCGCCGAACAGGTCTGCCACGCCGAGCCGCATCCCGCCGTCGACTACCGGGTGGCGCCCGCCGAAGCCAGCGGGCTAGCCGACCGCAGCGTCGACCTCGTGACCGTCGCACAGGCGGCACACTGGTTCGATCTGCCGCGTTTCTACGCCGAGGTCGCGCGCGTGCTGAAACCCGGCGGCCTGCTCGCGTTGTGGGGTTACGGACGCATGGTGTTGCCGGAGCAGATGGATGAAGCATTCCTGCGCTTCTACGCCGAAACCGTCGGACCGTACTGGCCGCCGGAACGTGCCCTGATCGACGACGCCTACCGCAGCCTGGATTTTCCGTTCGCGGAAATCGCGGCGCCGCCATTTTTCATCGAGGTCGAATGGACGCTGCCGCGGTTGCTGGACTACCTCTCCACCTGGTCGGCGGTGAAGCGCTATCAGGCCGCACGGGAACACGACCCGCTGCCGGCGCTGCAGGCCGAACTGGCGCCGCTGTGGGGCGCGCCGCATGCCGCGAAAAAATTGCAGTGGCCGCTGTTCCTGCGCGTCGGCCGCAATTGAGGGCGCTTAGCGCGTGGCGTCTGCCCAGTTGTTCGGCGTCTCGTAGAGACGCACGCGTTCCAGCCTGAGCTGGGTGTCGTAGGCGTCGCGATAGGCTGGATCGAGCAGGCGGAACGCCTCCGCGGCGAGGTTCTCCGCAGTGGGCACGACCGGCAGCACGACGGTCTTGTGGCCCGGCAGCGTCGCCAGGAACTCGACCACCGCCCGATCGCCCTGATGGACCAGGAAGGCGTGGTCCCACTGGCTGACCAGCACGCGCCTGGCGATATTCTTCACCTCGGAAAAATCCATCACCATGCCCTCGTCCGCCGCCCCCTCGGTGCGGACGATTTCGCCGACGAGCGTGATCTCGATGGCGTAGCGGTGGCCGTGCAGATGCCGGCACTGGCTGGCATGGTTGGGAATGCGGTGGCCGGCGTCGAATTCGAGCCGGCGGGTGATGCGCATGCTCACGCCGCCGCCACGCGTTCGCGCTTCTCGCCGGTGAGGAAGTAGTGGATCAGGTCCGCCACAGGGCGGATGTCGCTTCCGAAGGGCAGCGCTTCCGAGCCGCGGAAGAACAGCCCCTTGCTGACGTCGCCCTTCAGCGCGGCGACCAGCTGCGAATCGATGCAGAACTGGCCGGCTTTTTCGAGGCCGTCGCGCAGGCCGCATTGCGTCAGGCAGTGCAGGCCGATGGCACAGCGGCCGGGATCGGCCTTGGCCACGGCCTGCAGCTTGACCTCGCGCCTGAGGTAGTTGGCGAGCCACGGGGTCTTCACCGCACGCGCGGGCAGGCCTGCCACGCTCATGAACGTGACGATGTCTTCGGGCTTCGCCTCCGCCAGCACGCGTTTGAACTCGGGGTGGGCGTCGCCCTCCTCGGTGACGGCAAACGGCGTGCCGACCTGCACCGCGGAGGCACCCAGCGCCAGCGCGGCCAGGAGCTTTTCGTGGCTGTTGATGCCGCCGCCCACGATGACCGGGATCTGCCCGCGCGCGATGCCCATCTCGTCGAACACCTTGAAGATGCCGGGCAGCACCTCGGCGAAGTCGAAGCGCGCGTTGGCAAGATCGGCCGGATTAGGCGCGCCGAGATGGCCGCCCGCATAGCGGGGATGCTCGATCACGATCGCATCCGGCAGGCGGCCACCGCTCCCAAATTTTTTCAGGCGCGCCCATTTCTTCAGCACGATGGCGACGCCGCGCGCGTCCGACAGGATGGGGATCAGCGCGACGTCGGGATAGCCTTCGGCGAGTTCAGGCAGATCGAGCGGCAGCCCCGCACCCATCACGATCGCCTGCGCGCCGGAAGCGCAGGCCTGCTTCACATAGGCCGGATGCGCGTCCACCGCCTTCATCACGTTCACCGCGACCAGCCCGCGGCCGCCGGCGATCTCGAGCGCCGCCTTGATCTCGCGGTCGAGCGCGATCAGGTTCAACCGGTTGAGTTCGTCCTTGTCGCGGCAATGCTTCGCCTGTTCCAGGAGATCGTCATGGTGGTGACGCAGGTCGATGCTGGCGATCGTCCCCACCGCCCCGGCGCGCGCCACCGCACCGGCCAGCCGATGGGCCGAGATGCCCACGCCCATGCCGCCCTGAACGATGGGCAGCAGGGTGTGGCCGCGGATGGCAAAGTTGGGAGGCGTCGTCATGCCGGTACTTTCGCTTCATGCAAAGCGCTCATTATAACAATATAAAGACATGCATATCCTCATATGGCCCGCCCGCCTTCCTGGCAGTGGGCCTGCCGGGGTTCACCCGCCCCCCCTAAACGCCTACAATGCCGGGTCTACCTGCAGGCCTCACCACCCATGTTCACCGGCATCATCCAGGCCATCGGCCGCATCCACGAATACGAAGCACGCGGCGCCGACGCGCGCATGATCATCACGGGCGGCGGACTTGATTTTTCCGACGTCGCCCTGGGCGACAGCATCGCGGTCAACGGCGTCTGCCTCACCGTGGTGGCGCTGACGCCCGGCAGCTTCACCGTCGACGTTTCCGCGGAGACGCTGCGCTGCACCGAGGGCTTCGCGCCAGGCGCGGAAGTCAACCTGGAAAAGGCGCTGCGCCTGGCCGACCGGCTGGGCGGGCACCTGGTCTCCGGCCACGTCGACGGCGTCGGCACGGTGCACCGCTTCACCCCGGTGGGCGAGTCCCACCTGCTGGAGATCGACGCACCGGGCGAACTCGCGCGCTACATCATCCGCAAGGGCTCGATCACGGTGAACGGCGTGTCGCTGACGGTCAACCACGTCGAAGGCGCGCGCTTCGCGCTCAACCTCATCCCGCACACGCTGGAAATGACGACGCTCAAGCACTTCAAGGCCGGCACCCGCATCAACCTCGAAGTCGACATGATCGCGCGCTACGTCGAGCGCATGATGCAATTCACGAATACAACGGATAAAGACTGATGAGCCTCGCCTCCACCCTGGAAATCATCGAAGAACTCAAGGCCGGGCGCATGGTCGTGCTGGTCGACGAGGAAGACCGCGAAAACGAGGGCGACCTGGTGATGGCCGCCGAGCACGTCACCCCCGACGCGATCAACTTCATGGCCAAGTACGGCCGCGGCCTGATCTGCCTGACGCTGACCGACCATCGCTGCCGCCAGCTCGGCCTGAAGCAGATGGTCTCCGACAACCAGACCCCGCACGGCACCGCGTTCACCGTGTCGATCGAAGCGGCCGAGGGCGTGACCACCGGCATCTCCGCCACCGACCGCGCGGTCACCATCCAGGCCGCGGTGAAGAAGGACGCCAAGCCGACCGACATCATCCAGCCCGGCCACATCTTTCCGCTGCGCGCACAGCCCGGCGGCGTGCTGGTGCGCGCCGGCCACACCGAAGCCGGCTGCGACCTCGCCGGGCTCGCCGGGCTCGAACCGGCGTCGGTGATCTGCGAAATCCTCAAGGACGACGGCACCATGGCGCGCCTGCCCGACCTGATTCCGTTCGCGCAGGAGCACGGCCTGAAGATCGGCGCCATCGCCGATCTCATCCATTACCGCAACCAGACCGAGAGCCTGGTCGAACGCGCCGCCGACCGCCTGATCCAGACCGTGTACGGTGCGTTCCGCCTGATCGCCTACCGCGATACCAGCGCGCGCGAAACCCACCTTGCGCTGGTCAAGGGCGAGATCCACGCCGACCAGGAAACCCTGGTCCGCGTGCACGAACCCTTGAGCGTGATGGATTTTCTCGACGTCACCGGCGGCGGCCACTCGTGGCCGATCATGGGCGCGATGGAGCGCATCGCGGAATCGCAGTCCGGCGTGCTGGTTTTATTGCATCGGCCCGAAACGGCCGATGCGCTGCTGCACCGCATCAATCCCCCGCCGGTCGACAGCCGCAAATACGACCTGCGCGACTACGGCATCGGCGCGCAGATCCTGCGCGACCTCGGCGTCGGCAAGATGAAGCTCCTGGCCAGCCCGCGCAAGATGCCGGCGATGGACGGCTTCGGGCTGGAAGTCACCGGCTATTCTGAAAAAGCCTAACCATTCATTGAGGACCGCATCATGGGAACCAGCGCCGACATTTCCGAACTCGACCCGATCTACCAGGGCAAGGGCCTCAAGATCGGCATCGTCATGAGCCGCTTCAACAAGGACATCTGCGAGGGCCTGCTGTCGTCGTGCGAGACCGAGCTCGACCGCCTCGGCGTCGCCCGCGACGACGTGCTGCTGGTCGACGTGCCCGGCGCGCTCGAACATCCGCTGGTGCTGCAGAAGATGGCGCAGTCCGGCAAGTACGACGCGCTGATCGCGATCGGCGCCGTGGTGCGCGGCGACACCTACCATTTCGAAGTCGTCTCCAACGAATCCTCGCGCGGCATTCTCGACGTGCAGCTGGAAACCGGCGTGCCGATCGCCAACGCCATCCTCACCGTCGACACCGAGGAACAGGCCCACGTGCGCATGGCCGAGAAGGGCCGCGACGCCGCGCGCGTGGCGATCGAGATGGCCAACCTCCTGAAGCGCCTCTGACTGTCACGGCGAGCCCCTTGATGATGACACTCACCCTGACCGTTTCCCCCACCCCGCCCTCCCCCAGAGGGAGAGGGGGATTTAGTCTCGCTGCGCGAGGTTTACGTTAAATGGCCGGATCCCGCAAAGTCGCACGCGAATTCACGCTGCAAGGCGTCTACGCCTGGATGATGGGCGGCGCCGACGTCACGCTCATCGCCTCCAATCTCAAGGAAGACGAACAGTTCAAGCGCGCCGACGAGGACTACTTCCGCACCCTGCTCTACGGCGTGCTGAAGGAGGAGGACATGCTGAGCTCGCGCATCGCGCCGCTGCTCGACCGCCCGGTTGCCGAACTGTCGCCTATCGAGCGCGGCATCCTGCTGATCGGCGCGTACGAACTGCTGCACTGTCCCGACGTGCCGTGGCGCGTCGCCATCAACGAGGGCGTCGAACTCGCCAAGAAATTCGGCGGCACCGACGGCCACAAATACATCAACGGCGTGCTCGACAAGCTGGCGCAGGACGTGCGCGCGGTGGAGATCGAGGCGGCTAAGAGCAGGGGCTAGGATTTAGGGACTAGGGGTCAGGGGTCAGGGGTCAGGGAAAAGCATGCGGCAGTTTTCGAATTCATCAAGCGCGGCCTAGCCGCACACCCCCTAAATCCTAGCCCCTAGATCCTAATCCCTAAAAATGGAATTCGACCTCATCGCCCGCCACTTCACCCGCGCCACCCCCGGCGCGGTGCTGGGCGTGGGCGACGACTGCGCGCTGCTGGCGCCGTCGCCCGGTATGCAGCTCGCGGTGACTTCCGACATGCTGCTCGAAGGCCGCCATTTCGCGCCGCAGGACAGTCCCGCAGGCCTCGGCCACAAGTCGCTGGCAGTGAACCTGTCGGACCTCGCGGCGATGGGCGCGACGCCGCGCTGGGCCACCCTGGCGATCGCCCTGCCGGCGGCGGACGAGGCCTGGCTCGCCGCCTTCGCGCGCGGCTTCTTCCGCATGGCCGACATGCACGGTATCGAGCTCGTCGGCGGCGACACCACGCGCGGCCCGCTTACCATCAGCATCACGGCCATAGGCGAGGTGCCACCGGGGCAGGCACTGCGCCGCGACGGCGCACGGATTGGCGACGACGTCTGGGTGTCCGGCGTGATCGGTTCGGCGGCGGTGGCCCTGGCCTACCGCCAGGGCCGACTCTTCATGGAACAGATCGACGCCGCCCGCGTGCTGCCCGCGCTCTACCTGCCGACGCCGCGGGTGGAACTCGGCATCGCGCTGCGCGGCATCGCCTCCAGCGCGATCGATATTTCCGACGGACTCCTGGGCGACCTCGGCCACATCCTCGAGCGTTCCCGCGTAGGCGCCACCCTGGAATTCGCTGCCCTGCCGACGCTGCCGGTGGTGCAGGACTATCTGCACGAGGCCGTGACGCGCGAGTGCGTACTGGCCGGCGGCGACGACTACGAGCTCTGCTTCACCGCGCCTGCCGACCGGCGCGATGCCGTGCTCGCAGCGGCCGAACAGGCCGGCATCGCGGTGACGCGCATCGGCCGCATCACCGCCGGGCCCGGCCTCGCCGTCACCGGCCCCGACGGCCTGCCGATCGCCTTCGACAAAACCGGCTATGACCACTTCCCGGCCTGACCTCACATTCCTCTTCGCGCATCCCGCGCATCTGGTCGCGTTCGGCTTCGGCACGGGACTCGCGCCGAAGGCGCCCGGCACGGTCGGCACCCTGCTGGGCCTGCCGCTATTCTGGCTGATCGCGGCCGCCGCACCCGACCTGGCGAACCGGCTCATTCTCGTCATCGCCGCCTTCCTGTTCGGCGTGTGGGCGTGCGCGCGCGCCGGCCGCGCACTGGGTGTCGCGGACCACGGCGGCATCGTGTGGGACGAGATCGTCGCCTTCGCGCTGGTGCTGCTGTTCACGCCGCCCGGCTGGCTGTGGATGGCAGCGGCCTTTGCACTGTTCCGCCTGTTCGATATCCTGAAACCTTGGCCGATCCGGCTCGCCGACCGCCGACTGAAAAACGGCTTCGGCGTGATGTTCGACGATCTGCTGGCGGCAGGCTACGCCATCGCCGCCTTGAAAGGACTGCAATGGCTCGTGTGAGCGACGAAGAACTGCACCGGCTCGCGGTGGAACTCGGCGACAAGCTGCGCGCGCGCGGCTGGATGCTCGCCACTGCCGAATCCTGCACCGGCGGCTGGGTCGGACAATTGCTCACCTCTCTGCCGGGGAGTTCACACTGGTACGAGCGCGGCTTCATCACCTACGCCAACGCCGCCAAGATCGAGATGCTCGGCGTGCGCCCCGAGATGCTGGACACGCACGGCGCCGTGTCCGAGGAAATCGCCAGCGCCATGGCGGCCGGCGCCCTCAAACACAGCCACGCCCAGGCCGCGCTCGCCATTTCCGGCATCGCCGGTCCCGGCGGCGGCACCCCGCAAAAGCCGGTCGGCCTGGTGTGCTACGGCTGGGCGTTGGCCAACGGCACCGTCATGTCGTCCACCTGCCGCCTCGACGGCGACCGCGAGGAAATCCGCTCGCGTGCGGTGGCGGCAGCGCTGCGCGGCTTGATCGAACTGGTGAGTTAGTTACACGCTGCAAGATTCAAGTTGCAAGGAATGTGCGGCTCGCGCCGCGCTCTTTAATAAACTTGCGACTTGTAACTTGTAACCTGAATCTTTAACTGAAAGCCCACGCCGCGAACGGTTCGATCTCGTCGCGATTCAACAGCATCAACTGATAGGCGTTCGGGTTCAGGCTGTGGTCCGCCGTGGTATCGACACCGAGGCGCTGCAGCACGTAGCCCAATAGCGCGCGCCTCACCTTCACCTCGATGACCGCGCCGCTGGCGCCGTAATCCAGCAGCAGGCTCTCGCGCCTCATCGCGTCGAGCCCGCGGTGTGGCGCCAGCTTCAGGCTTACCCACTCCACCCAGTCGTCGTCGTATGGCTCGCCGGATTCGGCCGGCGCCTCCAGGCATTCGGCCGCCACGATGCGCGACAGCACGAAGTCGCGGAAATCACAGCTGTCCTCGCTGTAGGCGCGCACGTGCCAGCGCAGGCCGGTGTTGACCAGGGTGTGGGGTTCGAGGAGGCGGGTGCCCGAGCTGTCGCGGCCGGACAGCGAACGGTAGCTCACCTGCAGCTTGCGGCGGCCATGGATGGCACGGGTGATCTGCGCCAGCGTCTGCGCACCCGGCAGCCGGGCCGGCAGCGGCAGCGATGCGGTCGGCAGGCCATAGACCAGAGTGCCGCCGTAGGGCCCGTTCGCCACCGCCAGGTTGGCCGCGATGACCGGCAGCACGGCAACGGGCGCAAGGTCGGCGAATACGGCGGCGAATCCCGCGCCCGGCACGAAGCCGAACACGCTGTGGTTGTAGACGAGGTTGCCGGGAGCCAGATCGCCGTAGAGCTTGAGGTCCTTGGTCGCCGCCGGGTCGGACAGGCCGAAGGCGCGGGCGACGTCGCTGCGCGTCACCACTCCGGCATAAAACGCCATGATTTCGATGTACTGCAGCCGCTGGCGCGTCGCCCACTTCACGTCCAGGTGCATTTTTTCCTTTGTATTCATAGAGCTCGCTCCGCTTCGAGCCGGTTTGCCCGGAATTATAGGGCGGCAGGCATCAAATACAATCGATCAAGCTGTATTTTTTACGTAGGTGATATTTTTTATTGACATATGAAAATATATCGCCTACATTGCAATCCATGCAGGCGCAGCGACACCTGCCATCCACACAAACCGACCATCAGGAGAGAAACCATGGCATCCCCCGCATTGGCAGAAGACAAATCGAAGGCGCTCGCCGCCGCGCTCGGCCAGATCGAGAAACAGTTCGGCAAGGGCTCGGTGATGCGCCTGGGCGACCACGACGTGTCGCGCGACATCCAGGCCGTCTCGACCGGTTCGCTGGGCCTCGACATCGCGCTCGGCGTCGGCGGCCTGCCGCGCGGCCGCGTGATCGAGATCTACGGCCCGGAATCGTCGGGCAAGACCACGCTCACGCTGCAGGTCATCGCCGAGATGCAGAAGATGGGCGGCACCGCCGCTTTCATCGACGCCGAACACGCGCTCGACCCCTCCTACGCACAAAAACTCGGCGTCGACGTCGACAATCTGCTGGTCTCGCAGCCCGACACCGGCGAACAGGCGCTGGAAATCGCCGACATGCTGGTGCGTTCCGGCTCGGTCGACGTGGTCGTGGTCGACTCGGTCGCTGCCCTCACCCCCAAGGCCGAAATCGAAGGCGAGATGGGCGACTCGCACATGGGGCTCCAAGCAAGGTTGATGAGCCAGGCGCTGCGCAAACTCACCGCCAACATCAAGCGCACCAACACGCTCGTCATCTTCATCAACCAGATCCGCATGAAGATCGGCGTCATGTTCGGCAACCCCGAGACCACCACCGGCGGCAACGCGCTCAAGTTCTACGCCAGCGTGCGCCTCGACATCCGCCGCACCGGCGCGATCAAGAAAGGCGACGAGGTCATCGGCAACGAAACCAAGGTCAAGGTCGTCAAGAACAAGGTCTCGCCGCCGTTCAAGGAAGCCTTCTTCGACATCCTCTACGGTCAGGGCATCTCGCGCGAAGGCGAGATCATCGAACTCGGCGTCGCCCACAAGCTGGTCGACAAGTCCGGCGCCTGGTACGCCTACAACGGCGACAAAATCGGCCAGGGCAAGGACAACGCGCGCGAATATCTGAAAGAACACCCGGAAATCGCCCACGAAATCGAAGCCAAGATCCGCGCCGCCGTCGGCGTCAACAACCCGACCGTGCAGGCCGAGGATGAAGAAGAAATCGACGCCTGAACCGGGCAACGCGCGCACCCGCGCGATCGCCCTGCTGGCGCGCCGCGAGCACACCCGCGCCGAGCTCGCCCGCAAGCTTCAGGCGGCCGGCTTCGATGCGAGCGGCGTTCAGCCGCTGCTTGATGAGCTCGAGGCCAAGAACTGGCTCTCCGACCGCCGCTTCGCCGAAAGCTGGGTCGCCGACCACCGCGCGAAGTCGGGCCGCGTCAAACTCGCCTACGAATTGCGCCAGCACGGCGTGCCGGATGCGGTGATCGACGAAGTGCTGGGTAGCGAGGAAGACGGCGAGCTCGAACGCGCCCACGCCGTGTGGCAGAAGAAATTCGGCACGCCGCCTACCAACGCTGCGGAAAAAATGAAGCAAATGCGATTTCTTCAGGGACGTGGTTTTGCATCAGATGTAATACGACAAGTGTTCGCGGCAAAACGTCGAACAGCTTGATACCAATCTAACTCAGCCCAGTTCAGTCCAGTCAAGGGATCCAACCCACCCCCCAATATCGGGCTGGAATCGGCACTCCAGCTTCAACATGCATTTGAGTAACTTCAGGGCGGTTTAGCGCTTCGGGAATCACACCATTGAACAGTGCCGCAAGCGCGAACAAAGATAAAACGAATATACTCAAGCGCATCAAACTCGAACCAAGAATGGCTGGAGTTACAACGGTACCCCGAAAATACACACCCAGCGCCCATCCCGCAGTCAAGGCTAGCAAGGTCTGCGTATAAGGAACCACAATGACTCCATCGACCAAAGACTGAGCACTGGCCGCCAACAAACTGGCTGTAAGGCAGACCAGCAAGGCGTTTGGTGCGGCCACATTTTGTCGTAGCCTATCCAGCAAACGCAATAGACCCACCGTTGCAGGCAGCAGCAGTGCCAACGTAGCAGGCACACCCCACTCCACCGCCAACTGCAAGACTGCATTGTGTGGATGAGCCCCAAAGTCGTTGCGGACAGCCGCAAAATGCATCGGCCCAATGCCCACCCATGGATTTTCCTGGATTAGCGCCACAGCCAACGACCACAATACTTCGCGTCCACTCAGCGCCGCCAAATTCTCTAAACGGTTCTCAAGCGATGCACCTAACCCGATCCAGATTGGTAGCCAGACAAATAAAGTCCAGAACAACAGCACGCCCAGGCCAAGCGCGCACACCTGAATCCTGAGCCAGTCTACGCTAGCGCGCCATGCAAAGAGCGCCAAAACAGCTGCAACCACTATCAATGCCATCCAAGTACCGCGCGTGCCGGATACGATTACCAGCATCCACCACAAGGCTAGCAGCAAAAACAATGCAGCTTGGGCGCTTCTGGATAAGCCGCCACGCAACAAAGGATAGGCCAGCAGTGGCACAATTATGCTTGCCACCTGTCCAAAGAAACGCCGGTTCGAGAAAGTTCCTTCGAACAGCATGATCGTATCCAGACGAACCATTGCAGTCATGGCCGCCAAATATCCCGTCATGATTTTTAGGGCGATCACTACAGCTAGAGAAATCACCAGCCGATTTGACCAAATATCGAATCGGGCTTTGCCTTTATTAGCTTGATCCGCTAACAACAGCGCCAACCCGAGCAGCAGCAGTAATGTGGCCCATTCCAGAAGAGCAAAGCGCGGATAGGTTGATGCAATTGCTGATAGCAACCCCAATCCGAATGATGACGAAAACGCCACCACAACCCAGCCAGGCAATTGCTCTAGAGAAGTAACAATGCTTTTTCGCCAGCCAGTCAGCACGCCTAATGCTGTCGCACCTAGCAGACTAGCCTGTGCAATGCGGTGCTGATCATACCAAGCAAAACTCGGAGCGAAATCAATGGCGACCCCAGTGAAGAGCGCCGCACCCATCAGAATAAGCGCCCCACAAGCTCGAAAAGCTAAAGCTACCGTGAGTTTATTTATTCCTACCATAATAAAAAAACCCCTCTGGTGAGGGGCTTCTTAGCCTAGGCTTAAGTACGTTAAGTACCAAAACCAGTTTTTGCGCGGTCGCAGTTTGTACCACTAACAGCTGAACCCCACGTAATATTACCCGTTCCCGATGCGGGAATAAGTTGAACAGTGCACGAGCCCAATTCATTATTGGTCGAAGCAATTTGAATTGCCGCAACGGGAGAAGTCAATACCGTTACGGTGGTATTGGCAAATTTCGTAGTAGGCACAGACCCACCACCAAAGGCCGCCAGTTCCGTGGTTGTGTCGCAGTTTGCCAAGACGTTATTGTTATTTTGGGCACATTCAGCAATGGCCACCTTCAAGCTGGCTACTGAGGTCACTACATCAGCCCATTTGGCGCGGGTAATGTAATTATTGTACTGCGGGATCGCGATCGCGGCCAGAATGCCGATGATCGCGACGACGATCATCAGTTCGATCAGGGTGAAGCCCTGTTGAGCTTTCTTCATCATTTCACTTCTCCTAAGTAAGAAATTTGATTGGGTCCAACAGGTCTCCCTGTCTTGGGGCATTAACGTGCAGGGGGCGTGCCAACTTTAGACTCGCCATGGAACAAATCACCCATGCCCATGCAAGGCCTTGTTTTTGCGTGACATCCGCCCTGCGGCGCCGCCCTGACACGGAATGACCCGGCCGCCTGCGCTGCCCGCCAGCGGCATGGACTGACAATTTGTGTCACGCCCAGCATTGCGCACACAGGCCAATATAGCCGCACCCGACCGCCTCGCCAACCACGGATCGACGCTTGCCCTGGGGTTGGGCCCAAAGAAAAAGCCACGGCGAACCGTGGCCTTTTGGAATACTGGTGGGTCGGGCGAGATTCGAACTCGCGACCAACGGATTAAAAGTTGATTTAACCATTTGTTTTTATTGACAATGTGCCCGCCAATGCTCGCCACTCCACGCTAGAAACACTTAGGTTTGTCACGGTCATTTGACGGTGGCTCGCCTCTGGAGATTTCACGTCACCGTTTTGAACGCAGCCCACAGCGCAACCCCGACGGACACAACCGTGAGTAGGACCACGAGGCGCTGTATACGCATGTTAGAAATTGTCTGGGACAGATCATTGCTAATCGATAGTGTCGATTGAAGAAGAGCGGCATCTCGCTGAATCTGTCGTGCGCGCATTTTTTGTGAGGTGCGAAGCTCGTCCAAGAGTTTAGGTTTTTCACCTCGCACCTCGCTGGCGTACGACATCTCCAAAACGTCGTAGCGATACCTGAAGTCCGACTCAGCGAACTCCACGATCTCTTGGGTACATAGTCCGATATCGTAGAGGGTAGTCCGGGCAAGGGAGCGAAGTTCCTTCAAGTCCCGAATAGGTCGGTACCTGCCATCGTTCGCGGTACGGTCGCGCAATACTGATAATGTTTCATGATAACGGTCCAGCAGACACGTAAGCGCCCATCGCAACAGCAGACCTCGAATAAGTTCATCTGCTCTTTGGGCAATCGTCCGATTTGAGGTGGGCTCATGGTAGCCGGGGCTATCCGGGAAGGCATCGCGCCTGCGGCAGGCAAAGACGAGTCGTTTACCCTCGTCGTCCCAGCCGTGCGGCATAGCAAGGCCTGCCCCGGGCCATTCATCGGACTCCCACGCGTCGTAATTGCGACCGATAGCAAGCCCGTCAAACGCTGTAATCTTGGCAGCCTCCTCTGATAAGGGCCTGGCCCTCTCGGTTACCAGCAGAGCTGCTGTAGGTGAACGCAAACCGGGTTGGGAAGTGAAGACACCAGCAAGGTGGTCCCGAACCCATTTTACGCAGTCGCTCTCCAGTTCTTGTAGGCGGGACTTCACAGCCTCACGGCGGAGTATGTCAGGGTTATATACGCTGCGACCAAAATGACTGGTCCGGTTCGTAAACACGTACTGCGCGACGTGCCACAATCGGAACGATCGATCTCTTCGTACACTCGTGCTGAATTCTTCACGCAGAGGCACCTCTAGCGAGGTGGCCCTGTTTTCGTCAAACAGGAAAGCGATAACAAAGGCGGTGAGACTCGGGGTGAGCGATATCAAAATTGGCAAAGCCACCTTCACGCCGGGGGGCAATGGCGCCGTTCGCTCAATAAGCATGTGAGCAGTGCTCGGTGGTGACACTGGCCCGAGGTTTATCCAACCAGCCTGGCGCCCTTCCCGTACATCATTCATCCATTTGGACAAGCTGTCTCGTCCGCTCCTTCCGTGCTCCCAACCCAAATCCCGGATGCCCCGGAGAAGCTTCCCTACTGTAGAAGGCGTGTACAGTTCTGCCACCCATACCGCTGGCACCTGAACTCCTTCTTCATCTGGAAGGCGGCCGCGTTTATTCTCCTCAGAATCTCGGCTCCCCCAAAAACCACTGCGATCATGGCTTTGCGTCTGCCGATACCAGTGCCAGCGCTTCCAAGGTCCCCATTCTTTCAGCGCTCGTGACAGCGCGCACTCTTCGGGCCTTAGCTCAGCTGGCTCCGTCGATGCATTGTCGGTTTCTGAAGGTGGAAGTGCGCCGCGAAGCTCGGTCGCCTCACCGATGTCTGCGGCAGCCCCCGGCTTCCCTAGTGGGGCGTTATGTTTCACGCCGATTGACCTCCAGTGTTTACTGATCGTTACGGCGCTCGCACGAGTAGAGATTTGTGCTCTGGCTGAGTGAGAGTGATCGAGTCTCCAGGCACAAAAGCCCATCCCTCGACCTCCCCGATTTCCTTCGTCACGCCCGGGTCTATCGCTAAGGTAAATGCGCGGCCTTGACCGGATAAGGGCCGTTCAACGTTGGCTACGACTGCAACAGTTTGAGCCGACAAATTGTGAAAGCCGGCCACATTCCCACTGGCCAGCCAGGCTTTACGAAAAGACACACGAATAGGGATTTCCGGCTGATTGGCAAGCCTTATTTTCTCGTTCGCTTGCTGAGTTAGCTGGGCGATCTTGCTATTCGCGTCAACGGCAAGCTGCGCATAGCGCCCCTGGAGCTCCGCCAACTCGGCGTCTTTTTGCGCGAGGTTTTGTTTCGCCTCGTACCATAAAAGTCCCAAGAGAATCGCCAGAATTATCGATATGCCCCAAGGCAATGATCTGCTCATATTATTTTGCCTCTCTTGAAATCCGAGTGGGTAAGCTGACGTCATATTGACCAACCTGGATGAGTGAATTCATGACTGCCAAGCTGTTTGAAACTGCCCTTGGAATTACCCCGCCGTGGACGGTGGCGTCGGTC
>JAJZPG010000047.1 GCA_021811235.1 Pseudomonadota bacterium | reverse complement strand
ATATCAGACCGCAGCTTTTTCGACTCTGTTGTGGGTAGTGCCGTTGCAGGCCGCGGTGTTCTGGCGCTTCGGCCTCTACCGCGGCATTTGGCGTTTCGCCAGCCTGCCGGACCTCAAGCGCATCGTGTTGGCGGTGGCGATCGCGGCGCTGATGATCCCGGTGGTGCTGATTCTGTTTCGCATCAACGCGGTGGTGCCGCGCTCGGTGCTGATCCTCGATCCGCTGCTGCTGGTGACGGTGATGGGGGGCAGCCGCCTCGCCTACCGCGCCTGGAAGGAGCATCGTCTCGCCAGCGTGCTGCGTCCCGGCAGCAAGCCGGTGCTGGTGGCCGGCGCCGGTTCGGCGGCGGATTTTCTGCTTCGCGAGCTGGCACGTAATCCATCGGGTTTCCATGTGGTCGGCCTTCTGGACGACAGCCGCGACAAGCAAGGCAGGCTGGTACAGGGGCTTCCGGTGCTGGGGCCCCTGGATGACATCGCGGCTTGGGCGAAAAAGATGGAGGTAGACGATATCGTGCTTGCGCTGCCGTCGGCCGCGCACGAGGTGCGCAAGCGCATCACCCAGGCCTGCGCCGAAGCCGGCCTCAACGTGATGACCATCCCTTCGCTCGAGGATCTGGTGGCAGGTCGGGTGTCGGTATCGAGCCTGCGCCGCATCGAACTCGACGACCTGCTGGGGCGCGATCCGGTGCAGCTCGACGACAGCGGCCTGCACCAGTTGCTGACCGGGCAAGTAGTGATGGTGACCGGTGCCGGCGGCTCGATCGGCTCGGAACTGTGCCGCCAGATCGCGCGCTTTGCGCCGGCGAAATTGGTGTTGTTCGAGCAGTCCGAGCTTGCGCTGTATGCCATGGAACAGGAAATGCCGCAGCGTTTCCCCGACCTGAGGATCGAGCCGGTGATCGGTGATGTCAAGAACGCGGCCTGGGTGAATCAGGTGATGGCCGCGCAACAGCCCGCCGTTGTGTTCCACGCCGCAGCCTACAAGCACGTCCCCTTGATGGAGAACGCCAACGCCTGGGAGGCGGTGCGCAACAACGTGCTCGGCACGCAGGTCGTCGCCGCAGCCGCGCAGGCCCATGGCGTCGGCACGTTCGTGATGATCTCCACCGACAAGGCGGTCAACCCGACCAACGTCATGGGGGCGACCAAGCGGCTTGCCGAGATGGTCTGCCAGGCGATGCAGCAGGCGAGCGGCACGCGCTTCGTGTCGGTGCGCTTCGGCAATGTACTGGGCTCGTCCGGCAGCGTGATTCCCAAGTTCCAGAAGCAGATCGAGGCGGGCGGCCCGGTGACGGTGACGCATCCGGAGATCACCCGCTACTTCATGTCCATCCCCGAGGCGGCGCAACTGGTGTTGCAGGCCGGTTTGATGGGCGAGGGGGGCGAGATCTTCGTGCTCGACATGGGCGAACCGGTGAAGATCGCCGAACTGGCGCGGCTGATGATCCGCCTGTCGGGCGCGGACGAGGACCGCATCCGCATCGAATACACCGGCCTGCGTCCGGGCGAGAAGCTCTACGAGGAACTGCTCGCCGACGACGAATCGACCTTGCCGACGCCGCATCCCAAGCTCAGGGTCGCCAAGGCGCGCGCGGCTGACGCCGCCTGGTTCGCCGAATGCCTGGCCTGGCTGGCCGGTGCGGGCCTGCGCGACGAGGCGACGGTGAAGCGCCAGCTGAAAGCCTGGGTGCCCGAATACCAGTCGGAGTCGCTACCGTCATGAGCGCGCCGCGCCTGCGCGTGAAGGTGCTCGGCAATCTGGCGGAGGCGATCTGGCTGCATCAGTTTCCGCACAACGGGCCGGTGTGGGGCGACTGCGAATTCGTCTTCGAGCGCGACGCGCGCGACTACGATTGGTTGCTGGTGTACGACGATCTACCGGCGCGCGCCGGCGAACCGAAGCGGACCACCCAGGAAGCGCTGGCGTGTCCGCGCGAACATACCTTGCTGGTGACCACCGAGCCGTCGTCGGTGAAGATCTACGGCGACAGCTATACCCGGCAGTTCGGCGCTGTGCTGACCAGCCAGCCCGAGTGGGCGCTGCCGCACCCGAATCGCATTCATGCGCAGCCGGCGCTGCACTGGTTCTACGGCGTGGGCAGCCGCGGCGTCGTGCCCTTCGACCGCCTGCTCGAAGAGCCGCCTGCGTCCAAGAGTCGGGATGTATCGATGGTGTATTCGCCGAAGGCGATGCGCCACACGCTGCATTATCGTCGCGCGCATTTCATGCGCTGGCTGGTCGAGCACATGCCCGAGCTCGATACCTTCGGCCGTGAGACCCCGCGTCCGCTCGACGACAAGGCCGACTGCCTGCGCGACTACCGCTACCATGTCTCGATCGAGAATTTCGTCGGCGCGCACCACTGGACCGAGAAGCTGGCCGATCCTTTCCTCGGGTTGGCGCTGCCGTTCTACTACGGTTGCCCGAACGCGGAGGCGTACTTCCCGGAAGGCAGCATCATCCGCATCGACATCCGCGACCCCGAAGGTGCGCTCGCCACCATCCGCCGCGCCATCGCCGACAACGAATACGAGAAGCGTCTGCCGGCGCTGATCGAGGCGCGGCGCCGGGTGATGTTCGAGTACAACCTGTTCGCCGTTGCCTCACGCGAGATCGCGCGCCTGCATCGCGCCGGCGCGCAGACTGAGGCGGGGGCGGCGATCCTGTCGCGCCGCGCCCTGCGTCTGTCGAGTCCGGCGGTGGCGCTGCGTGATTTCTATGGCAAGTTGCGCGGCCGCCTGCGGCACCTGCCCGAAGCGATCGGCGTCCGTTCCTGACTGGTAGTTGCAAGATTCAAGTTACAAGATTCAAGTGGAGCGTGGATAAGCAGAGGAGGCCGCCAGCTTCGCCCTTATCTTGTGCCTTGCAACTTGAATCTTGAACTTGAAACTGAATTCCCTAGCGGCGCGGCGCGCGCGCCAGCTGTTCGTATAGTTCAATAGTCTGGTCGAGCATCGCCTGCAGCGGGAAGAAATCGCCCGACGGCACCGGTTCCGCGTGTTGCATCAATTGGACGATGCGTTGGCAGGCTTCGTCGATGCGCTCCATCGGCAGCAGCCCCGCGGGATAGACGGTGCGCAGGATCTCGCCGACGCCGCCGTGATCGAATCCCGCCGTGGGCACGCCCAGCCGCAGCGCCTCCAGCGTGGTGCGGCCGAAGGATTCGGGCTGGGTGGAGAGGGACAGGACCAGACTGGAGAGTGCGAGGATGTTTTTCAGATCGTCACGCTGCCCGGTGAAGCTGACGTCGGATTGCAGCCCCATGCTGCGCACGCGGTAGTGCAGTTTCTGCAGATAGCGCTGTTTGGACGCCGAGGCGCCTCCGACAATCAGGCCGTGCACAGGCAGGCCGCGCCGCTTCAGCCGTCCGATCAGCTCGATGAAGTGTTCGTGTCCCTTGAGCCGGGTAATGCGGCCGGGCAGGGTGAGCAATTGCTTGCCGGCGGCGTTGGGAAACTGGGTGAGGAAAGCCTGCTGCCAGACGGGGTCTGGCTTCCAGCCGTGCGGATAGGACTGGCCGTCGACGCCACGGTGGATCACCTGGATGCGCCACGGCAGGGTGTCGGGGTATTCGCGCAGGATGTAGTCGCGCACGGTGTTCGACACCGCGATCACCCGCTCGCCGCGGGTCATGATGCCGCTGTAGCGATTGACGCCATACAGGCCATGCACCGTGGTGACGAAGCGCGGCCGCGTGGCCGGGTTCATGCCGCGCCAGGCGAGCCAGGCGATCCAGGCGGGAATACGCGAGCGGGCGTGCACGATGTCCACTTTCTGCTCCAGCAGGAAGCGGCGCAGCTTGCCGACGAGCAGCAGGGTCTTGAACGACTTGACGCCGATCGGCCAGGCGAAATGCTGGGCGCCGCACTCCGTCAGGGGTTTGACGAGCCGTCCGCCGGCCGACATGACCAGGGCGCGATGGCCGCGTTCGACCAGGGTGTGCGCGATTTCCAGGGTGCCGCGTTCGACTCCACCCGATTCGAGCGCAGGGAGCAGTTGCAGGACGGTCAGTTTTTTTTCTTCAGCCATGCGTTCTTATCGTGTTGTCTTGAGCCAGTTGATGATCCATCTTGCACAACGGTCGGCTTCCGCCAGGGGCTGCACGTTGGGGTACAGCGTCCCGTGTGCGCACCAGTTGACGAAACGGGTGATGCGGTTTGCGTCGGCAAGGCGCGAGATCGCCCAGCCGACGCGGCTTTTCGGATTGACCGGCAGGTCGAAGACGCCGACGTCCGCGCCTGCGCTCAGCGCCTCGAACACCATCGAGGCACTGTCGGGGGTGACCCATACCGTGCCGCTTTGCGCAAGCTGCGCAGGCAGCCAGTCGGGCGAGGTGGCGGTATGGGGAACGACCGCGAGCCGGGAGTCGGCCGGAAGGTGCGCGAGGAAGTCCTCCGGGGTGCGGCGCGAGGTGGTGAGGGTCCATTCCATGTCGGGCGTGCGCGCGAGGATGCTCCGGATCTGCAGCAGGATGGCGTCGCTGTCCCATTCGAAATGAGGCGACACCCCGCCGATCAGAATCAGGCCGCGGGCCGCCGTCCTGTCGGCGGGCGGCGATGGACGGATGCGATTGAGCGCGCCCTCGCTCACCAGGGTGCGGTCATCGGGCGCGACGCCGTCGTGTTCGGGAACGATGCACAGATCGAACGCGCTACGCGGCAGGCTCGGCTTCATCAGCACCACGGCACGGCCGCCACGAGCGCGGCGCACGGCCAGCAGCGTGAGGTGGGTGGCATGCCCGGCGCCCACGACCAGGTCCGGCGCCGGCAGCGCGGCGCCCGGCGCCCGCTTCGACAGCAGCGCCAGCCCCGCGCGCCAGGCGGGCAGCGCAGGGAGCGTATGCATTGCGGTGGGCGTGGCGCGCGCCAGGGCCTCGGCCAGCCCGAGCGACTGGTTCACATGTCCCGGCTTGCCGTCGCTGACGACCCAGACGACCAGCGGATGCGTGGCGGCCGTTTCAGGCAACGACCGTCTCCGGCGCGATGAACCGGCCGGGCTGGCCCGGCTTGAAGTGCTTCATGTTCTCCCTGATGCTTGTTATCGGGGCGCTCCGCGCGGCGGGCGCCCGTTCGTATTCTGTTGGATATGGCGTGCGCGAAGTGTAAACCATCTGGCAGCAGCGGCTGTGTGGCTAGGTGGGCTGCAGGGGCGCTACCCAGCGGCGCTGCAGTGCCGCCTGCCAGCGATAGGGAGCGGGATCGAGGGGCGGCGGCGTGCCGTCCATCAGGGCGGCCAGCAGCTCGGACGAGGCCGGCGCCAGAGTGACGCCGTACCGGTAATGCCCGGCATTGACGAACACGTTATCGAAATCGGGATGGCGGTCGATGACCGGAATATTGTCCGGCGAACCGGGCCGCAGGCCTGCCCAGTGCCGGATCGGCTGCAGGCCGGCCAGCGCAGGCAGCAGTTCGGCCGCCTCGGCATGCAGGCGCCGACGCGTGACGTCGTCGGTCGACTTGTCGAAGCCGGCGTCCTCCAGTGTGCTGCCTACCAGTACGTGGCCGTCGCGGCGCGGAATCAGATACAGGCCGTTGCGATACAGGATCGTGTCGAGTACGCCCGGTTCCAGCTTGAACAGCAGCATCTGGCCGCGGATCGGGCGCACGTGCGGAACGCCCGCCAGCCTGTCGGACTGGTTGGAGGCATCCGGCAGTGACACGCCCGCCCATGCGCCGGTGGCGATCACGAACTGCTCGGCGGCAAGGCTGCCTTGCGTGGTCTGGATGGCCAGTACACGGCGGCTGGCGGTTTTCACTGCTCCGGCAGCAGAATGCGTGCGGATGACCCCTCCCAGCCGGACGATGGCTTCACGCAGCGCCGCCACCAGGCGTGGATTGCGCACCTGGGCGATCCCGGGTAGCCACAGGCTGGCCCCCATCTGGCCGGATTCCGGCTGGGCTTCCATGTCGTGCGCCCGGCACCAGGCGAGCGCCGTCTCGGTGTGGGCGATCCCGAACACCCGCATGCCGCAGCGCCAGAATTCGGCATTGCAGCCGGCCTGGGCCTCGATCGCCTCGATCCAAGCGGCATAGCCCGCCATCGACCGCAGCGCCAACTGGGAAACCACTTCGTCATAGTCCCACGGCAGCAGCGGCGAGAGGATGCCGCCCCCGGCCCACGACGACTCCTTTCCGATATCGCCGCGTTCGAGCAGGGTGACGGCATGGCCGCGCTGCAGCAGGGCATGTGCTGCGCTCAGGCCCGAAACGCCCGCGCCCAGCACGACAACGCTGGATTTCTCCCCGAGCGCCGCCGGTTCAGCCATGGGCCGAGCCTACAACTAAAGTTGTATGGAAGCGCCCCCGGCAGAGTGGCAAGCTCCCGTTCATAAACAGGAAAATGGGAGAGGATGAAATGGGGAAACGTGGATTCACGCTGGTGGAGCTGCTCGTGGTGCTGGCGGTGGCTGCTATTTTATTGGCGATAGCCATCCCGGGCTACGCCTTTTTGGCCAATGCCAGCAAGTTGGCGGCCGCGACCAATGATCTGATGACGGCCGTGCAGCTGGCACGCTCCGAGGCGATCAAGCGCGGCGTGCGCGTCACCGTCTGCAAATCGGGCGGCAGCGCGACGGCCTGTGATGCCGCGGCGGACTGGCAAGCGGGCTGGCTGGTGTTCGTCGACGGTGG
>JAJZPG010000008.1:51971-120636 GCA_021811235.1 Pseudomonadota bacterium | reverse complement strand
CCGGATGGCAGCCTTCCCAGTTGGTCAGGTTGGAGCCGGTGAGGTCGGCCGAGCCGCCGAGGAACTCGGGCAGCGCGGGGGCCAGCGCGTTGATCGCGATCTGGCTGGCCTTGCGGGTGGCGACGGTCTCGGCCTTGGCATTGATGGCTGCCAGCTTCTCGGCGACGTGCGCCTTCCAGTTGGCGGGCAGTTCGCCCTTCATGCGGCGCTCGAACTCGGCGGCCTCGGCCGGGAAGGCCTTCTTGTACTCGGCGAACTTGTTGTTCCACAGGGTTTCGAGCCCCTGGCCCTTGGTCTTGGCGTCCCAACCGGCGTAGATGTCGGCGGGAATTTCAAACGCGGGCGAGTTCCAGCCCATGTTCTTGCGGGTCGCTTCGACTTCGTCGTGGCCCAGCGCGGCGCCGTGCACGTCGTGGGTGCCGGCCTTGTTGGGCGAGCCCTTGCCGATGATGGTCTTGCAGCAGATCAGGGTCGGCTTGTCGGTGCTGGCCTTGGCCTTCTGGATCGCCGCTTCGAGCGCGACCACGTCATGGCCGTCGACGCCGGCAATGACGTTCCAGCCGTAGGCTTCGAAGCGCTTGGCGGTGTCGTCGGTGTACCAGTGCTCGATGTGGCCGTCGATCGAGATGCCGTTGTCGTCCCAGAAGGCGATCAGCTTGTTCAGCTTCCAGGTACCGGCCAGCGCGCACGCCTCGTGCGAGATGCCTTCCATCATGCAGCCGTCGCCCATGAAGACGTAGGTGTGGTGGTCGACGATGGCGTGGCCGGGCTTGTTGAATTCGGCGGCGAGAATCTTTTCCGCCATCGCCATGCCGACGGCATTGGTGATGCCCTGGCCGAGCGGGCCGGTGGTGGTTTCCACGCCGGGCGCGTAGCCGTATTCGGGGTGGCCGGGGGTCTTGGAATGCAACTGGCGGAACTGCTTGAGGTCGTCCATCGACAGGTCGTAGCCGGTCAGGTGCAGCAGCGCGTAGATCAGCATCGAGCCGTGGCCGTTCGACAGCACGAAGCGGTCGCGGTCCGCCCACTTGGGGTTGGTGGGGTTGTGGCGCATATGGTGATTCCACAGCGTTTCGGCGATTTCCGCCATGCCCATGGGGGCGCCGGGGTGGCCGGATTTGGCTTTTTCGACGGCATCCATCGCAAGCGCGCGGATGGCATTGGCCAGGTCGTTACGGGTTGGCATTGCGTTCCCTTCTGCTAAGTAAAAAACCGGTCGCATTCCCCGCCCGAAAAAGCCGCGCAGCGGCAGCTTGGGCAGAATATGCAAAAACCTTGATTATCCGTCAGCAGGGCGGGCTTCCGCAAGCCGCGAGCAAACCGGGGAAAAGGGACGGCATGACAAAGGCTTAAGCCGGGAAGCTCAAGCCCGAACTCAGGGTGGTGACACTAAAATATTTTTATTCGGCCCATGCGGGGATTTATGCGCCCGCCGCCTTCAACCAGTCGCGCCACAGCACGAACAGATCGGGGCTGACCGAAGCCACGACCGAGCGCTCCCACACGTTGGCGATGTCGAAGCTGCCGGTCAGGCTGGCGAGCCGCCCCCCGGCTTCTTCCAGGATCAGCGCACCGGCGGCGTAGTCCCACAGCTTCTGCCCGCCATGCACATAGATGTCGAAACGGCCCGCCGCGGTGTAGCACCAGTCGAGGGTGGACGCGCCGAAATTGCGCTGCGAGGCATACGGCGGCCACGACGCCAGCCGTCCGGCGAGCTCGCGGTCGATGCGCTTCATCTCGACGCCGGCGAGCGCGCGCCGCAACTCGGGAACCGGCTGGCGCAAGGGCAGCGGCGTGCCATTGAGATGCGCACCGCAGCCGCGCTCGGCGGTGAACATCTCGTCGGCGACGGGATCGTAGACCACGCCGAGCTGACGCTCGCCCTTGTAGAGATAGGCCACCGACACCGCGAAATAGGGCACGCCGGCGACAAAGTTGGACGTGCCGTCGATCGGATCGACGCACCACAGGCCGTCGCGCCCGGCATCCCAGGCGTCGTGCTGCTGCCGCTCGGTCATCTCCTCGCCCAGCACGGGCACGTCCTTGATCTGCGGCAAGGCTGCTTCGAGCGCGGCCTGCGTCGCCGCGTCGGCCTCGGTGAACAGGCTGCCGTCCACCTTGTGGCTGTGCGCCACCTTGAGGAAACGCGGGGTCACTTCGCGCTGCGCGACCTCCCGGACCAGAGCCTTGACCTGTTCAAGCATGTTCAAATCCGCCGGCAATAACAGTAGACAAATTCCTGCTCCCCACCCGCGGGAGTGCGATGGATTTCGGTTTCGTGCCGCAGCATGCGGAAGGCGGCGCCGAACTCGGCGTGCAGCGCATCGGGGACGTAGCGCACCACGTCGAGCCCCGAGCACTGCAGCGGACCGCCGGGGCCGAACGCAGCGACGATGACGTGCCCGCCGGGCTTCACGCTTTTCAGCACCTGTGCCACATAGCGCGCACGGTCGGCGGGGTCGGTCAGGAAATGGAACACCGCACGGTCGTGCCAGACGTCGTAGCGCGCGGCCGGCAACTCGGCCCGTGTGATGTCGGCGTCGATCCACTGCACCGACCGCGCCCGTCTGCCGAGCCGCGCACGGCTGGCCGCCAGGGCCGAGTCGGCGAGGTCGAGCACGGTCAGGTTGCGGTAGCCGGCATCGAGCAGGTCGTCCACCAGCACCGATGCGCCGCCGCCGACGTCGATGACGTGTGCATCCCGGTCCGCGCTGCCCTCGATCAGGCGCAGCGAGGAGGCGGCGTGCGGCTGGAACCAGCCGACCTGGTCGGCCGCCCTGGTGCTGTAGACGGTTTCCCAATGCTGACGGCGGTCGACCATGTCATTCCCCTTTCCACTTGATCGAGCAGCCCATGCTGGGGATCTGCTCGACCGGGCCGCGGCCGGTGGCGGCGATTTCCTTCATCGCCTCGAACAGGTCGCGGCGCACACCCTCGGGCGCGGTCTCCTTGCGCGATTCGTCGAAGCGACCACGGTACTGCAGCTCGAAATCGCGGTTGAAGCCGAAGAAGTCCGGCGTGCACACCGCGCCGTAGGTCTTCGCGACGGCCTGCGTCTCGTCGATCACATAGGGGAAGGGAAAGCCGAATTCCGCCGCCACCTTTTTCATGTTGTCGAACGAATCCTCGGCGTAGTCGGTGGGATCGTTCGACATGATGGCGATGGCGTGGATGCCGAGCTGCTTGAGTTCGGCGAGATCGCGCACCAGGCGCGGACGGATCGCCTTCACGTAGGGACAGTGGTTGCAGATGAACATCACCAGCAGGCCATTGGGGCCCATCGCGTCCGCGAGCGTCCACATCCTGCCGTCGACACCGGGCAGGCTGAAGTCGGGGGCCTTCCAGCCAAAATCGCAGACGGGGGTGGTGAGGGAAACCATGGCGCACTCCGCAGAAATCTCAGGACAACGCCGGCATAATACCAAGATGTCTGCGCCCCGTTTTTATCTCGACCAGCCGCTCGCCCCGGGCGCCCGCTTCAGCCTGCCGCCGGGTCCGGCGCGCCACGCGGCGCGCGCCCTGAGGCTGACGGTGGACGACACCCTCATCCTGTTCAACGGCCGGGGCGGTGAATACGCCGCGCGCATCGAACGCATCCACAAGGACGAAGTGGCGGTCAGCGTGACCGGCTTTGCCGACATCGAACGCGAATCGCGCCTGCGTGTCCTGCTGGCGCAGGGCATTTCGAGCGGCGAGCGTATGGACTACACGCTGCAGAAAGCGGTTGAACTCGGGGTGGCGGCGATCCAGCCGATCGCCGCCAAACGCAGCGTGGTCAAGCTGGCGGGCGAGCGGGCCGACAAACGCGTCGCGCACTGGCAGGGCGTGGTGGCGAGCGCCTGCGAACAATGCGGCCGCAACCAGGTTCCTGCCGTCGCCGCCCCGCTGGCACTGGCGCACTGGCTCGGCGAACACCGCGGCGGGCGGCTGCTGTTCCTGTCGCCGCTGGCCGAGGCACGGCTGGCCGACCTGCCCGCGCCGACCGCGACGGATTGCCTGGTAGCCGGCCCGGAAGGCGGATTCGAAGCCGACGAGATCGCCGCCCTGCACGCAGCCGGCGCAACGCCGGTGCGTCTGGGGCCGCGCGTGCTGCGCACCGAGACCGCCGCGCTGGCCGCGCTGGCGGCGATGCAAACCCTGTGGGGCGATTTCTGAGCCAGCCCTCCCCGGCGTAGTAAAACGTCGTGCCGGGGGCCGGTGACGTAAATCCCACACGGTTTACACCGTTATTTGGGCACCCGGAGGCTGTCGCCCTGCGTTTCGCGGGGGTTTTCGGTATCCTTGCTCGTTAAACAATCCCATTCCAGGCCATGCCGTTGAAAGACAACGCCGATTTCGTCTACTGGTTCCGCTCCGCCGCGCCTTACATTCACGGCTTTCGCGGCAAGACCTTCGTCATCGCCTTTGGCGGCGAACTGGTGGCGGATGGCGGCTTCGTGCAGCTGGCACACGACGTCAACCTGCTGAACAGCCTGGGGGTCAGATTGGTGCTGGTGCACGGCGTGCGGCCGCAGGTCGAAGCACGACTGACCGGCAACGGCACCGCGATCCGCTACGTCAACGGCCTGCGCGTCACCGACGACGCCGCATTGGCCTGCGTGAAGGAAGCCGCCGGCACGGTGCGGGTCGAGATCGAGGCGCTGCTCTCGCTCGGCATCGCCAACACGCCGATGGCCGGTGCCGACATCCGTGTCGCCTCGGGCAATTTCGTCACCGCGCAGCCGCTGGGCGTGCGCGACGGCGTCGACCTCTTGCACACCGGCGAGGTGCGCAAGATCGACGCCGCAGCGATCAGAAGACGCCTCGACCAGCACGACATCGTGCTGCTGTCGCCGATCGGCTATTCGCCGACCGGCGAGATCTTCAACCTCAGCCTGGAGGACGTCGCCACCCAGGCCGCGGTCGAACTGGCGGCCGACAAGCTGATCTTCCTGATGGATACCGAAGGCGTCCCCGACAAGGGCCGCACGATCCACAACGCCCTCACCGTCAACGAAGCCCGCCAGATCCTCGACAAGGCGAAGAAGCTGCCCGAGGACGTGACCTACTATCTGCCGTGCGCGATCGCCGCCTGCACCCAGGGCGTGAAGCGCGCACATCTCATCAGCCGCCACCGCGACGGCGCGCTGCTGTCCGAGCTGTTCACCCGCGAAGGCGTGGGCACGCTCGTCACGCCCGCACCGCTGGAGACGCTGCGCCCCGCCACCATCGACGACGTCGGCGGCATCCTCGGTCTGATCGAGCCGCTGGAGCGTGACGGCATACTGGTGCGGCGCTCGCGGGAGCTGCTGGAAATGGAAATCGACCGTTTTCTGGTGCTCGAATCCGACGGCGTCATCGCCGGCTGCGCCGCGCTCTATCCCTTCCCCGAGGAAGAGGCGGCCGAACTCGCCTGCCTGGCCGTCGGGCAGGACTTCCGCGGGCGCGGGTTCGGCGACCTTCTGCTGGAGGCGGCCGAGAAGAATGGCAAGAAATCGGGTTTCAAGAAACTGTTCGTGCTGACGACCCGCACCGAACACTGGTTCGAGGAGCGCGGCTTCATCGACAGCAGCCCCGACCACCTACCCAAGCGCAAACAGGCGCTGTACAACTACAAGCGGAGATCCAAGGTTCTGGAGAAATCTCTGTAGACAAGGAAACAGACGTTGCGCTTATTGAACCCCTGGCCGGGACTGCCGGGCCCTGCTTTTGCCGCATACGCGCCTGGCTCGTGCAAGGGGCCGGTTGCGGCCATGAGATTCCGTGCCGCCTGCCTGGCCGTGCTCGCGCTGCTGCTGGCCGCATTCATGCGGCCAGCAGCCTGTGCCGACAAGCCGCTGATCTTCGGCGCCTTCCCCAACATGACGGCGAAGCAGATCGTCGAAAGCTACCAGCCTCTCACCAACGCGCTGGAGAAAGCGCTGGGCCGGCGCGTCATCGTGTACAGCGCGCGTGATTTCAGGACCTTCGTCGAGCGCACCCGCCAAGGCGAATACGACATCCTGCTGACCGCTCCCCATCTGGCCTGGCTCGCGCGCCAGGATGTCGGCTACCGCCCTCTGCTGAAATACGTCCGCCCCGTGCGCGGCCTGCTGGTGGTCAAGGCCAGCGCGCCCTATGGCGATCCGGACGCATTGCGCGGCCGGACCATCGCCTCCGCCGACCCCATCGCCGTGGCGGTCATGGCCGTGCAGGCCGAACTGGCCGCCTATGGACTCAAGCGCAACGTGGACTACCACGCGACCGATGCAGGCACGCACCTGAATGCGGTCATGCAGGTCGTCAACGGCCGGGCCGATGCGGCCATACTCGGCCTGCACCCCTATCTGCTGATGCCGTCCGAGCTGCGCCAGCAGCTGCGCATCGTGGCCGAAACCCCGCCTCTCTCCAGCCTGATGTATCTGACCCACCCGCGTCTGCGCGACCGCGAGGCGCTGGCCATACGCAAGACCTTGCTGGCCTTCGCCGAGTCCCCGGAAGGACAGGCCTTCATGCAGCGCGGCGGCTATGGCGGCTTTGCCGCCGTGGACGGCAGCGAACTGCGCGCCTTCCGTCCCTATGCCCTGCAAGCGCAGGATCTCTTGCGAGCGCCCCGATGAAAGCCTGGTTCGGTCGCCTCTCGCTGCGCTACAAGCTCGCCCTCGCTGCGCTGGCGGTGGAAGCGCTGATGCTGGCGTTCCTGATCGCCAATGGCGTCCAGCTCACCCGTGACGAATTGCAGCAACAGGCCGAGCAGCGCGTGCGCGAAATCGGCAAGACCCTGGTCGCCGCCTTGCTGGCGCCGCTGTCGCAGCAGGACGACGCCAGCGTGCGCGACATCGTCGAAACCCTGCAGCACGACGGCGGACTGAAAATGATCGAGGTGCGCGACGGCAACGAACGCATCGTGCACCAGACCGGCACCGAGGGCAGCGCCGCCGATTTCCGGTTGGTGCAGCCGGTCGAGTTTTCCGGCCAGCGCTACGGACAGATCGCCCTTGTGCTGTCGGGCGATTTCATTCTGGAGGCACGCAGCCGCTATGTCCGCCAGAGCCTGTTCATCGCCGTGGCCGCTTTGCTGCTGACCGGCATCCTGCTGACGCTGTCGACCGGCGGCGTGATCCGCCGCTTCGATGCGCTGACCCGTGCCAGCAAACGCATGGCGCAGGGCGACCTCGACGTCAAACTGGCAGGCGAGGGCGAGGACGAGATCGGACAGCTGATCGGCACCTTCAACCGCATGGCCGAATCGGTCCGCTTCAACATCGACCGCGCCCGCGAAAACGAGGCGCGCTTCCACGCCATCGCCGACTACACCCACGATCTCGAATTCTGGCTGTCGCCCGAGGGCAAGCTGCTGTGGGTCAATCCCTCGGTCGAGCGCATGCTCGGCCATACCGTCACCGAATGCATGGGGCAGATGGCTTTCCCCGCCGACATCATCCACCAGGAGGATCGTGCCGCCGCCGAACTCCAGTTGCGCCAGGCCCTGCGCGGCACCTCCGGCCAGGGCTACGCCTTGCGCATCTGCCGCAAGGACGGCGGCCATTTCTGGGCCGCCGTGAACTGGCAGCCGATCCACGACTACAGCGGCGTCTACCAGGGCATCCGCGCCAGCATCCACAGCATCGACGACCTCAAGGCGACCGAGGCCAACCTGCGCCAGGCCATCGACGAATTGCGCCAAGCCGAAGGCCTGCAGCGCAAATACCTGGAAGAGACCGAACAGGAACGTGCACGCCTGGTCGCGCTGCTGTCGGCGATGAACCTCGGCATCCTGTTCGTCGCCGCTGACGGCCGCGTGATCTACCACAACCCGACCTTCAGCCGCATGTGGATGATCGAGGACGGCACCGCCCTCATCGGCATGCCGGTGCACGAGGTGCTCGCCCAGGCCGCCTCGACGCTGGCGCGCCCCGATCATTTCTCCAAACACCTGCTGTCGGTGCTGGAGACGCGCGAACTGTCGGACAGCTACGAAATCCAGATGACCGACGGCCGCGTCATCACCGAGCTTGACTACCCGGTGCGCGACCGCGAAGGCCGCTTCCTCGGCCATCTGTGGATTTACGAGGACATCACCCGCGAACGCCAGACCGCCGAACAGCTGGTCTACCTGGCCGAGCGCGACGCGCTCACCGGGCTCTACAACCGCCACCGCTTCCAGCAGGAACTGGCGCGCACCATGATGGAGACCGACCGCCACCAGATGCGCTGTGCGGTGATGTTCTTCGACCTCGACGAATTCAAGACCATCAACGACAGCTACGGCCATCGCGCCGGCGACGCCCTGCTGATCCGCGTGGCTGGTGAAATCGGCGCGCTGGTGCGGCGCAACGAGGTGCTGGCCCGCCTCGGCGGCGACGAATTCGCCATCCTGTTGCCGTCGGTGCAGGGCAACGAAGCGGAAATCCTGGCCGATCGCGTGGTGCGGGCGATCGCGCAGATCCCCTTCCGTTTCGAGGGGCAGAACCTGCGCCTCACCACCAGCCTCGGCATCGCCTATTACCCGACGCATGCCGCCGATGCCGACGACCTGGTGGCACGCGCCGATATCGCGATGTACCAGGCCAAGGACGCCGGCAAGAACACCTGGCGCGTCTTCCGCGCCGACACCGACGCCGACAGCGAGATGCGCAGCCGCCTGTCGTGGGGCGAGCGGATCAGCAACGCGCTCGACAAGGGCCTGTTCCAGCTGCATTTCCAGGGCGTCTATCGCGCGGAAGACAGCACCCTGTCGCATCTGGAAGCGCTCGTCCGCATGATCGACGAGCGCAACCCCGAGCATCTCATCATGCCGGCCCATTTCATCCAGCTGGCCGAGAAAAGCGGGCGCATCCTCGACATCGACCGCTGGGTGATCCACGAGGCGCTGCAGCGCCTGGCGGAAAGCCCGGCCATCCCGGCGATCGCGGTCAACCTGTCGGGACGCTCGCTGTCCGAGCCGGGCCTGCCGCAATACATCGGCGACGAACTGCGGCAGGCCGGCGTCAGCCCCAGCCGACTCATCGTCGAAATCACCGAAACCGCCGCCGTGTCCGACCTACACGATGCACAGCGCATGATCGAAGCGCTGCGCCAGCTCGGCTGCGGCGTCTGCCTCGACGATTTCGGCGTCGGCTTCGCGTCCTTCGCCTACCTCAAGCACCTCGCCGTCGACACCATCAAGATCGACGGCATCTTCATCCGCGACCTGCCCGACGACCCCGACAACCAGGTGTTCGTGCAGGCCATGGTCAGCGTCGCGCTCGGCCTCGGCAAATCAGTGGTGGCGGAATATGTCGAGGACGGCCCCACGCTCGCCTTGCTGACCCGCTTCGGCGTCGACCTGGTGCAGGGCTATTTCCTCGACCGTCCCGTCGCCGACCACCCGGCGCTGCAGCCCGCCCACCAGATCGTCCATTCGGGCTAAGGCCAGCCGAGGGGGCCGTCCGAGGCACCGGCGGCGCGGTGGTAAAATGCAGCGCTTTTCTTGTTGCATCCCAGGACTTCCCCGTGCTCACCGCTTCCAGCATCACCCTCCAATTCGCCGCCAAGCCCCTGTTCGAAAACGTCTCTGTGAAATTCGGCGACGGCAACCGCTATGGCCTGATCGGCGCCAACGGCTGCGGCAAGTCGACCTTCATGAAGATCCTCGCCGGCGAACTGGAGCCCACCGCCGGCAACGTCTCGCTCGACCCCGGCGAGCGCATGGCCTGGCTGCGCCAGGACCAGTTCGGCTACGAGGAACAGCGCGTGCTCGACGTGGTGCTGCAGGGCCACGCCGACATGTGGAAGGTGATGCAGGAGAAGGACGCCATCTACATGAACCCGGAGGCGAGCGAGGAAGACTACCTGCACGCCGCCGAGCTCGAAGCCAGGTTCGGCGAAATGGGCGGCTACGACGCCGAGGCGCGCGCGGGCGAGCTGCTGCTGGGTGTCGGCATCCCTACCGAGCAGCACAGCGGCACCATGAGCCAGATCGCCCCCGGCTTCAAGCTGCGCGTGCTGCTGGCGCAGGCGCTGTTTTCCAAGCCCGACATCCTGCTGCTCGACGAACCGACCAACAACCTCGACATCAACACCATCCGCTGGCTGGAAAACGTGCTGAACGAGAGCAACGCCACCATCATCGTCATCTCGCACGACCGCCACTTCCTCAACCAGGTCTGCACCCACATGGCCGACCTCGACTACGGCACGATCAAGGTGTGGCCGGGCAACTACGACGACTACATGCTCGCCTCCAGCGAGGCCAAGGCGCGCCAGGCCGCGGCCAACGCAAGGGCCAAGGACAAGGTGGCCGAGCTGCAGGAATTCGTGCGCCGCTTCTCCGCCAACAAGTCGAAGGCGCGCCAGGCCACCAGCCGCATGAAGATGATCGACAAGATCAAGATCGAGGACTTCAAGCCCAGCTCGCGGCAGAACCCCTACATCCGCTTCGAGCCCGAGAAGGCACTGCACCGCCGTGCGCTCGAAGTCGAGAATCTCAAGTTCGGCTACGACGATACCCCGCTGTTCACCAACCTCGGCTTTTCCTTGGAGGCCGGCGAGAAAATGGCCGTCATCGGCGGCAACGGCGTCGGCAAGTCGACGCTGATGAAGCTCCTGATGGGCGAACTCACGCCGCAATTCGGTGAAGTGCGCTGGAGCGAGAACGCCAACGTCGGCTATTTCTCGCAGGACCACGTCGCCGACTTCGACATGGATCTCAACCTCACCGACTGGATGCACCAGTGGACGCAGCAGGGCGACGACGAACAGGTTCTGCGCGGCATCCTCGGGCGCCTCTTGTTCTCCGGCGACGACGTCAAGAAGTCGGTGCGCGTGCTGTCCGGCGGCGAAAAGGGCCGCATGCTCTACGGCAAGCTGATGCTGGGCCGCCACAACGTGCTGGTGATGGACGAACCGACCAACCACATGGACATGGAATCGATCGAGTCGCTCAACCTCGCGCTCGACCTGTTCAAGGGCACGCTGATTTTCGTCTCGCACGACCGCCAGTTCGTCTCCAGCCTCGCCACCCGTATCCTCGAAATCACCCCCGAGGGCGTCGAGTTCTACATGGGCACCTACGACGAGTACCTGCATTCGAAGGGGCTCGAGTGACGAGCGGCCCTCTCCCCCACCCTCTCACGCAAGCGGGCGAGCACCCTGAAGGGCATAAAGGAGCGGACGATGCGCGCGCCCAAGGCGATTAACGAAGCCATCGTCATCGGTCTCGGCCAGCTCGGCCGCGTGTTCGCCGGCGGCCTGCTGCGCAGCGGGCACACCGTGATCCCGGTCAACCGCGGCGACGACCTCTTCACGGTCGCGCACGCCCATCCCGAGCCCGCGCTGGTGCTGGTGGCGGTCGCCGAGAACGATCTCCACACGGTGCTGGCCGCCATGCCCGGCGCCTGGCGGCCGCGCGTCGCGCTGATCCAGAACGAGCTGCTGCCGCGCGACTGGGAACACTACCGCTACGCCGATCCGACGGTGATCTCGGTGTGGTTCGAAAAGAAGAAGGGCACCGACGCCAAGCCGCTGATCGCCTCCCCCGTGGCCGGCCCCGGCGCCGCGCTGCTGTGCCGTGCGCTCACTTCAATTGATCTGCCATGCCGCGAAGTCGCAGCTGGTGACGAATTGCTGTTCGAGCTGGTGCGGAAGAACGTCTACATCCTCACCACCAACATTGCCGGTCTGAAAACCGGCGGTACCGTGTCGCAGCTGTGGGCGCAGCACGAGGGCTTCGCGCGCCAGGTGGCGAACGAGGTGATGGACATCCAGGATGCGCTGACCGGCGTCCGCCATGATCGCGAGAAACTCATCGCCGGCATGCTCGAAGCCTTCGACGGCGATCCCGAGCACGGCTGCACCGGGCGCTCGGCACCGGCCCGGCTGGCGCGCGCGCTCACACATGCCGACGCCTGCGGGCTCGCCGTCCCGACCCTGCGCGCACTGGCCACCTGACTCTGCTCAGACCGCTTACTCCTCGAGTGTTCTCTCGGCGCCATCCACCTTCGGCGCATTCGGCGGCAGACCCAAACGCGTAGCCCGGCCCCCAGACTGCAGCCCACGCTGCCGCACGGAGCCCTAGCGAATCTGTGCCAGCAACTGGGCGGTCATGCGCGCGGCCTGCATCGCGTAGCCGCCGCCGAACATGTTGGCGTGGTTGAGGATGTGGTAGAGGTTGTACAGCGTCTTGCGCACCGCGTAGCCGGCGTCGAGCGGCCAGGCCTCGTGATAGGCCGCATGGAAAGCCGGCGCGTAGCCGCCGAACAGTTCGCTCATCGCGAGGTCGCATTCGCGGTCGCCGACGTAGCTCGCCGGATCGAAGATCACCGGCGTTCCGTCCGTCAGGTAGCCGTGGTTGCCGCCCCACAGGTCGCCGTGCAGCAGCGAGGGGGCCGGCGTGTAGCCGTCGAAGAAGGCGGGGAGATCCGCGAGCAGCGTCTCGCCGTCGCGCTGCAGCGCGCCGCCGTAGCCGTTCTGCGCCGCCAGGCGCAACTGGAAGCCGAGCCGCCGCTCGCGCCAGAATGCGATCCAGTCGTGCTGCCAGCCGTTGGGCTGCGGCGTGCTGCCGATCCAGTTGTCGTGCGCCCACCCGTAGCGGGATTGCGCTGCGCGGTGCAGCTGCGCCAGTTGCACGCCGAGGCGCGCGGCGTCGCCTTCGCCGCGCAAGTCCAGGTATTCCAGCACCAGGTAGGCCTGCCCCCCCGCCGTGCCCGAACACAGCGGCTGCGGCACACGTACGCTGCCGGTGGCGGCGAGCGCGGAGAGCGCGTCGGCCTCGGCCTCCAGCAGCGGCAGCTTTTCCGCGGAATTCGCCTTGACGAAATAGCGGCGCACGCCGTCGCTCGCACTGAAAGCCTGGTGGATGTCGCCGCCGCCGACCGGGCGCAGCGCCGGCACGGCGAAAGGCGCGCCACTGGCGGCCGTGATGGCGTCGGCGAGCGCCGCAGCGAGCGTCATGCGGGCAGCGCCCAAAGAAAACGCGCCCCGGAGGGCGCGTCGAGCGGGGCCGGCCGTGCCGGCATCGCCTGCGCCGGGATCATTTTCCTTTGGGACGCTGCTCGAACATCTTGGCGATGCCGGGATCGCGCGAAGCGCCGGCCGCCTCCATGCGTCTGAGGTACTCGTCCCACAGCGCAGCCTGGTTGACGCCGAGGTCGTACAGGTATTCCCAGGAATAGATGCCGGTATCGTGGCCGTCGGAGAAGAAGAAGTTGATGCCGTACAGGCCGACCGGCTCGGCAGCATTGATGAGCACTTCGCGCTTACCGACCTGCAGCACCTCCTGGCCGGGGCCGTGGCCGCGCACCTCGGCGGACGGCGAATAGACGCGCAGGAACTCGAACGGCAGTTCGAAGCGTGCGCCGTCGGTAAACGCGATTTCCAGCTTGCGCGAAGCCTGGTGCAGTTTGATGTCGGTAGGGGTGGGAATGGCCATGACTGAAAGACTCGAAAGTGACTGCAACCCGAAGTTTAAACCCGCCGTGCGGAGATTAAACCCTTGCAGGACAAGGGGATGCAGCCGATCATGATCAGAAAATTGGCGCGCCCGGCGCGATTCGAACGCACGACCCCTGCCTTCGGAGGGCAGTACTCTATCCAGCTGAGCTACGGGCGCCAAGAGCGGCGAAGCATAGCCGGTTTGCCGCATGCCGTCCATCCGGCCGCCGCGCCGCCCTTTCCTGTCGGGGTGGCTTTCCTTATAATCCCGGCTTTTGATGCCACCCCCCAAGGAATTTCTCATGGCCGATTCGCACGCCAAGATGACCCAAGCCACCCCGCAGGAAATCATCATCTCCGTTCTTGCCGGACTGTTCGCCCCGCTGCTGGCGATTTTTCTGATCGTTCAACTGGTGCTCGGCATCCAGGAAGGGTACAAGTCCGACGCCTCCAGCGAAGCCGCGCAGAAGGCGACGGTGGCCCGCATCAAGCCCGTGGCCCAACTGGTCGCGCTCGATGCCAACGCACCCCGCGTCGAAAAGGCCGGCAAGGAAGTCTATGACGCCGTGTGCACCTCGTGCCACGCCAGCGGCGCACTGGGCGCCCCCAAGTTCGAGAGCAAGGGTGACTGGGGTTCGCGCATCGGCCAAGGCTACGATACCCTGGTGAAGCACGCGATCGAAGGCATCCGTCAGATGCCTCCGCGCGGTGGCGACGGCGATCTGTCCGACATCGAAGTGGCACGCGCGGTCGCGTTCATGGCCAACGCCGCCGGCGCCAAGTTCAAGGAACCCGAGGCACCGGCAGCCGCTCCCGCCGCGGCACCTGCCGCCGGTGCAGCGGGCACTGCTGCGCCCGCTGCACAAGCCCCCGTCGAAAAGAAATAAGAATCGCGCCTCGCGGCGCACCGGTGCGCGGGTTCGGCCACACGTCTTGACACGCAAGGGGACACGATGAAATACGCTCCGCTTCTGCTCGCATTGTCTGCCGCATCCTTGTTCGGTTGCGGCCAGTCCGACGACGCATCCGCGCCCCCCGCCGCACCCGAAGTCCAACCAGCCGAACCGGCACCGGCGAGCCCCCCTGAACCGCTTGCCCCGGCAACCGAAGTCCCACTGGCAGAGCCGGCCAAGCCCGCTGCGGCGCCGGCCGTTCCCGCAGACAAGCCTGTGGCCGCCAAACCCGTTCCGGCTGAAACTGCGCCGGCGGCCAAACCGGCCGGCGAGGTAGCGGCCGTCGCGCCCGAACCCGATCTCGCCCGCGGCCAGCAGGTCTATCGCCAGGCCTGCGCCTTCTGTCACGACAAGGGCGCGGCCGGTGCGCCGAAGCTCGGCGACGCTGCCGCCTGGGGACCGCGCCTGGCGTTGGGCACGGACGCGCTCCATGCCGCGGCCCTGCGCGGCAAGGGCGCCATGCCGGCCAAGGGTGGCAATCCCTCCTTGGCCGACGCCGACGTCAAGGCTGCGGTCGACTACCTCGTCGCGCAATCGCGCTGATCCCGGACATGTCCCGCGTCTGCCCACAATGCGGGAGCGACAAGATTCGCAGCGGCACGCTGCATGCCCATGACGGCGTGCGCCACCTACTGCTGCACACGCCTCTCCGCTGCCGCGACTGCAAGCACCGCTTCTGGGTGTTCAACCCGTTCAAGCCGCTGCTGCTGCTGAGCGCCGTCGCGGCTCTCGTCGGCGTCACCGCCTGGCTGGCACTCGATCAGCACACGACGGCCCAACCCGCCAAGACCCCGGCCAGCCTGCCGCATGTCCGTGCGCAGCAGGGCGATGCCGAAGCGCAGCTGCTGCTGGGCATGCGCTACGCCGAGGGCGACGGGGTGATCCAGAACGACAAGGAAGCCGTCAGGTGGTTTGCGCTGGCGGCCAAGCAGGGACTCGCCGAAGCGCAATATCAGTACGGCCTTGCGCTGCTGCAGGGACGCGGCGTGGTGCAGGATTACAAAGCGGCCTTCAGCTGGATCGAAAAGCCCGCCCAGCGCGGCTACGCCAAGGCGCAATACAGCCTGGGCGAACTCTACCGCTACGGTACCGGCACCGCGATCGACAAGGCACGGGCCTACCTGTGGTTCAACCTCGCGGCCGCCCAGGGCGTGGAGGCCGCCGCCAAGGCACGCGACAGTCTGGTGTGGCAGCTGAAGCCCGAACAGATCACGGCGATGCAGGAAGAGGCGCGCCGCATGAGCCACGGCACGCCCGTCCCCGTCGCGCCTGCGACCGCGCCTGCCACGCCCTGAGCGGGGCGCTCATTCCCCATCCCTTTTCAGGGACAAGTCCAGACCGGTCCGTGCTGCCTGCAGGCAGCTTGCGGATTGATTTCGGCAGCGCTTACGGATGCGCGTGCGCGTCATCCGTATCCACGTCCAACGGCCACAGCTGGTGCGCATCCAGTTTCAGGCGGGCGGCGGCGGCCAGCGCGGCGACCTGCGTCTGCTGCGCCTGGACCCGTCCATCTAGCGCCAGCCGGCGCGTGACCAGCACCTGGTCGAGGCTGCCCTCCCCCAGGCTGTAGGCACGGGCGGCCAGCCGCGCGGACTCCTCCAACGCTTGTGCGGCCCGCTCGGCCTGCTGCCAGCTGACCGCCTGTGCTCCCGCCGATTCGAAATCGGCACGCGCTTCCTGCCGCAGCCGCTGTTCCAGCAGCCTGGCCGCATCCTGCGCGGTGGCGCTCAACTGCGCAGTGGCCTCCTGGTCGTAACGCCGCGCCGCGCCCGGCAGGGTCAGGCCGAGATTGAGCCCCACCACGTGCTCGTTGCCGCCGACCTCGTTCTTGTAGAACACCCCGACGCTGGGATCCACGCTGCGCCGCTTCGCCAGCTGCCGCGCCTCGGCCTGCAACACCTCGGCCTGGCGGCGGGCCCGCGCCAGTTCATGGTTGTGCGCCAGCACGGCGTCGACATATGCCTCCGCCGATCCACTCGGGGCCGTCGGCGACGGCAAGTTGCCATCCGCTTCCACCGCAAGCGAAGGATATTGCGCCAGCAGGCGGCTGCGCGCCTGCTGCGCACGCGCCGCCGATTGCTGCTGCTGCAGGCGCACCTGCGCCAGCGCCGCTTCGGCGTTGACGCGTTCCGCGCGCGGCGCCTCGCCGAGCCTGATCCGCGCATTCACCGCGGCGAGCTGCTGCTCGGCCAGCTCGAGCTGCGCCTGCCACACCTGCGCCTGGCTGGCCTCGCCGAGCCAGGCAAACCACAGCATGAGCAATTGCCGGCCGCTTTCGTGCAAGGCCTCGCCCAGATTCGCTTCGGCATGCGCCGTGAGTGCGCCTGCAAGGGCACGGTCGGCAGCGGCGCGCGCTGGCAGGCGCAGCGGGCGCGACAGGGCCACACCCCATTCGGGCTGGGTATCGCGCGGCGTCGTCTGGATGCGGCGCTGTGCAATGTCGGCGCCCACCATCCACTCCTCGCGGCCACGCTGCAGGCCCTGGCTCTTGAGCGTTTGCGCGGCAAATTCGCCGCGCGCCTGCGCCACGCCAGACGAGGCCCACAATGCCGCTTCGGCGGCCTTGGGGTCGGGCAGATAATCGGCCTGCGCCTGGGCCGTGAAGGCCAGCGTCAGGGCCAGCGTCAGGGTTCGAACGGCATTCATGCGCGTTCTCCTTTCAGAATGAATTGGCGGTACAGCAGCGGCAGCATCACCAGGGTCAGCAGGGTGGCGCTGACCAGGCCGCCGATGACGACGATGGCGAGCGGGCGCTGGATTTCGGAACCCGGGCCCGTCGCGAACAGCAGCGGCACCAGGCCGAAGGCGGCGATGCTGGCGGTCATCAGCACCGGCCGCAAACGGCGCAGGGCGCCGTCGCGCACCACGGCGTCGCCATATAGGCCCTGCGCGCGCAACTGGTTGAAGTGGCTGACCAGCACCACGCCGTTCAGCACCGCGATGCCCAACAGCGCGATGAAGCCGACCGAAGCGGGCACCGACAGGTATTCGCCCGAAGCTGCCAGCGCGAAGATGCCGCCGATCAGCGCCAGCGGCACGTTCATCATCACCAGCAGCGCCTGGCGTGCGTCGCCAAAGGTGACATAGAGCAGAAATCCGATCAGCAGCAGCGCGATCGGCACCACGATCATCAGGCGTTTCGCGGCACGCTGCTGGTTCTCGAACTGGCCGCCCCAGGTGATGCTGTAGCCGGACGGCAGCTTGACCTGCGCGGCGACGGCGGCTTTCGCGTCCTCGACGAAGCTGACCAGGTCGCGCCCGGCGACGTTGCTCTGCACCACCGTAAAGCGTGCCGCGTTTTCGCGCTTCACCGCCACCGGGCCGCTGGTGCGCTTGAGATGCGCCACCTGGTCGAGGCCGATCTCGCGGCCGTCAGCCAGGGTCAGGCGAATCGCCTGCAGCGCGTCGGGCGACTCGCGCAATTCGGCAGGTCCGCGCAGTTGCAGCGGCACGCGCCGCCCCTGCTGCTGGATCGTGCCGATGACCTCGCCCTCGAGTTGCGTGCGCAGCAGCATGGCAATGTCGTCGGCGCTGAGGCCGAAACGGCCGGCGGCATCGCGGTCGATTTCCGCCTGCAGGTACTGCACCCCCTCGTTCTGCTGGGTGTAGACGTCGGATGCCCCGGGAGTCTTCTCGACCACGTTGAAGATCTCGCCGGCCAGGCGATTGAGCGTGGCGAGGTCGGGCCCGAAGATCTTGATCGCAACGTCGCCGCGCGAGCCGGTCAGCATCTCCGATACCCGCATGTCGATCGGCTGGGTAAAGTTGTAGGCGATGCCGGGGAAGCCCTCGACCACGGTGCGGATTTCCCCGATCAGCCACTCCTTGTCGGGTTTGCGCCACTCGGCCATCGGCTTCAGCACCAGGAAGGAGTCGGTGTCGTTGAGCCCCATCGGATCGAGCCCGAGTTCGTCCGCACCGGCGCGCGCGACGATGCGGCGGATCTCCGGCACATTCTTCAGCAGCGCCTGCTGCACCCGCAAATCCTGTGCGACGGATTCTTCCAGGCTGATCGACGGCAGCTTTTCCAGTTGCACCAGGATGTCGCCTTCGTCCATGGTCGGCATGAAGGTCTTGCCGATCAGCGGATAGACGCCGACCGCTGCCAGCATCAGCACGCCTGCGGTGGCGTAGACGATTTTCGGCCGCGCCAGCGCACGATCGAGCAGCGGCGTGTAGATGCCCTGCGCGCGGCGCAAGAGCCACGGATCGGTGTGCGCGCCCTGTTTCAGCAACACCGAGGCCAGCACCGGGATCGCGCTGAGCGCCAGCAGCAGGGATGCGGCCAGCGCGAACACGATGGTCAGCGCGACCGGCGCGAACAGCTTGCCCTCCAGCCCTTCCAGCGTCAGCAGCGGCAGGAACACGATGGCAATGATGGCAATGCCCGACGTCACCGGACTGGCGACTTCCTGCGTCGCCCACAACACGCGTTGCAGCGGCGTTTCGCTGGTGTTCTCCGGGTCGTGTGCCAGGTGCGCGACGACGTTCTCCACCACCACCACCGCCGCGTCGACCAGCAGGCCGATCGCGATGGCCAGTCCGCCCAGGCTCATCAGGTTGGCGGACAGCCCGAACTGGCGCATCAGCACGAACGTCGCCAGCACCGACAGCGGCAGGATCAGCGCCACCACGATGGCCGCGCGCAGATTGCCGAGGAACAGCAGCAGCAGGATCACCACCAGCACCGCCGCTTCGAGCAGCGCCTTGCTCACCGTGCCGACGGCGCGGTCGACCAGTTGCGCGCGGTCGTAGAAGGGCGAGATCGTCACGCCCTTGGGCAGGGTGGCCTGAATCTCGGCGATTTTCGACTTGACGTTCTTGATGAGCTCGCCCGCGTTGACGCCTTTCAGCCCGATCACCAGGCCTTCCACCGCCTCGCCCTGGCCGTTTTGCGTCACCGCGCCGTAGCGGGTCATCTCGCCCAGCTCCACGCGCGCGACGTCGCCTACGGTGACGACCACGCCGTTGACCGCCTTGACGCCGATGCGGCGCAAGTCGTCCAGTGAAGCGACGCCGCCGTTGACGCGCACCACCCAGGTTTCCTCGCCTTCGTTGACGCGCCCGGCGCCGTCGTTGCGCGTGTTCGTTTCCAGCGCCATGCGCAATTCGTCGTAGGTGACGCCGCGCGCGGCGAGTGCAGCCGGGTCGGGGCTCACCGCAAAGGTGGCCACGCGGCCACCGAGCGAATTGACGTCGGCCACGCCGGGAATCGCGCGCAATTGCGGGCGCACCGTCCAGTCGAGCAGGGTGCGTTTTTCCGCCAGCGACAGCGGCCCCTCGATGGTGAACATGAAGAGTTCCGACAGCGGCGTGGAAATCGGCGCCAGACCGCCCGATACGTTGGCGGGCAGGTCGCCCTTCACGTTGGCGAAGCGCTCCGCCACTTGCTGGCGTGCCCAGTAGATGTCGGTGCCCTCGGCAAAATCGACGGTGATGTCGACCAGCGCGTTCTTCGACAGGCTGCGCAGAATGGTTTGTTGCGGAATGCCCAGCAGCTCGGTTTCAACCGGCTGGGCAATGCGCGCCTCCACCTCTTCCGGCGTCATGCCCGGTGCTTTCAGGATCAGCTTGACCTGCGTGGTCGAGACGTCGGGGAAGGCGTCGATGGGAATCTGCTGGAACGCGCGCACGCCCAGTCCCGCCAGCACCAGCGCCAGTGCGAGCACGAACCAGCGCCGCGCCAGCGCGGTTTCGATCAGGATATTCAGCATGGCTTACTCTCCCAGCCATTGCGCTTTGAGCGCCGCCACACCCTTGACGGCGACGCGGCTGCCGGCGGCCAGTCCGATGACCTCGGCCTGGCTGGCGTTCTGGCGGACCAATTGCACCGGCGTCGGCGCGAACCCCTGCGCCGTCTCGACGAACACATGCGGAACATTGGCCTTCCACACCAGCGCGCCGGACGGAACGGTCAGGCTCTGCGCCGAGCGCGCGCCAACAATGGCGGCCTGCACCGATTGCCCCGGACGCAGCAATTTCTGCGGGTCGGCGAGGCTGGCGCGAGCGAGCACGCTCTGCGCGGCGTTGAGCTGCGGCAACAGCGCGGTGATGCGTCCGCCGGCCGTGCTGCCGGAGACGGTCACCGCCTGCCCTACCGCGACCTGCCGCGCCTGCGCCGGGCTCAGCGGAATCTCCAGCGCCAGCTTCGACAGGTCCGCGACCTTCATCAGGGCCATCCCGGCATCGACCCGCTGGCCGGGCTCGGCAGTGCTTTCCGTCACCACGCCGGCAATCGGTGCCGACAGGGTGAGCGTACTGCCCGTCACCTTGCCCGCTCCCAGCATCGCCAATGCAGTCTGCGCCGCCGACAGGCTGGCGCGGGCCGATTGCGTCTCGGACTGCGTCGCACGCAGCCGGGACTCGGCGATCAATCCTTCGGCGAACAGTTTCTCATCGCGCGCCGCGTTGCCGGCGGCCAGCTGCGATTTCAGCCGCGCCTGCGTCAGGGCGTTCTGCGCCTCGGCCAGACCCGGCATCGACAGGCTGACCAGCGGCGCACCACGCCGGACCGTATCGCCGGCCTGGACATGCAACTGGGTAACCAGGCCGGCGCCGGCGGCCGCCACGACGCGTACGCTGGCGGGCGGCAAGGTGACCCGTGCCGGATAGGTGAGCGCGGGGCTTGCGCCCTGTGCGGCCGCTGCCGTGGTGACGATGCCGAGATTCTTTTTCTGCGCGGCAGTCAGCGGCAGAACGTCCGCGGCCCATGCGGGGGCGGTGCAGAACAGCGCCAGTACCAGGCTCGTCCTGAACGTGTGGAAGGGTGCAACAACAAAACCAGCAGCCATGCTTGATCTCCAATAGCTTAAAAACAGCGGACCGGCGCGCGCAAAACGGCGCGCCGCGATGGACGATCAGAACGCGGGCGGCGGCAGCGCGGCAGCAAGCGGGGCTTCGGCCGGCACCCCTGGGGTGAGGTGGCGCAAGCGCAGGCCGGTTTCCACCGCCACCTCCGCGCCGTGGTCGTCGGTCGCCGTCGCATGCCAGGCCGCATCGGCGTGCGGTGTGCCCTGATGCAGATGCAGGAAACCCGCGTGGTTCAATTGCACCGCGCCCGCATGGGCGTGGATGAACGGCGCCATCGCCTGCAAGGCGATGAAGAACCAGAGCATCAGGAAGCGGTGCGTTCGGTGCGGCACGGTCGGGTCGGGAATGGCTTTTTTTCAGGTTACAGGATGCCGTCCGGGTCTGCCACCCGGAAGACGACGCTCGCATCGTGCCCAGGGATTCTTAAGCCCGCCTTAAGTTCCGGATGTCATGCTGGCTCCCATTCAACGAGGACACCCATGCATCCCTCCCCCGCTTCGCACATTCGATCCCTCGCCGCACCGTATCCGCTGACGGCCTGGCTGGCTCTCGGCTTTCTTTTGCTGCACACGGCGCTGCGCGGCGTGCTGATGGCGCAGACCTGGCACGCCGCACAGATGACGCCCCTCGCGGCCGCCAAGGTGTTCGGAACCGGCCTGGCGTTCGACCTGGTGACGCTCGCCCTGCTGCTTCCTGCCGTGCTGCTGCTGGAAAGCGCGCTCGGCACGCGCAAGCGAGCCGGTCGCCTGCGGCAGGGCCTGTTACTGGCCGTCGCGGCCTCCATCCTCTACGCGCTGGGATTCGGCGTGATGGCGGAATGGTTCTTCTGGGACGAGTTCGGCGTGCGCTTCAACTTCATTGCGGTGGACTACCTGGTCTACACGCGCGAGGTGGTCGGCAATATCCGCGAGAGCTTTCCCGTCGGCACCCTGCTTGGCACGCTGGCCGTCGCCACCCTGGCGCTGGTATGGGCGAGCCGCGGCTGGCTGCTGCGCGCCGCCCATCCCGAGGTCCGGCGCAGCACGCGCGTCGGCGTCTGGCTGGCGAGCGTGGCGATCGCCGCCGCGCTGGCGGCAACATGGTCGATGGACGCGCGCCGCGGCAACAACGAATACCAGAAAGAGCTCTCGGCGAACGGCCTGTACAGCCTGGGCTACGCGTTCCACAACAACGAGATCGACTATTTCGACTTCTATGCCACGCGTCCGTCCACCGCGGGCGCGCCGAGTGCAGAGCTGCCGCGCATCGTGTCCGCCACGCCGCCGAAAAACGTCGTCATCGTGACGATGGAGAGCCTGTCGTCGAGCTTCATGGCGCACGGCGGCAACTCCCGCAAGCTCACCCCCAACCTCGACCGCCTGGCCGAACAAGGCCTGTTTCTCGCCAACCTGAGGGCCACCGGCAACCGCACCGTACGCGGGCTGGAGGCGCTGTCGCTCGCCATTCCGCCGCTGCCCGGCCATTCGATCATCTGGCGCGAGCACAATCGCAACCTGGAAACACTGGGCGCGGTACTGGCCGACCACGGCTACGTCAACCGCTTCATGTACGGCGGCTACGCGCGCTTCGACAACATGGACGCCTATTTCTCCGGCAATCATTACCAGCCCATCGACCGCAGCCAGTTCCCTGAACGCCACCGCGGCTTCGGCAACATCTGGGGCCTGGCCGACGAGCACCTGTACGACTACGCGCTCGAGCAGATGGACCGCGACGCCGCCAGCGGCAAACCCTTCCTGATGCACCTGATGACGACGTCCAACCATACGCCGTTCACCTTTCCGGAAGGCCGCGTCGAGCTGCCGCGCGGACGCGCGGGCGCAGTGAAGTATTCCGACTGGGCCGTGGGCCGCTTCATCGAGATGGCACGCACGAAGCCCTGGTTCAAGGACACGGTGTTCGTGCTGGTGGCCGACCACTGCGCGTCGAGCAAGGGCCGCACCAGCCTGCCGCCGGAAAACTACCACATCCCCGCGATCGTCTATTCGCCCGCGCATCTGGCACCGCGCACCGATACCCGGCTCGCCAGCCAGATCGACCTGGTGCCCACCGTGCTCGACCTGCTGGGGCTGCCGGAACAGTCGCGCTTCATGGGGCGTAGCGTGCTGCGCGCCTACCCCGATGGCGGACGCGCCTACATCGCCACCTACCAGAAACTGGGTTATCTGACGCCCGGTGAGCTCGTCGTCCTGAGCCCCGGCCGCCAGGTCGAGGGATGGCGTCTGGATGCCCGGCAGGATCTCTCCGCCCCGGTGCGCCAGCCGGATACGCTGGCGGCGCGCGCGATCGACGCCTATCAGGAGACCGCACGCCGCGTGCGCGATGGCCTCCTGCAACACGTCAAGCTGCCGGACGACTTAAGGATGAGATAAGGATAGGCCTCTACAGTGGCCTCCATCGCACTGAAGAAGGAGGCCATCATGTCGCAATCCGATATCCAAGTCCGCCGCGTCTACGATCCCTTGCTGCGGGCACTGCACTGGGGCATCGCCCTCGGCACCCTCGCCCTCGTCGCCACCAGCCAGCTGGCCGAGGCGTTCGAGGACGGTCCCTGGGAAACCACGGTCTGGAACCTGCACATCCTCTCCGGCTACGGCCTCACCGCCACGCTGCTCGCCCGCATGCTGTGGGGGCTGGCGGGGCCGGCGAGCGCCCGCTGGCGAGACCTGTGGCACCCGGCCGCGTGGAAGGATGCGCTGACGAATCTGCGCCTGCCGAGCGCGCACCGCGTCGGCCATGATCCGATCGCCAGTCTCGCCTATCTGTTTGCCTACGGCGTGATGGCGCTGATGGTCGTCACCGGGCTCGGGCTTGCCGCCAGCGAATTCCAGGCCGGTCCGCTCGCCCCCTGGCTGGGCGACGCCGGCTGGCTGGAGGACGTGATGGAAGACCCGCATGAATTCGGCTTCGCCCTGATGCTCGGTTTCATCGGCCTGCATATGGCGGCACTGGTGTACCACCAGCTGCGCGGCGAACGCGTGGCGCAAAGCATGGTCACCGGCAAGCAGTATCTCGATGCCCAACCTATCGATGCCGGGCGCGGGGTGCAGCATGATTAAGCGACTGGCATGGGCCGGACTGGTGCTGCTGTCGGCCCACGCTGCGGCAGACACGCCCGCCAGCTTGATGGCGCGCTATGCGCAGCAGGCCGGCGTCGCCACGAGCGCCCTGTCGCCGGCGCGCGGCGAAGCCTTCTACCGCAGCGAGCATTCCGGTAAAAACGGTGCCACCCAGAGCTGCGCCAGCTGCCACACCGCCAATCCGAAGCAGGCGGGGCAGACCCGCGTCGGCAAGCGCATCGAACCGCTGGCACCCAGCGCCAACCCGCAGCGCTTCACCGATGCGGCCAAGGTCGAGAAATGGTTCCGCCGCAATTGCATGGACGTGTTGCAGCGCGAATGCAGCGCGCAGGAAAAGGGCGATTTCGTCGCCTGGCTGAGCAAGGGCGTGTGAACACCAATTTCAAGCCCTGATCAAATAAGGAGCGAAACATGAATTATCTGTTGCGTGGAATCGGCGTGCTGGCTGCGGTCGGCACAATCAGCATGCTGGCGTTCTCGCTGCCCGCGAGCGAGGCACGCGGCGACGGCGGCGACGACCTGATGCCGCGTCCGGCCAACAAGAACTGGCAGCAGGAGTGCAGCAGCTGCCACCTCGCCTATCCGCCTTCGCTGCTGCCCAAGGCCTCGTGGCAGCGCCTGATGAACGGCCTCGACCAGCACTTCGGCGAGAACGCTGGTCTTGATCCGGCAACACAGGCTGATATCCTGCGCTTTCTCGAGGCCAACGCCGCCGACAACGGCGGCAGCCGGATGGGCAAACGCGTCATGCAGCGCCTGGACGCGAAGGCGACGCCGCTGCGCATCACCGAAACCGCCTGGTTCGTGCGCAAGCACGACGACGTGCCGCGCACCGCTTGGTCGCGCAAATCGGTGGGCTCGGCGGCCAACTGCGCAGCGTGCCACCGGCAGGCGGAGCAGGGCGTGTTTGACGACGATACCGTCAGGATTCCGAAATAAACCCGGGGAAGAACCCTCAACGATGCGCATATTGCTGGTGGAAGACGACCGTCTGCTGGGCGACGGCCTCAAGGCCGGGCTGACGCAATCCGGCTTTGCCGTCGACTGGCTGCGCGACGGCGAAGCGGCGGTGGCGGCCTTGTCTGCCGAGAGCTTCGCCGCGGTGGTGCTCGACCTGGGCCTGCCCCGGCGCGACGGCCTGTCGGTGCTGCAATGGCTGCGCGGGCGCAACGACGCGACGCCGGTGCTCATCCTCACCGCACGCGACCAGCTGGAAGACCGCGTGCGCGGCCTCGATCTCGGCGCCGACGACTACGTGCTGAAACCCTTCGACCTCGACGAGATCGCCGCGCGCCTGCGCGCGCTGGTGCGCCGCGCCCACGGCAGGCCGGTGCCGGTTCTGGGCCTGGGTGACGTCGAACTCAACCCCGCCGCGCGCACGGTCACACGCGGCGGCCAGCCCGTCGAGCTGACCAGTCGCGAATTCGACCTGCTGCACGTGCTGATGCAAAACGCCGAGCACGTGCTGACGCGACGCGCGCTCGAGGAACAGCTCTATACCTGGGGCGAGGCGGTGGGCAGCAACGCACTCGAAGTCCACATCCACCATCTGCGCAAGAAGCTCGGCAACGAGGTGATCCGCACCGTGCGCGGCGTCGGCTACATGGCCTCGGCGGCGCCCCAGCCATGAACCCCGCCGCATCCTATTCGCTGCGACGCAGGCTGGTATGGCTGCTCACCAGCGCGGTGGCGGCGATCTGGCTGCTGTCCGCGCTGGTGGTCTACCAGCGCGCCCACCACGAGGCGGACGAACTCCTCGACAGCCAGCTGACGCAGGTGGGCGACACCCTGCTGGCGATCGTGGCGGGCGGCGAGGTCGAGCATTTCGTGAAGGAACTGCACGAGCACGCGCGGCGCTACCCGGTGCCGCTCGCGTTCGAGATCTGGCACACCGAGGACGGCGGCGTGGCGCGCCGCCTGGTGACCTCGCCCGGTCACGCCGGATTCGACATGCCTTTGACGACCGGCCTCAGCCAACGCCAACACCAGGGCGCAAGCTGGCGTTTTTATGCAGTGCAGGACAAGGATGCGGAATACCACGTCGTGGTCGGGCAGGCACATGCTGCGCGCGAGCGGCTGGCGCGCGAAATCGGGCTGTCGCTGCTGTTGCCGGCCATGCTGGCCCTGCCGCTGATGGCGCTCGCGGTATGGTGGGGGGTCGGGCGCACGCTGCGGCCGGTGGACGCGGTGGCACGCCAGGTCGGCGCACTCGACGCGCAGGCGCTCGCGCCGCTCGATGAATCGACGCCGCTGCCGGACGAGATCGCGCCCTTGCGCACGGCGCTCAATGCGCTGATCCGGCGCGTCACCGAAGCCTTCGACAACGAGCGCCGCTTCACTGCCGACGCGGCCCACGAGCTGCGCACGCCGCTGGCCGCCCTCAAGGTGCAGGCACAGGTCGCGTTGCGCGCGCAGGCCGACGACAGCCGGCAGCACGCGCTGGGCCAGGTGATCGCCGGCGTAGACCGCATGACGCACTTGGTCGAGCAGCTGCTCACGCTGGCGCGCGTCGACCCCGCCCGCCAGGACATCGCACCGCGTCCGCTCGATCCGGCCACGCTCGTTGCCGAGGTTTGCGCCGAATTGCTGCCGCAGGCCCGGCTCCATGGACAGGATCTGCGCGTCGACGCCGCACCGGGGTGCACGATTGCCGTTGCACCGGCGTGGCTGCAGATTGCACTGCGCAACCTGGTCGACAATGCGCTGCGCTACGCCGGAGAGGGGGCGCGCATCGAAGTGCGCCTCGCTCCGGCCGGTTCAGGCTGCGTACTCGGTGTGGCGGACGACGGGCCCGGCGTGGCGCCGGACCTGCGCACCCGCCTGACGGCGCGTTTCGTGCGCGGGGAAACGGAAGGCGAAGGCTGCGGCCTGGGCCTATCGATCGCCGCCCGCGTCGCGGCCCTGTCGCACGCCAGGCTGGAACTCGGCGACGGGCTGCCGCGCGCGGACGGCGGCTACGGCTTTGCGGCCAGCCTGCACTTCAACGCAGCCGCCTGAAAACCCGCCTGGCTCAGCGGCGATAGCCGCCCCCCGGCCCCATGCCGCCGCCGGGGCCCATGCCGCCGCCGGGTCCCATGCCGGCCGGCGGCATGTCGGGCAGGGTCTTGCCCTGCGCCTTGGCGCGTTCCTGCATCAGCTTGTGGTGTTCCAGACGGAAGGCTTCGCGTTCCTGCTCGGTTTTCATCGCGCGCATTTTCGCGTGATACTCGCGGCGTTCCTGCGCCGTCATCAGTTCCGACCCGTACACGCGTTCGCGGTCCTGCGTCTGGATTTGCTGGGTCGTCTGGGTCTGGTCTTGGCTCTGAACGCGATCGCGTGCCTGATCGGCCGCATAGGCATTCGCGGCAAGGCCCATGCAGAGCGCACAGGCCAGGGTCGACAACTGTTTCATTGCAATCTCCTGAGGGGGGCCTGAATCATTCGCCGGCCGCTGCCCCGAAGCAGGCCGGCGACGTCGTCGCCAATAGGATCGGCGCTCATTGTTAAGACTAGCTTAAGAGGGCGATGTTGCAGGCCCATTGCCATCAAGGCAACCGCTCGATGCGGGTGACCACATAGGCGCCGCCGTCCAGTTCGGCATCGAAGCGCACCCGGTCGCCGGCCTTCAGCCCGTCCAGCAACCCGGCCTGCGATGCCCGGAACACCATGGTCATCGGCGGCATATCAAGCGTGACCAGGGGCCCGTGCTTGAGCGTGACCTTGCCGGCAACCCGGTCGACCTTGCGCACCACGCCCTCGTTGACGGGCGGCTGCGCAGCCGCGACCGCCTTCACTTCGATGCGGCCGCGCATGCCCGCTTCGTAATGCCCCGGCAGCAGGCAGGCATACTCGAATTCGCCCGCCCGGTTGAAGGTCCACACGATCTCGCCGCTCTGGCCAGGGGCGACGTGTGCCATATAGGGCGCGTCGTGTTCCATGTCGGGGAACCTGGCCATCAGGGCAGCGTGCCCGGCCAGCTCGGCGGGCGTGCCGACGACCATTTCGTGCAGCATGCGGCCGCGGTTGCGGATCACGAAACGGATCGTCTCGCCTTCGGCAACCTCGATGCGGTCAGGGCTGAAGCGCATGGTGTCGAGCAGGTCGACCTGGACGGTACGCGTGGCGACGGTGCCGGCGATGCCCCAGCCGGTCTGCTCGGCAGGCGCATGCGCGACAGGCGTATGCGGCTTGTCGCCGTGGGCCTCGGCCAGCGGTGCGGCCAGCAGGGCGATCAGCGTCAGGATGAATTTCATGGTGTCCTCTCGTTCAGTGGTGGCCGGCATGGCCGGCGGGTTTGCGTACGGTGACCTCGACGTCGTTCGACGTGCCTTGCGGCGAGGCGGCTTGCGGCGCCCGCACCGGCTCGGCCACCCGCCCTTCGACTTCGCGTGCGGCCGTGCCCGGCGGCTGCCGGTACCAGCCCGGGTCGGAGTAGTCGCCGCGTTTCTGGCCGCGCCGCACTTTCATCGTGGTGAACATGCCGCCCATTTCCACCGACCCGTATGGGCCCTGGCCGCTCATCATCGGCAGCGTGTTGTCGGGCAGCGGCATTTCCATCTCGGCCATGTCGGCCATGCCACGCTCGCCCATCACCATGTAGTCTGGGATGAGCTTCGAAATCTTTCCGGCGAGCCCCGTGTGGTCGACCCCGATCATCGTCGGCACGCCGTGTCCCATCGCGTTCATGGTGTGGTGGCTCTTGTGGCAGTGGAAGGCCCAGTCGCCCTCCTCGTCGGCGATGAACTCGATCTGGCGCATCTGTCCCACCGCGATGTCGGTGGTGACCTCCGGCCAGCGCGCGGCCTTCGGCACCGGGCCGCCGTCGGTGCCGGTGACTTCGAATTCCACCCCGTGCAGATGCATGGGGTGGTTGGTCATGGTGAGATTGCCGATGCGGATGCGCACGCGGTCGCCCAGCCGCACGTTGAGGCTGTCGATGCCGGGAAACGCGCGGCTGTTCCAGGTCCACAGGTTGAAGTCGAGCATGGTGTTGACCGACGGCGTCGCACTGCCGGGATCGATGTCGTAGGCATTGAGCAGGAAGCAGAAATCGCGGTCGACCGTCTCGATCAGCGGGTGCCTGTTTTTCGGATGCGTCACCCAGAAGCCCATCATACCCATCGCCATCTGCGTCATCTCGTCGGCGTGCGGGTGGTACATGAAGGTGCCGGGGCGACGGGCGACGAACTCATAGACGAAGGTTTTGCCCGGCTTGATCTGCGGCTGCGTCAGCCCGCCGACGCCGTCCATGCCGTTGGGCAGGCGCTGGCCGTGCCAGTGGATGGTGGTGTGCTCGGGCAGGCGGTTGGTGACGTAGATGCGCACGCGGTCGCCTTCCACCACCTCGATGGTGGGGCCGGGGCTCTGGCCGTTGTAGCCCCACAGGTGCGCCTTCATGCCGGGGGCGATCTCGCGCACCACCGGCTCGGCGACGAGGTGAAACTCCTTCACCCCGTCCTTCATCCGCCACGGCAGCGTCCAGCCGTTGAGCGTCACCACCGGGTTGTAGGGTCGCCCGTTGGGCGGCGCCAGCGGCGGCTGGGTGTCGGGTGTGTCCATGCTGACAATCTCCGGGAGCGCCGCCATCGCCACCGGACTGACGCTGGCGGCAGCAGCCGCGCCAGCGAACTTGAAAAAATCACGTCTTGAAGTCATCACAAATCCTTTCAGTGCCCGCCCGCGGCTTCGGCAGGGGCGGATGAGACGGGGGTGACGGCGGTCTTGCCGGGGGAGCCGACCAGCGCCATCGCAAGATCAGCGTCGGCCAGCCAGAAATCGCGCTGCGCCTCGATGGCGGCGTTGACCGAGGCGATCTGCGAGCGCGCGTCGGCCAGCAGTTCGAACACGCCGATCAGCATGCCGTTGTAGCGCAGCAGGTTTTCCTCGGAGATGCGCTGCTTGAGCGGCACCACCTCGTCGCGCAGATGCCGTGCGACGGCGTACTGGCTCTGCTGCAGCGCATACGCTTCGCGCACCTCGGAGCGCGCGTTGACGGCAAGCTGGCGCGCCTGCTCCAGCGCCTGGCGGTAGCGCGACTCGGCCTGCACCACCCGCGTCTGCCCCCAGTCGAACAGCGGCAGCTCGAAGCTGATTTCGTAGCCACGCTGCTGCGGTGCCTCGTTCGAACCATTGTTGATCACGCCGAGCTCCAGCACGTTGATGAAGCGGGTGCGGCGGCTCAAGCCGAGGTGTCCGGCCAGGGCTTCGGTCTGCAGCTTCGCGGTCTGCAAGTCGATGCGTGCATCCATCGCCCGCTGCTCGACGTCAGGGAGGGCCGGCATCGATGCCGGCAGATCGGGCAGGCGGTCGGGCAATGGCAGCGCGTCGGCGGACGCCAGGCCCAGCAGCCGCACCAGACGCTCGTGCGTCTGCCGCTTAACCTGCTCGGCGCGCGCCACCGCGAGCGCGGCGTCCGCATAGAAAGCCTGCTCGCGCGCCTGCTTCAGCTTGCTCCAGTTGCCCACCTGCGCCATGCGGCGCGCGAATTCGGCGCCGGCTTCGGCCGCCTCCATGGCTTGTTGCTGGTACTGTGCGGTCTGCCGGGCGGCGACCGCCGTGTAGTAGGCCTTGCGCGTGTCCGCAGCCAGCCGCAGCACGTCGAGCACCAGGGCGCGCCGGGTCCGCTCGAACAGCCGCTGTTCGATGTCGGCGCGCATCGGCAGGGTCAGCAGGCGCGCCAGGTTGAAATGCAGGCTGCGTTCCCATTCCACTTCCGACCCCCGGGTCAGCCGGCCGATGGAAAACCCGGGGTTCGGCAGGCGGCTCGCCGCCACCCGGTCGGCCTCGGCCATGCCCAGCGTGTTGAACGCGGCCTGCAGTCCGGGGTTGTTCAGGAGCGCGATCTGCACCGCATCGTCGGCCGAGAGCGGCTTTTCCAGCAGGGCATCGACGCGGGCCTGCGCCGCACTGCGCGAGGCGGCGTCGCGCGACCAGACGACGTCCTGCGGGATGTGCGAGCGGGTCGCCTGGCGCACCGCGTCGAAACCGCCGTCGGGGGAGAATCCGGCGCAGCCGCCCAGCAGCGCAGCCATCAGGACAAGCGGTGCTCGCGGGCGAAAAACGAACAATGTCGAATTCATGGCGCCACCTCAATGCCCATGCCGGCCGTGATCGTCCTGCCCGGCGCGATCGTCGCCGCCCTGCTGCGATTCGCGCAGATAGGTGCGCCAGCCGCCGATCTCGCCGACGCGCTCGTTGGCCTGGCGCCAGTCGAGCGGCGGCTCGTCGCGCCAGCCCTGATAGTGCCTGAACGGGACCGATCCCTCCGCCTCGGGCGCAGCGGCTTCCGCGGCATGCACAGACGGCATCCCCAACATCCATGCGCACGCCCACGGCGCCGCACGGCGTACAAAAACATTCAACATGATCAACCTCGCAAACCCCACGGCGCGCCAGCGCCATGGTCAAAAGGGAAATGACGCGCCGTTGCCGGCGCGGGATTCAGGCGAGGAAGGGTCGGGGCGGTCGCTCGGGACCGTCGGGAATGAAGCCGCTGAAGACCGCGGCAGGGTGGGAGGCGAAGCCAGCCGGAACAGGGAGGACCGGCATGTTGCCGACGACCGGAATCGGCAGCACCGCTCCCAGGGCGCAGGCCGCGCAGTGTTTGCAATCGTGGGGAGCGGCCGGGCGATCCGGCTGACCGGACTCATGCTCATGGCAGCCGTCCATCGCGTCGTCGGCCGTCGCCATGGGCGTGGTCATTGCCGCCTGATGCGAGAACGTGCAGCCGAGCATGGCTGCAGACGCAAACGCCTGCAACGGCAGGGCCAGCATCAGCAGCATCAGCAGGAAACGGTGGAGTCGGGCACGCACGCGGGCAGTGTAGTCAAAAAAGCAGGGCTGCCCAAGTGACCCGAACCAGACCGCCGGGGTTCCCGGCAGGGTGCAATTCAGGGACGCCGCTTGCGCGGTTCGTAATGCACCACTGCGCGCATGATCGCGGAATAGGGAAATTCGGCATGGCTGCCGTAGTGGGTGTTGCCCTGCAGCACCGTGTCCGCCACGTCGGTGGTCTCGTCGCCCGCGCCGCCGAGCTCCGCCGCCAGCCCGCGCACGCCGCCGCACTGGGCGCGGATCTCCTTGCCGAACGGCCACGGCGCATCGGGATTGATTTTCAGCGCGAACTGCGCGTTGTCGTGCAGCGCCTGATAGAAAGCCAGGCAGTGCTCGCGCACCGCAGGATCGCCGCAGGCGATCGCCTCGCGTTCGGCCAGGTTGAGCCTGTGCGAACGGCTGCACCCCACGCAGCGCGACAGCAGCGCACGCTCGAACGGGCAGCTGTATTCGATGTAGGCCTTGCGGGCCAGCTTGTACGCGTCTTCGTTGTACTCAGCCATCGGACACCCTCAATAATCTGCTGCACGGGCGTGATCCCCTCTTTCGAGCGGGCCGAAGTGTTACCAATCGTCGCCCGACAGCGTCTTGTCCAGCTCGCGCTCGGCGCTGAGCGTGTCCTGCGCGACGATCTCGTTCTCGGCGAAGATCATCTTGTACTTGTCGCCGGACTTGGGATCGAGCGTCTTGCGCAGCTCGTTGACGTGGGCACGCGCCTCCTTGAAGGTCGCCCACTCGCCCTGCTTTTCCAGCACCTTGAACATTCCCAGTCGGAATACGTAGTAAGGCATGATTTCTCAGTCCAGCCTGCCGTGGCACTGCTTGTACTTCTTGCCCGAGCCGCACGGGCAGGGATCGTTGCGGCCCACCTTGGGGTAGGCTTCGGCGGGCGCCGAAGCAGCGGCCTCGGCCTCGGCAAAGTCCTGCCCCTCGTCATATTCGGTATGCTGGAACTGCACGTTCGACGGCTCGTGCGGCTCGACCGCCTGCACGTCCTCGGGCGCCCGGATCTGCACGGTGGTGGTGATCTGCGTGACCTCGGCCTTGATCGCAGCCAGCATGGCAGCGAACAGTTCGAACGCCTCGCGCTTGTATTCCTGCTTGGGCTGCTTCTGCGCGTAGCCGCGCAGGTGGATGCCCTGGCGCAGGTGATCCAGCGCCGACAGGTGCTCGCGCCAGTGGGTGTCGAGGCTTTGCAGCATCACCGCACGTTCGAACTGGCGCAGTGCCTCGGCGCCGACCTGCGCTTCCTTCTCCGCATAGACCGCGTTGGCGGTTTCGCTGATTTTCTTGCGCAGCCCTTCTTCGTTGAGCGTCTTGTCCTCGTCCAGCCATTGCTGCAGCGGCAGGTCGAGCGTGTACTGCGCGGCCAGCGCCTTTTCCAGGCCCGCCACGTCCCACTGTTCGTCCATGCTGCCCGGGGCGATGTGCTGGCTGATGGTTTCGTTCAGCACGTCGTCGCGCATGGCGCGGATGGTGTCGCCGATGTCGGCGCTCGCCAGCAGCTCGTTGCGCTGCTCGTAGATCACCTTGCGCTGGTCGTTGGAGACGTCGTCGTATTCGAGCAGCTGCTTGCGGATATCGAAGTTGCGCTGTTCGACCTTGCGCTGCGCGTTCTCGATCGCGCGCGTCACCCACGGATGTTCGATCGCCTCGCCCTCGGGCATCTTCAGGCGGTTCATGATGGCGGCGACGCGGTCCGACGCGAAGATGCGCAATAGCGGGTCTTCCAGCGACAGGAAGAAGCGGCTGGAGCCGGGATCGCCCTGGCGTCCGGAACGGCCGCGCAGCTGGTTGTCGACGCGGCGCGACTCGTGGCGCTCGGTGCCGATGATGTGCAGGCCGCCGGCCGCCAGCACGGCGTCGTGGCGCTGCTGCCACTCGGCCTTGAGCGCGGCGACGCGCGCGTCCTTGTCGGCGTCGGACAGCGCTTCGTCGTTGCGGATCGCATCCACTTCCTTCTGGATGTTGCCGCCCAGCACGATGTCGGTGCCGCGGCCCGCCATGTTGGTGGCGATCGTGACCGCACCCGGCAGGCCGGCCTGCGCGACGACCTCGGCTTCGCGCGCGTGCTGCTTGGCGTTCAGCACGTTGTGCGGCAGCCCGGCCGCCTTCAGTTCGGCCGACAGGTGCTCGTTGGCCTCGATCGAGGTGGTGCCGACCAGCACCGGCTGGCCGCTGGCGTGGCGCGCGCGGATGTCGTTGATCACCGCCTGGTCGCGCTCGCGCGCGGTGCGGTAGACCTGGTCGTGCTCGTCCTTGCGGACCATCGGGCGGTGGGTCGGGATGACGACGGTTTCCAGGCCGTAGATGCTCTGGAATTCGAAGGCTTCGGTGTCCGCCGTGCCGGTCATGCCCGACAGCTTTTCGTACATGCGGAAGAAGTTCTGGAAGGTGATCGACGCCAGCGTCTGGTTTTCCTTCTGGATCGCCACGCCTTCCTTGGCCTCGACCGCCTGGTGCAGTCCTTCCGACCAGCGTCGCCCGCTCATCAGGCGGCCGGTGAATTCGTCGACGATGACGACTTCGCCGTTCTGCACCACGTAGTGCTGGTCCTTGAAGAACAGCGCATGTGCGCGCAGCGCGGCGTACACGTGGTGCATCAGCATGATGTTGGCGGCGTCGTAGAGGCTGCCGCCGGGCGCGAGCAGGCCCATCTCGGTGAGGATTTCCTCGACCTTTTCGTGGCCCGCCTCGGACAGCAGGACCTGGCGCGATTTCTCGTCGACCGAATAGTCGCCCTCGGATTCCTCGTCCTTCTGCCGGACGAGGCGCGGCGGCACCAGGTTGACCTGCTGGTACAGCGCGGTGTTCTCTTCCGACTGGCCGGAAATGATCAGCGGCGTGCGCGCCTCGTCGATCAGGATCGAGTCGACTTCGTCGATGATGCCGAAGGCGAGCGGGCGCTGCACCTTCTCGCCCACCTGGTAGACCATGTTGTCGCGCAGGTAGTCGAAGCCGTATTCGTTGTTGGTGCCGTAGGTGATGTCGGCGGCATACGCGGCCTGCTTGGCGTCGTGCGGCAGCTGCGACAGGTTGACCCCGGTGGTCAGCCCGAGGAAGCCGTACACCCGCCCCATCCATTCGGCGTCGCGGCTGGCCAGGTAGTCGTTCACCGTCACCACGTGCACGCCCTTGCCGGCCAGCGCGTTGAGATAGGCCGGCAGCGTCGCCATCAGGGTCTTGCCCTCGCCGGTGCGCATCTCGGCGATCTTGCCGTCGTGCAGCACCATGCCGCCCACCATCTGGACGTCATAATGGCGCAGGCCGAGCACGCGCCGGGCGGCTTCGCGCACCGTGGCAAACGCTTCCGGCAGCAGCTTGTCGAGCGTCTCGCCGTTTTCCAGGCGGGCCTTGAACTCGGCGGTCTTTCCGGCCAGTTCGGCGTCGGACAATTTCTCCATCGCCGGTTCCAGCGCGTTGATCGCTTTCACCTTTTGCAGGTATTGTTTGACTAGCCGGTCGTTGCGGCTGCCGAAGACTTTTTTGAAGATGGATTGCAGCATGGGGAATCCGAAATGTCCGCAGGACGCGGTAAACCGTTGAATCTTAACATAGCGGAACGGGCTTCCCGTGACGCCTGCGTGTCACGCGCATGAGTGCCTCCAGCCTCGCCGACCTGCTTGCCAGCCAGCTGCCGAACGGCCTCGCCGTGCGCGCCCGCACCCTGCTGAAGACCCAGGCTGCGCTCGACCGTTCCCTGCCCGCCGCCCTGGCTGGGCACGTGCGCGTCATGCAGCTGGAGAACGGCGTGCTGAGCCTCGCCTGCGACAGCGGCGCCGTCGCCAGCCGCCTGCGCCACCAGACCGCGGCGTTGCTGGACAAGCTGGACCAGCAGGGCGTCGCCGCCCGTTCCGCCCGCATCAGCGTCAACCCCGAGTTGCTGGCGCGTTACACCCACCCCGTCGACAAGCCCGGCGTGCCACCGGCCGCGCTGGACGGACTGGCCAGTCTCAACGCGGACCTGGAAGCAGGGCCGCTGAAGGAAGCTCTGGACCGGCTGTTGCAACACCACCGGAAGGGCTGAGCGGGGGCCGCGCGCAGACCCGAAAACGGCTGGCCGGTGTCATACTGCCCGCTTTGCCGAATCCCGCCGCACGGCCGTCGCGCGCAAGGCCGTCCGAAGCCCGCCACCCATACCATGTACTCCGCCCACCGCATCTTCAAGCGCCAGCGCCTGCTCCTGTTGCTGAGCGCACTGCTGATTGCAGGTTTTTTCGCCACCACCCTGAGCAGCTATTTCGTATCGAAACAGGCGATCCTGGACGCCATCGTCGCCCAGGAACTGCCGCTCACGTCGAGCAACATCTATTCGGAGATCCAGAAGGATCTGGTGCGGCCCGTGCTCATCTCCTCGACCATGGCGCACGACACTTTTCTGCGCGACTGGGTCCTCGACGGGGAACGGGACGTCGAGGCCATGGCGCGCTACCTGCGCGAGATCAAGGACCGCTACCGTGCATTCAGCAGCTTTTTCGTCTCCGAGCGCAGCGCCCACTACTACACCGGCAACGGCATCCTGAAACGGGTGTCGCCCGAGGCGCCCCGCGACGTCTGGTACTACCGCGTGCGCGCCATGCAGGAGCCCTACGAGATCAACGTCGATCCCGACCTCGCCAACCGCGACGCCCTGACCATCTTCGTCAATTACCGCGTCTTCGACTTCGAGGGGCGCTTCCTCGGCGCCACCGGCGTCGGCCTCACCGTGGATGCGGTACGCCGCCTCATCTCGGACTACCAGCAGCGTTTCCAGCGCACCATCTATTTTGTCGACGCCCAGGGCAGGATCGTCCTGTTCGGCAACCAGTCCGGCCGACAGCAAACCGACCTGCACGCCGCCGAGGGCCTGCGCGACCTCATCGATCGCATCCTGCGCGAGAAATCCGGTTCCTACCGCTTCAAGGCCGACGGCAACGCCTACCTGCTCAACGTGAACTACATCCCCGAACTCAAGTGGTATCTGTTCGTGGAGAAGGGCGAAGCCGGGGCGCTGGCCGCCATCCGCCAGACCCTCTACATCAACCTCGCGGTCTGCCTCGGCATCACCGTGCTGGTGATGTTCCTCACCCACATCGCGCTCAGGCGATACCAGCAGCGCATCGAGAGCATGGCGGCCACCGACAAGCTCACCGGCCTGCTCAACCGCCAGGCCTTCGGCATCCTCATCGACAAGGCCTTCGCCGAATACCGCCGCGACCCGCGCCCCATTTCCATCCTGCTGATCGACGTCGACAACTTCAAATCGATCAACGATCAGTATGGCCACGTCGTCGGCGACCATATCCTGAGCCAGGTTGCGGCGCAGCTCCAGCAAGGGCTGCGGGCCTCGGACATCGCCGTGCGCTGGGGCGGCGAGGAATTCCTGGTCGTGCTCAAGGGCTGCGCGCTCGACCACGCCCGGCAGGTCGCCGAGCAGTTGCGCCTGAAAATCGGACAGCAGCCGTTCCACGCCGGCAAGCACACGATACCGGTCACCGTCAGTATCGGCGCCAGCCAGTACGACGGCGCCGAATCCTACGAACAGTCCATCGGCCGGGCCGATGCAGGCCTGTATGCGGCGAAGAACGGCGGCCGCAACCGCGTCTGCGTGGCGACGGTTTCCTGAGCTTCCGCAGCGCAGTCCGCCCGCGCGCGCTTTGCTTGCCTTACGCGCCGCTCAGCGCACATCCCGGTTGTCGCGGTCGCGCCCGCGGTAGGTCTGGCTGGCGGGCTGGCCGGGTAGCGGTCTCTCCTTCCTGTCCGGTCGGGCTTCGCTGCGCTGCGGCGCAGCATCGGTGCGCGGACGAGGAGCCTGCGCACCGGGCACGGACGGGCGGCTGGCTGGCGGAGCGGCCGTGCCCGGCGCCACGGAGCGGGCCGCCGGCTTCCCTTCCTGGCGCTCGACAGCCTGCTCGCGCGTCACGGTCTGGCTACGGACCGTGGTCTGTTCCCGCGGGATGGCCTGGCTGCGCGTCGCCGGCGGCGGCGGGGTCGCCTTCTTCACGTCGCCATAGCGCGGCGGCTGCGGCGGCGGCGTCCGCTCCGGTCCGGCCTCGGCGCCGAAAGGCGGCCGCTGCAGCGTGCGCACCTCCTCCGCGCGCCGTGGCGGCGGCACCACGACCCGCGATTCGCCGACCTCGCGGGTGCGCAGCCGCACTGCATCGCCCTGCCAGTCCGGCACCCGTTCACGCGGCATGCGCGTCGACACCACCGGGCGCGTGACGATCCCCTTCGGCGGCTGTACGCCCTTGGGTGCCCCGCCCGACAGGCTGGCGGGCGAGGGCTTGACCGGCAGTGCGCCGCTTACCGGCGCGAATTCCGTGTAACGGTAGCGGTTCTCCACCGTGGCGCGCACCCGTTCCCGCCCGAACCTGTCCGACGGAACGGTGAGGATGGCGCGCGGCAGGCTGGCGTTGTGGAAATGGATGTCGCGGGTCTTGATGACCGTGGTCTGGTTGATCACGATGTTGTTGACGATGCGCGGCCCCCCCCAGCCGCCCCAATACGGCTGCCAGCGGCGGTAGGGCAGCCCCCACCATGGCAGCACCGGCTCGCCCCAGGAGAGCGCCACCCACCACAAGCCCGGCAGGCCGACGCTGATGCGCACCGACACGTCGTGGTCGCGGACCATGAACGCCACCAGCGCCGGCGCATACACCGGATACCGCACCACCGGCCCCGGCGCCCACGCCCAGAAACCGTCGATGAAGACCCATCGTCCGTAGTGGAAAGGCGCCCATCCCCATGGGGCATCGTCGACCCAGGTCCACTCGTAATAGGGATCCCACACCCAGTAGCCGCTGCTGTAGGGCACCCAGGTCGCGCCCACGCCGTAGGGAATCCACACCGGGCCGTAGCTCGGCACCACCCGCCAGTGCCCGTAGTGGTCGAGCTCTTCCGCACCGTAGACGCCGGGCGGCAGGTAGCGTGCGCTGACCGAGTCGCCGATGCGGTCGCTGCGCGCGTCGTTCCAGCGATCCCAGGCGTCCGGCGACGGCGCGGCGTAAGTGGCCACTTTCACCGGATTGCCTGCCGTGACGACAATGTCTTCCGAAGGATAAATGCTCAACGAGCGCCCGTCGGCGGTGATCACCGTCGCCTCGCCGCCGCGCCGGGTGATGAAATGGGTGTCGCGGCTGTTCACCTCCACCCGGTAATAACCGGGATGCTCGATCACGAACACCGCGTCCGGCGTGCTCACCTCCACCACGTCGCCCACCGCGATGCTGCGCATATCGAACGACACCCGGCCGCTGGTCAGCTTGAACTGGATGCGGTGCGCCTCCTGCTGCAGCAGCGACAGCTGGGTGTGCTCGTCGGCACGCACGAAGCTGCGGCTGCCGAACTGCACCTCGAAATTGGCGTCGTTGCCGGTATAGAGCGCATCGCCCTCCGCCAGGGCCAGGTTCACCCGCGCGCGCGCCCACGCCTCGGCCCCCGGCCGCCAGTACGACACCTCACCGTCGATGAAGCCCAGCCGCGGCGGGGTGGTCCCCTCCTCGCCGTCATTGTCGGCCGCCCACGCCGGTACGCCATGCAGAAGCAGCAGAAACAGCAGGGGAACCAGCCAGATGCGGTGCAGGGGTTTCATGGGGCCTCCAATGGCAGACAGAGCCGCAGACAAATCGGGCGAAGAAGCTGAACGCCCGCTTATCTTTATAGCCATCCGGGACGGCAGGAAGGGAAAGAGATTTATGTCGCGCGCGAAGGGCCGGCTTGCCGACGGCCGAACACCACCAGCGCAATGCCGCCCAGAATCGCGATCGAGGCGAACACCAGCCTCAGTGTGACCGGCTCGCCGAGCAGTACGGTGCCGCCCGCCGCCGCGATCACCGGCACGCTCAGCTGTACCGTCGCCGCGTGGGTGGCGGTCAGGCCGCGCAAGGCTGCGTACCACACGGCATAGCCCGCACCGGAAGCCAGCGCGCCCGACAGCACCGCATAGCCGGCACCGGCGACATCGGGCTGCATTCCCGGCAACGCGGCTACGCTCGCGCCCAAGGCCAGCGGCACGGCACGCAGGAAGTTGCCTGCCGTCGCGCCGAGCGGATCGGCCGTACCCCGCCCGCGCAGCGAATACACGCCCCATGCGATGCCGGCAGCGAGCATCAGCAGCGAACCGCCGAGTGCTGGTGCCGCGAACCCCGGCATCAGCAGATAGCCCAGTCCGCCCAAGGCCAGCGCCAGTCCCGCCCCCTGCCGCCTGCCCAGGCGTTCACCGGCGCGCAGCCCGGCGAAAATCATCGTCGCCTGCACCGCCCCGAACAGCAGCAATGCCCCGACGCCGGTCGGCAACGACACATAGGCAAAGGAAAATGCGGCCGCGTAGGCGAACAGCGCAAACGCAGATGGCCAGCTGCCGCCGATGCCGCGCACATCCCGGCGCAGCGCGACGATCAGCCACAGGGCAAGCGCGCCCGAAACCAGACGGATCGACGTGAAACTCGCCGCATCGATGTCCGAGCGTTCGAACGCCAGACGGCAGAGGATGGAGTTGGCCGCGAACGCGATCAGGGCGATCAGCGTCAGCAGCAGCACACGGGAACGACGCATCGGCAGGCAGGAGTGGGACGCGTTGGGATGCGTGCCATTATGGCCGGAAGTCGTGCAGGCCGAACGGCCAGCCCCGGACGGATGGCGTATGCCCCCGCAGCAGTGTCAGCCCGCCTTTCGCTTGCCAGCGGCAAGCGCTCGCTGCCAACGATGCCCCGAAGCCTGCCCCCTGGGTGCGATTATCCGGGCCCGGCCTCAGGTGCGTTTGCGGCCATGAAACATCAGCGCTGGCAGCAGCAATGCCAACAACCATGACGTCGCGGGCTCGGGCACGGCGAAGACGCGCCAGCCCGATACGAGGCTTATGTCGCCTCTGGGCTGCAACAACACGCCATGCGGGAGAAGCGGGAGGTCCTCGAGCGATATCCGAGGCGTACACCCGCCAGCGACACCGAGACACGAACCTGCGCCGACCGTTCCGGGGCCGACTGCCACATCGCCCGCCAGCAGCATGCCGCCCGCCCTCAGCGCAAGGCTGTCCGCCACAATCGTGCCCGTCAGCGCAAACTGCCCCGGCGTTTCCATTGAAAGTCGGATGCCGGTGGCGTCGATCTTCCCAGCGACCAGGACATCGCCCAGGGACAGCAAGGTCACGTTCTGCCACTGCGGATCGAAACGGAGCGTGATGCCCGCGCCAATATCGATCGTCGAGAAGTCGAAGATGCCGCCGGCGCGGTAAGGCAGGGTAAAGTCAGTGGCGGGCGCGAGCGCACCCTCCGAGCCCGTGATGGTCGTGGCCATCGAAGGGAAGGCCGCGCCCAGTGGGAACGCCAGCGTCAAGACACGAATCCATTTGCGCACGACCACGACTCCCCCGACAAAAGTCAGGGGAATGTGCCGTCAGGCCATGACAAGGTGATGTGCGGGCATGGCCCGTTCGGGCCCGGGGCCGGGCGATTCTTTCGTCAATCAATGCGGCCGGGGAACGACACTTCCAGCACGACGCACCCGACATCGGTCTTGAACGGCCCATGACGTTCTCCAGGGGGTCGGCTGGCGTAGTGCCCCGTCTCAAGCCACATTTCAAACGCACTGTCGTACAGGCGGCCACTGACGATGAATACTTCTTCAGGATACGGATGCGCCTTGCCGCCGAAGGCCGCCGTATCCGCGCCCGGAAGAAAACGGGTCAATCGGGTGTACTCGCCGGTTTCCCCGTCGATACTCAGCGTCAGTTCCTCGGCCATGCTCTCCAGCCCCTTGATAGGGGTCCAGTATTTTTGGGCTTCCGCACTGAATGCGTTCCAGTAGGTGGCAGTGGACTTGGCCATAGGGTCCTCCGATGAGTCAGGAGAGCGCGATCATGCCGCCCGACACAAAGTGTTCATCCGCGACTCACCGCAACACCACCCGCTCCACCACATAGAGCAGTGCGGCGATGAGACCGACGACCAGCGCGAAGCGCAGCACGCGGCCGATGTATGCGAGGTATTGACGGTTGCCGGTGAACAGCCACGCCAGACCGAGCGCCGCCACGGCAATGAGCACGGCGACGATCAGCAGGCGGAGGACGATCATGCAGCGAGGGGATGCAGCCGGACGAAGGCGGGGGGCACCTCTTCCTCGTGCTGGAAGCTGACGAACTCCCACGACTCCTGGTGCTGCAGCAGTTCGCGCAGCAGGGCGTTGTTGAGCGCGTGGCCGGACTTGTAGGCTTCGAAGGCGCCGATGATGGGATGACCCAGCAGGTAGAGGTCGCCGATGGCGTCGAGCACCTTGTGCTTCACGAACTCGTCGTCGTAGCGCAGGCCGTCCTGATTGAGCACGCGGTATTCGTCCATGACGATGGCGTTGTCGAGCGAACCGCCGAGTGCGAGGCCCTGGTTGCGCAGGTATTCGACCTCGTGCATGAAGCCGAAGGTGCGGGCGCGCGCGACTTCCTTGGTGTAGGCGTTGTCGGCGAAGTCGATGCTGACGGTCTTGCCGCTGCGGTCGAACACGGGATGCTTGAAGTCGATGGTGAACTCGACCTTGAAGCCGTCGTGCGGCACGAAGCGCGCCCACTTGTCGCCGTCGCGCACTTCGATCGGCCGGGTGATGCGAACGTACTTCTTGAGCGCATCCTGCTCGACGATGCCGGCGGACTGCAGCAGGAACACGAACGGCGCCGCGGAGCCGTCCATGATGGGAATTTCGGGGCCGGTGAGGTCGACCAGCAGGTTGTCGATGCCGAGGCCCGCAAGCGCGGACATCAGGTGTTCGACGGTGGCCACCTTGGCGGGGCCGGACTCGAGCATCGAGCACAGCCGGGTGTCGGTGACGAGATAGGGGTCGGCCTTGAGTTCGGCGGGCGGATCGAGGTCCATGCGCCGGAACACGATGCCGGTGTCGGGGCCGGCCGGGCGCAGGGTCATCTCGACCTTGACGCCGGAATGCAGGCCGACGCCGGTCGCCTTGACCGGCGTTTTCAGGGTGCGTTGCTTGATCATGTCGCTATTTTAGCCGGTCGCGCGGGCCGGCCGCCATTCGTGCGGAGACCTGGATGTGACCGCCCCCCGTTCGAACGGTTCACCCGCTCCACCCGCAAGGGGCAGACCGTGGTTGTAAAGCCGCCAAAGCCCTAAAGGACTCCGATCCACTATGGGCTGACGCCCATGTGGAATCGTATGCAGCAACGACCACACTCAGTCCGCCTGCTTGCGCAGGAAGGCCGGGATGTCCAGGGTATCGATGCCGGAATCGGCCATCGCCTGGATGGTGCGGCTGCGGCGGCTGGTCATCACGCTGGGCAGTTCCTCGCTGCCGCCCACCATCATCGGCGCATCGTCGGTACCGGTGCGGATGATCTGCATCGGCTTGGGCTGCTGGCGCGCAACCGGGTTGCCGAGGCCTGTGGCGACCATGGTGACGCGCAGGCTGTCTTCCATGGTGTCGTCGAGCACCTGGCCGACGATGACGGTGGCTTCCTCCGCGGTGAACGCCTTGATGGTGTTCATCACCTCGTGGATTTCCTTCATCTTGACGGTGGACGAGGCGGTGATGTTGACCAGCACGCCACGTGCGCCGGCGAGGTTGACGTCTTCCAACAAGGGACTTGCGACGGCCTGTTCGGCGGCGATGCGCGCGCGGTTGTCGCCGCTGGCCTGGGCCGAGCCCATCATCGCCATGCCCATTTCGCTCATCACGGTGCGCACGTCGGCGAAGTCGACGTTGACCAGGCCGGGGCAGTTGATGACCTCGGCGATGCCGCCGACCGCGCCGTGCAGCACGTTGTTGGCGGCCTTGAAGGCGTCGAGCATGGAGACGTCGTCACCCAGCACCTGCATCAGTTTTTCGTTGGGGATGATGATCAGCGAGTCGACGTGGCGGGAGAGCGCCTCGATGCCGGCGTTGGCGGCGCGCACGCGCTTGCCTTCGAACATGAAGGGCTTGGTGACGACCGCGACGGTGAGGATGCCGAGCTCCTTGGCGACTTCGGCGACCACCGGGGCGGCGCCGGTGCCGGTGCCGCCGCCCATGCCGGCGGTGATGAACAGCATGTCGGCGCCGTCGATCAGCTCGGCGATGCGCTCGCGGTCTTCCAGCGCGGCTTCGCGGCCGACGTCGGGGTTGGCGCCGGCGCCGAGGCCCTTGGTCACGCCGTTGCCCAGCTGCAGCTGGATCCTGGCCTGGTTGCGCTTGAGCGCCTGCGCGTCGGTGTTGACGGCGATGAACTCCACGCCGTTCAAGCCCGAGGCGATCATGTGATCGACCGCATTGCCGCCGCAGCCGCCCACCCCGATCACCTTGATCACCGCATCCTGGGTATCCACATCCATCAGTTCAAACATCTTGCTCTCCTCTTTTGCCCAATCAAAAAACCACACTCAAAAATCATTGGCGTGTCTGCCTCGATGCGTGCACATCGGGCACTACCGCCAAATTCCGTTTCGACGTCGCTCGGGGCAACGTCAGAAATTCCCCTTGAACCAGCTCTTCATGCGTTCAAGAATGTCCTTGAAGCTGCTACCCGACAGCTTCGGTGCATCGCGCCCGCGCGCTTCCAGGCCGGCCATCAACAGCCCCATGCAGGTCGCGTAGCGCGGGTTGTGCATCACCTCGGCAAGCCCCCCTTCGTAACGCGGCCAGCCGAGACGCACCGGCATGTGGAAGACTTCCTCGCCGAGTTCGACCATGCCCTGCATCGCCGCCGAGCCGCCGGTGATGACGATGCCGGACGACAGCAGTTCCTCGAATCCGCTGCGGCGCAGTTCGGCCTGCACCAGCGAATACAGTTCCTCCATGCGCGGCTCGATGAATTCGGCCAGCGTCTGCCTCGACAGCGTGCGTGGCGGACGGTCGCCGATGCCGGGCACTTCGATCATGTCGCGGGCGTCGGCCAGTTGGCGCAACGCGCAGCCGTACTGGATCTTGATGTCCTCGGCTTCCTTCGGCGGGGTGCGCAGCGCCACCGCGATGTCGTTGTTGACCTGGTCGCCCGCCACCGGAATCACCGCGGTGTGGCGGATCGCGCCGCCGGTGAACACGGCGATGTCGGTGGTGCCGCCGCCGATGTCGACCAGGCACACGCCGAGCTCCTTCTCGTCCTCGGTGAGCACCGCCATCGCCGAGGCGAGCGGCTGCAGCACCAGGTCGCCGACCTCGAGCCCGCAGCGGCGCACGCACTTGATGATGTTCTGCGCCGCCGACACCGCGCCGGTGACGATGTGCACCTTCACTTCCAGGCGCACCGCGCTCATGCCGAGCGGGTCGCGCACGTCCTCCTGGCCGTCGACGATGAACTCCTGCGGAATGGTGTGCAGGATCTGCTGGTCGGTCGGGATGTTGACCGCACGCGCGGTCTCCACCACGCGGTCGACGTCCATCTGGCTGATTTCCTTGTCCTTGATGGCGAACATGCCGTGCGAGTTGAAGCTCTTGATGTGGCTGCCGGCGATGCCGGTATACACCTCGCGGATCTTGCAGTCGGCCATCAGCTCGGCCTCTTCCAGCGCGCGCTGGATGGCGTTGACCGTGGCCTCGATGTTGACCACCACGCCGCGGCGCAGGCCGCGCGAGGGATGCGTGCCCATGCCGATGATGTCGAGCGTGCCTTCGTCGTTGATTTCGGCGACGATGCAGACGATCTTGGAGGTTCCGATGTCGAGACCGACGACCAGGTTTTTGGGGTCTCTTGGCTTACTCATGTTGCATGGCACTCATGTTGTACTCGGTTTGCTGGGGGCGGCCGGCGCCTGCGTTTCAAAGCTGGCCGGCATGCGGTTGTCGGGCATGCGGACGGCAAAGCCGTCCGGATAACGGAGGTCGACCGTGACGGGGGCGACCGCGGCGACGACCTCGCCGTCGTCTGCCGGGCGCGCGCCGAACAGGCGCGGATAGAGTTCGACGAAGCGCGCCAGCCGCGCGTCGGTCCTGTCGCGTCCGAGCGCGAGCGTCATGCCGGTGTCGAGCCGCATGCGCCAGGCACGGCGCGGTGTCAGCCGCAGTTCCTCGATGCGCATGCCGAGCGGCGCGAGCGCGGCCTGGTGACGCCGGTAGGCGGCCACCACTTCGGCCGCGCTGTCTTCGGGCCCCAGCAGCCGCGGCAGCTTGCCTGAGGCCGCAGCGACGAACACCTCGCCCGTCTTGTCCACCAGCGCGTCGTCGTTCCAGCGCGCCAGCGGCACGTGCTCGGCGAGCGACACCACCAGGGTGTCGGGCCAGCGCCGCTCGACCCGCGCCTCGCGCACCCACGGCAGCTTTTCCAGGCTCTCGCGCACGCGTTCGAGGTCGACGGTAAAGAAGGTGCCGCGCACCTGGCGCTCGGCGACCAGCCGGATCTGCGCCTCGGTGACGTGCGCCACCGGGGTCTTCACCTCCAGCGTGGTGAGCGCGAACCACGGCTGCGCCACCACCCAGCTGGCCGCGCCGTAGGCGAGCAGGCCGAGCGCGCCCCAGGTCAGCACGCGGGCGACCTGGGTCAGCGGATGGGCGGCGAGCTCGGGAGACGTCACAGGGTCTGCTCCAGGATCTTCAGGCACAGGGCGTCGAAATCCATGCCGGCGACGCGCGCCGCCATCGGCACCAGGCTGTGGTCGGTCATGCCGGGCGAGGTGTTCGCCTCCAGCAGGTAAGGTTTGCCGTGGCTGTCGGTCATCACGTCGACGCGGCCCCAGCCGCGCCCGCCGATCAGGCGGAAGGCGTCGAGCGCGAGCTTCCTCAGCGCCATTTCCTGTGCCTCCGGCAGGCCGGCCGGACAGTGATACCGGGTGTCGTTGCGCAGGTACTTGGCCTCGAAATCGTAGAAGGCCTTCTCCTTGGCGGGCTCCAGCCGGATCAGCGGCAGCGCGGTATCGCCGAGGATGCCGACGGTGAACTCGGCACCGTCGATGAATTTTTCCGCCAGCACCAGCGCGTCGTGCTCGGCGGCGGTTGCGTACGCCGCCTTCAGCGTGCCGGGCTCGGTCACCTTGCTCATGCCGATGCTGGATCCCTCGCGCGCCGGCTTGACGAAGATCGGCAGGCCGAGCTTCTTTTCCACCGCGGCGAAATCGCTGTCCGCCGCGAGGATTTCCCAGTCGGCCGTCGGCAGGCCGCCCGCGCGCCACAGCATCTTGGTGCGCCACTTGTCCATGCCGATCGCCGACGCCATCACGCCGCTGCCGGTATAGGGGATGTTCAGCAGTTCGAGCGCGCCCTGCATGCAGCCGTCCTCGCCGTAGCGCCCGTGCAGGGCGATGAAGACGCGGTCGAACTCGCCGCCGATGAGGTCCCCCAGATTGCGGGTGGCCGGGTCGAAGGGGTGCGCATCCACGCCCTGCCGCTGCAGCGCCGCCAGCACAGCGGCACCGCTGTTGAGCGACACCGGCCGCTCGGCCGAGGTGCCGCCCAGCATCACCGCAACTTTCCCGTATTTCTTACCTGATTCAAGCGGGCTCACTGCCGTTCTCCAATAATTCGCACTTCGCGGATCAGCCGCACGTTGGTGCGCGCCTCCACGCTGTCTTCCACATGTTCGATGAGGCGTTCGATATCGGTCGCCGTCGCTTGGCCGAGGTTGACGATGAAATTCGCATGCTTCTCCGACACCTGGGCGTCGCCGATGCGGTAGCCTTTCAGCCCGCAGCTTTCGATCAGGCGTGCCGCGTAATCGCCCGGCGGGTTGCGGAACACCGAGCCGGCGTTCGGCATGCTGAGCGGCTGCGAAGCGATGCGCTTTTTCAGCAGGTCCTTGATCGTCTCGCGCGACGCGGCGCCGTCGCCCTTTTCGAGGCGGAACCAGCCGCCGATGAACCATTCCTCGTGCGGCTGCTTCAGCGCCGCATGGCGGTAGCCGGTGACGTATTCGTCCGGCAGCCGCTCGTTCAGCTGGCCCTGGCGGTCGAGCGTCTGCACCTGCACCAGCTTGTCCCAGGTCTCGCTGCCATAGCAGCCTGCGTTCATCGCGATCGCTCCGCCGACGGTGCCGGGAATGCCGGCCCAGAACTCGCCGCCGACCAGATCGTGATTGGCGGCGAAGCGCGCCAGCTTGGGCGAGGCGACGCCGGCCTGGGCATAGACCAGCGCGGTGTCGACATCCTCCGGTGCCGGCGGCAGGCCATGGGTGCGGCTCTCGATCGCCAGCTTCTTCAGCACGCCGTGCAGCAGGATCACCACGCCGGTCACGCCGCCGTCGCGCACCAGCAGATTGCTGCCGAGACCGATCATGTGGATGCCATCGTGTGCCGGCACCGAACGCACCATCCAGATGAGGTCTTCCAGGTCGGCTGGAATGTAGACGCGCTGCGCCACCCCGCCGGCACGCCAGGAGACGTGTTTCTTCATCGGCTCGTTGTAGAGCAGGTGCCCGCGCAGCACCTGGGTGGCGCCGCCGCCGAGATCCAGCTCGCTCATGCGGTAGTCATGGCGCATGCTTGCCCCCCAAAGGGGATTGCGATCCACCGGGCGCCGAGGCGGCTGCGGAATCGTGCTGCCCCAAGACCGGCGCCACCTGGCCGATGCTGCCGGCGCCCATCACCAGCACGACGTCGCCGGCCTGCGCGAGATCGCGCACCGTGGCCGGCACGTCGGCGACGTTCTCGACGAACACCGGTTCGACCTTGCCGGCCACCCGCACCGCGCGCGCCAGCGCGCGGCCGTCGGCGGCGACGATCGGCGCCTCGCCTGCGGGATAGACCTCGGTCAGCACCAGCACGTCGGTCTCCGACAGCACTCTCACGAAATCCTCGAAGCAGTCGCGAGTCCGGGTGAATCGGTGCGGCTGGAACACCAGCACCAGCCGTCTGCCCGGGAAGGCGCCGCGCGCGGCGGCGAGCGTCGCCGCCATCTCCACCGGGTGGTGGCCGTAATCGTCGATCAGGCAGTACTTGCCGCCGTCCTTGGCCTCCTGCTCGCCATAGCGCTGGAAACGCCGGCCGACGCCGTGGAATTCGGCGAGCGCCTTGACGATGGCCGCATCGCTGGCCCCGACCTCGGTCGCCACCGCGATCGCCGCCAGCGCGTTCAGCACGTTGTGCATGCCGGGATGGTTGAGCATGACGTCGAGATCGGCCATGCCTTCGCGCTTGACGGTGAAATGCATCTGGCCGGCCTCGAAGCGAGGGTTCACCGCACGCACCTGCGCGTTCTCGTCGAAGCCGTAGGTGGTGATCGGCTTGGTGATGCGCGGCAGGATTTCCCTGACATGGGGATCGTCGATGCACAGCACCGCCATGCCGTAGAAGGGCAGGCGCTGGCAGAAGTCGACGAAAGCCTGTTTCAGGCGCTCGAAATCATGGCCATAAGTGTCCATGTGATCGGCGTCGATGTTGGTGACGATGGCGATCACCGGCGTGAGGTACAGGAAGGAGGCATCCGACTCGTCGGCCTCGGCGACCAGGAAGTCGCCCTGACCCAGCCGCGCGTTGGTGCCGGCGGCGGTGAGCTTGCCGCCGATGACGTAGGTCGGGTCCATGCCGGCCTCGCCGAGGATGCTGGCGACCAGGCTGGTGGTGGTGGTCTTGCCGTGGGTGCCGGCGATCGCGATGCCCTGGCGCAGGCGCATCAGCTCGGCCAGCATCAGCGCGCGCGGCACGATGGGGATCTTCTTCTCGCGCGCGGCGATGACCTCGGGGTTGGTCTCCTGCACCGCGGTCGAGGTGACGACCGCGTCGGCGCCGGCAATGTTCTCCGCCGCGTGGCCGCGATGGATGCGCGCGCCGAGCCTGGCCAGGCGCTGCGTCACCGCATTGTCGGCCAGGTCGGAGCCGGAGACCGCGTAGCCGAGGTTGAGCAGCACCTCGGCGATGCCGCTCATGCCTACGCCGCCGATGCCGACGAAGTGGATTTGACGGACGGCGTGTTTCATTTGGCAAGCGCCTCGCAAATATCGGCGACGTTCTGGGTCGCATCCGGCTTGGCCAGGTTGCGCGCCTTGTCGGACATGGCGGCCAGCGTCGCGCGGTCGAGCCCGGCGATCAGCGCCGCCAGTTTTTCGGCGGTCAGATCGCGCTGCTGCATCAGCCAGGCCGCGCCGGCCTCGCTGAGGAATTCGGCGTTGCCGGTCTGGTGGTCGTCGACCGCAAAAGGGAAGGGCACCAGCACCGCCGGCACGCCGGCGCAGGCGAGTTCGGCGACGGTCATCGCACCGGCGCGGCAGATGGCGAAGTCGCAGGCGCGATATTCGGCCGCCATGTCCTCGATGTAGTCGCGCACCTCGGCCTCCACCCCGGCGGCGGCATAGTTCGCGCGCAGCGCATCGACATGCCGGCGTCCGGACTGGTGCACCACCTGCGGACGCCGGTCGGCGGGCAGCAGGGCAAGGGCCTGGGGGACCAGGTCGTTCAGGGCAGTGGCGCCGAGGCTGCCGCCCACCACCAGCAGGCGCAGCGGACCCGTGCGGACGGCACGGTCGCCTGCGGGAGCGGCGGAGATATCGCCCCGCTGTTCTTTTGCCAGAGCGGCAATGCCGCTCCGTACCGGATTGCCCACCCATTCGGTCGCCACGCGGCGGCAGGGGATGGGTTTGTCGTGCGCGTGGGTGAACACCTTGGGAAAGGCGGTCAGCACGCGGTCGGCGAGGCACGCCAGTACGCGGTTGGTCAGGCCGCCGACCGAATTCTGTTCGTGGATGACCAGCGGCCTGTTCATCAGGCTCGCCATCATGCCGCCGGGGAAGGCAGTGTAGCCGCCCATGCCGAGCACCACGTCGGGGCGGCGCTGCAGGATGGCGGTGAGGCTCTGCCAGAAGGCGACCAGCAGCGTCACCGGGAGCAGCAGTTTTTTCAGCACGCCCTTGCCGCGCACGCCGCCCATCGACACCCACACCATGTCGATGCCGGCCGCCGGCACCACGCGTGCTTCGAGCCCGGCCTTGGTGCCGAGCCAGAACACGTCCCAGCCGCGCGCGCGCAGGGCGTCGGCCACCGCCAACGCAGGGTAGACGTGGCCGCCGGTGCCGCCGGCCATGACCATGAGGGTGCGGTTCGCGGCGGCCATCAGAAGGTTTTCCCCCGCATCATCTGCCGATGTTCCCAGTCGATGCGCAAGAGCACGGCGACGGCCAGGCAGTTGGCGACGATGCCGCTGCCGCCGAACGACAGGAAGGGCAGGGTCAGCCCCTTGGTCGGCAAGAGACCGACGTTCACGCCCATGTTGATGAGTGCCTGCACGCCGAGCCAGATGCCGATGCCCTGCGCCACCAGCGCACAGAAATTGCGCTCGAGCTGGGCCGCGCGGTGGCCGATCACGAAGGCCTTGACGATCAGCCAGGCGAACAGCCCGATCACCACGGCGACGCCGACGAAGCCGAATTCCTCGGCGATGACGGCGAGCAGAAAGTCGGTGTGCGCCTCCGGCAGATAGAACAGCTTTTCGACGCTGCCGCCCAGGCCCAGACCGAGCCATTCGCCGCGGCCGAAGGCGATCAGCGCATGCGACAGCTGGTAGCCCTTGCCGTAGGGGTCGGCGAACGGGTCCATGAAGCCGAGCACGCGCTGCAGGCGGTAGGGCGAGGTGAGGATCAGCAGGACGAAGCCGGCCAGCAACACCACCACCAGGCCGGCGAACACTTTCCAGTTGAGGCCGCCGAGGAACAGGATACCCATGGCGATGGAGATGATGACGACGAAGGCGCCGAAATCCGGCTCCTGCAGCAGCAGGGCGCCGGCCACCAGCATCACCGCCGCCATCGGCAGGAAGCCCTTCTTGAAATCGTGCATGAAGGCCGCCTTGCGCGTGGTGTAGTCGGCGGCATACAGCACGGCGAGGAATTTCATCAGCTCGGACGGCTGCAGGTTGGCGAAGCCGAGCGGGATCCAGCGGCGGCTGCCGTTGACCTCGCGGCCGATGCCCGGAATCAGCACCACCACCAGCAGCAGCAGGCCGGCGAGGAAGAGATAGGGCGCCGCCTGCTGCCACACCCGCATCGGCACCTGGAAGGCGGCCATGCCGACACCGACGCCGAGGACAATGAAAATGCCCTGGCGCAGCAGATAGTATTCACCGTTGTGGCCGGTATAGCGGGCCGCCTCGGCGATCGCGATGGAGGCGGAATACACCATCACCAGGCCGATCGCCAGCAGGCCGAGCGCCAGCCACAGCAGGCTGAAATCGAGCTCGGCACTGGGTTTGGGCGCACGCGTGGTGTAGAGCATCAGCGCGCCGCCCTTTCTGCCGCGAGGGCCTTCACCGCATCGACGAAGACCTCGGCGCGGTGCGCGTAGTTACGGAACATGTCGAAGCTCGCGCAGGCAGGCGACAGCAGCACCGCATCGCCCGCGTGCGCGAGACGGTGCGCCTGGGCGACCGCGTCGGCCAGGCTGTCGGCGCGGTAGACATCGATTCCGCACCCTTCGATCGCGGCCGCGATCAAGGGCGCATCACGCCCGATCAGCAGCACGGCGCGGGCGTTGGCCTCGACCGCCGCCTTGAGCGGGCCGAAGTCCTGTCCCTTGCCGTCGCCGCCCAGGATGACGACCGCCTTGCGATTGCCCATGCCGTACAGCGCGGCTTCGGTCGCGCCGACGTTGGTGCCCTTGGAGTCGTCGTAATAGGTCACGCCTTCGATCTCCATGACCTTTTCCACCCGATGCGGCAACCCCTTGAAATGCGCCAGGCCGCGCAGCAGGGCTTCCATCGGCAGCCCCAGCACGCGCGTCAGCGCCAGCGCCGCCAACGCATTGGCGGCATTGTGCAGGCCGGCAACCGGCAGCGCGGACAGCGGCATCAGCATGTCGCCGCCGAGGCACAGCTCGTCCTCGCACAGGCCGAAATTCTCGTCCTGCGGGCAACGGTCGAGGCCGAAGCTCACCACGTGCCGGCCCGGCAGCGCCATGGCGAGGCTGCGTGCATCGTCGCGGTTCAGCACCTGCACGCCGGTCCCGCTGAAGATGCGCGCCTTGGCCGCCGCGTAGGCGTCCATGTCGGCGTAGCGGTCCAGGTGGTCTTCCGACAGGTTGAGCACGGTCGCGGCATCGGCGTCGAGGCTGGAGGTCGTTTCCAGCTGGAAGCTGGAAAGCTCCAACACCCATACCTGCGGCGCCGGCGCATGGCCCTGTTCGATCTCGCCCAGCGCGTCCAGCACCGGCAGGCCGATGTTGCCCGCGACGCAGGTCACGAGCCCGGCCATGCGGCACATGTCTCCGCACATCGCGGTGACGGTGCTCTTGCCGTTGCTGCCGGTGATCGCGATCACCCGCATCGGGCCATTTAAATCCGTTGAAGTGGCGCGCTCGGCATTGAGCGCGCGGACGGCACGCGCGAACAACTCGACGTCGCCCACCGCTTCGACACCCGCCGCAATGGCGCGCGCCACCGCCGGGTCGGCGAGCGGCACGCCGGGGCTCACCACCAACAACTCGGCCGCCTGCAGGCGCGCATCGTCGAACGGTCCGGTGAAGAGCGGTACCTGCGGCAACAGCTCGGCCAGACGAGCCGCATGCGGCGGCGCCGTGCGGCTGTCGGCCACGCTCACCTGCGCGCCGCGCGCCGCCAGCCAGCGCGCGCACGACAGCCCGGTGTCGCCGAGGCCGAGCACCAGGACTTTCTTGCCGGAGAGCTGCAGGCTGTCGTAGTTCATCTGAGCTTCAGGCTCGACAGGCCGATCAGCACCAGCATCATGCTGATGATCCAGAAACGCACGACGACTTGATTTTCCTTCCAGCCCTTGAGCTCGTAGTGGTGGTGGATCGGCGCCATGCGGAACACGCGCTTGCCGGTGAGCTTGAACGAGGCGACCTGGATCATCACCGACAGGGTCTCCATCACGAACACGCCGCACATGATGAAGAGAATGATTTCCTGGCGCACGATGACGGCGACCACGCCGAGCGCGGCGCCGAGCGCCAGTGCGCCGACGTCGCCCATGAACACTTCCGCCGGGTAGGCGTTGAACCACAGGAAGGCCAGTCCCGCGCCCGCCATCGCGGCACAGAACACCGCGAGCTCGCCGGCGCCGGGGACGTGCGGCAGCCCCAGGTATTTGGAAAACACCGCGTTGCCGGCAACGTAGGCGAAGATCGCCAGCGCGGACGCCACCATCACGGTCGGCAGGATCGCCAGGCCGTCGAGGCCGTCGGTCAGGTTGACCGCATTGGACGCGCCGACGATGACGAAATAAGTGAGCGCGATGAAGCCCGCCGCCGACAGCGCCAGCGTGGCGTGCTTGAGGAAGGGGATGATGAGCTCGGTGTGGGCCGGCAGGGAGGCGGTGTTCCACAGATAGACCGCGACCACCAGGCCGATCACCGACTGCCAGAAGTATTTCCAGCGCGAAGGCAGGCCGCGCGAATTCTTCTCGACCACCTTGCGCCAGTCGTCGACCCAGCCGATGACGCCGAAGCCGAGCAGGGTGAGCAGGGCGACCCACACGTAGTCGTTCGACAGGTCGGCCCACAAGAGCGTGGTGACGGCGACCGACACCAGGATCAGCGCACCACCCATCGTCGGCGTGCCGGCTTTCACCAGGTGGGTCTGCGGCCCGTCACTGCGCACCGACTGGCCGATCTTCAGCGCGGTGAGCTTGCGGATCACCGCGGGGCCGACGATGAAGGAGATCGTCAGCGCGGTGAGCGTGGCCATCACCGCGCGCAAGGTCAGGTAGTTGAAGACGTTGAACGCCCGGATGTCCTGGCCCAGTTGTTGAAATAACCAAAGCAGCATGTCAGTATCCCTGCATCCCCGTTGGAGGCATCAATGCCCCGGCTGCCTCGCCGGCGGCTTCCGTAAAGCTCTTGACCACGCGTTCCATCTGCATGAAGCGCGACCCCTTCACCAGCACGGTGGTGCCGGGCGTGAGCGCATTTTCGAGTTCGGCCAGCAGTTCCTCGATGCGTTCGAAGTGCATCGCGCCCGCCCCGAAGGCGCCGACGGTTTCCTTCGTCAGCTCGCCCAGCGCCAGCAGGCGATCGACGCCGGCCTCGCGCGCCGCCAGGCCGATCTGCGCGTGCATCGCCGCGGCGTCTTCGCCGAGCTCTCCCATGTCGCCCAGCACGAGGATCCTGGTACCGGGCTGCTGCGCCAGCACCGCGAGCGCGGCCTTCACCGAATCGGGATTGGCGTTGTAGGTGTCGTCGATGAAATGGCTGCCGTGCAGCGCCGCCTTCCTCTGCAGGCGTCCCTTCACGCCCGCGAACCCGGACAGCCCGGCGGCAATGCTGGCGTGGCTGACGTCGAGGGCAAACGCGGCCGCGGCCGCGGCGAGCGCATTCATCACGTTATGCTCGCCGGGCACCTGCAAATCCACGTCGAATTCGGCATCGGGCAGGACCAGCGTCAGTACCGAGCCGTACAGGCTGGGCCGATAGTGCCCGCGCACCGCCGCGGGGTGTCGCAGCCCGAAGTCGATCACGCTGCGCCGCGCATTGATGTCGCGCCACAGCCTCGCATGCTCATCGTCGGCGTTGAATACCGCGATGCCTGCATCGGTCAGGCCGTTGAAAATCTCGCCCTTGGCGCGGGCGATGTTTTCGATCGAGCCGAGATAGCCGATGTGCGCGGTCAGCGCATTGTTGACGAGTGCCACATCCGGCCGCGCCAGATGCGTGAGATAGTCGATCTCGCCGGCGTGGTTCATGCCCATTTCCAGCACCGCGAACTGGTGCGACGCGCGCAGGCGCAGCAGCATCTGCGGCACGCCGATGTCGTTGTTGAGATTGCCTTCCGTATGCAGCACCGCATCGTCGGTGCCGGCCTCCGCGCGCAGGATCGCCGCGAGCATTTCCTTGACCGTGGTCTTGCCGTTGCTGCCGGTGACGGCGACGACCGGGATAGCGAAGCGCTGGCGCCAGGCCGCAGCCAGCCTGCCGAGCGCGAGTCGGGTGTCGTCGACGCGGATCGCCTGGGCGACGCCGGGCGCCTGCTCGCGATCGAGCACCACGCCGACCGCGCCCTGTTGCAGGGCTTGCGCGGCGAACGCGCCGCCGTCGAATTTCGCGCCGCGCAGGGCGACGAAAAGGTCGCCCGGCCGGATGCTGCGGCTGTCGGTGGAGACGCGCAGCACCGCTGCATCGGACGCCGAGAACGGTACGCCCAGCATGGCGGCGGCTTCGGAGAGGCGCAGATTCATGTCCATGCGTCGAGCGCCTTCCTCGCCATGGCGACATCGGAGAATGGCTGCCGCTCGCCGCCGACTTCCTGGTAATCCTCGTGTCCCTTGCCGGCGATCAGCACGACGTCGCCCTGGTGGGCGCCGCCGATGGCCTCGAAGATGGCGCGCGCCCGGTCCGGCTCGACATGCGGCTTGCCGGACATGCCGGCGAGGATGTCGTCGATGATGTGTTGCGGATCCTCATGGCGCGGGTTGTCGCTGGTGACCCACACTTCGTCGGCAGCCTTGGCGGCAGCCTGCCCCATCAGCGGGCGCTTGCCCTTGTCGCGGTTGCCGCCGCAGCCGAACACGCAGATGAGACGCCCGCCGCCGGCGATTTCGCGCAGGGTGGCGAGCGCCTTGTCCAGCGCGTCGGGCGTGTGCGCGTAATCGACCACCACCAGCGGATGGGCGTTGCCTCCCAGCGTCTGCATGCGTCCGGGCGGCGGCTCGACGCACGCCAGCGCCTGGCAGGCGTCGTCGAGCTTCACGCCCGACACCAGCAGGGTGGCGAGCACGGCGAGCAGGTTGGCGGCGTTGAAGCGGCCCAGCAAGGGCGCGTCGAGCTCGGCATCGCCCCAGTCGGTGTGCAGGTGCAGATGCAGGCCGGCCTGCGACAGGCGCAGCATGTCACCGATCACGGCGCCGCGCCGGAAGCCATAGCCGGCGACGCGCGCGGGCCGGGTCTCGCTTTCCAGCTGCTGGCCGAAGGCGTCGTCGACGTTCAGCACCACCCACTCCAGTCCGGGCCAGCTGAACAGGCGCGCCTTGGCGGCGGCATAGTTCTCCATGTCGCCGTGGTAGTCGAGATGGTCGCGCGACAGGTTGGTCAGCACGGCAATGTTGAAGTGGGTGCCGTTGACGCGCCCCTGTGCGAGGCCGTGCGAGGACACCTCCATTGCGCATGCCGTTGCCCCCTGCTGGCGGTAGAACGCAAGGCGCTGCTGCAGTTCGATGGCGTCGGGCGTGGTATTGAGGGCGGGCGTGAGCGTGCCGGGCTTGTCCCCGACCGGCGGGAAGCCGTTGCCGACGGTGCCGACGATGGCGGTCTTGCGGCCGAGCCGGGAAAGGGCTTGAGCGATCCAGTGCGCCACCGAGGTCTTGCCGTTGGTGCCGGTGACGCCGACCATGTGCAGCGCGCGCGAGGGTTCGCCGTAGACGTGGGCGGCGATTTCGCCGATGCGGGTTTTCAAGCCCACCACGCCGGCGTTGGGAATCGCGAGCGCGGGGTCCCACTGGAAATGGTCGGCTTCCCACAGCACGCCGTCGACGCGCTGCGCCACGGCCTGGCCGATGAAATCGCGGCCGTCGCGCGCCTCGCCGGGATAAGCGGCGAACACGGCCCCCGGCATGGCCTTGCGGCTGTCGTTGACGAGCGCCGCAACCGGAATGCCGAGGCGCTCCAGGATATGCGGCACGGATTCGCGGATCGCGTGGCTGGCGGGCGGAACGGCGGACTGGGCGTGCTTCGCCATCAGGCTCCTCCTCCTGTGCGCCACGCGTTCTGCGTCATGTGGGTGGCGGTTTCCGGCGCGTCGGGCGGCAGTCCGAGCTGGCGCAGGCTGGCGGCCATGACCTGGGCGAACACCGGGCCGGCGACGCTGCCGCCGTAATAGACCCCGTCGGACGGCTCGTCGATCACCACGCCGATGATGAGGCGCGGATTCGACGCCGGCGCCATGCCGACGAAGGAGGACAGATAGCGGTCGGCGGCATAGCGGCCGTCGACCAGCTTGTGCGCGGTGCCGGTCTTGCCGGCCACGCGGTAGCCCGGCACCCGGGTGCGCAGGCCGGTGCCACCTTCCTGCGTCACCGCCTCCATCATCGCGCGCACTTCGCGCGCCACGCTCGGCGAGAACACGCGCACGCCCGAGATTTCCTGCGGCTCGCGCTTGAGAAAGGACAACGGCATCACCTCGCCGTCGTTGGCGAACGCCATGTAGGCGCGGGTGAGCTGCAGCAGGCTGACCGACAGACCGTAGCCGTAGGCCATGGTGGCCTGTTCGACCGGCTTCCAGGTGGCGGCGGCGCGCAGACGGCCGGCGGTCTCGCCGGGAAAACCCGAGCCCGGCAGCTCGCCGAACCCGGCACGGTGCAGCACCTCCCAATGTTGCTGGGGCGTCAGCGTCATCGCCATTTTGACCGCGCCGACGTTGCTTGATTTCTGGATGATCTCGGTCACCGTCATCTGCGGATGCGGATGGACATCGCGCACGAGCTTGGTCCCGACGCGCCAGGTTTCCGGCGTGTCGATGACGCTGTCGGGATGGAACAGGCCGCGTTCGAGCACCGCCGCCGCGACGAAGGGCTTGATGGTCGAGCCCGGTTCGAAGGTGTCGATCACTGCACGGTTGCGCATCGGCCCCGGCTTGTAGTTGCGGCGGTTGTTGGGATTGAAGATGGGCTGATTCGCGAGTGCGAGGATCTCGCCGGTCTTGGCGTCGAGCACCACCACGCTGCCGCCCTTGGCCTTGTGCTGCTTGATCGCCGCCGCCAGTTCGCGGTGCGCCAGATACTGGATCTTGAGGTCGAGGGCTAGCGCCAGGTTGCCGCCCATCTGCGCGGTCTTGATCGGCGCCAGGTCGCGGATGGTGTTGCCGTGGCGGTCGCGCAGGATCTGGCGCCTGCCCTCGCGGCCTGCGAGCCAGTCCTGGTAGGCGCGCTCGACGCCCTCCTGGCCGATGTCGTCGACGTTGGTAAAGCCCACCACGTGCGCGGCGACCTCGCCCGCTGGGTAGTAGCGCCGGAATTCACGCCGCAAATGCAGGCCCGGCACGCCCATGGCCGCGATCTTCACCGCCTGCTCCGGCGTCACCGGACGTCGCACGGCGAATTCCCCGCGGCTCCGGCGCGTCAGCTTCTTCGCCAATTCCGGCTCCGGCATGCCCAGGACCCTGGCCAGTTGTGCGCGCTGCCCGGCCGCGAGTTCAAGCTCGGCCGGGCGCGCCCACAGCGATTCGACCGGTGTGCTGATCGCCAGCAGCTGGCCGTGGCGGTCGGACACTTGGCCGCGATGCGCCGGCAGGGTGAGGTTGCGATTGGCCACCGCATCGCCCTTGCCCTGCAGATAGTCGGTATTGAGGCCCTGCAGGTAGAACGCCCGCCCGCCCACGACGGCCAGTCCGGCGAGCAGCAGGCTGCCCACCGTCGCCATGCGCCAGGGGGCCAGATGCAGCTTGAGCAGCTTCCTCGAGTGGTAATTCATGGCGCACCCGTCGTCGTTTCGATGCGCACGCGGTCATGCGGCGGCGCGACGAGGCCGAGCCGGGTGCGCGCGACGGCGTCGACCCGCGCCGGATTGGCCCAGGTACTCTGCTCCAGTTGCAATTGACCCCACTGCTCGTCCAACACGCGCGCCTCTTTTTTCAGGCGTTCCAGTTCCACAAAATACGTCCGCGCACGGTGCTGCGCCTGGATCACCGCCAGCGCGCACACCACCAGCACCAGCGCCAGAACGACGTTGAGACGGCTCATGCCGCAACCCGCCCTTCCACACCACCCACCCGCTCAGCCACCCGCAGCACGGCGCTACGCGCGCGCGGATTGGCCGCCACTTCTTCGTCGCTTGCATGCCGCGCCCGCCCGACCAGTTTCAGCCGCCCTGGCTTCAGCATGGCCGCCGGGATCGGCAGGCGCGCCGGCGCCTGCTCGCCCATCGCCTCGTCGCGCATGAAGCGCTTGACGATGCGATCCTCCAGCGAATGAAAACTGATCACCGCGAGGCGTCCGCCCGCTTGCAATCTGTCGACGCATTGCGGCAGCACGGCACTCAGTTCTTCAAGCTCGCGGTTGAGATAAATCCGTATAGCCTGGAAGCTGCGGGTCGCCGGATGCTGCCCCGGCTCGCGCTTTTTGACCGTTGCGGCGATGAGGTTCGCCAGCTGACCGGTACTGCGGATCGCCTCTTTTTGCCGTGCCGCAACAAGCGCGCGCGCAATCGATTTAGCAAACCGCTCTTCCCCGTAGGTGCGGATGACTTCACTGATCTCCCCCTCCGACGCCGTCGCCAGCCAGTCTGCCGCCGACACCCCGCTGCCCGGATCCATGCGCATGTCGAGCGGCGCATCGAACCGGAAACTGAATCCGCGCGTGGCGTCGTCGAGTTGCGGCGACGACACGCCGATATCCAGCAGAATTCCATCCACCCGCGCGAGGCCAAGCCCGTCGAGCACGGCCCCCAGGCGCGAGAACGCGCTGTGCACCAGCGTCAGACGCGGATCCCGCAAGGCGGCGCCGGCCTCGATGGCGGCAGGGTCGCGGTCCAGCGCGATGAGACGCCCGCCGGCGCCCAGCCCGGCCAGAATCAGCCGGCTGTGGCCGCCGCGCCCGAAGGTGGCATCGACATAGATGCCGTCGGGCCTGATCGCCAGCGCCGTCACCGCCTCCTGTGCCAGCACCGGCACATGGGCGGGCTCACTCACAACGTGAACCCCTCCAGCTCGGGCGGCAGCGCGTCGTCGCTGAAGGTCAGGGCTTGCGCCACCTGCGCCTCCCAGCGCGCCTCGTTCCACAACTCCACCTTGCTCCCCTGCCCCACCAGCACGACGTTCTTGTCCAGCTCGGCGAACTTGCGCAGCATCGGCGGCAGCAGCACGCGGCCGGCGCCGTCCATGTCCGTGTCGTGCGCGTAGCCGACGAGCAATTGTTTGAGGCTGCGGGTGCGAGGGTTGAAATCGGAGAGACCGTTGAGTTTTTTCTCGATCGGCTCCCATTCGGGCAGGGGATAGAGCAGCAGGCACTGGCTGGGGTCGGCCGTCACCACGACGCGACCACCGCCGTTCACCAGCAGGGCGTCACGGTAGCGCGCCGGCACCACGAGCCGGTTCTTGCTATCCAGACTGACCGTCGCGACCCCCCGAAACATGCTCCCCCCGTATTGAAATTGACTGTGATTGGGTGGAGGCATTCTCCCACAACTTCCCACCAATCACCACCTGCACCCACTATAGGGGATAGTTTTGGGGGGGTCAAGCCGGCAGACGCAAAAAAAGCCCTACGCCTCAAGGACTTAGAGGTGGTTTGGGGGTGTGGATAAGTTTCTGGAAAAACCGATGCTTAGCGACTTATTTTCCTCGCAATTCTAGGAAAAAACGCTAAGCCATTGAATTAAATGAAAAGGTGGAAAAGCGGGTCGATAAGCCGGGTTCTGTCTTGGACAACCATTCCTCTAGGCCGGCCATTGCTGACCGGCTCCAGCCACCTACCCGCAGACTCGGCGAGCCGCGTCATCGTCTGCCTATTTGGTGTTGCTCCGGATGGAGGTTACCGCGTTTCACCGTAACTCAATACGCTCGTCTCTGTGGCCCTATTCCTCGCCTCACGGCGTCCGGCCGTTAGCCGGCATCCTGCTCTGCGGAGCCCGGACTTTCCTCTCCCGCTTATCCCCCGAAGGGGCTGCGCGGCAGCGGTTGCCTGACCTGCTTTTCCACCCGGGATTATAGAACTTTGGCTTGACTGCATCGCCTTATTTGCTAATCCGAGGTATCCGGGTCGAGGACGACCCTGCGAGGAGACCCATCATGAGACGACGACTGTATTTCATGGTGCCGGACGTGGCGAGCGCCCGACAGATCCGCGACCAACTCCTGCTGGCCCGCATCGAGGACGGGCACATCCATGTCCTGGCCCGGGACGGCATCCCGCTGGCCGGCCTGCACGAAGCTTCGATCCTGCAGAAAACCGACTTTGTCCACGGCGCCGAAACGGGGCTAGCGGTGGGCGGCGGCATCGGCATCATCGCCGGGCTGGTGGCCGTGTTCTTTCCGCCGGCCGGACTCGACCTGCAACTGGTCACCATCCTGCTCACTGCGCTGATCGGCGCCGCATTCGGGGCCTGGGTCGCCAGCATGGTTGCCAGCTCGATTCCCAACTCGCGGCTCAAAACCTTCGAGTCGGCCATCGCCGACGGGCGCATCCTGATGATGGTCGATGCGCCCTCCGGGCGGGTCGACGAGATCAAGAAGCTGATTGCCGCCCACCATCCGGAAGCCATGAATTCGGGCACCGAGCCCACCATTCCGGCCTTCCCTTGAAGAACGGCTTCGCTCACCTGCGCGTCGTAGCGCCATCCGGCCGCAAGCGGATGCGTAACCACACCGCAGTTCGTCCCCCTCTGCCGGGCGTCATGCCCGGTTTTTTTATGCAACGACGCGCCAGCGGATCGTCTCGCCGGCACGCAAGGGCACCAGCGCCTCGCCGCCCAGTTCGAGGCTGGCCGGCGCCACCCAGTTTTCGCGGCGCAGGGTAATGGTGTCGGCATGCCGCGGCAGCCCGTAGAAGTCGGCGCCGTAGAAGCTGGCGAACGCTTCCAGCCTGTCGAGCGCGCCGGCATCCTCGAAGGCTTCGGCATACAGCTCGATCGCGGCGTGCGCGGTATAGATGCCGGCGCAGCCGCAGGCGGTTTCCTTGGCGCCCACCGCATGCGGCGCGGAATCGGTGCCGAGGAAGAACTTGGGATTGCCGGAAATGGCGGCGGCCACCAGCGCCTGGCGATGCTGTTCGCGCTTCAACACCGGCAGACAATACATGTGCGGGCGGATGCCGCCACGGAACATGGCGTTGCGGTTGTACAGCAGGTGGTGCACGGTGACTGTCGCCGCAACGTTGGCCGGCGCCGCCGCCACGAATTCGGCGGCCTGGCGCGTGGTGATGTGCTCGAGCACGATCTTCAGCTGCGGAAAATCCTTCAGCAGCGGCACGAGATGGCGTTCGATGAACACCGCCTCGCGGTCGAACACGTCGATGTCGGGATCGACCACTTCGCCGTGCAGCAAGAGCGGCATGCCGACCTCCTCCATCGCCGCGATCGCCGGATAGGCCTTGGCGAGCTCGGTGACGCCGGAATCGGAATTCGTCGTCGCGCCGGCCGGGTAGTACTTCACCGCATGCACGAAGCCGCTGGCGCGCGCGCGGCGAATCTCGTCGGGCTGCGTGTTGTCGGTGAGATAGAGCGTCATCAGCGGTTCGAACGCGGTCCCGGCGGCCGCTGCCAGCAGGCGCGCGCGGTAGGCCGCAGCGTCGGCCACGCTCACCACCGGCGGCTTCAGATTGGGCATGGCGATGGCGCGGCCGAACACGCGTGCGGTGTCGGGCAGCACGCTCTGCATGGCGGCGCCGTCGCGGAAATGGATGTGCCAGTCGTCGGGGCGGGTGATCGTGAGGGTGTCGGTCATGCGAGGGAGCCTATTTCAGCAGGAATCATGCCCCGCGCCGATTGCCTGCGGGATGCAGTGCAAGACGCGGGGGGCGAAGTGGAGTCATTCTCCACGAGTCACCCGCAACACCGCAATGCACCCTGAGGGCATAAACGCCCGCAGACAACCGACCCTTCGGGTTGGGACCAGGATCGGCGTCTGCGGCGTTGCAGCGCTTGGCAAGGCCATTGCCTGCACACTGCGCCTTGCATCCATCCGATCCTGGTCTCAACGCGGGGTACGATTCCTGCTGAAACAGGCTCCTAGCCCTGCGGCTTCATTGCCAGCGACATTTTATAGAGTTCGGCCTTGCTGCGTCCCGTGATCTGCGACGCGAGCTTGGCGGCGAGCGTCGGCGGCAGCGCGCCCTGCAGGATGTCGAGCACGCGCATCGCCTCCGCGTCGATCGCGACCTCGGCCAGCGGCGCATGCACGATGACGACGAATTCGCCGCGCACGTGGTTGGGGTCGGCGGCGAGCCAGGCCGGCGCATCACGCAAAGGCAGCGTGACGATGCTCTCGAACTTCTTGGTGAGTTCGCGCGCCAGCGTCACCCGCCGTGCGCTGTCGAGCACCGCCGCCATGTCGGCGAGCGTCTCTTCGATACGATGCGGCGCCTCGTAGAACACCAGCGCGGCGGGCAGGGCAGCGAGCGCCTGAAGCTGCGCACGCCGCGCACCGGTCTTGGGCGGCAGGAAGCCATGGAACAGCCATGCGCCCGACTCCACGCCGGCGGCTGACAGCGCCGCGGTCACCGCCGAGACGCCGGGAATCGGCACCACCATCAAACCCGCCGCGCGCACCGCCGCCACCAGCCGCGCGCCGGGATCGGACACCGCAGGCGTGCCGGCGTCCGACACGTAGGCCACGGCTTCACCCGCGGCGATCCAGGCGATGACCTTTTCGGCCGCCTCGCGTTCGTTGTGCTCGCGGATCGAGACCAGCGGCTTGCTGATGGCGAAATGCGCGAGCAGCTGGCCCGAGACCCGGGTGTCCTCCGCGGCCACCCGGTCCACCGACTTCAAGGTATCCAGCGCGCGCAGGGTGATGTCGCCCAGGTTGCCGATCGGCGTGGCGACGACATAGAGCGCGGGCGGCAGGCGGGTATGATGCGGGCTTTCACTCATCCCGGCATTGTCGCAGATGTTCAACCTTGGCTCCTCAGTTGAACGCGCCTGGGTGTGTGACTGACACGCTGGCTGGCAAGGCGCGACGATGCGGCGGGGCCGCCCCCCCCAAAAAGGAGCCACGCGGCCAGGCAGCGTGGCAGCCGTGCAATGCAGGGGTGTAGCGGCCTCACCCGATGCTGGGCGTGTCAAAGTCGATAAAGTTGAAATTTGTAAGGTGATCCAAAGGATGATGAGCGATCAACTGCGGAGTCGAGGTTGACGTCCCTGCTCGGTCAAACCGCGGAAGCGCGCGCCGAAGCGTTTCTGGTGTCGCACGGCCTGAAGCGGCTGGCGCGCAACTGGCGCTGCCGCTTCGGCGAGCTCGACCTCGTCATGCAGGACGGCGCGACGCTGGTGTTCGTCGAGGTCCGCCTGCGCAATCGCAGCGATTTCGGCGGCGCCGCCGCGAGCGTGACGCCGGCCAAGCAGAAGAAACTGCTCGCTGCCGCGCGCCAGTACCTTTCCACGCTGAAGACGCTGCCGCCGTGCCGCTTCGACGTGATCGCACTGGCCGGCGACGCCCCCCCCGAGTGGATCAAAAACGCGTTCGACGATGTAGGATAGTTTCACTTATGCCTTTACACGACAGAATCCTCGGCCACTTCCAGGCCTCGGCGCAGGCCAAGCTGGGTGCCGCCGACACGCTCGCTCCGGCGATCGAGGCCGCGGCGCGCCTGATGGTGCACAGCCTGGCGCAGGGCAACAAGATCATGGCCTGCGGCAACGGCGGGTCGGCCGCGCACGCACAGCGCCTGGCCTCGCTGATGATCAACCGCTTCGAGCAGGAGCGGCCCGGCCTCGCCGCACTGGCGCTCACCACCGACAGCTCGACCCTGACCTCGATCGCCAACGATCACGCCTTCGACCAGGTGTTCGCGCGTCAGGTCAAGGCCCTCGGGCAACCCGGCGACATCCTGCTGGCGATCTCCACCAGCGGCAATTCGCCCAGCGTGTTGCAGGCCGTGGCCGCCGCCCACGCCCGCAGCATGCAGGTGATCGCGCTGACCGGCCGCAGCGGCGGCGGACTGGCGGAACAAATGCAGGACGCCGACGTCTTCCTGTGCGTGCCTGCCGAATCCGCGGCTCGCATCCAGGAAATCCATCTGCTGACCATCCATTGCCTGTGCGATGCGGTGGACAGCGTTCTACTAGGAGTCGAGGAATGAACAAACTGATCCCGATCGCGCTGCTGGGCGCACTGATCCCCCCATTGCAAGGCTGTGCTCCGCTGGTGGTCGGCGGCGCCGCCACCGGCGCCGCCGTGGCGGTCGACCGTCGCACCGCCGGCGTGTTCGTCGGCGACCAGGAAATCGAGTTGCGTGCGCTGGCGCGCCTGCGCGAGACCTTCCCGCAAAAGACCGACAACATTTCCGCCACCAGCTTCAACCGCCAGGTGCTGCTCACCGGCCAGGTGCCGGACGAGGCCACGCGGAGTCGCGCGACCGACGTGGTCAAGGGCATCCCAGACGTACGCACGGTGTTCAACGAACTCAGCATCTCGGGCGTGACTTCGCTGACCTCCGACGCCAACGACGTCGCCATCACCGGCAAGGTCAAGACCCGCCTGGTGCGCGACGAGCGCGTGCCCGGCGCCAACATCAAGGTGGTGACCGAAGCCGGCGTGGTCTACCTCATGGGCCTGGTCAACCGGGCCGAAGCCAGCGCCGCCACCGACATCGCACGCACCACGGCGGGAGTGGCCAAGGTCGTCACCCTGTTCGAATATCTCAACTGATGCCGCGCGCGCAGCCCGGCAGACCCCGTTCATGATCGGCCAACCATGATCTACCGCGACCTGCGCGACTTCATCGCCCAACTCGAAGCCCGGGGTGAACTGAAACGCATCGCCGCCGAAGTCGACCCCAAACTGGAAATGACCGAGATCGCCGACCGCGTGCTGCGCGCCGGCGGTCCCGCGCTGCTGTTCGAACACCCCAAAGGGCATGCCATGCCGGTGCTGGCGAACCTGTTCGGCACGGTGCAGCGCGTGGCACTCGGCATGGGCGAGGAGGATCCGGCGCGGCTGCGCGAAGTCGGGAAACTCCTCGCCTACCTGAAGGAACCCGAACCTCCGAAAGGCCTGCGCGACGCCTGGGAGAAGTGGCCGGTTCTCAAGCAGGTACTCAACATGGCGCCGAAGGAAGTGAAAGGCGCGCCATGCCAGGAAGTGGTGTGGGAGGGCGCCGACGTCGACCTCGCGCGCCTGCCGATCCAGCACTGCTGGCCGGGCGACGTCGCGCCGCTGATCACCTGGGGGCTGACCGTCACCAAGGGCCCCCACAAGAAGCGGCAGAACCTCGGTATCTACCGCCAGCAGGTGATCGCTCCGAACAAGCTCATCATGCGCTGGCTGGCTCATCGCGGCGGCGCGCTGGATTTCCGCGAGCACACGCTCGCGCATCCGGGCGAGCCTTTCCCGGTCGCCGTCGCGCTCGGCGCCGACCCGGCGACCATCCTCGGCGCAGTCACCCCGGTGCCCGATTCGCTGTCCGAATACCAGTTCGCCGGCCTGTTGCGCGGCGCCAAGACCGAGGTGACGAAGTGCGTGGGCTGCGACCTGCAGGTGCCGGCATCCAGTGAGATCGTGCTCGAGGGCGTGATCCATCCCAATGAAACCGCGCTCGAGGGCCCCTACGGCGACCACACCGGCTACTATAACGAGCAGGAGACCTTCCCGGTCTTCACCGTCGAGCGCGTCACGCTGCGGCGCGACCCGATCTACCACAGCACCTACACCGGCAAGCCGCCGGACGAGCCGGCGATCCTCGGCGTCGCGCTCAACGAAGTGTTCGTGCCGCTGCTGCAGAAGCAGTTCCCCGAGATCAGCGACTTCTACCTGCCACCGGAAGGCTGCTCCTACCGCATGGCGGTGGTCTCGATGAAGAAGGCCTACCCCGGCCACGCCAAGCGCGTGATGTTCGGGGTGTGGAGCTTCCTGCGCCAGTTCATGTACACCAAGTTCATCCTCGTCACCGACGACGACGTCGACGTGCGCGACTGGAAGGACGTCATGTGGGCGCTCACCACCCGCGTCGACCCGGCGCGCGACACCCTGCTCGTCGAGAACACGCCGATAGACTACCTCGACTTTGCCAGCCCCGTTTCCGGGCTCGGCAGCAAGATGGGCATCGACGCCACCAACAAGTGGCCGGGCGAGACGAATCGCGAATGGGGTACGCCGATCGTGATGGACGCGGCGGTGAAGGCGCGCGTCGACGCGATGTGGCAGGACCTCGGCCTGTAGGTGCGCAGATGCCCGGCAAACCCAAGGGACAACGTACCTGCCTCTACACGCCGCAACAGCTGGATGCCATCGTCGACGACATGGCGCGCCAGGCGGCCGGCCTCTTGACCGGACGGTCGCAGATTGCCGTCGTGGGCATCCTGCGGCGCGGCGCGCCGCTGGCAGACAGGCTGCATACCCGTCTGCGCGAAATCTGGGGGCTCGCCGATTGCGTGCGGCTGGATCTCAAGATCGAGCGCTACGCCGACGACCTCACCCTGCTCCATCCGGAGACGCAACTGACTGAGAACCCGACGCACGCCAGCCTCGACCTCGCCGGCCACACCGTGCTGGTGGTGGACGACGTCATGTACCGCGGGCATTCCATGCTGCGCGCGGTGGAATACCTCGCCGGCAAGCAGCCGGACGAAATCCGCACCGTGGTGCTGGTGGACCGCGGTGCGGCGAAGCTGCCGGTGCGCACCGACATCGTCGGCGTGAGGCTCGACGTCGCCCCCACCGACGTCATCGAATGCAATGTGCCGCCCTACGAGGCGCAGTTCAGGATCGACCTGCTGCAGCCCGGATAAGCCTTCCCCCGTTCCGGGAACTTCCCTCTCCGCTGGACTATCATTTGGACAGGGGTTCATGTCGTCGTCCTCAATTTCCCGGGAGAGAGATCATGAATAAATCCATGATGATCGGCGTCGCGGCAGGCGCCGTTGCCGTCACCGCAATCGGCGGCGTGGCGGGCTACAAGGCCCTGAATCCTGAGCCGGAATTCGCCGACGTGCTGGCGGTCGAGCCGGTCACCGAGACCACCAAGACGCCGCGAGAAGTGTGCCGCGACGTGGTCGTCAACGAACAGGCGCCGGTCAAGGATCCCAACCGCATCGCCGGCACCGCGATCGGCGCGGTGGCAGGCGGCCTGCTCGGCCACCAGATCGGCAAGGGGACCGGACGCGACGTCGCGACCATCGGCGGCGCCGTGGCGGGCGGCTACGCCGGCCACCAGGTGCAAAAGGGCATGCAGGAAAA
>JAJZPG010000008.1:0-51871 GCA_021811235.1 Pseudomonadota bacterium | reverse complement strand
CCAGGTGCCGTCCGCGTCCTGCGCCAGCCACCCCACCCACTCGGGCACCCTATCGAAGTTCATCGTCATCCCCGCACTGACGGCAGCCCAGGAGGCTGAAATAGCGCAGATACAGCCACAGCGCGGTCGGCAGCAAGCCCAGCCGGATCCACTCGACCGCCGTCGCCGGCCATTGGCGCGCCTGCCAGGCCTCGACCGCCACCGGCAGCGACTGGAACAGGGCCAGCAGCACCAGGAACAGCGCCATCACCCGGCAGCCCGGGCTCATCGGGACGCCCCTGCTGCACCGGCGTGGACCCACTCCAGCAGCGCGCGCTGCGCCGCTTCGCTGTGGCGCGCGTTGGCGTGGTTGACCAGCATGACGAAGCTCAATCGTTCGCCCTGCTGCGTGACGACATAACCGGCCAACGCGCTGGCGTCGCGCAGGGTGCCGGTCTTCAGGTGCGCGTTGCCGCTGAGCGCGCTGCCGTTGAAGCGGCGCTTCAGCGTGCCGTCGATTGCGACGATCGGCAGCGCCGACTCGAATTCGGCGAACAGCGGGCTGCGCCATGCGGCGTGCAACAGCTGGGTGAGCGCCTGCGCGCTGATGCGCTCGATGCGCGACAACCCGGCGCCGTTCTCCAGCACCAGCTTGCGCGTCGCCACGCCGTGCTGCATCAGGGCCTCGCGCACCGCACGCGCACCTTTCTCCGGCGTACCCGGCGCGCCGTAGGCTTCCGCGCCCAGCGTCAGGAACAGGTTGCGCGTCATCAGGTTGTTGGAATACTTGTTGAGGCGGACGAGCGCCTCGGTCAGCGGCGGCGAAGCGAAGCGCAGCAGGGGCTCGGACGACGGCGCCTGGCCTGCCACCGTGATGCCGCCGAGCGTGCCGCCCGCATCCGCCCACAGCCCGCGGAAAATGAAATCGAAGGTCGCCGCCGGCTCGAACAGGTTCAGCGACAGGGCCTGCTCGCCGCAAGCGCGCGCGTAGCGCCCGCTCATCACCAGCCTGGCCTGCCCGTCTTCGGACAGCCGGGGCGTGACCGCATCCTTCCAGTCATTGCATTCGGTACCGTCATCCAGCACCACCTGCGAAGTCAGCGCCACGCCGGGCAGCGCGATGTCGGGGACGATCAGCACGTGTTGCGCATCCGGCTTCAGGCGCAGGGTGACCGCGTTGAAATTGGCCACCAGCGCGCCAGGCGGCGCGTTGTAGAGCGCGAGTGGCTCGCCGTCGAAGGCGCCGGGGTCGATCGCCGGCAGATCGAAGTGGCGGGTGTCGAGCACCAGATTGCCGCGGATGTGATGGATACCGCGCGCGCGCAATTCGCGCTGCAGCAGCCACATCCGCTCCAGCGTCAAGGTCGGATCGCCCCGGCCCTTGATGATGAGATTGCCGTCCAGCACGCCGTTCGCGATGGGGCCGTCCGCCCATACGTCGGTGGTCCAGGTGTAGCCGGGTCCCAGCTGCCGGAGTGCCGCGAAGCTCGTCACCAGCTTCATCACCGAAGCCGGATTGAGCGCCGCCTCGGCGTTGTGACTGAGCAGCGGTTCAGACGCATCCAGCGGCTGCACGACGACCGCGACACGGGCGGGAGGAATGCCGGCTTCCTCGAGGGCCGCGAGGAATGCCGGAGGAAGCGGCACCGCCGCGGATACGGAAAAGACGGGACCTGCGATCAGCAGGCCAGTCAGCAGACGGGCAAGGATTCGGGCAAGCGACATGTCGCCATTATGCCGAATTCCGCCCGGACGCCTGCGCCTACAGAGACTGCCGGATCGCCAGCACGGCCTGGTTGCGCAGCGACTTGAGCAGGGACAGCTCCTTCTCGGGGATGCTGATGTCGCCGGCACGCTGGCGGTCGGCGTAGATCAGGCCGACCGGCTTGCCCTTCACGACGACCGGGAACAGCACGAAGGTATGTGCCGGCACGTTCCTGCGATACCAGGCCGGGATGCGCGTGGCGATCTTGGGGTCGTCGATGTCGGTGATGAGGATGTCGGCATTGTTCTGCAGGGCGACCAGGAACACGTCCGGCTGCCCCGCCAGCGGGAAGTCGAAGGCGCGGGTCAGCTGCTGAACGCCGTCGCCGAAGCCGAACTTGCCGCACATGGCGTTGCGGTGACCGTCCTTGATGCACAGCACCACGTGCTCGAACCCCATGCCCGTGTACATGGCTTCGAGAATCATGCGCAGGATGTCGTTGAGCGAAACGGCATCGTCGATCAGGGAATTGCCGACGTCCTGCAGGCCCGCGGTCAGGATGGCCTGGATCTCCTCGGACGTGCGCTGCGCGGACCCGCCGGCCCCGCCGGCTTCCACGTCCAGAATGGTCGCGTGCTCGTGCAGCACGGTGTCGTCGAGTGCGGTCCGCGCCTCGGCGCTTTTGCCCGGCGCCGCCGCCTCGCTCGCCCCCAGCGCCGGCGGCACGGCCGGTGCCGTGCCCGGCGCCTGCGCCATCCCGGCCCACTTCGACGCCTGCGTGGCAAACGCACTGTTCTTCAGGTTCACGTTCACCGCCAGCGCGAACTGCGCGATGTCCTGCATCGACTTTTCCATTACCCCGGAGAGCTGCTCGACCGTCACCGGCACGGTCTCGCCGAAACGCGCGGTAAGCTTGTCCAGGGCCTGGCGGCGCTCCTTGTCCGGCGTCTCGATGATGACTTCGCACAGGGCGTTGGAGAATCCCGCCAACGCACGCAACCGATCGGCGTTGCTCGCGCTTTTCCTGACCCTGCCTTCGGGCAGCCGTTTCATGCTCTGCACCAGCTGGTCCGGGAACCCCCAGCTGCGCGCGATGCCGATGCCTAGATTCTCGAACGACACGCCCAGCACCGCCGTCGAGGCGCGCGCATCGCTCATGCCTTCGGTCTCCATCTTCTGCCGGATGGCTACCGTCTCGGCGGGAAAATAGAACATGGCGAGCATGCGGCCCAGGTTGTGCAGCATGGCGCCGATGAACGCCTCCTCGACGTCCTTCACCTGCGCCCTGCCCGCCATCTCGCGCGCCAGCATGCCGGCGTACAGAATCTTGACGAACTCCTCCTTCAACTGCTGCGCATGCGCCTTGTTTTCCAGGTTGTCGAACAGGATCAGGCTCAGCGCGATCGAGCGCACCGCATTGAAGCCGAGGATCACCACCGCACGCGAAATGGTGCTGATCGAACCGCCGCCGACCTGGTTGTAAAACGCGACGTTGGCCAGCTTCAGCAGCTTGTTGGTGAGGGCGAAGTCCTTGAGGATGGTGTTGGACAGGACGTTGACGCCCTCGCGGTCGGAGGCGGTGATGCGGTTGATCGCGCCGATGGCCTCGGACAGGGCGGGGAAGTCGCTCTCGCTCTGCGTGCGCCGCAGCAGGATGTCCAGCGCGTTCAGCCGGCCATCTCCGCCCAGATCGGGCAGCAGGGGTTCGTCATTTTTCTGCATGTTCTGACCGCTTCGTTATTTCTTTATCGTACTTGCTGTAGCGGTTCGTTGCTTCACGGCTTGAGTCCGGCGCCACCCGCGCGCCGGACTCCGGGCGAGGATCCGTCCCTAGCCCAGGTCCTGCACGTACCAGTCCATCGCCTCGGCCAGCCCTTCGCCGATGCGATGGCTGGGCTCGTACCCCAGCCGGGTGCGCGCCTTGGAAACGTCGGCGAGCGAATGACGCACGTCGCCGGCGCGGAAATCGCGGTAGACCGGCTTGAAGTCGGCGAGGTGGGAAAACTTCGGCGCCAGCAGCGAACGAATGGCCTCGAACAGCTGGTTCAGCGTGGTGCGGTCGCCGACCGCGACGTTGTAGACCTGGTTCGCGGCGTCCGCATGCTGGCTGGTGGCGGCGAGCAGGTTGGCCTGGATGACGTTGTCGATGTAGCAGAAGTCGCGGCTGGTCTCGCCGTCGCCGTTGATGTAGACCGGCTCGTTGTGGATCATGCTCGCGACCCACTTCGGCACCACCGCGGCGTAGGCGCCGTTGGGGTCCTGGCGGCGGCCGAAGATGTTGAAGTATCTGAGGCCGATCGATTCCATGCCGTAGCAGCGGCCGAACACGTCGGCGTACAGCTCGTTCACCAGCTTGGTCACCGCATACGGCGACAGCGGTTTGCCGATGACGTCCTCGACCTTGGGCAGGCCGGGGTGATCGCCGTAGGTCGAGGAGGACGCAGCGTAGACGAAACGCTTCACTTTCGCGTCGCGCGCCGCCACCAGCATGTTGAGGAAGCCGGTGTTGTTGGCGGCGTGGGTCGACAGCGGATCCTCGATCGAGCGCGGCACCGAGCCGAGCGCGGCCTGGTGCAGCACGTAATCGACCCCCTTGCACGCGCTGTGGCAGGTGATGAGGTCGCGGATGTCGCCGCGCCTGAACGCGAAGCGGCTCCAGCCTTCGGGGCCGACGCTCGCCTGCACCTGCGCCAGATTCTTCTCGCGCCCGGTGGCGAAGTTGTCGAGGCCGACGACGTGCTGGTCCAGCTGCAGCAGGGCCTCGACCAGATTGCTGCCGATGAAGCCGGCGGCGCCGGTGACGAGCCAGGTCCTGGGCTCGGCCCGGAGCTGCGATTTCAGCGCGTCGAACGCGGACATCACAGCCTCCAGAGCGTGAAGCCTGCAGCCTGCACCGCAGCCGGATCGTAGGCCGCCTTGACGTCGGTGAAGGCGCCGCCTTTTTTCAGCTTGGCGGTGAGCTCACCAAAGGGTTTGTCCAGATACGCCGCATGCGAGACCGCGGCGATCAGCGCGTCGCACTCGGGCAGGTCGTCCCAGGCGGTGAGCTTGATGCCGTATTCGTGTTCGGCTTCCTTCGCTTCGCCGAGCGGGTCGTGCACGCGCACATCGCAGCCGAAGGACTGCAGCTCGCGGATGACGTCGACGACCTTGGAATTGCGCAGGTCGGGGCAGTTCTCCTTGAAGGTGAGGCCGAGTACGTTGACCTTGGCGCCCTTCACCTGCACGCCGTTGGCGATCATGTTCTTCACCGTCTCCTGTGCCACGTAGGCGCCCATGCCGTCGTTGATGCGGCGGCCGGCGAGGATGACCTGCGGATGGTAGCCAAGCATGCCGGCCTTGTGGGTGAGGTAGTAGGGATCGACGCCGATGCAGTGGCCGCCCACGAGGCCGGGGCGGAACGGCAGAAAGTTCCACTTGGTGCCGGCGGCCTTCAGCACTTCGAGCGTGTCGATGCCGAGGCGGTGGAAGATCAGCGAGAGTTCGTTCATCAGCGCGATGTTGAGGTCGCGCTGGGTGTTCTCGATCACCTTGGCGGCTTCCGCCACCTTGATCGAGCTGGCACGGTGCACGCCGGCGGTAATCACCGAACCGTAGAGCTCGGCCACCTTGTCCAGCGTGGCGGCATCGTCGCCCGACACCACTTTCATGATCTTGGTGATCGTCCGCTCCTTGTCGCCCGGATTCACGCGCTCGGGCGAGTAGCCGACATGGAAGTCCTGCAGCCATTTCATGCCCGACTGTTTTTCCAGAATCGGGATGCAGACCTCTTCGGTGGCGCCGGGGTAGACTGTGGATTCGTAAATGACCGTCGCCCCCTTCTTCATATATTTGCCTACAGTGGTGGATGAACCCACCAGCGGCGAAAAATCGGGGATGTGCGCCTCGTCGACCGGAGTCGGCACGGCGATGATGATGAAGTCGGCCTTCGCCAGATCCGCGGGGTCGGTGGTCACGGTCAGCTGCGTCGCGGCCTTGAGGTCGTCCGTCGACACTTCGCCGGTGGGGTCGCAGAATCGACGGTAGTGCTCGATCTTTTCAACCGACAGGTCATAGCCAATGGTGGTCATCTTCTTGCCGAATTCCACCGCCAGCGGCAGACCCACGTAGCCCAGTCCTACAACCGCAACAACGCTCATGCTTGGATTCCCCTATGAATAGAAAGTCTTTGCTGCCGCCCGGATTGTATCCAATTTGCATGACGCTGCCCGGTCATGTCCTCCGGCTGACTGGCCAGTTGGCCAGCAAGCTGCGTACCAGTTGGGGGCTGATCCTGCTCGTGGCTTGCCTGCCCGCCCACGCCGACGTGGCCGACATGCTGCCCACCATCAAGCCGGGCGTGGTCGGCGTCGGCACCTTCCATCCCACCGGCAGCCCGCGCGGCAACCTGCTGGGCACCGGTTTTGCGGTACTGGACGGACAGTACGTGGTGTCGTGCGCCCACATCTTCACCCGACCGCTCGACTCCGAGAAGAAGGAAACCTACGCGGTGTTCATCGGGCGCGACCGCCAGATGGCGGTGCGCGCGGCCAGGCTGGTGGCCACCGACCGCGACCGCGACCTGGCCCTGCTGAAAATCGCCGGCGATCCCTTGCCGACCCTGAAACTGGGCGACTCGGATCGCGCGCGCGAAGGCTGGCAACTGTATTTCACCGGCTATCCGATCGGCTCGGTGCTGGGACTCAACCCCTCCACCCACCGCGCCGGGCTGGCCGCCATCATCCCGATCTACACCCCGGTCCCGGCCGCGTCCCAGCTGAATGCGCGCGCCCTCCGGCAGGCGCAGCGCCCCTACGAAGTCTTCGAACTCGACGCCATCGCCTACCCCGGCAACAGCGGCAGCCCGGTATGGCACCCCGACACCGGCGAGGTGCTGGGCGTGGTCAATTCGGGCTACGTGAAAGGGGCCAAGGAGGCCGCACTCACCGCGCCCAGCGGGATCAGCTACGCGATTCCAGTGAAGTATGTGCACCGGCTGCTGGAGCAGGCCCTGTCCAAGGCGCCCTGAATCACATGCCTTCGGTCAGGCTGACGCCCAGGCCGAAGGACTGCTGCTTGTGGTTGTAATCGATGAGCGATTCGCCGTAGCCGTTGAAATACTGCACATAGCCCTTCAGGCGCCCGTACAGCGGGAAACTCCAGTTGAGCTTCAGCGCGCCGTGATTGTCCGTGCGGCTGAAATTGTTGCGCAGCAGCAAGGAATAGGCATTGCGCCCCTTGCGATACACCAGCTGCAGGTCGCCGTACCCGAGATAGTCCTCGATGTCCGGATTGTCGTCCTCGCCGCTGCTTTCCGGCAGGCGGTACCAGGGCCGGATCAGCACGGCCAGATTGTCGCGCTCGAATCCCATCTGCGCGTAAATTCTGTTCCAGCTGCGCGACAGCGCCTCGCTGCGCCCGTTCGACTGGTGAGCCAGCCCCAGATTGAAGAAGCGCCCACGGAAGCCGGCAAGCGAGTAATTGGTGCGGAATACCAGCATCGCCTCCGGCTCGTAGTTGGTCTCGCGGAACGGCGAGGAAATGCTGCTGTTGTAGGCCTGCCAGAACGAGGTCGCGGTATAGCCGAACCAGAGGTCGACGTTGTCGTGGCCGAACACCCCCTCCATCGCCTTGATCTTGAAGCTCAACTGCAATTCGGTCTCGACAGAATCGAGCCCGAGGTGCGGCTGGATCAGGGTGCCCTGGAAGGGGGTGTTGTTGGGATCGTTGCTGACCTTGATCGGCAGGAAATAATTCGGCCGGTGGGGGCGGAACAGGAAAGCCCCCTGCTTGGCCTCGTCGTCGAGCTCCCAGTGGCGCGACAGCGCCGACAACAATTTCGGCTCCTGCGCAGGTTCGGCGGCAGCGGACGAGGGAGCGGGCTGCGGCGCCGGGGCGGCCGCGGCCGCGGCCGGCGAAGCGGGGCGGACTTCGGGCTGCGAGCGCCCCGACACGCGGTCGTAGCACGCCAGCCTGTCGGCGTCCGCCGGAATCGAACTGCAGCCCTCCCAGTCGACGATCGACGCGGCCGATGCCGGCGATCCCGTTCCCAGCATCGCCAGCGCGACCGCACCCGCCAGACGGATTGTCGTCCCCATCGCCCCCGTCCTAATCGAGAAGAACGCTCTGACCGGGCAGCGGCGCCTGCGCGTCCCAACCGAACTTTTCCTGCAGGGTGGTGGCAAATCCGTTCGCCACCGTTTCCTCGCCGTGCACCACGAACACCTTGCGCGGCTTGCTGCGGAAATGGCCGAGCCAGGCGAGCAGCGCGTTGCGGTCGGCATGCGCCGACAGCCCGCCCAGGGTGTAGAGATCGGCGCGCACCGGAATGTCCTCGCCCAGCAGGCGCACCCGTTTGGCGCCGTCGACCAGTCTGCGGCCGAAGGTGCCGGCGGCCTGGAAACCGGTGATGAGCACGGTCGATTCGCGGCGCGGCAGGTTGGCGCGCAGGTGGAACTTGATGCGCCCGGCCTCGCACATGCCGCTGGCCGAAATGATGACGGCGCCCCCCCGGATGCGGTCGAGCGCTTTCGATTCCTCCACGTCCTCGACGAAATCGAGCTTGCGGAAATACTGCGCGCCGCCGTGGCGTCCCATCAGTTCGTGGGTTTCGGCATCCAGCAGCGCCATGTGCCTGTAAGTGATTTCGGTGGCGGCGGTGGCCATCGGCGAATCGACAAATACGGAGAGTTTGGGGAGGCGCCCCTGCCGGGTGAGGTCGGCCAGCAGGTAGAGCATGTCCTGGGTGCGGCCCACGGCGAAGGCGGGCACGACGACGTTGCCGCCCTTGCGCTCGATGGTGTGGGTGATCGCCTCGACCAGCTCGTCCTGCGTCGCCTCCATGCTCTTGTGGTCGCGGTCGCCGTAGGTCGATTCGACCAGCAGGTAGTCGGCGTCGTGGATGTGCGTGGGATCGCGCAGCAGCGGGCGCGCGGGCTGGCCAAGGTCGCCCGAGAACACGATCTTGCGCCGGCGCGCGCCTTCGCCCACCCACACCTCGACGATCGCCGAGCCGAGGATGTGGCCGGCGTCGCGGAAAGTGCAATGCACCTGCGGATGCGGCGCGATTTCCAGGTCGTAGTCGACCGCATTCAGCAGCTTCAGCGAGGCCTGCGCCTGCGCCACGGTGTAGAGCGGCGCGGTGTCGCGCGGCGGCAACCCGCGGGCCTTGTCGCGCCGGTCCATGTCCTTGCGGAAGCGGTTGAGGTTGGCGTATTCGGCTTCCTTTTCCTGGATGTGCGCCGAATCCGGCAGCATCACCGCCAGCAGGTCGCAGGTGGCGCGGGTGGCGTGGATCGTCCCGCGGAATCCGAGCGCGGCCAGCCGCGGCAGCAGGCCGGAATGGTCGATGTGGGCATGGGTGAGGATGACGAAATCGATCGTGCGCGGATCGAAGCTGAAGGCGCGGCGGTTTTTCTCGCGCGTCTCGCGGCCGCCCTGGAACATGCCGCAGTCGACCAGGAAGCGCACGCCGTCGGCTTCCACCAGGTAGCTGGAGCCGGTCACTTCGCGCGCCGCGCCGAGAAAAGTCAGTTTCATGCAATGTGTCCCTTGCCCGTCGCCGCGGGCCGCTTCCTTGCCGCCATGGTAAATCGCCGAACGCGTTTGCGGCGCGTTCAGATATCCGGGTTGTCGAGGCAGGTGAGAAGCGCACCCGCCAGCCCGCGCATCTCGTCGGCATGCGTGACATACGGCGGCATGGCATACACCGTGCCGCCGATCGGGCGGATGAACACGCCCTGTGCCAGCGCCGCCAGGTGAAAGCGCGTGGAAAAACCGGGGGTGGCGTCCGCCACGTCGAATGCCCAGATCATGCCCTGATGGCGGAAGTGGCGCACCCGCGGGTGCCCGGCCACGTCCTCCAGGATCTTCGTGAATTCGATGGCCTTGACCCGGTTGGCCGCGACCACGTTGTCGTGCTCGAAGATGTCCAGCACCGCCAGCGCCGCCCGGCAGGCAAGCGGGTTGCCGGTGTAGGAATGCGAATGCAGGAAACCGCGCGCGGTGGCGTCGCCGTAGAACGCGGCGTAGACGTCGTTTGTCGTCAGCACCGCCGACAGCGGCAGGTAGCCGCCGGTGATGCCCTTGGACAGGCAGATGAAGTCGGGCCTGATCCCGGCCTGCTCGCACGCGAACATCGTGCCGCTGCGGCCGAACCCCATCGCGATCTCGTCGGCGATCAGATGCACCCGATAGTCCGCGCACAACTCCCGTGCCCGCCTCAGATAGGCCGGGTGGTACATCGCCATGCCGGCCGCCCCCTGCACCAGCGGCTCGACGATGAACGCGGCCGTAGTGGCGGCGTGTTCGGCGAGCCGGGCTTCCAGCGCGTCGGCGCAGCGCAGCGCGAACGCCTCGGCCGATTCCCCCGGTTCCGCCAGCCGGGCGTCCGGGGTGGGCACCTGCAGCGTGTGCCGCAGCAAGGGTTCGTAGGTGGACTTGAACAGCGGGATGTCGGTCACCGCCAGCGCCCCGACGGTTTCGCCGTGGTAGCCATTCTTCAGGCTGATGAAACCGTTCTTCTCCGGCTGGCCCAGGTTGCGCCAGTAGTGAACGCTCATTTTCAGCGCGATCTCGGTGGCCGAGGCGCCGTCCGAGCCGTAGAAGGCGTGCCCCAGTCCGGTCAGCGCCGCCAGCCGTTCCGACAGCGCCACCACCGGTTCGTGGGTGGCGCCGGCCAGCATCACGTGCTCGATCTTTCCCAATTGATCGACCAGTGCGGCGTTGATGCGCGGATTGCAGTGGCCGAACAGGTTGACCCACCAGCTTGAGATGGCATCGAGGTAGCGCCTCCCATCCGGGTCGATCAACCAGGGGCCTTCGCCGCGCGCGATCGCCAGCGGCGGCACGGCTTCCAGCTGTTTCATCTGGGTGCAGGGGTGCCAGACGGCGGCGCGGGTACGGCTTAAAAGATCGTCCATGGGCTTGAAATTGTCACACTGCGCCCCTACCATTAGCACTCGACAGCGGCGAGTGCTAACACCATGTTCGCCGCTTCCTCATTTTCGGGCAGCCAGGCTGCCGGTTATTCAACGTTACCGCAATGGAGACTTTGCAATGAAAATCCGTCCTCTGCACGACCGTGTGATTGTCAAGCGCATGGAAGAAGAGCGCAAGACCGCTTCCGGGATCGTCATCCCCGACACCGCGACCGAGAAGCCCGATCAGGGTGAGGTGATCGCCGTCGGCGCCGGCAAGAAAGACGACCAGGGCAAGCTGATCCCGCTGGACGTGAAAGTCGGCGACCGCGTGCTGTTCGGCAAATACGCCGGCCAGACCGTGAAGGTCGAAGGCGACGAGCTGCTGGTGATGCGCGAAGAAGACATCATGGGCGTGGTCGAGCAGTGACGCAGATGTCCGCGCTTTAGCGCGGAAACAGCTGCAAATCCCGGCAGAGGCCGGGAACCAGCCCGATCAAACTGGATTCCGGCGTGCGCCGGAATGACGAATTCAAGAAATCTCAAGGAGTTTAAACATGGCTGCAAAAGACGTACGTTTTGGCGATTCCGCGCGTCACCGCATGGTGGCTGGCGTCAATGTTCTGGCTGACGCCGTCAAGGTGACCCTGGGCCCGAAAGGCCGCAACGTGGTGCTCGACCGTTCCTTCGGCGCCCCCACCGTGACCAAGGACGGCGTGTCGGTCGCCAAGGAAATCGAGCTGAAGGACAAGCTCGAGAACATGGGCGCGCAGATGGTCAAGGAAGTCGCTTCCAAGACCTCCGACGTCGCCGGTGACGGCACCACCACCGCCACCGTGCTGGCCCAGTCCATCGTCAATGAAGGCATGAAGTTCGTCGCCGCCGGCATGAACCCGATGGACCTCAAGCGCGGCATCGACAAGGCCGTGGTCGCCATCACCGCCGAGCTGAAGAAGATCTCGGTGCCCTGCACCAGCAGCAAGGAAATCGCCCAGGTCGGCTCCATTTCCGCCAACTCCGACTCCTCGATCGGCGACATCATCGCCGCCGCCATGGACAAGGTCGGCAAGGAAGGCGTGATCACCGTTGAAGACAGCTCGGGCCTGGAAAACGAACTCGACGTCGTCGAAGGCATGCAGTTCGACCGCGGCTACCTGTCGCCCTACTTCATCAACAACCCCGACAAGCAGATGGCGATCATGGAAGATCCGTTCATCCTGCTGTTCGACAAGAAGATCTCCAACATCCGTGACCTGCTGCCCGTGCTGGAACAGGTCGCCAAGGCTGGCAAGCCGCTGATGATCGTCGCCGAAGACGTCGACGGTGAAGCGCTCGCCACCCTGGTGGTCAACAACATCCGCGGCATCCTCAAGACCTGCGCCGTCAAGGCCCCGGGCTTCGGCGACCGTCGCAAGGCGATGCTGGAAGACATGGCCATCCTCACCGGCGGCACCGTGATCGCCGAGGAAGTCGGCTTGTCGCTGGAAAAAGCCACCCTGCAGGACCTCGGTCGCGCCAAGCGCATCGAGATCGGCAAGGAAAACACCACCATCATCGACGGCGCCGGTGACGCCAACGCGATCAAGGGCCGCATCGCCCAGATCAACAAGCAGATCGAGGAAGTCACCAGCGACTACGATCGCGAAAAGCTGCAGGAGCGCAAGGCCAAGCTGGCCGGCGGCGTGGCGGTGATCAAGGTCGGCGCCGCCACCGAAGTCGAGATGAAGGAGAAGAAGGCCCGTGTCGAAGACGCGCTGCACGCCACCCGTGCCGCCGTTGAAGAAGGCATCGTCCCCGGCGGCGGCGTCGCGCTGCTGCGCGCCAAGGCCGTGGCCGCTGCGGTCAAGGGCGACAACCACGACCAGGACGCCGGCGTGAAGATCGTGCTGCGCGCCATCGAGGAGCCGCTGCGCCAGATCGTCAAGAACTGCGGCGAAGAGCCGTCGGTCGTCGTCAACAAGGTGCTGGAAGGCAAGGGCAACTTCGGCTACAACGCCGGCACCGGCGAATACGGCGACATGGTGGCGATGGGCGTGCTCGACCCCACCAAGGTCACCCGCACCGCGCTGCAGAACGCCGCGTCGATCGCCGGCCTGATGCTGACCACCGACTGCATGGTCGCCGACCTGCCGGAAGACAAGCCGGCCATGCCGATGGGCGGCGGCGACATGGGCGGCATGGGCGGCATGGGCATGATGTGAGCGTGGTTGTTGACGCTTCAGCGTCTTTACAACCACGGCCTACCCCTTGCGGGTAAAGGATGTGAAGCCCTGCTGCTTGCTCTTCAGGGCACTGGCAGTCAAAAAGCCCCGCTTCGGCGGGGCTTTTTGTTTTTGCATCCCGGAAAACCGGGCCAAGGCGCCATTTGGTCACGCTTCTACTACTAAAGTTGTATATCGATCTTTGAGCATCCTGTCTAAATTGATTCAGATCGTTAGCTGGGGAGACAGAGATGCTCGGAAGAATCTCCGTATTTGTCAGTTTGGCTTTCCTTGCTGGGTGTGCCGGAACAGGTGGTGGGTTGGGGTCAGCAGAGAAGACCGCACAACTCTCCCCCGGCATGAAATCGGCTGAAGTTCTGGCACTCCTGGGTGAGCCGTCCCAAGCTCAATTCGTTGCAGACAAGGCGATATGGAAATATTCCCTCCATGAATATGGCAAAGGGTTTGTGCCTTATTACTTGGAGTTTGGCCGCAAGTCGATGAGGCTTGAGCGCTGGTTTGCTGACGAAAACGAGTACCTGCGCCAGCAGCAGCTTTGGCTCAAGGCCTTTCAGCCCACGCAACCGCAAAACCAGTCCCCATCCAATGACTGTGCCAGCAAGTACAAATATTACGAAGACCGGATGTGCAACTGCTACGGCATGTGCTGATGTCATCAAAAATCGAAGTTACACGGCGAATCGTGGAGGTGCGGGGATGGAAGTGACGATGGTATTCGCGCTGGGTGTACTAGCGGTGCGCGTCGGAATGCTCGTCTCGGGCGTGCTCTTTTGTTGGTTCGGCTACCGCCTGTTTGCACAAACGACTACGGTCGGGCACGCCGAGATTTCGGTTAAGGACCTACTAAAACTCAACCTTCATCACGTTGGTCCGGGCGTGTTCTTCAGTCTGTTCGGCGCGGCCATTCTCGTCTATAGCATCCACAAGGCACCCATGCTCGAAATTCACGATCAGGTGCCAGGCGCGCCCTCGGCAACACCTGCAGCCGAACAGGCCACAACACGCAACACCTTCATTGCAGGCATCAGGCCGGAAGACACCCGGGCATTGGACGACAAGGCCCGACAGCTGCAGATCAGGGAACAGATTGCATTCACCAATCGACTTGCGGAAACGGGAACCTTATCCGACAGCGACCAGGTCGATCTGGCCAGGCTTACGCGCGACATCAAGCTGTCCTTGATGCAAATGACATGGAAAGCGTCATGGGGGGACTACGCTGAGTTCGAGGCCTGGGCGCTCGACCCAGGCTCGCGGACACCCAATGCGGCGGCGCGCGCCGTCTACGATCTTCGATAAGTGGAGGCCGCATGTTCCTTGAGACGATATTGCGCAGACCCCGATGCCTGGCCTTCTTGGCACTCTTCCTCGCCAATAGCGGGCTTGCCTCGACTACGCCACTCTACCCCCAGAGCTTGATTCGCGAATGGGAGCCGGAATTTCGTGCGGTAGTGACGGAAAACTATGCGCGACTATTCAGGCCAAAGCTTGAGACGCATGAAGCCGAGAGGCTGCGCACGCTTCGATTCGAGTTTCCAACCGATCCTGGACGCGTGTTGCTCGAGTTCCACACGCGCCCCGACGGTACCGTTGTCTTGCCAGTCGCGTCGTTGTTGTTGCTCAAGGATCTTGTGGCGGCCCAGGTCTGGCTCGAGGCCAACGGCTACTCCACGCAGACGCTGTTCGACTACCTCGCCATTGTGCGACAGGGTCGTCTCGCGAGCTGGCCCGCATCCCAACGTTTACCCTTGAAGGCGCTCGGCATCCCCGAGGGGGCGCTAGGGGACAAGCACCTGCTCGAGAAGCGAAATGACATCCTGAGCAAGACCGTGCTCTTCATCCTCGGCCATGAGATCGGCCACCTGACCCAGGGATTGTCGGCGCAAGCGGAATGCGCCCTAAACACAAAGCGTGGCAGGCAGTGCGACTTCGCGGCTTTGCAGACGAGCGAAGCCGAAGCGGATGCGTTTGCGATCGACATGTTTCGCCGCATCGGATTGCTGCCGAGTGCATCCAATTTCTTCTTTACCGTCGCATCGCGGCTATCACCCTTGCCCTTTGAGTTCCCCAATGACCGGGCCTGGCAAAACCACGCGAAAAAACAGACGCATCCGCTCGACTCGGCACGCATTCACAACGCTGCCATCCGAATCGAAACGCAGGAAGACGAATTTGCGAGAGGCTTCGCCTCGACGCGAGTCGGATTGCTCCGCACTCGCCTGATAGTCTCACAGTTGAAAACGCTGGCGGCGGTGCTGGACGACCGCAATCTTTCGGGGATGCAGCTCGCCTGGGCCAAGTCGCTTACGCCAGAAGACATCAAGCCGCGGCCCACAGACGAACCGAGGCTGCGGCCCACGCACGGGGATCTCACGGCCCGCCAGCCGTGGACCGGATTTTATACGGGCATGGCACTGTTCTCGAACGGGAATAGTGCGCCCCTGGAAATTGTGATGCGGCGAAGCAAAGGCAACATGCGGTTTACTGGCGAGGTGATGCTCGGGGGTATCCGGGGCCGTATCGACGGTCTTTATGACAACGCGATGCGCGCGAAAGGGACCTGGACCGTTGCGGGCGACACCTATCGTTTGAATATGAATAGTGGCCCGACACCGGGACATTTGAGTGCGTCTTATCAATCGACGGTTGGCGCTGCTAGTGGCCGCTGGTCGCTTACGAAAAAAGGACCGTGAATCACATTCCAGTCGTGACGTCATCAGTCGAATCAACCACGAAGAACGCCCGAAAGTTCAGCGCTTGCCGGCCGGCCTGATGCTGACGACCGACTCGACCCGCTGCCGCGGTCACGCCCTTTAGGTACAGGTTTAATGCCCCTGCTTCGGCGCGGCTTTTGTGCGTGCAATGCCGCGGCATGTGTCGGTGATTTTTACACCGCGAACGGGCAGTAAATTCGTACCACACACATTAAATAATTGATTTAATTTAATAAATCACGGAAAACCCGAGGTGGTTTGTTTTTTGCTAAGCGCATTGCACCAACAATCTCACCCTAGGGAAAAAATGAAACGTTTCGCTCAAATTGCCGCCGCAGTCTGCAGTATCGCGCTCGCAGGCCAGGCCGGCGCCGCCGTGATCAACTACACCGACTTTTCCAGCGTGGCCGGCCTCACGCTCAACAACAACGCCGCCCAGGTTGGCAACGTGTTGCGGGTAACCCCCGCAGGCTATTACAAGTCGGGCAGCGCCTTCTCGACCAGCACCGTCTCCCTCGCGTCCAATGCCTCGTTCAGCACCTTCTTCCAGTTCCGTTTCACCAGCCCCGGCGGCGCCTGCGACGGCCAGGGATGCGGCGCCGACGGCCTGGTGTTCACCGTGCAGACCGTGGGCAACAACGTCGGCGGCGCCGGCAGCGGCATCGGCTACGCCGGCATCAACCACAGCGTCGGCATCGAGTTCGACACCTGGAACAACGGCGGCGGCGACCACAACAGCAGCAATCACATCGGCATCGACATCAATGGCAACGTCAACTCGACGGTCCTGGCCGAAGTGACCGAAGCCGACATGAACGCCGGCGACATCTGGAACGTCTGGGTCGACTACGACGGCAGCACCAACCTGCTGGAAGCCCGCATGAACCGTTCCGGCGTCCGTCCCACCAATGCCATCCTGTCGCTGACGCGCAATCTGGCGGCCGATCTCGGCACCACCAATGCGTTCGTCGGCTTCACCTCGGGCACCGGTGCGGCGTTTGCCAACCACGACATCCTCAGCTGGACGCTGGAGGACCGGTTCGCCCCGATCGGAGGCGGCAGCAATTCGGTTCCCGAACCCGGTTCGCTGCTGCTGTTGGGAACGGGACTCGCGCTGGTCCGGGTGATGCGCAAACGCATCCGCTAGACGCACGCGCCTCGTCCCCCGAGCGGTGGCATGGCCACCGCTTTTTATTTGTGCGGCCGGCCCGCCCCCCGATATTGCCCGCGGCACGCCCGCACGCTAAGGTGGGCACATGAGCGCCTCCCAGCCCCTGGCCAACAGCCTGCACCGTGCCACCCTCGACGCATTGCGTCGCCAGGCGCCGTTCTCCGCGATGACTGAGGGCGAGGTGATGTGGCTGGTGCAGCATCTGTCGGTCACCTACTTCGCGCGCGAAGCGGTGCTGCTGGAGCCTTCGGCCGACCCGCCCGACGCCTTGTTCATCATCAAGCAGGGCACCGTGAGCGGCGCGACGGCCGAAGGGCTGACCGTGCTGCAACTGGCGGCCGGTGAAATGTTTCCGCTCGGCGCGCTGCTGGCCGGTCGTGGCGCCGCCAATCGCTACATCGCCGCGACCGACACCTTCTGCTACACGCTGGCGGCTGCCGATTTCCAGGCGCTGCTGGCCATGAGCCCCGAATTCAACGATTTCTGCACGCGCCGCATCGCCAGCCTGCTGGAGGAATCGCAACGCGCGGTGCAGGCCGAATACGCGCTGGCGCTGGACGACGACAGCCGTTTTGCGCGGCCGCTGGCCAGCCTGATCCGACGGGCGCCGCTCTGTGTCCGGCCAGACACCCCGCTTGCCGACGCCCTCGCCGCGATGGATGCCGCGCGGGTCGGCTCGGTGGTGGTGACCGACGCGGCCGGCGCACCGGCCGGCATCCTCACCCTGAAGGACGTGCTGGCCCGCGTGACGCTGGCCGGCGTACCGCTCGACATGCCGATCGAGGCGGTGATGACGCCACATCCGGCCACACTCTCAGCCGACCTGCCGGTGGCGGATGCCCTCGTCCTGATGGCGCGGCAAGGCATCCACCACCTGCCGCTGGTCAGCGGCGGCAAGCTGGTCGGCGTGATCTCGGAAAAGGACATCTTCGCGTTGCGCCGGCTGTCGGTGGAAGGCATCACCTCGGCGCTGGGACGGACCGACGACCCCGCGCGCCTGCCGTCGCTGACGCGCGACATCGGCGACCTGGCCCATAGCCTGCTGGCGCAGGGAATGGACGCGGAAAACCTCACCGCGATCATCTCCAGCCTCAACGACCGCGTCACCGAGCGCATCATCGCGCTGGAAAGCGAAACCGATCCTGCGCTCGCCGGGTTGCGCTGGTGCTGGCTGGCGCTCGGCTCGGAAGGCCGCATGGAACAGACGCTCGCCACCGACCAGGACAACGCGCTGATCTTCCATGCGGCGGATGCCTCCCAGCATGCTGCGCTGCTGGCGTTCGCGCAGCGCGTCAACGCGCGCCTCGACGCCTGCGGGTTTCCCTTGTGCCGCGGCGGCATCATGGCGGGCAACCCGCAATGGTGCCTGTCGGCGGCCGACTGGCAGCGCCAGTTCAGCGAATGGATCGACCACGGCAGCCCCGAGTCCCTGCTGCATGCCAGCATCTTTTTCGATTTCCGCCCGCTGACGGGCGACGCCGCCCTGGCGCTCGACCTGCGCGCCTGGCTCAACCGCGCCACGCAGAAGAACCCGCGCTTCCTGCACCAGATGGCGGGCAACGCGCTGCGCAACCGCCCGCCGCTCGGCGTGGTGCGCGACTTCGTGCTGTCGGAGGACGCGGCCCACCCGCACACGCTCGACCTCAAGCTCAACGGCACCACGCCCTTCGTCGACGCCGCGCGCATTTTCGCGCTGGCAGCCGGCAGTCCGCAGACCAGCACCGCCAAGCGCCTGCGCGAGGCCGCGCACACGCTACACATTCCCGACGCCGAACTGGCCGACTGGAACCGCGCCTTCCACTTCCTGCAGCTGCTGCGGCTGCGCCACCAGCACGCCCAGCAACGCACCGGCCAGACACCCGACAACCATCTCGACCCCGACACCCTGAACCCGCTTGACCGCCGCATCCTGAAGGAGGCGCTGCGGCAGGCGCGCAAGGTGCAGGCGCGGCTGGCGATGGACTACAAGCTGTGATCTGGCCGTTCACCCGGACGCACCCGCCGACGCTGGATGCCGCCCGCAGCGCACGCCGCGACGCCTTGCGGAAACAGGCCGTCGACCTGAAACGCCCGTTGGCCGACCTGCGCTGGGTCGTAGTCGACGTCGAAACCGGCGGGCTGGATGCCGCACGCGATCCCTTGCTGGCGATTGGCGCAGTGGCGATCGAACAGGGCCGCATCGTGTTCGCCCCCAGCCTGGAAATCGGACTCAGGCAGGCGCACTCGACCGCCCCCTCCAACATCCTGATCCACGGCATCAGCGGCACCGAGCAGCGCGCCGGCCAGGCGCCGCATGCCGCGCTGCTGGACTGGCTCGAATTCGCCCAGGGGTCGCCGCGCGTGGCCTTCCATGCGGCCTTCGACCAGGCCGTCCTGCAACGCGAAGTACGGGCCCAGCTGGGCCTGTCGCTGCAGGCGCCCTGGTTCGACGCGGCCGTCATCGCCTCCCTGTTCTTTCCCGAGGCCGCCCGCCGCTGCCGCCAGCTCGACGACTGGCTGGCGCACTTCGGCATCGCCGTGTACGCGCGTCACGGCGCGCTGGCCGACGCCTACGCCACCGCCGAGCTGTGGCTGGTTCTGCTCGCCGCAGCACGGCGCGAGAACATCGCCACGGCCCACCAGCTGCAGAAGCTCGCGCGCGCCCGCCGCTGGCTGCCTGCACATTAGCGACTCCTAATTTGTTTGTCGGCCGCGCCGCGAATCCTTAAACTCCGCGCACGCGCAATTCCATCAACAAATGCGCGCCCAACCCTGTCACGTCCTACGGAGGAATTGCCATGCAATTGTCGGAAAGACATCATGAGTACTGGCGCAAGAACCTGCGGCTCACCGCAGTGCTGCTTGCCATCTGGTTCGTGGTGACGTTCGTCGTCATCTACTTCGCCCGCGAACTCAACGAAATCGTCATCTTCGGGTTCCCCTTCGCCTTCTACATGGGCGCCCAGGGCGCACTCATCATCTACGTCCTCGTCATCTGGTTCTACGCCCACCGCATGAACCAGCTGGACAAGGAATTCGGCGTACACGAGGGAGACGAAGAATGAGCGCACTGACCCAGAGCCAGTTTTTCTCGCAGCTGAAGAAGTACTACAGCTTCTACACCGGCGGCTTCATCGCCTTCGTCATCGTGCTCGCCTTCCTCGAGCAGATGGGCCTCGAACCCAAGTACATCGGCTACATCTTCCTCGCCGCGACCATCGCGCTGTATGCCGGCATCGGCATCATGTCGAAGACCGCCGACGTCTCGGAATACTACGTCGCAGGCCGCCGCGTGCCGGCGCTGTTCAACGGCATGGCCACCGGCGCCGACTGGATGTCGGCCGCGTCCTTCATCGGCATGGCCGGCACCCTGTATCTCACCGGCTACGACGGCCTCGCCTTCATCATGGGCTGGACCGGCGGCTACGTGCTGGTGGCGCTGTTCCTCGCGCCCTACCTGCGCAAGTTCGGCCAGTTCACCATTCCGGACTTCCTCGGCTCGCGCTACGGCGGCAACCTGCCGCGCACCATCGGCGTGATCTCCGCCATCATCTGCTCGTTCGTCTACGTGGTCGCGCAGATCTATGGTGTCGGCATCATCACCGCGCGCCTCACCGGCCTGGAATTCCAGATCGGCGTGTTCGTCGGTCTGGCCGGCATCCTGGTGTGCTCCTTCCTCGGCGGCATGCGCGCGGTCACCTGGACCCAGGTCGCGCAGTACATCATCCTCATCATCGCCTACATGACCCCGGTGGTATGGCTGTCGTTGAACCACACCGGCAACCCGATCCCGCAGATCGCCTACGGCCAGGTGCTGCAGGAAGTCACGGCGAAGGAAAAGGAACTGAACGATCCGGCCACCACGCTGGGCGCCGCTGAAGCCGCGGTGCGCGCGATCTACAAGGAAAAGCAGCTCGCCGCCGAAGACAAGGTCAAGGCGCTGGAAGCCGCCATCGCCGCCGGCACCGCCGACACGATGGTGGGCGAAGCCCGCGCCGCGCTCGACGCCGAACTGGCCGAACTGAACGCCGCGCCCGTACCCGACGCCAAGAAGATCGAGGCGAAGAAGAAGGAGATCGCCGAGCTGACCGGCCCCGACGCCCTGCTGGCCAAGCTGAAGAAGGCCGTGGACGCCGCCAAGAAAGGCACCGCGCCGGTCGCGGCCCATGCCGAGCCGTTCTCCGGCAAGGGTGCGGAAGCCAAGCTGCTGAAGGGCAACCCCAACGCGACCGAAGCCGAAGTCGCCGCAGCCAGGGCCGAAGACGAAGCCGCGTCCGACGTCAAGCGCCGCAACTTCATCGCGCTGGTGCTGTGCCTGATGGTCGGCACCGCCTCGCTGCCGCACATCCTGATGCGCTACTACACCACCCCCTCGGTGCGTGAAGCGCGCAAGTCGGTGTTCTGGTCGCTGTTCTTCATCTTCCTCTTGTACTTCACCGCGCCCGCCCTGGCGGTGCTGGTCAAGTTCGAGGTCTACAACAACCTGGTCGGCTCATCGTTCGCGTCGCTGCCCGCCTGGGTCGCCAACTGGGCGGCGGTGGACCCGACCCTGATGAAGATCACCGATCTCAACAAGGACGGCCTGGTGCAGCTCGCCGAGATGACCATCGGCGGCGACCTCATCGTGCTGGCCACGCCGGAAATCGCCGGCCTGCCCTACGTGGTGTCGGGCATGGTGGCGGCGGGCGGCCTGGCCGCTGCGCTGTCGACCGCCGACGGCCTCTTGCTGACCATCGCCAACGCGCTGTCGCACGACGTCTACTACAAGATGATCGACCCGAAGGCCTCCACCGTGCGCCGCCTGGCCATCTCCAAGGGCCTGCTGCTGGTGGTCGCCCTGCTGGCTGCGTACACCGCTTCGCTGAAGCCGGGTGACATCCTGTTCCTGGTCGGCGCCGCGTTCTCGCTGGCCGCCTCGGCGTTCTTCCCGGCGCTGGTGCTCGGCGTGTTCTGGAAGCGCGCCAACTACCTGGGCGCGGTCGTCGGCATGATCGCCGGTCTGGCCGTGTGCATGTACTACATGTACACCACCTACGACTTCTTCGGCGGCGTCGCAGCCAACGAGTGGTTCGCCATCAAGCCGATCGCCGCCGGCGTGTTCGGCATGCCGGCCGGCTTCATCGGGGTCATCATCGGCTCGCTGCTCTCCAAGGCGCCGTCCAAGGAGATCCAGGAACTGGTCGACCACGTGCGCTATCCGAGCCTGGAAGCCGACATCAAAACGCAGGCGACCTGATCGTCCGCAGCGCGCCCCCGGGCGCGCAACTGAAAGCCGGCCCCAAGGCCGGCTTTTTTTCGTCCCGACGTTCAGCCCAGACGGTGCGCGTAGTCGCTGCGTCCGGTGTCGCGGATCAGCCGCTGCGCGGTTTGCGGATCGTGCGTCAGCGTGTGCTCGATCGCCTCCGCCACCTTGGCGGGCTCGTTGCAGTGCTGCCAGGCCATACCCAGCGCATACCACGCGAGCCCGTTCATCGGCTGCAGCCTGCCCGCCTCGGCGAGCGCCTCGGCGGCGTCGCGGTGCCGCCCGTGGCGCGCATGCAGCATGCCCATCCCGTACCAGGCGCGATCGTTGTTCGGGTCGAGTTCGGTCGCGCGCGTGAGCGCCACGAGCGCGGCCTCGTCCATGCCGCCGCGGTCGCGCACGTAGCCGAGATTGAACCAGGCATGCGCGTCGTCCGGCTCGATCTCGACGGCGCGCGCGAACCAGGCCTCCGCCGCCGGCCAGCGTTCCTGCTGCGCCTCCAGCCAGCCCAGCATGCGCAGCGTCCCCACATGGTCGGGATCGGCGCGGTGGCTGTCGCGGTACGCCGCCAGCGCGCGTTCCGGCTGCTTCAGCATGTTGAAGAACGCGCCCCGCAAGGCGTGCCGCACACGATCGAAATTCATCCTGGTATCACATGAGAACAAGCCAGCGCGCATTGTCCCGGCCGGGCGCCGGGCTGACAAGCTGCGTTAGAATCCGGGGCTTCTTCCCCCGCATCCCGCCCCATGCCGCTCGACATCCTGCTGGTTTCCATTCTGCGCACCCTCGTCGAAGTCGCCGGCCTCGCCCTGCTCGGACAGGGCGCGCTCGCCGTGCTGGCCGGCAAATACCGCGAGCAGAACGCCTTCTACCGCGTGCTGCGCATCGTCACCCGGCCGGTGGTGCGTGCGGTACGTTTCATCACCCCGCGCCTCATCCTCGACGCCCACGTCCCCATGCTCGCCTTCTTCCTGCTGTTCTGGCTGTGGATCGTGCTGGCCCTCGTCAAGCGCCATCTGTGCGGGCTGCACGGCCTGGCCTGCTGAGTCCAACACGCCCGCTTCGGCTTGACTTGAATGGGGCAAACCGGTTAAATTGCCGCCTCTTTTGGCCAGTTAGCTCAGTTGGTAGAGCAGCGGATTGAAAATCCGCGTGTCCTTGGTTCGATTCCGAGACTGGCCACCAGTATTTACGACGGCTCCCAGTGATGGGGGCCGTTTTCATTGCGTCTCGTCGTATCCGTGCAGATCCCCTCCCGAGCGCACTGCATGGCTGCGATCGCAAGAGCTGCATGCCCACCCATCCACCTCGCCCCCTCGCCGCACACCGAAAAACAAAAAGGCCGGCCCCGAGGGGCCGGCCTTCGACTCGCTTCTGTCTTCGTTACTTGCCGAGCCGGGAAACCAGCAGCACCTCCCGGATACCCGGTTCGCGCTGCCGCTGGATCAACTGCGGCATCGGCTGCTTGCCTTTGATCGCCTTCCACAGGATATCGTTGTATTCGCGCATGTCCGCCGCGTCCACCTCAGCCAGATCGAGCTTCATGGAACGTTCGGCAAGCTGGCGCTTTTCGCCCTGCAGCGCCGCCAGGGCGGGATTCATCTCATAGAGATCCTGGGCAGGCACGACATGTTCGTAAGGCGTGAAATCCGGCCTGACCGTAAAGCTGTTCTCCATGGTGATCGCCGCCGCGTCGAACTGGCTCATGGGCTTTAGCCCCAGCAACACGCCCGCCGTACGGATCATGGACACGGTGCTGTAGTGCGTGTGGTCAGCCGCCCTGCGCTTGATGTAGGGACTGATGAGGAGGGCCGGCGTGCGGTGGGTGTCGACATGGTCGAAACCATCCTGCGTGTCGTCCTCGATGACCATGATCAAGGTGTTGGGCCAGAAGCGCGAATGGGAAATGGCATCGACGATGCGGCCAAGGGCCAGATCATTGTCCGCCATCATGGCCTGGGGCGTGGGATAGCCGGGCTTCGTGCCGGCCAGATGGTCGTTGGGCAGGCTGATGATGGACAGGTTGGGGAAGTCGCCGGTCTTTTTGTAGGACTCGAATTCGGCGAGCCAGACGTCGGCACGCGTCTTGTCCATGTGCTTAAGGTCGTAGGTGCGGTACATGGGCGAGAAATGGTCCACCAGTGCAGGCATGTGGGTGGTTGCCGGAGCGTAGCTGCCGTCCGCATTTTTCTTGCCGTTGATCACGTATTCGCCGTAGGAGCGATAGCTGATGCCTGCCTCCTTGGCAGCGTCCCACAGGTAGCCGCCGGGCACGTTGGTGATGGCGATCAAAGCGCGGTTGATCAGCGTGCCACGGCCCGAATAATCGCTTGGCCAGACCTTCATGGTGTAGTCCGTGGCATTGCCACCCATGGACCACTCGTGGCCGTCCTTGCTGATCTCTGCGTCGCAATAGGTGTTGTCCAGCAGCACATATTCGCTGGCCAGGCGGCGGTGGTTGGGCGCGCTATGGTCGTCGAACATGAGCATGCTGGAGTCGCCGTTGCCGCCAGGCAGATCGCCGAATATCTGGTCGTAAGTGCGGTTTTCCTTGAGGATGTACACCACGTGCTTGATGGGCAGCTGCTTCAGGATGCTGCCATGAGCATGGCCCTCGCCCTTCTCGCCGCCGGCTACTGCAGCCTTGCCCCTGGCCACCATGTTGTTCTCGCGGACTTGGCGGGTGTAGCGCTTGAGCGTTCCCTCATTGGGCACATCGATCACCGAGAGCGAACCTATCATCTGGTCGCCGATGTAAGTCTGGGGATAGGCATTCTGCCCCAGGCCCACGTCCTTCGAGTTGGCGACATAGAGCTTGTCGCCGGCTGGGCTGATGGTCAGCGCCGTGGGATACCAGCCGGTGGGAATGCGGCCTTTCACCTCGTAGCGCTTCTCGTCCTCCAGTTTGCGTGCGTGTTTGTGATGTTCCTTTTCGCGACCCTCCAGTTCGACCACCGCCACGGCGTTCTCGCCTGCGTTCAGTACGTAGAGGGTTTCGCCGTCCGGGGACACGGCCAGGGCATTGGGCGTGCTGCCGAAAGGCGCATTCTTGTAGGGACGCACGTCGATGTCGAACAACATGGCGTCGGTGGCGGTATCGATCACGGAGACGCTGTCGCTGTTGGCGTTGGCCACGAACAACCGATCGCCGGCGGGGCTGAAGATCATGGCGTTGGGGTGCTGGCCGACCGGGATGGTCTTGACGACGGCGGCAGCGTCCGGGTTGTTCACGTCCACCACGGCAATGCTGCCTTCCTTCCAGTTGGACACATACAGCTTCTTGCCGTCGGCGCTGAGCAGCACGCCGTAGGGGAACGTGCTGGCGTTATAGGGATCGGCGCTGATGCCCATGGGAATGCGGTGGGTGACGGTGCCGGCGACCGGGTCGATCACCGCCACGTCGCCGCCCTGGTGGTTGGCCACGAACAGCCGGTTCTCGTCGGCAGACAGGGCCAGGCCGGTAATGAAGCCGCCCTTGCGGCGCGGATCGACCTGGATCTGGCCGGTCTCGACCATGCCGGAGGCCGTCACTTCGTAGACGCGCACCATGTTGGTGTGGCCGCCGGAAGCGTAAACGTGTTTACCGTCCTTGCTGGCGGCCAGACCGATGAAGAGCCCCTCCGGAGAGTCGTAGGGAATGCTGTTGCGGATGGCGAGGTTTTCGCGATCGACACGCATCAGGGAATGCTGGCCGTAGCCGTTGTTGCTGATCCACAGATCCTTGCCGTCCGGGCTGATGATCATGCCCAGGGGCACGTGGCCGACGCGGATTTTTTCGCCGGCTGGCGTGACCTGCCAATTGTTGGGCGTGATGCCGGTCAGGCCGTCGGCGCTGGGGCCGGCGGGCCGGGTCAGCAGGTCCGGGCTGGCCGCGTAGGCGGCGGTGCCGCTGACCAGCAGGCCGGACAGGACGGCGGTAAGAAGTTTGGTTCTGGGTATCATGAAGTTCTCCATTTCAGTTGCGAGTTTGCAGATCACTGGAAAGCCAGCCGCCAGGTCACTGCCAGATTGAAGCCCGGCGCGTAAACGCCGGACCCGTGGGATTTGTATTTGACGTCGGTGAGGTTCTCCAGGCTCACCAGAAGGTCCTGGCCCTGCCTGGGCTGGAAGCCCGCCTTGAAATTGAGCGTGCCGTAGCCCGGCGTACCTCCGGCCGGGATGCGGGGGTCCGAAAGATCGCCGGGAGCCAGACGGTCCTGGCGGTCGGCAAACAGGCTGTAGACCTCGTACCAGGCGCGCTCATGCGGGGCGTAGCGCACATGCAGGCTGCCGTTCAGCGGAGGGATGCGGCGCAAGGGCTGTTCGGTATCCCGGTCTTCGCCCCAGGTGTAGCTCAGGTTGCCGGCCACCGACCAGCGCTCGGAGAAGGCGTGCTTCAGCCCGAATTCCGCCCCTTTGATCAGGGCGCGCTGGATGTTCTGCCGCTGCTGCACACCAGGCGACACGGTGACACGGTCGATGAGGTCGTCGTACGTGGCATGGAAGAGGTAGAAGTCGCCCGAGGTGCGCGGGGCGTAGTACTTGATCCCGATCTCCTTGTTCAGCGAATGCTCCGGCGTGAGCTGGGTGTTGGGAATCTCGGAGACGAAATCCACCCGGCCAAAGAAATCCTCCATGCTCGGCGCCCGATAACCCTGCGCGACGCCGCCCACGAGATTCCAGCGGGGGGCGAGCCGATAGAGCGCATTGACACTTCCGGTCGCCTCGCCGTCGGAGAGGTTCAATTGATTGCTGCCGATGGCGCCTTCCGCCTTGAAGTGGGCGTAGCGCACGCCCAGGATGGTCTCGAACCGATCGGTAAACCGCACTTCGTCCTGCAGGTAGGCGCCCCAGCTTTCGTACCTGGCGCCGTCGGGCGTGCCGGGCGTCAGGGCCGTCACCGCACCGGTGGACAGATCGGTGCGCGTCATGCGGGTGTCGAACAGGTCGCGGTAATAGTCGAAACCGTAGGTGAGCCGGTGGGCACGGCCGAGCTGGCTGCTGAACTGGCTCGTGGCGCCGACGGTCTTCACGTCGGTGATTTCACGCGTCTCCAGAGTGGGCGTGGACACCTTGACGATCTCCTCGCCTTCCTTCTGCCGGTTGAAGGAGACATTGAGCCTGACGTCGGTGACCCGCGCGGCCTCGTCATGCCGGCCCCGGTATTCCAGGTAACTCAGCGAGCGCAACTGGGGCTCATAGTTGAACTTGAGCTTGTCCCCCAGGGTGACCTCACTGGTCTTCGGTACATCGAATTGGCGGCTGATCTGGTGGGCAAAGATCAGCTCGCCGCCACCGGTGAGCCGATAGTTCAGCTTCAGGTCGCCGTCCAGTTCGTCGTAGGCGGTGGGCTTCTGTTCGCCCACGTCGCCGCCCCCTTCCAGGCTGTTGAAGCGCTTGCCGCTGATCCCGCCAAGGTATCCCAGCCGGCTGAAATTGCCTTCCACCTGGAGGCGCCCTGCCAGACTGCCATCGGCGCTGGCGCCATGCAGGACCGCCAGGCCTTCAGCCCCCCTGGCACCGGAAAAATCCGTGCGCTTGCGGGTGATGACATTGATCACGCCGCCCAGGGCGTCACTGCCATAGAGTACCGAGGTCGGGCCGCGCACGACCTCGATGCGCTCGATCAGGTTGGGGTCGAGCGTGTTGAGGTATTGGTGGGGACCGAAGCGGTAGTAGGAGTTGTTCACCCGCACCCCGTCCACCAGGATGAGCACCTGCTTGCCGGTGAGGCCGCGGATGAAGGGTGATCCACCGCCCGTGTTGGTCTTCTGGATGAGCACGCCCTCGGCGCCGGACAGGATGTCCGGGGTGGTGCCGGCATTGGCCTGCTGCACCGCCAGGTCGTCCAGCACGGTCACTGCCTGGGGGGTGTCGAACACCTGCCGTTCGACCCGGGTAGCGGTGACCACCATCTCCGGTGCGGGTTCGTCGGCGGCAGCGCAGGGCTGGACGGACACGGCAGCCAGCGCGAGGGAAAGCGCGTTGAGAGAATGAAGTGTGTAAGGGTGTTTCATTTTTTGACCGCTTCGTGCTGCATTTGAAATTGAAAAATGACGTCTGCAAGCCGGCCTAAGGCACGACCTGCCATTGCAGATTCAGGATGAACACAAGGAATGGGCGGATGGCCATGGCCGTCCGCCCAAGTGCCATCAACCTTGCTTGGCGTTACATCTGGCTCAACTTGTCCAGCAGCTTGGTACGCTCCTCGGACAGGTCACGGCCATGGCGCTCGGTCGGGTAGGGCGAGTCCTTCAGCCCCTTCCACAGGGCACGGTTGAAGCGCGGTTCGTCCAGCTTGTCCTCCACCGAGAAGTCCTGGCCGCCCATGACCTGGGCCCAGTAGTCGGCGTCGCGTTTGGGCTTGGCGTAGGCCATCGCTTTCGCGGTGGCCGGCAGGCTGTTGGCAGCCGTGCGCTCAGGCAACGGCAGACGGGTGGTGCGCAGTACCTCGGGCACCCGTGCGGTGTAGCTCCAGGGGCGCTTCACCTTCTCGAAGAGCCCGGCCATGGGCAGGGTCAGGCCATCGGTGATGCCCATGGGCTTGATGCCCAGGATGTCCTCGATGGTGCGCAGCATGCTCACCGTGGTGTAGTGCTCGGACACCAGCGCGCCCTGCTTCACATAAGGCCCCACCACGTAAGCGATGCTGCGGTGTGCGTCCATGTGATCGGGCGCGTTCTGGGCGTCGTCCTCCACGATGAATATCAGGGTGTTGTCCCTGAACGGACTGTTGGCCACTTTCTGCACCAGCTGGCCGATGGCGTAATCGTTATCCGCCATCTGGGTCTCGACGGTATTCACGCCAAACTTGGCGGTCGCGTAATTGCCGAAGTGATCGTGCGGGAAGCGAACGAACGACAGATTGGGCAACTGACCCTTCGCCGCGTACCCATCGAACTCGCGCTCCCATTCCCGGAACAGGTAGAAATCCGCATTGTTCTGGTCGTAGCCGCGGAAATAGGGATCGGTGTGGGCGGCAAGCGCCTGCTTGAGGGAAGCCGCCTGGGGCAGGGCGTGGGCGTAAGGCTCGGCCAGCTGCTCTTCGGTCATGGCGTTCGAGCTGCCCAGGTTGCTCACGAAAAAGCCGTAGTTGCGGATGGAGAGCCCGGCGCGCAGGGCGCCGTCCCACAGGTAGCCCGCCCCGGCCTCCTCGGACGTATCCGGCGCGGCCACGTCCGCCGTCCCTGGCAGCAGGTCCGGATCATTGGGGCTGGCGGGATTCTGTGCCACCCGTTCGGCGGTGGTGGGCAGACTCACGTTGAGGTTGCGGTTGGCGCCTTCCCAGTCGTAGGTAAAGCCACGACCGCCGTAGTTCACGGCGACGGTCTTCTCGGTGTAGTCGGTGGTGCGCGCTGCGGTGGTCCAGTTCCAGCCGTCGCCACTCACCTCGCCACTGTCGTGGAAATTGTCCAGGGTCACGAAATTGCGCGCCAGGGCGTGGTGGTTGGGGGTGATGGGCTCGGGGAAGAGGGTCAGCGACGGATCGCCGTTGCCCTTCTCCAGATCGCCCAGCACCTGATCGTAGGTGCGGTTTTCCTTCACCACGTAGATCACGTGTTTGATCTTGTTGCGCAGGAAGGACATCATCTCCCTCGCCTGCTCGTGTTTCCCGGTTTGCGTAAAGCCGTTGTTCTTCGCGACCTGCCAGGTGAGCTGGGCCAGTTCCTGCTCGCTGGGCATGGGCAGGCTCAAAAAACCCGCCTTGGTCAGCTGCCAGACGTACTGGTTGTTGGCGCTGCAGCCGCTGAGCGAGCCGGATGCGATCGACGTGGTATTGCGGCAGGCGCCGGGGTTGGGGCCGGCGTTGCTCTTGCCGTTGACCACGTAGAGCATGTCGCCGTTCTTGCTCAGGCTCGCCGAGTTGGGGTACCAGCCGGTGGGGATCAGGCCCACGACCTTGCTCTTGCGGCCGTCATCATGCCGCTCGTCTTCATCCTCGTCCTCGGCGGCGCCGCGCTTCGCTTCGTGTTCCATCATGCCCAGCTTCACCACGGCGACGGAGTTGGTCCCGCCATTGGTCACCAGCAGGAAGCGCTCGCCCGGGGTCAGGGCCAGGCTGTTGGGGTTGGCGCCACGCAGCTTGTCGGCCTTGGTCAACACGCTCTTCGGCGCGGTGACGTTGAATTCCTCGAGAACGGCGTCGCTGGCGGTGTCGATCACCGAGACGCTGTCGCTGTTGCCGTTGGCCACGAACAGGCGGCTCTGGTCGCGGTTGAGAAGCATCCGGTTGGGCTGCCCGCCGACGGCGATGCGGCCGGCCACGGCAGGCTGCGCGCCTGCGATGTCCAGCACCACCACCTCACGATCGCGCTGGCTGCTGACGTAGGCCTTGCCGTTGCCCTTGATGGCCACCCAGTAAGGGTAGGCTCCCCCGGCTACGCCAGACTGGGCCGGATGGGTCTTCCCCGGCCGCAGATCCAGCTCGGCGATTTCGGCACGCGTCTCCAGATCGACCACGCTGACGCTGTCGTTCTGCATGTTGGCCACCACCAGACGCTTGCCGTCCTGAGTAACGGCAAGGCCGGCGGCGACGGGTCGCACACCCTGGCCCAGCCCCACGTTGCCGTGACCCAGCGCGATGACGGCCTGCTCGGCCCAGGCCTGGCCAGCGAGGCCGTATACGTGGACGTTGTCGTTGATCCCGCCGGAAACATAGAACGCCTGGCCATTGGGATTCCATGCCATGCCGTTGAAGGTATTGGGTATCTGGATGACTTGACGTTTGATGGGCGTGCCGGCGGAGATGTCGTAGACGAAGACATACTCGTTGGACTCGGCTGCGTCGCGGCTGCCGGTCGGGCCATTGTTGCGGTTGTAGCCGCTGGTGAGGACGAGCAGGGTGTTGCCGTCCGGGCTCACGCTGGTGGCCACTGCCTGCCCGGCCACGAAATCGGGATTGGACGGCAGCTCCGGATTGAGGGCCTGGAACACGGCGCCGCCGGCTGCCTCGGGCGTGATGCGCACGCCGGTGGGCAGCATTTCGCCCGTCAGAAACTCGCCGGCCGGATGGCGATGCCCCGACTGCGGCCCCTTGGCCAGAGCAGGGGCAATGGAAGTGACAAGCGTGGCCGCGACGAGCACAGCGAGGGTCTTGCGTCTGATTTGATGGTGATGCATGCGACTCTCCTATTGGGTTGGGGACAACACGCCTCCGGGACTGCGGTGCCGGCAAACAATCGGCCGGCCCGGACTCCGGAGGGAAGGGAAACAGGCTGGGTTCAGGGGTTCAGCGCTCCTCGCCGAGAGCCGTCACGTCAGCTCGAACCGGATGACATAGCGATACCAGGAAGTGGATTCCGCGCCGGGAGGGCGAACGAAGCGCCAATGCCGCAACGAGTCCATCGCTGCCGCATCCAGGTCGGTATGTCCCGAGGAATGCAACAGCATCACCTCGGCCACGGACCCGTCGCTTTCGATGCGGAAGCCCAGGGTCGCCAACCCCGTCCGCTTCTCCCAGCGCGCCTCTTCGGGGTACTCAGGCGCCGGGGTACGCAGGGCCTTGGGCGCCTGGAGGGGAAAGGCGGGCGTGCCGGCCGGCACGCCGCCGGCCTGCTGAGGCTTTCCACTCGGCTGGCCTGGCGCGCTGCCGACGACCGTCGCGCGATTCTCCCCGGCATCTTCCTGCGCCGAATGGGATGGAGCGGCCGCTTCCGCAGGGTTGGACACAGCGCCATCCGGGAGCCCGGAATGACGTTCGGGTTCCCCTGCGCTCCCGGGTAGGGCAACGGCCTCGGCGACAGGCGTCGCCGAGGCCGTTGCGAATGGCGCCGGTAACAACGACGACGCATGGACGGCCTGACCTTGGGGCCGACCGGAATTCGGTTCCCGAGCAGCGTTGGCACCGGCCAAGCCGACCGGGATGACCCCGGCCACCTGGGCGGCGGCGCCACCAAGCAGACGCACCTGGAGGGGGGCCATCGGCAGGCCGGACGGGGGGAGCGGCGGCGACACGAAGCCCAGAGCAGCCGCGTGCAACGCACCGGACAGGCCGAACGTCAACGGTAGGCGCATCGCATTGGGGATCATCGTCATGCCAGACATCACGAAGCCGCCTCCCGCAGCTTCGTGTCCGTCCGTTCCTTCCCTGAACTATTCTCGTGACACGAATCATTGCAGGGGAATATGGCAGGCGTTCGGGTAGCCCGCCTGTAGCCTGTACGCCATTCGGCTCACGGCGCGGCCGACCGAAGATCCGCCTGACGACGGTCCGTTCCGTCCCTCGACGCCAGCATTGCTGCGGGTTTCATGGCATCCACGGTGGAATTTCTGAAATCCGTATCCCGCCTGCCCCCTGTCTCGACTGGCCAGGTTTTTTTGCCACCGGCGGAATAAATCGATGTTGGGGCCTGTTCATGTGTGCGGGGCATCCGTTTTTTTGGCGCCGCGAGCAAGCGCCGCGCCCCGCTTGAACCATCAGACGACAAGACAGGAGATGACATGCCGGTGCACGCACACGAGCCCAAGGGGACCGTTCTTCACTATGTCGATGCATACGATCGGGGGGACGGGAACCTAGCGAAATCGTCCGGGGTCGGGCCCGCCCCTTCCCGGACCGGGGGAACCCACCTGCGTTCGGGACGCGCGGTTTCCCGTTTCCTGCCCGGGACCATACTCCTGTGCATGGCCACCGCGTTCCCTGCCGCCGCGAGTGAGCCCGAACTGCATCGCAAGCTGCTAGGCATACTGGAGCAGCTCCAACACACGACGCAGCCGATGCCGACGCCTACGCCGCAGCCGCAGCCTACGTCGCAGCCGCCGGCGCCGGCGCCGGCGCCGCGTGATGTCAGCGTGCGTTCCGGCCCGTCGATCGCGCCCTCGTCCGGGTGGTCAGGGCCCGACGATCTGCCCGGCCTCACCTTCCCGACCTCGCAGAGGATCCGCAAGAAGGCGCCCGATCTGCAACGCAAGCTGATGGGTGTACTGGAGGGACTCCAGCGCGTACCGCAGATGACCGATCCGCACGGTGTCAGCGTGCATTCCGGCCTGACGATCGTGCCCTCGCCTGCGCTGCCGGTGACGATGGCCGAGGCGAGGCTCCACCTCCTGCCGATCCACAAGAACGACAAGGAGACCTACTTCGACAAGAAGACGGGGCGCTACCAGGGCGTGGGCGAGGGCAACGATATCGAGATCAAGGTCAACGACATCGAGCGGATGGGGCTGAATCCCTCGCTGCCCGATGCCCTGTTCGATGAGCCCAGGCAGGTCGGAACCCTCCAGGGGCTCCCCATCTACCAGTTCCGCAGCGCCAAACCCATTGTGCTGATCGCCGCGAAGGATAGGCAGTTGTGGCGCCGGATCACGGCCACCGAGTACCTGACGCGCGCGGCCCGAGCGGGGGGGCCCGATGGCGAGGCGGCGAAACGCGCGCTTGGGCAGCTCGCGCCCGGCGCGGGAGACAGGCCGGCGTGTTTGCCTACGCGGCGCGGAGAGGTCGTGGGCTCGTGCGAAGGCGCTCAGGCCACGTATGTCGCCTCCTGGAATCCCGGCTACTTCGACGCCAAGCGGCCGAATGCCATCCAGCTCGTCACCATTCGCATAGGCGCCGCCAGGTTCCAGCAGCCCAGCGAAAAGTATTTCCAGGAGCACCCCCTGGATCCGCTGACCCAGGCGTACAAGGTCCGCGAGCAGTACGACTGGAGCCAGCTGGCGAATCTGGTCGAGTGACATGACGCGCGCCCGCATCGAGCGCCTCTGCCCGGCCTCCCCCGGCTGCGTGCACCCCCTGCACCAGCGAGACGCCGGCATATAAAAGGGGGCTCGCAAGCAATCGCATCGCACTGAGGGTTACGGCCCGCGATTTTCGCGGGCCGTTTGCATTTTCAGCCGGGCTGCGTGCGAACTTCCAGCAGCGCCCGCGCCTGTGCCGCACATTCCAGCCGGGTCGGCGGGTCGAGCGCGGCCAGCCAGGCTTTCGGCAATGCCGCCTCTCCATACAGCGCGCCGGCCAGCATGCCGGCAATGGCGCCCGTGGTGTCGGCGTCGCCGCCGCGGTTGACGACGTCGATCAGGCATTCCCTGAAACCTGTGGTGCCGAAGAAGGCCTGGAATACGACGCGCAGGGTCTCGACCACGTAGCCGCTCGGATTGCTGCGCGTCACGTTGCGGAATTCGAATTCAGGGTGTTGCGTGACGAGGGGAATGACGCGCCGCTGCAGCAACGGGTCGCGCGCCGCGCCGTGCAGCGCATCCTGCACCATCAGGGCGAGGCATTCGGTGGCGGCATCGGACAGCGCGTTGTGGTGGGTGACGTGGGCCTGCGCACGGCAGGCCGCGCGCACCTGCGCCTCGGGCTGCCCCAGTGTCGCCAGGGCGACCGGCAGCACGCGCATGGCGGCGCCGTTGCCGGCGTCGTGTTCGCTGGGCTCGGTTTCCGGGATACCGGTCACGCGAAAGTGCAGCAGGCCGCGGCGCACGGTGTTGCCGATGTCCACCGGCCGCGCGCGCATCCAGTCGTCGAAGGCGCGGGCACAGGCCAGGGCGTCCACCCGGCCGCTTTGCAGGATGGCGCCGCCCAAGGCCAGCGCCATGGTGGTGTCGTCGGTGACCTGGCCGGGTCTGAGCCGCAGCCAGCCGCCGCCGCGGATCGTGTCGTGCACCTTGTACTGCGCCGCGATCTCGCGCGGCGTCATGAACTCGACCGTCGCGCCCAGGGCATCGCCGAGGGCGAGCCCGAGGTAGGCGGCGACGGCACGGGACTCGATGTCGGCCAGACGAGGCGTAGCGCTGGAAAGCGGCATGGTGCGGTATCGATCCCTATCCGAACAATGCCCCTCGACAGGCTCGGGGCGAACGGCCTGCAAACCCGGGACTAAACGCCCCTCAATTTTCCGGCCCGAAGCATTTGGCGTAATCCACGCACACCTGGCAGGCCGGCGCCGGGCAGACATGGATGCCCTCGCGTTCGCAGATCTGCCGGTAGAGAAATTTCTTCCACTTCATGTCGCGGTCGTTCTTCGCCGCCAGCGCCGGGAAGTTCCCGTTCATCAGGCGCGACAGGTCGGCGCGGTTCCACAGGCCCAGGTCCTGCCACAGGTGGTCGCCGCCCATGCAGGCCACCACCACGATCTCGGCGACCCTGCGTTCGGAATCGTCGCGCCCGGCGACATGGTCGAGCAGCAGCGCGAGCAGATCGTCGCGCTCCGGCATGCCTCCGGGGTCGAAGGCGGGCCGATCGGAAGGCGCAGGCGGCGCGGCGTCCGGGAAATGCCGCGCCAGCAGGGCCACGTAGTCCGGCCCGAACAGGCCGAGGCCAGGCGGCAGCGCGCCCTGGCCGGCCGCCTGGCTGACGATCATGCGCGCGAGCAGGTCGTCGTTTGGCAGGCCCGCGGCATGGGCCATGAGCGCGTCGAAAGCCGGCCGCAGTTCGGTCGCGGTTGCGGCAGGAGGGGGCATGAGGGCAGCGTCCATGGGGTCGTCGATAAAGGAAATGTCGTTCAGCCCGGGCGGACCACGATCTCGCCGCCCAGCACCTGCGCTTGGCAGGCGAGCCGGCTGTTGCGGCCCGCCAGGTTTTCCTGCAGCACCTTGTCTTCCAGCACCGAGCGCTCGGCCAGGTTTTCCATGCCGGAGACGATTTTCATCATGCAGGTGCCGCATTCGCCCTCGCGGCAGCTGTAGACGATGCCGGCTCCGGCTTGCTCCGACACCTCGATGAGCCGGGTGCCGGCGGGAACGGTGAGGGTGACGCCGATGTCCTCGAAGGTGACCTTAGCCTTGGGCATCGGCAACCTCCGCGAAGCCGGAACGCGCGGCCGTCCCGTCCGTTCCCGCCTGCCGCGCCGGCACCGGGCAGGGCCGGGCGGCGTGGCCCTTGCTGCAGGCTTCGAGATCCTCGCGCGGCATCTTGCTCGCCAGGCCGATCCAGCGGTCGACCGCGTCCTGGTCGAAGCCCACCCGGCGCTCGCCGTCCACCTCCATCAACGGGCGGCGGATCAGCAGCGGGTCGGCCAGCATCGATTCGAGCGCGGCCGGCTCGTCCAGCGCGGCAGGCCGCACCTCGCCCGACTGGATGCGCGGCGCGCTGGGGTTGAACCACTCGGCCACCGGCAGCGCGCCGAAAAATTCGCGCAGCCGCGGCGCGCTCCATTTCTCGGCCAGCAGGCTTTTGGCCAGCACCGTATGCCCGGCCGCCGCCAGCAACACCTTCTGGCGGGTGTTGTTGGCGCAGCCGGGTTTTTCGTAGAAGACGACGGTGGCCATGATCGCGCGTCAGCCGGTCTTGGCTTCCAGCGCAGCCTGGTAGGTCGCCTCCACCGCCGCCTGGTACTTGGCCAGCATCTCGGCGGAGATGCCGGTGAGCGAACCCGGCAGGTTCAGCGCCACCCCCATCTCATCCAGGATGGCCCCCTCGATCGGACAGATGCTGGCACACTGCGCGTCGTCGAAATCGCCCAGGCATTCGGTGCACTTGTCCGGGTCGATCAGGAAGTGCGGCGACGCCTGGTAGATCGCGTCGTTGGGGCACAGCGGCTCGCAGGCGTAGCAGTTGACGCAGGATTCGATGATTTCCAGTGACATGGGCGTGTCCTCCTCAGGCGACTTTCTGCTGCTGCTCGGGTTTCGCGTCCAGCTTGCCGGCGGCGCGCATCTCCGCGTACACCGCCGCGATGGCTTCCTCGATCGGCTCCATCGCGTGTTCGCCGTTCGGCTGGATGCCGGCGGCTTCCAGCGGCGCCCACGGCTCGAAGCCGATCTTGGCCGACAGCACCACCTCGCAGCCCTTCAGCACGCGCAGGGTTTCGTCCAGCGCCGACTCGCCGTCGCCGCAGCTCGATCCGCCTTCGCAATACGGCGTCGTCTTGCGGTGGCCGATGAAGCGCACGCCCGCGGACGACGCCTCGTACACCAGGAACTCGTGGGCATGGCCGAAGTGCTCGTTGATGACGCCGCCGCCCTTGGTCGACACCGCCATCAGCACGGGGCGGGTGGCGGGCGCATCGGGCTTGAGCCCCTGGATCGACACCAGCTCGGCCTTGGCGGCGCGGGCCTTGTTGTCCTTTTCTTCCAGTTCCTTGGCGATCTGCGCATGCACCTCGGCGCGCTTCACCATCGCGGCGGCGTAGTCGATCTCCATGTCCTCGATCTTGTCCATGGTGAACTCCAGGCCGCGATCCTCGCCCAGGAGGCCCACCGCATCGGCGCGGCACTGGCGGCAGTGGCGCATCATGTTCATGTCGCCGGAGCAGGCGTCCTGCAGTGCCTGCAGCTCCTCGTGCGTCGGGCTCGGCTGCCCCATCAGGCCGTAGAAGGTGCCGTGCTCAGGCTCGGCGATCAGCGGCATGACGTTGTGCAGGAAGGCGCCTTTCGACTTCACCACCTTCGACACTTCGGCCAGGTGCTTGTCGTTGACGCCCGGTATCATCACCGAGTTGACCTTCACCAGGATGCCGCGCGCGGTCAGCATCTCCAGCCCCTTCTGCTGCTGCTCGATGAGGATGGCCGCACCCTCGCGCCCCATGATGCGTTTGTTCTTCCAGAACACCCACGGATAGATCTGCGCGCCGACGTCGGGGTCGACGCAGTTGATCGTGATGGTGACGTGGTCGATGTTGTGCTTCGACAGTTCCTCCACGCTCTCGGGCAGCGCGAGGCCGTTGGTCGACACGCACAGCTTGATGTCGGGCGCCTTCTCCGAGAGTTCGCGGAAGGTGGCGAAGGTGCGCTCCGGGTTGGCGAGTGGGTCGCCGGGACCGGCGATGCCCAGCACCGTCATCTGTGGAATGTTGGCCGCCACCGCCATCACCTTCTTCACCGCCTGCTCGGGCGTCAGCACCTCAGACACCACGCCGGGGCGCGACTCGTTGGAGCAGTCGTACTTGCGGTTGCAGTAATGGCACTGGATGTTGCACGCCGGCGCCACCGCAACGTGCATGCGTGCGAAATAATGGTGCGCCTGCTCGGAATAGCAGGGATGGTTGTGCACCTTGGCGCGGATGTGCTCCGGCAGATGGTCGAGCTGGTCGTCGGTGGAACCGCACGAGTGCGACGCGCATCCGCCTCCGGCTGCCGGCTCGCCGCTGGACGGGATCGAATTGATGACTGGCAAATCCACGGATCGTCCTCCCCTGATGATGTCGAAGGGACTCTCGCAAGCCGCGTGCCTGCCCGATCCGCTGGTCAAACCCATTGTTTATTAAGGAAAAGGCGCCGACGATTCTGGCGCAGCTGTCGCAAACATCACACGACACGGCCGGAAAAGTTGTGGCGAAGGCGACAAGCGAAACAGGCCGTCATTCCGGCGAAGGCCGGAATCCAGCATGAAAAAAACAGCCCCGCGAAGCGGACAAACTGATGTTGTCCCGCTTGCGCGGTGAATCTTAATCCGCTGGATTCCGGCCTCCGCAGGAATGACGACTCGCGGCACAGCGATTGCTTGATCCGTTTCATCTCATCAGAGGAACGCATCATGCTGACAGGTGCAATGCTCGGTCTGCTCCAGCAGACCGGAATGGACGTCATCGTCCTCACCGAAGAACTCGACGAACAGGAGTTCTTCTCCAGCCGCCTCACCCGCCAGGAAACCCTGCGCCTGCTCGGCGTCATGGCCTACACCGCGCGCGACCTGCCGGCGCAGGTGCGCGAAGCATTGCCGGAGATCGACTGGTCCGCCTGGGCCGCCCTGCCCGACGCGCTGATCCGGCCCAACGATCATCCCCTGAAGATCTGGGTCGCGGCGCGCGAACTCGCCCCGCGCACCGTGCAGCAGCTCATCGACTACCGGCGCGTGCATCCGGAACTGTTTTCGCTGGTGCCGCCGCCATGCGGCTGATCGCGTAGACGGCCCAGGCCCGGCGCCGGGACGCGCGACTACACGCCCGATGCCCGGCGCCACCCATTGAAATTCCGGCCGCGGGCGCGCACCATGAGCCCGGCCCGCCCACGCGCAGGCGGGCACGCACAAGCCGTATCACCCACACACAAGGAGGTTTCAGATGGACAAGATCGCAGCCCATGGCAACGACGTACCGAATCGACGCAGGGATGTCCTGAAAGGCCTGGGCGCCCTGGCCGCGGCGGCCACCGCCGTGGGTTACCGAAGCGCGCTGGCGTCGTCGACCACGCATACCCACCAGCATCATGCGCACACCGTCGACCTTGGACGGCAGCGCGTCATCGACCACGCCATGGACTGCATCAAGAAAGGCGAAGCCTGCAACCAGCATTGCATCGACCTCTTCAAGGCCGGCGACACCACCGTCGCGAATTGCGCCGACTCGGTCCAGGAAATGCTCGCCTCATGCACCGCAATGGCCAAGCTGGCCACCTACGATTCGACACACCTCAAAGCCATGATGAAAGTGTGCATCGGCGTCTGCGAGGATTGCGAAAAGGAATGCAAGAAGCACGCAGACAAGCACGCCGAGTGCAAGGCCTGCGCAGACTCCTGCGCCGACTGCATCCGGGTCTGCAAGGAATACCTCGCCTAAGCCATCCGCGTTGCAGGATCAGACGAGGCGTTGCGCCGTCCATCGGCGCAACGCCTCGTTTCATTTCATCTCAGGTGCGCTCGTCCAGCACTTCGGCCAAGGTGGCCGGCGAAATCGTCGTCGCTTGCGCAAACCCGCCGACGAAGCGGATCGACTCCGGCACGATCGCGAACAGCGAGAAGTCGGAAAACCCGAACATCATTTCGCTCTGCGGAAACCGCGCCAGATACGCCGCCTTCACCGCCGCGTGCCCGGGCGTGCCGGCGACCAGCTGCACCGCCCCGCCCTGCACCGTGATGCGCGCCAGCTCCTGCGCCGTCACCCCCGGCGCCGGCGGCGCAATCACCAGCAGGCTCACCCGAGGATGCGCCAGCATGTCCTTGGTGTGCGCCGCGAGCTGGCTGACGTGGACGATGAAATCCGTGCCGCCGGGACGCAGCGCGAAGGGCACCATGGAAACGTAGGGCGCGCCCTGGTGCAGCGTGCCGAGGGCGGCGACTTCCTGGGTGCGGAGCAGATCGCGGAGGGTTTGGGCGTGGGCGGGGGTCATCGGCTGGGCGGATTATCGTGGCGCTGGGCGTGGCCAGTTTACCCAAAGTGTTTGTGGCTGCATGCCAGTACGGCTATTGGGGGCGCCTGCTTTTCGGCCTTAGCAGTCCCTTGCCCAGCACGGCAAATACGGCCGCTATGGACTTCTGACCGGTCGGTCGCGGATGAAGTTTTCAACGTTCCGGTTCAGCGGCGGCGCGGCAGCGTCGCCCACTGCAACCGGTTGTTAGGCGTCATTGTGCCCTTGGCGCCGGAGTACAACATGGGTGGCTTTCTCCGACGCGACGAACTGAACGCATTCGTATCCCAGAGCGCGCATGTCAATCCCCTCGAACAGTCGCTCTCCCGTGCCCAGCAGGACGGGCGAGATAGCGACGTGCAGCTCATCGATGAGGCCCGTACGAAGATATTGCTGGATAGTGTTAGGTCCGCCGCCAATGCGCACATCCATTCCGTTGGCTGCGTCGCGCGCCCGGTCAAGCGCCTCGTGAATACCGCCCGTGACGAAATGGAATGTCGTTCCGCCTTCCATCTGGATGGGCGGGCGCGCGTGATGAGTCAAGATGAAAGTTGGAACGTGATAGGGCGGGTTGTCCCCCCACCAGCCTTTCCAGTTCATGTCGGGCCAGGAACCGCGAATCGGTCCGAACATGTTTCTTCCGAGAATCCAGGCGCCAACATTTTTGAAGCCCCGCGCAGCGAAGTCGTCATCGATCCCCGTTGTGCCACCGTCGGCACCAAATAGGGTCCGTTGGAACGTGCGTGTCGGGACTAACCACTGGTGCAAATCTGTCCCGCCAACGCCGAGCGGATTGTTGATGTCTTGATTCGGACCTGCTCCGTATCCGTCGAGCGAGATGGTGAAGCCCTCAACGCGAACTCGTGTCATCGGTTGCCTCCGTTTAGACGCCTAACGCTCAGCTTGAGGGGGCGCGTAGACAGCGAAGCTGGCGGAGCGTCCCACTCGAATCATAGGTTAGGCGCCAATCTGCTTATAGTTGGCCATGTCTGGTTCAATTCCTAGCCGTGCCATTGTTTCCTGCGCATTGAATCCAGTTGCAGCACGGGCTGTTTCGACCACCACACGCGCTGCATCAATTGCCGCCTGACTCTCCCACTCCACCACTGTAACGATATTGAATCGTCCAGGGCCAGAGCTCTGCTCTAACAGCGCATCACGGATGAAGCCTGATTGCCGACGAAGTATCTCGTGGGTCTCGTAAACGCGCTTCAGGAACTCCTCTCGCGCTGCTTGTGGTACTACGAACTTATCAACGCGATAAATCGTCGTGTTTGCGGACATGGCTGCCCCATTGAAGTTAGTGATTAACATATGCCGAATAATTGTGCGTAATGACGCCTAACGAATTAAGGGGCGCACCGCTTTTGGCAAGTCACGCTCGAACGCCATAATTTGCATCTCGTAAATTGCGCTGCAGACAATCAACCAACCGTGGTATTGCCTCATAGGCTTTCTTGATTGACCGTTCATATCGTTCATCACCGAACTCTTGGTAGTCGATGTTAATCAGGTGTGTTTGCTCAACCCCAAGGTAGTGGGCGCAGGTACGAATATGGGTTTCAAGGTGATTCATGCCTTCGCGTACGCCACCTGGCTCGAAACCAAACTCCCCTCGCGACGATAAGATTACGAGTGTTTTACCCTTCATGATCGGTTCTAACGGATAGTCTCCACGCGCCAGATCGAAGGTGAAAGTCTTGCCAATACGGATAACGTTGTCGAACCAAGATTTTAGCGAGGCTGGCATACCATAGTTATACATCGGAGTACCCATGACGATAATCTCGGCTCGGTCGAGCTCCGAGATCAACTCGTCGGAAGCACTGACCGCATGGCATTGCTCATCGGTACGCTCGCTTTCCGGGGTAAACACAGACCCGATCCAAAGTTCTGTTGTGATCGGTGGAGGATAGCGGCCGACATCGCGGACGATCACGGTATCGGAGGGACGACGAGCCATCCAGTCTGATACGAAGCGCCCGGACAATCCTCGGCTGAGAGATCGCGAGGTTCTGGCACTGGCATCAATATGTAAGAGCGTGGTCATGAAAAATCCTTCAGTAAATAACAGTTAATAAACGCGCAAGCTCGCGGGTAGCGAGGCCTAACGCCGAAGCTCAGCCGCGCGCTTTAGGGCGTCGGCTGCAGCACCAGAAACCGTCATTCGTGATGACGTTTCCAGAAAAATATGATTCATCGGCCCGCACCGTGACGCCCTTGCCGCGAGGGTAGGATCGCGATAACCATTCCAGTCAGCACTAGAGCGCCGCCAGCAATTTGCGCCGAGTTGGGCCACTCGCCGGTCGACACGCCGACCAGCATGGCGAACACCGGCACGAGATTCAGGAACAGTGAAGTCCTGCCAGCGCCAAGTTGCCGAATCCCAACACCCCAGAAAAGATACGCCAACACTGTGCCGGCGATAGTCATGATTGCGAGCGCCGAGAACGCCTGCGGTCCCGGCATGGACAGGGCAGCCCCGCTAGCCGCCGCGACTGCCAACAACACCAACGCACCAGTGCTCATCATCAGAGCCGTATTGGCGATGGCCGATGCATCGGGTGAAAAACGGCGCGAGCAAATATTGAACGCCGCCCAGATCAGGTTAGCGCCCAGCATTATCAGATCGCCCTTGGCGACCTGAAGATGCTGTAGGCGGGCCAGCTCGCCATGGGTGATAACGATGGCCACACCGGCAAGCGCAATCGGCAGTGCCGCCCAGTGCTGCGTGGTGACACGCTCACGAAGCGTTGCCGCTGCAAGCAAGGTGGTAAGCAGTGGGTTGGTCGCCATGATCAGTGCACCGTTGTCCGCCGAGGTCGTCTGCATAGCCCTGAAGAACAGCAGGTTGAAACCGACGATGCCGACCAGCCCGAGCAGCAGATAATTCGCGGCGTATCGCCGCGCCAGGCCGAACAGGTTTTCGCCTTGCCGCCAGGCAAGGATGGACATCAGCCCTGCGCCAAACAGGAAACGTAACGCGCTAGCCCAGTCTGGTGACAGGTCCTTCAGCACCCAACCTGCAAGTACGAAGTTCGCGCCCCAGAAGAAGGCGGTTATTGTGACGGCCAGGTAGACCCTGCCGGTCGGGATCGTCATATGGGGGATATCCAATTCAGCAGTTCCTTTCTCGTCTCGAATTCAGTAGGACCACCTCGCAACAGCGAATCAGACGGAGGACCGGTTCCACGAAAAAAATGCTCACCATGGCGCCTGGCCGATACGGCGGATTTGGAAGTTGCGCCACTTGGCGACGCAGATCACGTGGCAGCCGTGCCTTCCCATCCGCCGCCCAGCGCCTTGTACAGCAACACCTGGTTCTCGAGACGCGTCAGGCGTACAGCGATCAGTCCTTGCTGGGCCGCATACATCTCGCGCTGCGCGTCCAGCACCTCCAGATAGCTCTGAGCGCCCTGTTGGAAGCGGATCTCCGAGAGTCTGAAAGTGTCGGCCGTAGCCGCCACCAGCGACTCCTGCGCTTCTAACTGCTCGCCCAGCGTGCTACGAACCGCAAGTGCATCGGCCACCTCCCGGAAGGCGCGTTGTAAAGTACCTTCGTATTCCGCCAGCAGCATCCCGCGCTCTGCTTCGGCCACCTTCACCGCGGCCCGGCGTCGCCCACTGTCGAAGATAGGTAGCGTGACCAGCGGCTCAAAGGCCCAGGCGCCAGAGCCGCTCTTGAAGAGCGTGGACAGTGCGCCGCTGGCCACCCCGCCACTCGCGGTGAGCGTGATACTGGGGAAATAGGCCGCGCGTGCGACACCGATCTGTGCGTGAGCCGCTTGCAGGCGGTGTTCGACGCCGCGAATGTCCGGCCGGCGTTGCAGAACCTGTGAAGGAACCCCCACCGGCAATATGTCCAGCGAGGCCACCGGTGCAAGTGAGTCCGGCAGCAGCGAGGGATTAACCGGCCCACCCGCCAGCAAGGCCAGCGCGTTTTCCGCCTGTACGGCCAGAGCGGTATATCGCGCTAGGTCGGCACGGGCCGCGTCAACTGTGGTCTGCGACCGACGCAGATCGATCTGCGAGGCCATTCCCGATTCGACACGACGCTGGATCAGCGCATGGGCGTCGCGCTGGTTCTCCAGCGTCTCGCTCGCGAGCCTCTGGCGCTCGCGTTCAGCCGCGAGCGTAAGGTAGGCATTGGCCACCTCGGCCACCAAGCTGATTTGTGCACTGTCACGGGCCTGCTCGGTGGCAAGGAACTCCTGCAGCGCAGCCTCGTTCAGGCTGCGCACGCGGCCAAAAAAGTCCAGCTCGTAGCCGCTGATGCCGGCGGCCACGTCGTAGCGGCGCGTCGTTTCGGAACTGCCGCTGGCGGTGAGGCTGCCGGGCGTGCGCTGCGCCGTCATGCCCGCGCCCACGGCCACCATCGGCACCCGGTCGGCCTGCTCGATACGGTACAACGCACGGGCTCGCTCGATGTTGAGGGCGGCCACCCGCAGATCGCGGTTGTGCTCCAGTGCCTGGCCGATGAGTTCCCGCAACCGCTCATCGGTGAAGAACTGCTGCCACGTCCGGTCGGCCACTGCATTACCCGCGCTGGCGGACGAGGCTCCGGTTCCCGAAGGCCACGCTTGAGCCACAGGAGCGACAGGGCGCTGGTAGTCCGGCGCCAGGCTGGTGCAGCCGGCAAGAGCAAGCGCTGTAACCAGCAACAAAAGAGTTTCCTTCATCACTGCTCCTTCTCGTCAGCTTGCGATCGCGATGGCGCCATCGGGAGCCGGATCCGCGACCTTATCCATAGCCTCGCCGCGCCGATCTTTCGCGATCAGCATGTAAAACACCGGCACCACTACCAGCGTGAACACCGTGCCAATCACCATGCCCGTAACCAGCACTGTGCCGATACTGTTGCGGGCATGCGCACCCGGTCCCGACACCAGCACAAGCGGTAGATGGCCGAACACGGTGGCAGCTGAGGTCATCAAAACCGGCCGCAGGCGTGTGAGCGCAGCCTCGCGCAATGCGTCCAGCTTGGCCAGTCCACGTTCCTGGAGAGTGTTGGCGAACTCCACGATCAGGATGCCGTTCTTTGCGATCAGGCCAACCAGCGTAATCAGACCTACCTGCGAGTAGATGTTGATGGTGGTAAGGTCGAGGAAGGTGAAAACCAGCGCACCGGAGATGGCCAGGGGCACTGAGCCCAGCAACACGATCAGCGGATCGCGAAAGCTCTTGAACTGTGCCGCGAGTACCAGATAAATCAGCACCAGGCTGAAGCCCAGCGTGACGGCCAGCGACGAGCCCTCGTGGCGGAGTTGTCGCGATTCGCCTGCATAGTCCAGTACTACTCGGTCACCGCCGGCGATTCGCGCCGCGTCCTCCAGTACGCGCAGCCCCTCTTCCTTAGTGACTCCCGGCGCAACGCCGCCAAACACTTTGAGAGCGTTGCGTTGCTGAAAGCGGTTGAGTGTGCGCGGCGATGTGCTGGTTTCCACGCGCGCAAAGGTGGATACCGGCACCAATGCCCCGCCAGGCGTCCTGATCTTCAGGTCGAGTAGCGGTGCAATTGAGGCCCGGCCGTCGTCGCCGATTTGCGGGATGACCTTGTAGCTTCGGTCAAACCAGTTGAAGCGGTTGACGTAGTTACCACCAAGCAGCGTGCCCAGCTCACGGCCCACGCTAGCGAGGTCCAGGCCCAGATCGGCAATGCGGTCACGGTCAAGTACCACACGCGTCTCGGGCAGGTCGAGCTTGAGGTCGGTATCTACGTAAAGGAACTTGCCGCTCTTCATGCCGGCCTCAATTACTCGCGAGACAATGGCCAACTGCTGTTCCGGCGACTCGTCGCTCTGCAGCACAAGCTCCACGTCATACTGGCCGGGCGTAGGCAGTGGCGGGTCCAAACGTGGAAACACGCGCAAGCCGGGTACCTGCGAGACGGCGCCGTACACCTCGCCATACATCTCCTCGGTGGAGCGGTTGCGTTGTTTCCAGTCCTTCACAACAATGCCGCCGAAGCCCCCCCAGTTGGCAGTAAGCGACCAGGTGAACTCAGTTTCGGGAAATGCACGCACGGCATCCACCACGCCGAGGTGGTCGCGGTTGGTCGCCGCCAGCGACGAGTCGGGCGCCGCCTCGTAGAACAAGCTGATATGGCGTTGGTCCTCCACCGGCGCTAGCTCCTGGCGCGAGAAGACATAGAGCGGATAGGCCGCGGCCGCGACCAGTAGCGCGGCCAGCACGATGGCCGCGCGCATACCCAGAATCCCATCCAACACACGCCCATACGCACCGCGCACGCGATCGAACTGCCTGTTCACCCACATGGTGAGCCGCGTCTGGTGTCCGCCTTCGTTCACGAAATGCGCGCTCATCACCGGCGATAGCGTCACCGCCACGATGCCTGATACCACCACAGCCGCCGCCAGCGTGATCGCGAATTCGAGGAAGAGCGCGCCGGTCAGCCCACTCTGGATGCCGATGGGCGCATACACCGCCGCCAGCGTGATCGTCATCGCGACGATAGGACCGAATAGCTCGCGCGCGCCGGCCAGTGCCGCCTCCAGGCGTGACTTGCCCTCTCGCACATGGCGCTCAACGTTCTCGACCACGACAATCGCATCGTCCACCACCAGGCCAACCGAGAGCACGATGGCAAGGATGGTGAGCAGGTTCAGGCTGAAGCCGAGGGCATACATCACCGCACCGGCGCCGATCAGCGAGACCGGCATCGCCACCAGTGGCACCAGCGCCGTGCGCGCCGAGCCGAGGAAGAGAAACACCACCACCGCGACGATGGCGACTGTCTCGGCCAGCGTCTTGCTGATCTCCTTGAGCGCATCGCGCATGAACATCGTGCCGTCCCACACCAGGCGCATCTCGATGTCCTTGGGCAGCGTAGGTGCGATCTCTTCCATCTTGGCGCGTAAGCCCGAAGCCACCTCCAGCTCATTGGCTCCGGGAACCGGCCAAATGCCGAGGTAAACCGCCTCCTGGTCATTGTATTTGGCGGCCAGCTGCGCCTCCTCGGCGCCCAATTCAACACGAGCAACGTCGGCCAGGCGTACTACCGCGCCATGCCGCTCGGCGACGATGAGTTGGCGGAATTCCTCAACCGACCGGAGGTCGGTATTGGCCAGTACGTTCACCTGCACCTTGTCGTTGCGTGTCTGCCCCACCGCGGCGAGGTAGTTATTGCGCTGCAGCGCGGCCTGCACGTCTCCGGGCGTGAGGTTCAGCGCGGCAAGCCGATCGGGGTCGATCCACACCCGCATCGCGAGGTTGCGGCCGCCCTCGTGGTTGGTGACGCGCTGCACTCCTTCGATGGTGGCCAGCCGCGGCTGCACATTGCGCGCCAGATAATCGGTGATGGCTGAGACGCTGCGCTCCTTGGAGGCAAAGCTCAGGTAGAAGGTGCCGTAGGGCCGATCAGCCCGCTGCACCTCCACTTCCGGCGGCTCGGCCTCGCCCGGCAACTCGGAGCGCACCTGCTGCAGCCGGGCCGTCACTTCCGCCAGTGCCGCCGTGGAGCTGTGGTTGAGCTTGAGGTGCACATTGACGGTGCTCACGCCGGCACGGCTACTCGAATCCACATGGTCAACCCCCCCGATGGCCGATACCGCGCGCTCAATCGGCGTGGTGAGAAAACCGCGCACGGTCTCGGCACTGGCGCCGGTGTAGACCGTAGTGATGACGATGGACGAACTCTCGAGGCTGGGATACTGCTGCACCGGCAGCGCTGACAAAGCGCGCCAGCCGACCAGCACGATAATCATATTCACCACCACGGCGAGCACCGGGTGGCGGATGAAGAGATCGGTGATGGAAGAACGCATTGGTTTCTCCTTCAGCCGCCGGTTGCGGTATTCGCCCTGGCGGACGAGGTGCGCGTGGTGCCGGCGTTCATTACCGCCACCAGAGCCGCGTCGCGAAGCTTGAACGAGCCTGACGTGGCGACCAGTTCACCCGCCGCGAGGCGGCCGGTCACCAGAACTTCATCGCCCAGCATCGCGCCCACCTTGACAGGGCGCTGCTGCGCGCGCCGTTGTTTGTCGCCGCCAGTGGCGATCACGTAGACGTGATCGCCCGACGGCCCCCTGCGCAGCGCAGTGGCAGGAATCGCCACGGCCGGCGCTGGCTCGCCTATGCCCAAACTCACGCGCACAGAAGAGCCCGGCGCCGGTAATGGCCTCATGGCGGCTGTGTCATGGCCAAGCTGGATGCGGGCGCGGACCATGCTATTGCGCGTGGCCGGGTCAACCCGGGCATCGACGGCTACGACGCGTGCCTGGATGGGACCCGCTGTCGCGCTGTTGCTGCTGTCCGAGAAGACGCCCACCCGGTCGCCCGGCTTCAGTGCCGCAGCTACGCCCTGTGGCACAGCAAAGTCGACATGCAGCGCGTCGTCCACACTCTGCAGCGTGGTTATCTCCGTGCCTTCGTTCAGGTACTGGCCTACGTGTAGATCGGCTAGGCCCACGCGTGCGCGGAACGGCACGCGGATTATCTTGCGAGCGATCAGCGCCTGCGTGCGCGCGACCTGCGCCTCGGCCACGTCGCGCTCGGCGCGTGCCTTGTCAAGGTCGATCTCGGAGATGGCGTCGAAGCCGCGCAGCCGCTCCAGACGCCTGAGCGTGGCCTCGGCCAGGCCGAGCTGCGCCTCCTGCGCCTTCAGGTCCGCCTGCTCCACCGACACATCCAGCGCCACCAGCACGGTGCCCGCCTCGACGACGGCACCGGGCTGCAGGTTCACCTGACGCACTGTGCCGGGCAGTTCGTTGCGCAGGGTCACAGAGCGCAGCGCGAGCACCGTGCCGATGACGTTGGTGACAGTGCGGTATTCGCGCGCCACCGCGGTGGCGGCAGAAACCACTACCGCCTGTTCAGGTTGTGCGGCAGAGACCTGAGAGTCCGCGTCGAACTTCCAGGCGGCCATCGCACCGCCGATGCCTACCAAGGCAGCGAGCAGCACGCCCGATCGAATCATGTTGTTCACTGAACCGCTCCTTCGCGTTGTGCATTGAGACGTATCCCAACGCTTGGGCATGGCCTGCTGCACGCCGGGGCAGCTTGTTGATGATTGATTCTTGCTTGCATGGTCTGCACTCCTGTCAGTTGTGTGAAACACTCCACGATCAAGACGTCAACCGAGGCACTTTTGTGACAACCCCTGGATTGACATGAACAACTTGCTCAACTAGAGCAAGTTGTAGATCGCCAGGACGCAATCGCCGCCGGTATCCAAGGCAGGTATGACTACATTGGATGCAGCGCACGATAAGTCTTCATCCGGTATATTGGAAATGAATTTCCAATATCCCAGGTATTGCCATGAATAATCTTAAAAGGCTGGATCTGAATCTGCTGCTGACGCTCGATGTCTTGCTCAAAGAGCACAATGTGACCCGCGCAGCGGAACGCCTGAACCTCGCTCAACCGTCGGTCAGCGTCCATCTGTCCAAGTTGAGGAATATCTTTGGAGACCCGCTATTGCTGCCCGGGCCGCGAGGAATGCGGCCTACCGCAAGGGGCGAGGCGCTGCGCGAACCGCTGCGGCAAGCACTGGATGCGCTTGCGCGCGCGGTGTCGCCTGCCGACCCCTTTGATCCTGCCAAAGCCACGCATACCTGGCGCATCGCCGCGGCTGGCTACACCGACTCGTGCATCCTGCTGCAGGCGTTGAGTGTTTTGCGTTCGGCGGCGCCAGGTACCCGGCTGGCAATCCTTCAGATAAGCCCCTCGCACATTGCCAGGCACGCGGAACAGGGGGAGATCGATCTTGCCTTTCATAAAACCGAAGGGGCTCCGCCCGGCTTGCACCAGCGTGTACTTTTCACGGAGCGGTTCGTCCTGGCCGGCCGTGCTGGTCATCCGCGCCTGAAAAGACGACCGACGCTTTCGCAATTCTGCAATCTCGATCACGTGATCATGTCGCCTGAAGGCGGCGGGTTTCAGGGCGTCACGGACGAAGTGCTCTCGGCACTGGGCTTGACGCGGCGGGTGGTGCTTTCCGTGCAGAACTTCGTTTTCCTGAGGTCGGCCTTGGCAAGCACCGATCTCGTGGCGATGCTACCGTCTCGGCTGGCGTGCAACGACCGAGCTCTACAAATCGTCGAGCCACCGGTCGAGGTGCCGGGATACGAAATATCCATGCTCTGGCATGAACGCGTCCATCGCGATCCCGCGCATCAATGGCTGCGTGAGCGCATCGCAGGCTCGGTGTAATTTCAGACCGCTACCATCGGGATCATCCAGGCGCTAATCAAACGACCGAGTTCACGATGGCGACTCCTCGGGCCCATTGTCGCCAAGAGAGCATCGTCCGTCCGTTTACACCGTACCTGCCTGTTTTTTTCTTCAGCCGGCGGAACCGATGCCCAGCGCAGACAGCACGCCCTGTAATTTGTCGGGATTGCGCTGTATGTAGAGCGCGCTGATGCGGCCCGGCTCGGTAGTTGAGGGCGCTAGCGCGATGGTTTGGACCAGCTGGCTGGTCTCGTCGTCGAAGACCAGACAGCCGGGCAGGCCGTTGATACGTGCCGGCTCCAGGCGCCAGCGGCTGGTCGGCAACCTTGCGAAGCCGATAATGGTCTTAGCGATCAGCGCGCCGCCATGCAGCGGACGCGGCACTGCGCTGACCTTGCCGCCGCCGTCGGCCAGAGGCCCCCATACGGAATGATATTTGTCGTTCAGAACAACTGAAATATGCGAACACAATCAATCGACACTCTTAAAGGCCTAGCGATACTGGCAGTCGTAATAATTCACACGGAGCCTTTTCTTGCCATCCAAGCCATAAAGAACGACTGGTATTACCTAGGTCAATTCATCCAACAAATTTCTTCCTTCGCCGTGCCGTTCTTCTTCATTGCAGCAGGCTATTTCTTTTCAAATGGCATTAATAAAGAAGGCCCCCTCAGCAGATGGTGGCTCTATGTCAAAAGGCTTTCCGTACTTCTTGTAATGTGGATAGTCATCGACGGAATGTTTGGGGGGGCGTGGCTCAAGGAAATATTTCAGGCTAGGAGTTTTTCCCCTTTGCTCTGGAATCTAAATGCCACCCTTCATTCGCGGTAAAACGACCAGAGCTTTTTTGGTTTCGCGGAACAGCAATACCACTGTGGTTCCTAATATCCTTAATCACTTCAATTAGTATTTTGACGCTTTGCATCAAGCTGTCGGTGCGCCCGGGAACGCTTCTTGTCATTGGCTTCTGTGGTTATTTCTTTTCACTAATCACATCTTTTTATGCAGGCACACCTCTCGGGATAGGGCTACACTTGCCGCTTGAGCAACGAGGGCCATTTATCGCGTTTCTATTTCTGTCGATTGGTCACTTCGTAGCGGTACATGATGTTTCGGTACGATCAAGTTCAATAGTCTTAGTCACCTCTATTCTTTTGGTCTTTATTGAGTCTTCGGCGTTGTCGTATTTCGCTGGAGTTCCTTTCCAAGAGAGACCGTATTTGTTTAGCACTGTCCTGTTTGCAACTGCTGTCTTTCTTTTTGCCCTTCAATATCCTGGCTTTGGGGGAGGCACCATCGCTCCAAAGATCGGCAAGCATTCACTTGGTGTCTATCTAGTCCACACACCAGTCCTTGGTGCTATCGGCTTCGCAAGGAGTTCAGTAATTCATCCTGCCTGGGAGGTATTATTCCCAATAATGGTGCTGGCACTTTCGTATGCGATAGTTATTGGTCTAACGAAGATTCCCTATCTTCGCTCAACTGTTTCGTAACTTCGCGACTCCTTAAACCACCAATAGAAGCCCTGCTCTTTAACGTCGGCTTAGGGTCGGATGCTGCCCCCACAGTTGGTAAAAGCGGCCATTCACGCAGCCAAGGCTGCAACGTCAGCAACCGGTGCAACACCCGCCGTTCAGTTGAGTGAAAGCCAACGGCAGCAATGGCCGATCAACAGTCGCTCACGTTTCCATCTCCGCCCTGCAGTTCAGGCCTGAAGCAACTGCACCCCCCGCATTCGCCCCTGCACCACCCTCACCCGATCAACGCCACCGCCTTGATCTGCGCATAA